>NZ_CP156891.1:1320000-1920000 GCF_019249795.2 Segatella copri
TCACGGACTTTAGGCGCCCCCGGCTTTCATGGCTTGACGGGCGGTGTGTACAAGGCCCGGGAACGTATTCACCGCGCCATGGCTGATGCGCGATTACTAGCGAATCCAGCTTCGTGGGGTCGGGTTGCAGACCCCAGTCCGAACTGAGACAGGCTTTAAGGATTTGATCCGTTTTGCAAGGGACCGTCTCTCTGTACCTGCCATTGTAACACGTGTGTAGCCCCGGACGTAAGGGCCGTGCTGATTTGACGTCATCCCCACCTTCCTCACACCTTACGGTGGCAGTGTCCCCAGAGTGCCCAGCATGACCTGATGGCAACTAAGGAGAGGGGTTGCGCTCGTTATGGCACTTAAGCCGACACCTCACGGCACGAGCTGACGACAACCATGCAGCACCTTCACAGAGGCCCCGAAGGGCGTCATTGTCTCCAAATCCTTCCTCTGCAATTCAAGCCCGGGTAAGGTTCCTCGCGTATCATCGAATTAAACCACATGTTCCTCCGCTTGTGCGGGCCCCCGTCAATTCCTTTGAGTTTCACCGTTGCCGGCGTACTCCCCAGGTGGGATGCTTAATGCTTTCGCTTGGCCGCTGACCTATTCAGACCAACAGCGGGCATCCATCGTTTACCGTGCGGACTACCAGGGTATCTAATCCTGTTCGATACCCGCACTTTCGAGCTTCAGCGTCAGTTGCGCTCCAGTGAGCTGCCTTCGCAATCGGAGTTCTTCGTGATATCTAAGCATTTCACCGCTACACCACGAATTCCGCCCACTTTGTGCGTACTCAAGGAAACCAGTTCGCGCTGCAGTTCAGATGTTGAGCATCTACATTTCACAACACGCTTAATCTCCGGCCTACGCTCCCTTTAAACCCAATAAATCCGGATAACGCCCGGACCTTCCGTATTACCGCGGCTGCTGGCACGGAATTAGCCGGTCCTTATTCATAAGGTACATGCAAAAAGTCTCACGAGACTAACTTTATTCCCTTATAAAAGCAGTTTACAACCCATAGGGCCGTCTTCCTGCACGCTACTTGGCTGGTTCAGACTCTCGTCCATTGACCAATATTCCTCACTGCTGCCTCCCGTAGGAGTTTGGACCGTGTCTCAGTTCCAATGTGGGGGACCTTCCTCTCAGAACCCCTACTGATCGTTGCCTTGGTGGGCCGTTACCCCGCCAACAAGCTAATCAGACGCATCCCCATCCATCACCGATAAATCTTTAATCTCTTTCAGATGCCTTCTAGAGATATCATTGGGTATTAGTCTTACTTTCGCAAGGTTATCCCCAAGTGGTGGGCAGGTTGGATACGCGTTACTCACCCGTGCGCCGGTCGACGCCCATCAAAAGCAAGCTTTCGATGTCGTTTCCCCTCGACTTGCATGTGTTAAGCCTGTAGCTAGCGTTCATCCTGAGCCAGGATCAAACTCTCCATTGTAAAATATCATTTTTACCTAGCCTTGCGGCTTGGTTTGTTTGTTGTCTGTACTTAGGACGAATATCCTTTTCGTTTATTGAAGCTTAGTAAACCTGACTTGTCAATTGCTTGACGGTTCGTTTCTTTTACCCAGTCAACTTTCTTATTTCTAAGAAGTTAACCGCTTCTTGTACTACTTGTCTGTTTATGTAAAATCTTTCAAAGAACTCTTTCTTTCGTTGCTAAGAGAAAGTGTATTTCTCAAAAGCGAGTGCAAAAGTACTAACTATTTTTCATTCCACCAAATCTTTTCGCAAAAAAGTTCAGATTTTAGCCAAAATTTAACACATATAAACAATCAAACTCACTTTAAAGACTATTTTTCCCCATTACCGAGGATTACATAAAACTACATTTCAACTTAGCAAATACACCTGTGAAAGATTTTACTAGGATCATGTTGAATAGAGCGATATGCATATAAATTTTGCTTTACATATTATAATGTACGCGCGCACAATCATATTTTTTTCTATCTTATCTAACAATACTGCGTTAAATTAATATTTAATCGTCTGTAAATCAATAACTTATATTAAGAAATTCTTATGAAAACTTAACTATAAAAAGTTGGTCAAGTCGCTGATTTTCAGTAACTTTGCAAATCACGACAAACGCAAAATTATATGAATACAGGACTTGACCAATATATGGATATCTTTAAAGATGCAGTTGAAGATTCGGCTGCAAAGTTAACAAAAAGTTTCGAGAAAATACTCATCGAGGTGATAATTTTGTTCATGGTAATACCAAGAAAGATAAATTTCACCCAAATGGGGAGGTATGGCTCGCATGTTGAGCAAACCTATCGCAACGCATTCGGCTTAAAAAAGTCGAAAAGCATTGACTGGCTCAAACTTAATGTCTCACTTGCCAAGCGCTTCTTTGGTAAACAGGGAAGATGGGCTATTGCCATTGATCCCAGCTACATCAGCAAAGCTGGCAAGAAGACTCCACATATCGGTCGTTTTTGGTCGGGATGTGCACAGTCTGTTAAACATGGTCTCGAAATCATGGGTATTGGCCTCATTGATATTGATGCCAAAGACTGCATGATGTTAAAAGCACACCAGTCGCTAAGTAATAAAGAACTGAGTCTTAGAAACAAGACTATGGTAGATTTCTATATCAGCGTCATTAAGCGTTACCGCAAGGAACTTCTTAAACTCTCAACCCTCATAGTTGCAGATGCTTACTTCTCTACAAGTACATTTGTTAATGGGATAAAGAAAGAAGGGTTCTCTTTGATAAGCCGCTTTCGTGACAATGCTTGTCTCTTTTATGTCTATGCTGGTCCACGTACTGGAAAACGTGGTCGCCCAAAGACCAAGGATGGCAAGATTGATATGAAGAATCTTGACCTCACTCGAATGGAGAAGATGGAGATGAAAGATATAGAAGGAACAGCTTATACTTTGATAGCCTATTCCAAGGCACTCAGGTGTAAAGTTAGACTTGTCATCTGGCAGATGCCGAATGGCAAGAAGAAACTATTCTTCTCTACAGACACCTCACTTTCGGGTGAAGAAGTACTTCTTTATTATAGAACCAGGTTCCAGATCGAATTTTGCTTTCGTGACGCCAAAGGCTATACTGGTCTTATGGACTGCCAGGCTCGCGATAAGTGGAAACTCGATTTTGCTTTCAATGCTTCGTTCACATCACTAAATGTTGCCAAGGTAACTATGAAGGAGATGGGAATGGAATATTCTATGTCTTCATTCAAGTCACTGATGACCAATATTTATCTGGTGAAACGAATTTTTAAAGCAAGTGGGTACACCCCGAACCGAACTTTAATTAGCAAGATTTTCAAAGATCTCTCGTGCTTACAGCGTATAGCTGCTTAGCACATTATTGAATTATTAACGAACTATTGATCTAAACCAAACAAGCATAAATCCCTTAAATATTCTATACGGCTATGCACTTAACAATAAATCCACTTATTTTTCTATATTTTTTAATTCTTGGTTCCATTTCAGGAGCATTTTGTACTCTTTCTTGGTAATTCTCATGAAACTGCCATGCTGAGGAGCCGTAACTCCCTTAATGTCCACAGGATCAGAGAAATTACGAAGATACTTATCTGCCTTGCAGATATGGTAATGCTTAGGATGATCACTATATTGGATGTAAGCCACACGCCAAGTATCATCACCAATAAGCTGGAAGGCAGAACTTCCCTCTGTCAGTTTACTTCCCTCGAAACTTACGAAGTCATCATCGACAGGAGCGCTCCAACCATGATTGAGATATTTGCTGGTAGCAGTGAAGATACCTCTCTTTCCACCCTCTTTCTTAATGAGCATGTGATAGAGACCATCGCTCTTCAGGAAATTGATATCGGCATCGATGGTAGCATACCCCCAGTCGAAGAGTAGCTTAGGAGTGGTGAGTTTGGTAAAGGTCTTGTCAGCATAGCTGTAATACATGCGGTCGTACTTCTCCTCAGCACGGTTAAGCATGGAATAGTAAATCATGTATCCGCCCTTCTCACCGTTTTCCCAACAATAGTCAGGATCCCAGAAAATCTGAGGTGCCCATACACGGTTGATGGTGCTCCAGTCCTTATAAGGAGATGTAGCTGTGGCAGCATCGCAGAAGTTCTGCATGCCCTTGCGGAAATCGAAGGTAACGCTGGTCCAGTTCTTCAAATCCTTACTCTTCAGGAGATCGATGCCATAGTTGTCCCATTTGTGGCTCTTGCGCACGCACATATCGGTGGTAACCATGATGTATCCTTTGCCATTGTACATACGGGTGATGTAGGCATCACGGGTTCCGCCTTCAATGCGGGCATGCTCTTCTGGATTGAAGATAGGGTTGCCATCATTGATGTCCTGATAGTTGTAGCCATCACGGGAAATGGCATAGGCTGTCCACTCCCCCTTATCGCTCATGTGACAATAGAGATAACCATAATCTCCCTTTACAAGATTCTGTGCTGTCATTGGCATAAAGGCAGCCAATGCCAAAAGAACGGTTGATAATTTCTTTTTCATTTTCTGTTATTTCCTTAGTTTAATTATTATTAGTCGAAATATTGAGTGCAAATTTACACTTTATATTTGGGAATGCCAAATTATTAAGGAAAATATGGAGAGAAATCACGAATAAAACCCTTTTTTTGTTGATTATTATTCATAGGACAGGCGATGGAACCGCCTGGAACGGGGGCGGAACGAGAGTGATGAGGGCGGAACGAGGGAGAAGGAGAAAGAAAAAAGGGAGGAAAACCTCATCACTGAGGTCAACCTCCCTACACTTATAGTTAAAAATAACCGATTTATTTGTTCAGGAACTTATCTACCTGGGCAGCAATCTTTCTGCCGCTTGCCATGGCGCGTACTACCAGAGAGGCACCGCTTGCTGCATCGCCAGCCACGAATACATTCTCAGCAAATTCAGGCTGCTGTGGCTTCAGGAAGCCCATGGCCAGAAATACGGCCTCTGCCTTGATAATCTCCGGTTCGCCAGCCTCTACCATCAACGGGCGACCACCCTCTGGGTTTGGTTTCCAGTCGATAGGCTGAACCTTCACACCTGTCAGTTTGCCGTTTTTTCCCAGGAACTCCAGAGAGTTGATGTTCCAGCGACGGGTGCATCCTTCCTCATGACTGGAAGTTGTCTTCAGGGTGCGAGGCCAGTTTGGCCAAGGATTCTTAGGATCCTCCGGGCCTTCCACTGGCTTAGGCATGATTTCAATCTGGGTTACGCTCTTGCAACCCTGACGATGTGCGGTACCGATACAGTCGGAACCAGTATCACCACCACCGATTACCAGCACATCCTTGCCCTTGCAGGTAACCAGTTCGTCCTTAGAGAACTCCATACCGGCGAGGATACGGTTCTGCTGAGAAAGAAGTTCCAGGGCAAAATAAACACCCTTCAGCTCTCTTCCAGGAATCTTCAGGTCGCGGGCAGTTGGTGTACCGGTAGATACCACGTAGGCATCGAAGCCTTCCGGCAACTTGGTAACGTCAATATGCTGGTTGTATCTGAATTCAATACCCTCCTCTTCGAGAAGACGGAGACGGCGGTCGATGATGCTCTTGTTGAGTTTGAAGTTAGGAATACCATAACGCAAGAGACCACCAGCATTCTCACGTGCCTCGAATACTGTTACCTTATATCCCTTATGGTTCAACTGGTTGGCAGCTACCAATCCCGCAGGACCAGCACCGATGACAGCCACCGTCTTGCCATTACGCTCAGGAATCTCAACATGTACATAATCCTCAGAGAAGGCGTGCTCCACGATGGCACACTCATCCTCACGGTTGGTGGTTGGCTCATGATCCATGAGATTCAATACACACGCCTTCTCGCAAAGTGCAGGACAGATGCGTCCTGTGAACTCCGGAAAGTCGTTGGTGGAATTGAGGAGACGATAAGCCAGCTCCCAGTCGCCCTTGTAGAGGGCATCATTCCACTCCGGTGCCTTGTTGCCCAGCGGACAAGCCCAGTGACAGAAAGGCACACCACAATCCATGCAACGTGAAGCCTGCTGTCGGCGGTCGTTGCTATTCAATGTCTGTTCTACCTCGCTGAAGTCGAGGATTCTATCGTGAATTGGTCTATAACCTGCTTCCTTGCGAGGTATAGTCAAAAATGCTTTTGGATTTCCCATCTTTTTTCTAATTTTAAAATTAGTAATCTCGCTGCATATCCGCAATCTTCTGCTGCAACTTCTTTACCTGCTCCTCCTGGAGAACTCGCTTGTACTCGATTGGCACTACCTGGATGAAATCCTCTACGTAGTGGTTCCAGTCGTCGAGCATAGTACGGGCAAGCTTACTGCCGGTGTAGAGATAATGCTGACGGATCAGCTCGTGCAACTCCTTGCGATAGGTGCTATCCTCCACGAGATTAATCTCCACCATATCCATGTTACAGAAGTAATCGAAGTTGTGGTTCTTATCCCATACATAGGCAACACCACCACTCATACCAGCGGCAAAGTTACGGCCAGTTTCACCGAGCACTACTACTCTACCGCCCGTCATATACTCGCAGCAGTGGTCGCCAGCGCCCTCAATCACGGCGATGGCACCGGAGTTACGAACACCGAAGCGTTCACCTACCTTACCATTGATATACAACTCACCGCTTGTAGCACCATACAATCCGGTGTTACCGGCGATGATGTTATCCTCAGCAGAGAAGTTGCTGCGGATAGGAGGAAGGATGGAAACACGACCTCCTGAAAGTCCCTTGGCGAAATAGTCATTGGTCTCACCTTCGAGTTTGAAATCCACTCCCTTAACCAGGAAGGCACCGAAGCTCTGACCTGCAGAACCCTTGAACTTCACGTTCACGGTCTTGTCTGGAAGACCAGCCTCACCATATTTCTCGGCAATCATACCGCTCAGCATCACACCGGCAGCACGATCGGTATTCTTGATGGCAAAATCGAGGTTCACTTCTTCCTGATTCTCGATGGCACGCTGTGCACCACGAATCAACTGCTGGTCGAGTACATTGTCGAGGTCATGAATCTGCTCGGTAGTATGATAGAGCGAGCAATGACCTGTCTCACGATGCAAGAGACGAGAGAAATCGAGCAAGTCGGCCTTCTCCTTGATGCTCTTGGCCACCTCTGGCTCTACGGCATCCGAACCCTCGGTAGGAACAATCTCCTCATCCTTCTTGCGGACGATGAGCTCGGTATGACCGATGATATCGTTCAATGAGGTGTAACCCATCTCTGCCAGATATTCACGAACCTCCTCAGCGAGGAAGCGGAAGTAGTTGATAAGATACTTGTAGCTGCCACGGAAGTGCGCACGGAGCTTAGGATCCTGTGTGGCAACACCCATAGGACAGGTATTCAAGTTACACTTACGCATCATGACACAACCCAAAACGATGAGGGCTGCCGTACCGAAACTGAATTCCTCAGCACCGAGCAAAGCCATCAGGATGATGTCACGACCACTCTTCAACTGACCATCTACCTGCAGACGAACCTGTCCGCGAAGACCGTTTTTCACCAGTGTCTGCTGGGTTTCAGAAAGTCCGATTTCAGGAGAGATACCAGCGAAACGCATACTTGATGCAGGGCTGGCACCTGTACCACCCTCAGCACCAGAGATAACGATGAGGTCGGCCTTTGCCTTAGCCACACCGGCAGCGATGGTACCCACACCACTCTCAGCAACCAACTTCACAGAGATAGCCGCCTTAGGGTTTACGTTCTTGAGGTCGAAGATGAGCTGAGCCAAATCCTCGATACTGTAGATATCGTGATGAGGTGGAGGAGAAATCAAGCTGATGCCAGGAATAGAGTGACGGGTCTTGGCAATGACCTCGTTAACCTTGAAGCCAGGCAACTGACCACCCTCACCCGGTTTAGCACCCTGTGCCACCTTGATCTGGATTTCCTCTGCATTTACCAAATATTCAGTAGTCACACCGAATCGACCGGAAGCCACCTGCTTGGTCTTGCTTGAGAGGCTGATGCCATCCTGTGTAGAATGGAATCGCTCGTTATCCTCACCACCTTCACCGGTATTGCTTCGGGCACCGAGGGCGTTCATGGCGAGTGCCATTGCCTCGTGAGCCTCTTTGGAGAGGGCACCGAAACTCATTGCACCGGTAACGAAGTGCTTCACGATTTCCTCTACCGGCTCCACCTTATCTATAGAGATAGGATTCTTGCGGAAGCTGAAGAAGTCGCGGATGAAGATAGGCTCCTGCTTATCGTCAACGAGATGTGTATATTTCTTGAAGAGATCATAATCGCCCTTGCGGGTTGCGAGCTGCAGGGTGGCGATGGTCTCTGGGTTCCAAGCGTGCTTGATACCGTCCTTGCGGTAGTGGAACTGTCCCATACTTGGCAGGAACTCGAGCTTCTTGGTCTCGAATGCCTTGTCGTGCAGGCGGATGGCATCACGGGCGATGGTCTCGAGTCCGATACCGCCGATAGTGCTCACCTCTGTTCCGAAGTAGCTCTTCAGAAGGCTCTCGCTCAAACCGATGCTCTCGAAGATCTTGGCACCACGATAGCTTCGGATGGTAGAGATACCCATCTTAGCCATAATCTTGAACAAGCCCTTCTTCACAGCCTTGATGTAGTTCTGCTCGGCTGTATGGTAATCCTCCTGAATCTTTCCCTTCTTTACAAGGTCGTCGAGGATGGCGTATGTCAAGTATGGACAGAGGGCTGATGCACCGTAACCCAACAGGAGGGCTGCATGCATTACCTCACGAATCTCACCGCTCTCTACGATGAGGGCTGTCTGCACACGCTTGCCGGCATCAATCAGATAATGATGTACGGCACTCACGGCAAGCAGAGATGGAATGGCGGCATGAGTTTCATCCACGCCACGGTCGCTCAAGATGATGTAGTTGTAGCCATCATCCACGCTCTGGGCAGCCTGCTTGCAGAGTTCATCCAAAGCCTCGTGCAGTCCTTCTTCGCCCTTGGCGGTTTCGAAGAGCATGTGGAGTTTTACTGTATTAAATCCCTTGTAGCGGATATTCTGAAGGATATCCAGCTGGGTATTGGTCAGGATAGGATGTGGCAGACGAACCATCTTGCAGTTGCTCTCGTCTGGGTTCAGAATGCCGGAACCTACACGGCCGATATACTCGGTAAGACTCATCACGAGGTTCTCACGGATAGAATCGATAGCAGGGTTGGTAACCTGAGCAAACTGCTGACGGAAGTAGTTGAAGAAAATCTGTGGCTGGTCGGAAAGCACAGCAAGCGGAGTATCATTACCCATAGAAGCAGTAGGTTCCTGACCCTTGGTAGCCATTGGGATGATAGTACCGTCGATATCTTCCTCGCCAAAACCGAATTCCAATTCCTTGCGAGTGAGGTTGTCCACACCATTTTCCACCTTACGACCACTGCGAAGTTTCTCCAGTTCAATACGGTTGGTGTTCAACCACTGGCGATATGGATGCTGGGCAGCCAGGCGCTCCTTGATTTCACCATCGTAGTAGATCTTACCCTCCTGTGTATCGATGAGGAGAATTTTACCAGGCTGCAGACGACCCTTCTCGGCAATCTCTGTAGGATCGAAATCCATCACACCTACTTCAGATGCGACTACCATCATATCGTTCTTGGTGATGGTATAGCGTGCAGGGCGCAGACCATTTCTATCGAGCATACCACCAGCATAACGGCCATCGCTGAAGAGCAGGGCGGCAGGACCATCCCATGGCTCCATCAGGATAGAGTGGTACTCATAGAATGCCTTCAGATCCTCAGAGATAGGGTTCTTGTCGTTGAAGCTCTCAGGCACCATCACAGCCATGGCATGAGGCAATGACAGGCCGCTCATCACGAAGAACTCAAATACATTGTCGAGGCTGGCAGAGTCACTCATATCAGGCTGGACGATAGGAGAAATCTCACGGATATCGCCCAAAGCCTCGCTGCTCAACACACTCTCACGAGCCTTCATCCAGGCACGGTTACCACGGATGGTGTTAATCTCACCATTGTGGGCAAGGAGACGGAATGGCTGAGCCAGACTCCATGTTGGGAAGGTGTTGGTAGAGAAGCGGGAGTGAACCAGAGCCAGACCGCTTGTGAAATAATTATTGGTCAAGTCAGGATAATATTGGCGCAACTGGAGGCTGCTCAACATACCCTTATATACGATGTTCGAATTAGACAACGAACAAATAAAGAAATCAGGATCACTGACACGTTTCTCAATACGTTTACGGATAAGATAGAGGGTGCGCTCAAAGACAGGCACCTTATCATCTGTAACACCTGTGATAAACACCTGTTTGATAGCTGGTTCGTTACTCAAAGCAGCCTCACCCAAACAATCAGGGTTAGTAGGCACATTGCGGAGATGCATCAGCTGCAATCCCTCGCGTTCAATTTCCTCAATCATGATAGAGAGAATATCCTGCTGTTTCTTCTCATCCTTAGGCAAGAAGACGAGACCCGTACCATATTTACCTTTTTCTGGCACTGGGATACCCTGAAGAAGAATAAACTCATGTGGAATCTGGAGCATGATACCGGCACCATCACCCGTCTTGTTATCGGCACCCTCTGCACCACGATGACGCATGTTCTCGAGTACCTTCAAGGCGTTATCGACCAGCTCATGACTCTTGTTACCGTGGATATTCACCACCATACCTACGCCACACGCATCGTGCTCATAGGCTGAACTGTACAATCCTTTTTCCATTTCTTGTTCGTTTTATATCGGTTATTTCTAACTATTTTTCTTACTTAAATATGAAGTACAAAGTGATTCTTCACTCTCCACTCTTCACTTATTTATACGCCTGTTCGTGAACTCCCGCCACGGCTCTGCCGCTAGGGTCGTTCTGGTTCTTGAATGAGGCATCCCAGGCAAGGGCTTCGGCTGTAGAACATGCTACGCTAGGCACACTAGGTACGCTCTTGGCAGCGCTGTCGCTTGGGAAATGCTCGGCGAAGATAGAACGATAATAATACTCCTCCTTATTCTGTGGAGGGTTGATAGGGAATCGCTCAGCAGCATGCGCCATCTGCTCATCGCTGACGGCAGATGCGGTAATCTGCTTCAGGGTATCAATCCATGAATAGCCCACACCATCGGAGAACTGTTCCTTCTGTCGCCATGCCACTTCTTCTGGAAGCAAATCGGCAAATGCCTCACGAACCACCTTTTTCTCGATGGTCTTATCCGGACACATCTTCAAAACCGGGTTCATACCCATCGCTACATCCAGGAACTCCTTGTCGAGGAAAGGCACACGGCCCTCGATGCCCCATGCAGCCAAACTCTTGTTGGCTCTCAGACAATCGTAGAGATAGAGTTTACCCAACTTTCGTACGGTTTCCTCATGGAATGCCTTGGCATCCGGTGCTTTATGGAAGTAGAGATAACCTCCGAATACCTCGTCGGCACCCTCGCCCGAAAGCACCATCTTGATACCCATGCTTCGGATGACTCTCGCTAAAAGATACATCGGGGTAGATGCACGCACAGTGGTAACATCATAGGTCTCGATGAAATAGATGACATCACGGATAGCATCCAGACCTTCCTGAATGGTATAGTTGATTTCGTGATGCACAGTTCCGATGTGTTCGGCAACCAAACGTGCTTTTGCCAGATCAGGCGCACCCTTCAAACCAACAGCGAAGGAGTGCAGACGTGGCCAATATGCCTTGGTCTCTCCCCCATTCTCTACACGGGTAGAAGAATACTTCTCAGCTACAGCAGAGATGACAGAAGAATCAAGACCACCACTGAGAAGGACACCGTAAGGTACATCGCTCATCAACTGGCGTTTGACAGAAGCTTCGAGAGCATCATGGATTTCCTTTACCGCAGCTTTCTCCTGAGGTTCAGCATCCTTCAGCTGTTCTTCAGCCTTCTTGGCATCATCAATCTGATATTTTTTCTGCATGGCAGCATACTCAAACCAATCGCGTGTATAGTAACGCTTCATGCCAGGGTTCTTGCTATAATAATAATGGCCCGGGAGGAATGGCTCGTAGTGGTCGCACTGACCTTCCAGAGCCTTCAACTCGCTTGCCACCAGCACTTTTCCATCCTTATCATAACCAATATAAAGAGGAATAACACCGATAGGGTCGCGGGCGATGAGAAACTCATCACGTTCGGCATCGTAAAGGGCGAAGGCAAAGATACCGTTCAGCTCTTCAAGCATCTTGGAGATACGGGCGTGGAGCGCATCCTCACCTTTATATATTAAGGAATCAAAGTCGGAATCTGCTCGCATCTCACGATAGAGAGAAAGAATCACCTCACAGTCGGAACCGGTCTGATACTGGTATTTGCCGGCAAAACGAGCACGGATGTCCTGATGATTATAAATCTCACCGTTTACGGCAAGCACCTGTTTTTTGTCTGGTGCAAACAAAGGTTGGCGACCACTTTCAGGGTCTACAATACTCAGACGCTCATGTGCCAGGATAGCTGAACCACCACAGTAGATTCCACTCCAGTCTGGTCCGCGATGGCGAATCTTCTGGCTCATACGAAGCGCTTGCTGTCGCAATTCAGGAGTCTGCTCCTGAATATTGAAGATAGATACGATTCCACACATAAATCTTTTCCTTTCTTTTACGGTTATTTTTAACTCTTGTTCTCTCTTATTCACCTTGGCATGTCCAATCCATTCTTTTAGGAGCAAACCAAGCAAAAGCAAAGTTTAAAATTACTTTTTGCTATGTTTCGGGTGCAAAATTACAACTTTTTGTTAGAATAAAGAAAAGAATAGTAGCATTTTGTCTTTACCTTATCATAATAATAACATATTAACGCATATTAGATTAAAATATATAATAAACTGAAAAGAAAAAGACACTATTTAATTACAATCTGTAAAATACAATCATTTTTAAGATAAACAAAGCGTATCCAGGGCATATTATACGCTCATAGATATGCAACAAAGCATCCAGGGCATTATACACAGTTTCTTACCCCCATATCATACAAAGATATGCCGATAGCTCTTTGACGGAACTATCGGCATTTAAAATAAAAACTTAAACCTACCAACGTAAGATTATATCGAAAAACCTAAGAGCCTATTATGGCTGCAAGGTAAAACCTACTACCAGGTAAGCTTTTTCGGTGCTAGGGTTAGCAGCTACCTGAGCGAAGACTGGAACAGAGAAAGAATCTGTAATCTTCAAATCCTTGGTAGCTTTCAGTGAAACATTGGTAACTGCAAAACCATTGGCATCACCATAGAAAGATGTTGCAAATGGAACTGCGCCTATACTTGCTGCCCAATCACAACCGCCCAACTTGAATGGGGCTGTAGCCTCAACATATGAAGAATAAGCACGGTCACCATCCTTATTTAATCCATCATTGCCTGCAAAGTTGGTGTACCAGTTCAAGGCAACTGGACCAAAGTCATAACCTACGTTTGCCTCAAACACATGAGAAGTTTCATGTGCCTTATAGGCGAAATACTTCTCGTTAGGAGAGTTGAACCAGTAATCGGTTACACCGATATGGAAGCCACCGGTTTCATAAGCCAAGGTAAGGTCAAATTCCTTAGTATCGTCTGGTTTAGAGACACCTACACTTCCCCAAGCTGTCAGAGACAAGCCCTTGTAACCAATACAGAGTGTTGGCTGCAAAGAGACTTCTCCCAGTGACTGACCACGCCAGTAATACTGGTTTACAACATCTGCAGCGATGGTAGTTTCAACCTCATCCTGAGCAGAAGCTGCAGGAGCAAAAGCAACCAAACCGAGTGCAAGGGCACCCATCTTCTTTATATCAAAAATCTTCTTCATATTCTCTCTTTTTAATGTGATACTTCTTTGTTTTTTAAAGTTTCGGCAGCAAAGGTACTGCAAATCGAAGACAACACAAAATAAATTGCGATTTATTTATATTGTTGAGATGCAGCGTACATTATTCAATGGCATTAATAAAACTCTGCTCTCCAAAACTTCTGCTGAAAAATCTCTCTCGCTCGTTATATGAAAGCATCTTTAGTTGTAGCAACTCTCACCATGCTCGTAGATATCGAGACCTTCTTCCTCGATTCGCTTATCAACACGGAGACCAGCAATCTTCTTGATACCCCAGAAGAGGATGATACCTGTTACGGCTGCCCAAAGGTCGATGCAGAGGATACCGAAGCACTGAGCACCGAAGAATCCGAAGCCACCACCATAGAAGGCGCCACCATCAAGGGCGAAGAGACCAGTCATCAAAGTACCGAAGATACCGCATACACCATGAACTGAACTTGCACCAACAGGATCATCAATATGAAGCTTGGTATCAATGAACTCGATAGAGAATACCAAGATGATACCTGCCAAGAGACCGATGATGGCAGAACCCAATGGACTAACCAAGTCGCAACCAGCGGTGATAGCTACCAAACCAGCCAGAATACCGTTCAATGTCAATGAGAACGAAGGTTTGCCATACTTAATCCAAGAGGTGAACATAGTACCGAGACCACCACAAACGGCAGCCAAGTTGGTTGTCAGGAATACGTGACTGATAGCAACACGGTTAACCTCACCAGAAGCAGCAAGCTGAGAACCAGGGTTGAAACCGAACCAGCCGAACCAGAGGATGAATACGCCCAGGGCAGCAGCCATGAGGTTGTGACCAGGGATAGCCGTGCTCTTGCCGTTGCGATATTTACCCAGACGAGGACCTAAGCAGATAGCACCAACCAAGGCAAGTACACCACCAACACTATGTACGATGGCAGAACCTGCGAAATCATGGAAGGCTGCACCGAAGGTGTTCATCATGAACGAACCTGCCTCGCTGTTGCAAAGCCAACCGCCACCCCATGTCCAGTGACCCTCTACAGGATAGATAATCAATGAAATGAAGAATGAGTAAACGCAGTACATGGAGAACTTGGTACGTTCTGCCATAGCACCTGAAACGATGGTAGCACTAGTAGCGCAGAATACGGTTTCAAACATTAGGAAGCCTTCAGTAGGAAGGCCGGCTGCATTTGTATAGAAAGACAAATCCCCGAAGTTAGGCATACCGATGAAACCGGCGCCATCGCTACCAAACATAAATCCGAAACCTACGAACCAGAAGAGAACGGAACCGATCATAAAATCGACAAAGTTCTTAAACAAGATGTTCGCTGTATTTTTACTACGGGTAAAGCCCGCCTCGCAGAGGGCAAATCCCGGCTGCATGAAAAAGACCAACATGGCTGCCAAGAGCATCCATAGGGTATCTACTGAAATTCCTAAATCCTGTACACTCATAATCTTTTTACTGTTTAGTGTGTAGTGTTTAATGTTTAATTGGCATGCGCCCTCACTACACAAGATTCATAAAATTTTAAGAAAACGTTTAATGTTAGCCATCAAAGCCGTGCTTATGCTACCCCTCTAAGTAAACATTAAGCACTAAACATAAAACACTAATCACTATTTCTCCTGCTCAGCATTATAGAGAGCGATGTCGCCTCTTTCACCTGTACGGATTCTTACGGTATCCTCGACAGGAATTACAAAGATTCGACCATCACCAATCTCGCCTGTACGGGCAGCCTCCTGGATGGCATTAATCGTTTTCTCTACATTCTTGTCGCGCACGACAACATTCAGCAACACTCGCTCGATACTGCTGGTATCATACATGACACCACGGTAGATTCGAGCCTGTCTCATCTTGCCCTCTCCTCTTACATCGTAGTAAGAGAACCACTCGATGTCGGCGGCAAGCAAAGCTTCTTTTACATCCTCAAACTTAGTCTTACGGATGATTGCTTCAATCTTTTTCATGTTAATCTCTCCTATTAATTAATTTACATTTTGTTTGTTTTCTGGTGCAAAGGTACGACATTTTGTTTAATATTTCACAATATTACTTACCTTTTGATATTAATATTTTTATTTAGTTATTATTTTGCATAGTTCTTTTTAAAATACGGAACAAAATGAAAGCAAATTACACATTATTCGTTTCATTTTGAAACAAGCAATAAAAAAGCCGCTTGAAAGGCCTAAATGCCCCCTCAAGCGACAAACCTAAAGACAAACTCTCAACCCTAAAACTAGGGTCACTTTATTATTTAAACTTAATCTTATACCCGTATTTCCGCATATATCTGAGTTTTATAACGGAAATTTTATTTTGCCTTTATTTTGAATGTAAATTCACGATCAGCATAATGGAGACGATACTTCTCCATAGGCTTGGTCATCCAACTGTCGATGCAGCCCAAAGGATACTGGCATTTCTGGATATGCAACTGCACGAGTCCCTTATCCACCAGATCACCACTGTGTTGTCCCCATGCATGCGTCTTCTCGATACCAGAATCCAAATCCTCTACCAGATAAGGGATGGCACTGCACTCCATAGGTTCATACCCCTCAAAGGTAATCCCCTTGCCGGTGGTTGGATTAAAGATAGAGAAATAGCGGATATCGGTATGGTTACCACTCTCCTGCGGACGGATATATGGATAATATTCATCCTTCACGTCAGACTCGTACTTGCCGATAAAAGCAGAAGAATGACGATCTACGTAGTTCTCTTCAGGACCTCTACCATAATACTCGAGCTTAGAGAAAGTAGCAGGCATCTGCAACTGCAGACCGAATCTGAACAGATCGGCAACCTGCACCTCCTTGTCGGTAGTCATCTTCTGGGTAACATTCACCTCGCCCGCAGCACTGATGTCATAGCGGAGCATCAGCTGAGCTTTCACTTCCGGCATATCGAAGAGAGCTGTCAGCACCACATTGTCCTTACTCACATTTTTGTCGAAAGACTTCAGAGTCATCTGCGGGTTCTTCCATACTCTCATCTCCTTCTGCAGAGATGCTCCATAGTCATTATCGGTAGGAGCACGCCAGAATTCCGGAGTCATACTCTCACGGAACTTCAACATCGGTTCACCATCTACATCGAGATAATCTATCATACCCGTCTTCTTGCCTATGGTTACAGACATTCTCTGTGCGCTGACCTTCACATAAGAGTTGGTTTCCTCCACCTCCATACTGCTTGTCTCCTGCACCTTATCCTTCTTGGTTGGCGCAGCAGCAACAGCAGGAACCGCCGGTTTGGCAAACTGATAATCGCTGATGATAAACTGCTGGCGAGCCATCACCTGGCCCTTGTCTACCAGCGGCTGTGTGCCATCGCTTGCAAAAGCAAAGTTAAGAACAATCTCCTCCTTTGCATGCTTCGATTCAGCCTCAGCCACCGCATACTTCAGTTCATCACTCTTGATCAGTTTGGTAGCCTGAGGAGCAATACCCTTTGTTTCAGGAATCTCAACTGTAGCCAGTTTCACACCATTGGCATAAACCGTAGCTGTCAGGTTCAAGTCATCGATATTCTTGAAGAAGTTCTCGTTGTAAACCTTGAAAGCACCATTCACAGCATCCAGGTCCTTGATCCATACATTCTGATGATAGTACTGAATCTCGTAAGCATGAGGATTCAGACGGCGGTCTGGAGCAATGATACCATTACAGTTGAAGTTATAGTCACTTGCCGGATAGCGGCCGTAATCTCCACCATAAGTAAAGATTTCCTTACCGGTGACAGGACTCTTGTCACGAATGCCCTGATCTACGAAGTCCCAGATATAGCCACCCTGATACTTAGGATACTTACGGATGAGGTCCCAATATTCCTTGAAACCACCTTCCGAATTACCCATAGCATGAGCATATTCGCACTGGATGTATGGTTTAACACCATCACTCTTGCAATATTTCTCACTCTCCTCGTAGTCGATATACATCGGACAGTAAATATCAGTCTTGCTGTCATAACCGCCACGCTCATACTGAACAGGACGGGTCTTGTCGAGCGCTTTCACCCAGTCATAGGTCTTTTCGAAGTTGATGCCGTAACCACACTCATTACCCAAACTCCATACGATGATAGAAGGGTGATTGATAAAACTTTTCACATTACCTTCATTGCGCTCGATGTGAGTCTGGAGATACTCAGGGAACTTAGCGAGTGATTTTTCCTCATATCCCATACCATGAGATTCGAGGTTAGCCTCAGCAGTAAGATACAGTCCGTATTCATCACAGAGTTCATACCAGCGGGGATCGTCAGGATAATGGCAGGTACGAACCGCATTGATGTTCAACTGTTTCATGATTCTGATATCCTGAATCATGCGCTCTACACTTACCACATATCCACCATCCGGATCTATCTCATGCCGGTTGGCACCCTTAATCAGTACAGGCTTGCCGTTCACCAGCAACTGGGCGTTCTTGATTTCCACATTGCGGAAGCCCACCTTCTGCGGAATCACCTCCGCTACCCCCTGCTTATTCTTCAGAGAGATGTATACCTTATATAAATAAGGTGTCTCAGCAGTCCAAGCCTTCACCTTCGGTACTTTGATTACACCCTGAGCTCCGGTAGCCGATGCTATTTGCTTGCCATCCTTATCACACAAGGCAACAGTCACATCAGTCTTGCCGCCCTTCAGCGCTATCTGATAGTTCAGGATACCATCCCGATAATTATTCATCAAACCGGCATCAAGACGGATATCGGCAGCATGAAGTTTCGGACGTGCATAGAGATAAACCTCACGGGCTATACCAGTAAAGCGCCAGAAGTCCTGATCCTCGAAATAAGAACCATCGCACCAGCGCATCACCTGCATAGCTATCAGGTTTTTGCCCGGCTTCAGATACTTGGAGATATTAAACTCGGCAGCCACCTTGCTGTCTTCACTATATCCCACATACTTGCCGTTCACCCAAAGGGTCAGGTTGCTGGTAGCCGAACCTACATGGAAATAGACATCCTTGCCCTTCCAGTCCTTAGGAAGTTCGAAGGTACGACGATAAGAACCCGTATAGTTGTTGAGTTCGCTGATATAAGGAGGATTTGGGTCAAACTGGGTAGCCCAGGCATAACCGACATTCTTATAAGTAGCATCTCCATAACCGTTCAGTTCGAATAGCCCCGGTACAGGGAAATCCTTCCACTCCGAATCGTCATAGTTGGCTGCAAAGAAGTTGGCAGGACGCTTGTTATGATCCTTCACGAAGTTAAACTTCCACATGCCTTCCATCGAAAGATAGTTGGCCGACTTCCTCTTGTCAAAACTCTGTGCTTTGTCAAGGGTCTCGTATGCAAAGAAAGCAGCACGGCGAGGTTCGCGGTTCTGCTGGTTGATATCCACATTATGCCAACGCGACTCGTTCTGAGCCGCTACGCCATTGCCGACAGACAGCAAGGCGAGGCAAAGCGATACATTTGCTATATTTCTGATGCTCATATCTGTTTTATTATTTTCTGAAAAACATAGAGTTATCTACTGGTGTAAACTTCTGTTCGCTGTCCTTGCGCATTTCAATGCCGAGACTGCTCCACCATGAAGGCCAGCCGCCAACGATATTGCTGAGGAAAACCACCTTGAAAGGATGCAATCCCTTAGCCAATGCTACAGAAGTATCATGATTGGTACCAGCCTTCACATCCCCCTCATTGCTAATCATGAGTTTGTTATCAATCCAAACCTGCTCCAGACGGGAAGAGAGATAATAGACACCATCCTCCGGAATATTGATGTAGCCCTCAGCGATGGCAGCATAATTATTGGCACCGCGCAAGGTAGCAGCATCATCCTTCTGCTGAATCTTCATCTGCTCCAAGCCCTCGATGTTTGCACACTCCCAGGCAGCATCAGCCCATTCCAGCTGGTCAACCTTCAGATAGTTGCCCTTAATGCGCTTCATCTGCAACCCAGGTTTTGCGCCCTCCACCTTAACAGCTGGAGCATAAGTCTGCTTCTCAACATCAACGGTTCTGATACGGCTCATCTTGCCTGAAGGCAATATGGTTGCTATCTTGATGATGGTGTTTCCACTCACCCTGATAGGCTCTGCATAAGCCGAAGAAGAAGGAGTTGGTGTACTTCCATCCAATGTATAAACCATCTTCATAGAACGCGAGGTGGTAAAGGTTACCGCAGTATCCCCAGTAATGACCACCTTATCGCAAGAACCTAAAGGCTGCTCAGGCAATGGGATATGATAATGGATATGGCGCTCGTCCAGACGGACACAGTTTGCATCCAGTCGGCGGCAGAAATCCTTGAAGTTTTTCCTGCTCACTGGCGACCATGCAATCTCAGAGAGAGCAATGGCACGAGGATACATCATATACTCCATCTTGGCATTGGAATACATATATTCCGACCAGTTGTTACACTGAACGCCCAGGATATGATGAGCCAGTCCCAACGCCTTGATGGTATCAGGTACCGGATTATAATTATAGGTTGAAGCCAGATATCTAGGAGGACTAGGAATGGTTACAGGCTCCACCTTGCTGTCACCCTGATACCAGTCGAGATACATACCGTCGCTGCCCGGCGTCATGATGACATCATGCTTCTGCATGGCAGCCTCGATACCTCCTTCCGTTCCACGCCATGACATCACGGTAGCATTCTCACTCAATCCGCCTTCCAGAATCTCGTCCCATCCGATAATCTTTCTGCCACGCTTCTCCAGCATTTTCTCTATGCGCTTGATAACGTAGCTCTGCAGTCTTTCCTCAGCCGAATGCTTTCCTTCAGCCTGCAAGCCCTCTGTCTGAATACGCTTCTGACAGGCAGGGCAGTTTTTCCAACTGGTCTTCGGACACTCGTCGCCACCGATATGGAAGTACTTACCTGGGAAGAGAGGAACAATCTCACTAAAGATGTCATCCAGGAAGCGGAACATATCTTCCTTGCCCGGGCACATCACGATATCCTCTACACCCCAAACTGTTCTCAACGACCACTGCTCACCTTTGCATGAAAGATAAGGATAAGCAGAGATAGCTGCCATCATGTGACCAGGAAGGTCGATTTCCGGAATCACGGTAATATAGCGCTTGGCAGCATAATCCACTATTTCCTTAATCTGCTCCTGGGTATAGAAACCGCCATAAAAAGAGCCATCGCCCTCGGTACGGATACTGCCCACAGAAGTAAGTTTAGGATATTTCTTGATTTCGATACGCCAGCCCTGGTCTTCCGTCAGATGGAAGTGCATGGTGTTCACCTTGAACATAGACATCAGGTCCAGTTGCTTCTTCACATTCTCGACAGAAATGAAATGGCGGCATGGATCGAGATGGAATCCACGGTAGCCGAAGCGTGGAGCATCTTGGATATCACAGCATTGTGCTACCCATTTCACTCCATCCACCCGGGTTGCGCTCTCTATCTGGGCAGGGAGTAACTGCATGAAACTCTGCATACCGTAGAAGGCGCCCTTGGCGGTCTTCGCCTTGATAACAACCCCCTTGGCGGTTACGGTAAGGCGATAACCTTCCTCGGCAATTTTCAGCGAAGGAGAAATCTGTATAGAGATATTCCCCTTCTTTCCACCTACCGTTACCTCATAACCTGTAGAAGCCTTCAGTTTGTCTGCCATGTACTGGGCGATATTTCTGCCTTCAGCCGTCTGGTAAGCGATTACCACCTTCTGTGGCAATACGAACTCCCCTTTCTGTACCTGAGTCTTCACCGGTATCGGGATAATATTAATATCGGCAGCAGATGCCGGAGTGGAGATACCACCCAGCATCGCTGCACAGGCTACAAACGAGCCTAATAAACGATTGAACTTTGCCATAACATTAAATATATTAATAAGGTATTACAATGGTTTGTACTCCACGAAAGCCTCCATGGCCTCATAGCATGCCAGACCCAACTGGTCGTAGAGCGATGCAGTAGCACGGTTACGGTCCTCGGCTCTCTGCCAGAACAGGCGCTCATCATTACCCAAGAAAGGAGCACTCTCCATCTGCGACTGATGCTTGAGGATAGAGTTACGCTTTGCTCGCAACTCCTCAGGACTCAATGGAACACACATTTCGATATTCTCAATCTCCCATTCTGCCCAGGCACCACGATACATCCAGATGCGACAGTCCTTCAACCATTCTGCACCCGCTTTCTTCTCTTCGTCGATAGCTGCCAGAACGGCATCAGTACACTTCTTGTGGGTTCCGTGAGGATCAGCAAGGTCGCCGGCAACATAAATCTGATGTGGCTGCACCTTCTGCAACAGAGCTCTCACTACCTCCACATCCTTCTCGGTCATAGGCAACTTCTCTATCTTGCCGCTCTCATAGAATGGCAGGTCGAGGAAGTGTACATGGTCAAGCGGAATATCATTATAGGTACAAGCGATACGAGCCTCACCACGGCGAATCAGTCCCTTGATGGTCAGGATATCTCTCGTATCGAAGTCACTCTCCTTCTTCTTGGCAAAGAAGGTCTTTATTTCCTTATATTTATTAGAGATGATACTATCCTTTGAGTCAGCAAAGAGTTGGTTGAAACCATTGATAAAGTGCATGAATCTTGTTACTTCCTCATCACCCACAGCAATGTTTCCTGATGTTTCGTAAGCTACATGCACATCGTGGTTCTGTTGTACCAGTCGACGGATGGTTCCTCCCATTGAGATAACATCATCGTCTGGGTGTGGAGAGAACACGATAACCTTCTTAGGGAATGGTGTTGCACGCTCCGGACGATAGGTATCATCGGCATTTGGCTTACCACCTGGCCATCCGGTAATGGTATGCTGCAAATCATTGAAAATCTTGATATTGGCATTATAGGCAGAGCCATAGAGAGCCAGAAGTTCGCTCAGTCCGTTCTCATTATAATCCTTATTGGTCAACTTCAGGATAGGCTTACCGAGTTTCTGGCAGAGCCATACCAGTGCCGAACGCACCAGTTTATCACTCCACTGGCATGAAGTTACGAGCCATGGATGCTCGATACGCGTCAGATGGTGAGCTGCACCCAGGTCGATGACAACATGAGCATTCGGATGAGTCTGAAGGAATGATGCCGGCAGGGTATCTGTTATAGAGTTCTCCACCACCTTCTGCATAATCTCTGCCTTCTCTTCGCCCCAGGCTGTCAGATAGATGCTCTTGGCTGAGAGTAAGGTAGCGATACCCATGGTGAGCGAACATGGAGGAATGGTTTCCTTGGTCTGCTCGCTGTTCTCCATCTCTTCGCGAGAGGTATTGCCGATGAGGATGATACGGGTCATCGACTGGATGCCCGAACCTGGCTCGTTGGCAGCAATATTACCCGAACGGCCTACACCTAGGAGGGCTACATCGAGACCGCCAAAGGTCTTGATACGCTGCTCATAAAGACGGCAACTGTCCTGTACGGCATCCTGTGCCACAAAACCATCCAGTGTAAAAATGTTCTGCTCAGCCACATCCACATGATTGAGGAAACGATCCTTCAACTGGTTGATGGTACGGAGAGAACTGTCCTTCTGGAGCGGATAATATTCGTATGCATTGAATACAACAACATTGCGGAAGCTCAGGGTCTTCTCGTTGTAACGGCGAACGAGTTCATCGTATACAGAATAGAGAGAAGAACCGGAACCCAGCGCCATCACATAGAATTTGCCTTCCTGCTGTGCCGCCTTGATACCAGCTTCTATTTTGTCAGCTACATGACTGGCACCTTCTGCCATAGAGGCAAAGATGTCTGTATGAATCTTCTCCATTCTGGAGATTTCAGAATATTCTACAGTCGTCTTTGGCTTGTAGAACTCTACAGGTACTTTATTGAGTACGATTTGTGAACTAAGATTGAGTCTCATATCTTTATCTGTATTTAAATAAATAGGTTATGTTATGTTTTCTTTTTTTAAAATGACGGATTAGAGTTCAGACGCCATTGCTGCAGCACCCAGGATGGCCGCCTTGGCACCATCAAGTCCGCTCATCAGGAACTTAGCCTTACCTTTATATAATGAGAGCACATGCTCGTTATATGCTTCTTCAATAGGCCGGAAGAGCAGATCGCCAGCCTGTGCCAATCCTCCGAAGAAGATAAAAGCCTCCGGGCTCAGAAAGGTAGCTATCTCTGCACAGGCCTTGCCGATTCTTGTACCGGTTTGTCTGAACACTTCCCGTGCCAGTGTATCTCCTGCCATGGCTGCCTTATAAACCACATAAGATGTAATTTCTTCCCTTGGAATATTTCTCAGCTCAGTTGCCACGGTTGATGCTTCGAGCATGGCCAAGGTAGTACGGACCACGCCTGTAGCCGAGCAGTAGGTCTCCAGGCAGCCCTTTCTGCCACAGCCGCATGGTCTACCGTCAGGCTCCACTACCATGTGTCCCAACTCACCGGCGAAACCGTCGCAACCATAAATCAGCTGCCCGTTAGCCACGATACCCGATCCTACGCCTGTTCCGAGAGTGAGTTCTACGAAATTTTTCATACCAACTGCAGCACCATATTTCATTTCTCCCATAGCAGCCGCATTTGCATCATTGGTAATAGCAACCGGAATGCCCAGTTTCTCTGCAAACATGTCAGCCAGCGGTACAATACCCTTAGCCCATACCAGATTTGCTGCATTTTCAATGGTCCCCTTGTAATAGTTACCACAAGGCGCACCGATGCCCAAGGCACGAATTTTCTCCATACCACCTACCTGTTCTACTATCTGCATCACAGCTTTTACCGATTCCTCTACGTATTGTTCCACGCGTTGGAATGTCTGGGTCTTGATTGAGGTTGTAGCTATTATTTCTCCGTCCCCATCAACGATGCCGAAAACGGAATTGGTTCCACCCAAATCCAAGCCAATCACTAAAGACTTTACATCGTATTCCATACTTCTTTTAATTAATAGGTTAAAATCGAAAAATAACGAGGAGCGATATAAACTTTCATTTATTAAATTCTTTATTAACGCTCAGTTTGTTACTAAAATATTTTATTTTGCAAAGTTACTAGTTTTATCAAACACAGCAATGAAAATAGCGTTAATATTTCTAAAACAGAAACATTTTTTATACTTTAAGTCTCCTTATGGCTGAAATACCTGTACTTTGTTCGCATCTGACACCGATTCAGTGTAACTTTACCCAATATCAAAAGAGCTATTAAGTGTAGTTTTAATTGCCCCTTTTGTGCACTTACGTATCCAACCTCTCTATATATATAATAAGGTATAGAAGAAAACAGGATGTCCGAAAACGACGAAAAGTATACTATTTTTCACCATTTAAGTTTTATTAACAGCAAAAAATGTTGCACCTATACAGAAAAACTTTATCTTTGCAACTAAAAAATATTAGTTATGAAAGCTGACTTAATAAAATATCTTAGAAAGATAAACAAAAAGCCCTCAGTTCAGGGCAAGCTCCTGGAGCAGTTTATCTCTCACGGAGCCTCCACCATCCCAGAGATGTCGAAGGCTATCGGAGTTAGCTTACCGACAACAACAAGTGCCCTCAACGAGTTGATAAAAGAAGGACTCGCCAGAGAGATTGGAAAGAAAGACAATTCTTCGGGACGCATCCCGATGGTTTACGACCTCGTTCCAACAGCAGGCTACTTCATCGGCGTCAATCCTGAGATGAACTGCCTGGCACTTGCAGCAAGCGACTTCGCAGGCAATCTGATTACCGAAAAAACAAGAGTGCCTTACGTATATGAGAACTCTCCTGAAAACCTGGAAGAGATAAGCAGAATCATCAATGAGTTCATCGAAAACCTTCCTGTTTCAAGAGAAGAAATACTTCAAGTTTGCGTGAACGTGGCTGAGCGCGTGAATCCTGTACAGGGAAATGCCTACAACATGTTCACCTTCCTGAAAGAATCATTGACCGACAAGCTGGCTCAACTCATACAGCTACCTGTATGTATCGAGAACGATACCCGGAGCATGGCTTTCGCTGAGTTGATTAAGGGACAGTGCAAAGGCCTGAAAGACGCCATCTTCGTGAACGTATGCTGGGGCATCGGAATCGGAATCATCATCGACGGCAATCTCTATTACGGCAAGTCGGGATATTCTGGCGAATTCGGTCACATGACTGCCTACAACAACAACATCATCTGCCACTGCGGCAAGATTGGTTGCATAGAAACAGAAGTTTCGGGCAGAGCACTCAAAAGGAAACTCATCGAGAAGATAAAGGAAGGAAAGACTTCCATCCTCTCTGAAAGAGTTCTGAAAAAGAATGAAGACCTATCACTCCAGGATATCCTGGACGCCATAGCAAAGGAAGATGTACTGAGCCTTGCCACACTGCAGCGCATAGCAGATGAACTTGGCAAACAGCTGGCAGGAGTCATCAACATCTTCAACCCAGAAATGCTGGTCATCGGAGGTGAAATGTCGGTTACAGGCGACTACCTCACGCTACCGGTAAAGATGGGTATCAAGAAATTCTCTCTCAACATCATGAATGAGGATTCTAAAATCGTTACCTCAAGTCTGAAAGGTCTTGCAGGAATCACGGGAGCCTGTCTGATGGCAAGATACCGGCTTCTGAATGAGAACATCGACAAATAAGGAATTTAAACAACCAATACAAAACCTATTTTAAGTATGAAGAAGTCTCTTCTTGTTGCACTATGCCTAGGGTTGGCAGCCATAACAGCTGCCGCCCAGCGCAACTACAGCCAGGTAGACCCCATCCAACCTGTGCCAACCGCCAAGCAGATGGCATGGCAGAAACTGGGAACCTATGCTTTTATCCATTTCGGCCTCAACACCTTCAATGATAAGGAATGGGGATACGGAAATTCGGATGTAAAGACCTTCAATCCTAAGAAACTGGATTGCGAACAATGGGCAAGAACCCTGGTTGCTGCGGGCATGAAAGGAGTCATCATTACAGCCAAACATCACGACGGCTTCTGCCTCTGGCCTACACGCACCACAGATTACTGCATCCGCAACACACCTTATAAGAATGGTGAAGGTGATGTGGTAGGAGAACTCTCCCAAGCATGCAAGAAATACGGTTTGAAATTCGGAGTTTACCTCTCGCCTTGGGACAGACACCAGGCAAGCTACGGTTCTCCCTACTACCTGAAACTCTACCAGCGCCAGCTCAAGGAACTTCTGAGCAACTACGGCGAACTTTTCGAAGTATGGTTTGACGGAGCCAACGGAGGAGACGGCTGGTACGGAGGTGCCGAAGAAAGCAGAACCATCGACAGAAGGAACTACTACAATTTTCCTAGGATTTTCGAAATTGTTGACAGTTTACAACCCAATGCCACTCTTTTCGGTGATGGCGGACCGGGATGCCGATGGGTAGGAAATGAAAATGGATTTGCAGGCGAGACCTGCTGGTCTACAATACCATCCAACACCGTCTATCCAGGCTTCAAAGACTACAAACAGTTGCAGTTTGGATGGGAAGACGGCGACCAGTGGACACCAGCTGAGTGCGATGTTTCTATCCGTCCGGGTTGGTTCTACCATGAGAAAGAAGACAGTAAGGTAAAAACCGTTGAAGACCTGTGCGATCTCTACTACAAGAGTGTAGGACACAACGCTACCATGTTACTCAACTTCCCGGTAGACAAGGATGGACTCATCCACCCTATCGACTCTGCAAATGCAGTAAACTTCCACAGGAAAATCCGACAAGAATTATCTGTCAATCTACTGAAAGGCATCACACCTAAAGTAGACAGCCAGCAAGGCAAGCACATTGGCAAGAATATCACAGACGGCCAGTATGACACCTTCTGGGCTTCTAAAAAGAAAAAAGATGCCTATATCGAGTTTCAACTCGGAAAGCCAAAATCTATCACACGCCTCATGCTCCAGGAATACATACCTCTGGGGCAGCGCGTAAAAGCCTTCTCAATCTATTACCAACAAGGCAAAAACTGGGTAAGGCTCGACCCTAAGGAAGAGACTACCACTATCGGCTACAAGCGAATACTTCGCTTCGATAAGATTACTACAAGTGGCATCCGCATCGTAATCGACGATGCAAAGGGATGCCCTTGTATAAACTCTGTTTCAGCATTCTAATAACTAGAAAGAAGTACGAAAAATTTTATAACTAACAATAAATAATAGCCCTATGAACAAAAGAGCAAATTTGTATTTTGCAGCGCTTTTAGGTGCGATGTCACCTCTTTGCACTGTTTCTGCATTGGCTGCTCAAAGCAATTCTACCATTGCTACAGCTACCCAGCAGCAAAACTCATGTTAAAGACGCTACCGGAGAACCTATCATCGGCGCTACCATCAGAATCGAAGGTAAGACCGGTGGAACCGTAACTGACCTGGATGGTAACTTCACCCTCAGCAACATCGAAAAGGGTGCCAAACTTACCATCACTTATGTGGGTTACAAATAGATGTACTGAGCCTTGCCACACTGCAACGCATAGCAGATGAACTTGGCAAACAGCTGGCAGGAGTCATCAACATCTTCAACCCTGAAATGCTGGTCATCGGAGGAGAAATGTCGGTTACAGGCGATTACCTCACACTACCGGTAAAGATGGGCATCAAGAAATTTTCTCTCAACATCATGAATGAGGATTCTAAAATCGTTACCTCAAGCCTGAAAGGCCTTGCAGGAATCACGGGAGCCTGCCTGATAGCAAGATACCGGTTTCTAAATGACAATAAGCAAACATAAACAACAATAACAATGAAAAGTAGATTAATTCTAGCACTGTTTATCATCACTTCAACAGTTGTTATGGCTGACAGCAAGAAAGAAAAGACAATATTTCTTGACGAGTTCAATAGTTCTGAATCAATTCCTAACCCAAAAGTTTGGAAACTTGCAGAATATTTAAATGTAGCCTGGGCGCGACATTTCAAGAACGTAAATGAATATGAAAATGTGAAAGTAGAGAATGGCTATCTCAAACTTAAAGCAAGCAAAGACGATGGCTTATATAAAACAGGTGGTATCCATACGATAAAGGGGTTTGGCAAGAATACCCGAGTAGAAGTAAAGGCAAGGTTAACCAAACGGGCTCGCGGTGCATTCCCTGCTATTTGGCAGATGCCAATTGGAGGAGAAATCTGGCCTAGAAGCGGCGAAATAGATTTAATGGAATGGATACAAAAGACTCCATATGAATTTTATCAAACAGTACATACGTATTATATTAATGGAGACACTGGCTCTGCGGGGGTAACCAATCCTAACAGAGATTCCAACTTTGATGTTACACAGTTTCATGTATATGCAGCAGAAAGGACTGACGAAGCTGTAATATTTTATGTAGACGGAAAAGAAACTTTCAGATACAAGAATATGAATCTGCCAAAAGAAAAGCTGCAATTTCCGTTCTGCGATTATAATTTTGACATAATTCTAAACTGTTCCCTAGGAGGTGTGCTTAACGGGCAGCCAACTTGGGCAGGCATAATACACGATGAAGACTTACCAGTTGAATTGTGGGTAGACTGGGTAAAAGTCATAGAATGCGAATAATCAATATAACATTTTAACAATAGTTCGTTAATAATTCAATAATGTGCTAAGCAGCTATACGCTGTAAGCACGAGAGATCTTTGAAAATCTTGCTAATTAAAGTTCGGTTCGGGGTGTACCCGCTTGCTTTAAAAATTCGTTTCACCAGATAAATGTTGGTCATCAGTGATTTGAATGAAGACATAGAATATTCCATTCCCATCTCCTTCATAGTTACCTTGGCAACATTTAGTGATGTGAACGAAGCATTGAAAGCAAAATCGAGTTTCCACTTATCGCGAGCCTGGCAGTCCATGAGACCAGTATAGCCTTTGGCGTCACGAAAGCAAAATTCAATCTGGAACCTGGTTCTATAATAAAGAAGTACCTCTTCACCCGAAAGTGAGGTGTCTGTAGAGAAGAATAGTTTCTTCTTGCCATTCGGCATCTGCCAGATGACAAGTCTAACTTTACACCTGAGTGCCTTGGAATAGGCTATCAAAGTATAAGCTGTTCCTTCTATATCTTTCATCTCCATCTTCTCCATTCGAGTGAGGTCAAGATTCTTCATATCAATCTTGCCATCCTTGGTCTTGGGGCGACCACGTTTTCCAGTACGTGGACCAGCATAGACATAAAAGAGACAAGCATTGTCACGAAAGCGGCTTATCAAAGAGAACCCTTCTTTCTTTATCCCATTAACAAATGTACTTGTAGAGAAGTAAGCATCTGCAACTATGAGGGGTGAGAGTTTGAGAAGTTCCTTGTATAATCCGCAAAACGAAATGTTTTCGCATTTTGGAACGAAACGCTATAATTTCAAAAACGAAACGCAACTTTTCAAGGTTATACCCCACACCTCAAAAAATCAAAAAAAATCGACCGGCTTCGCCGGAACGAAATATATTTGAAGGCAGTTAGAACATCATCCTAACTGCCTTCTTTCGTATTGTCGCTTCGCTCCACGCTTTGACGCTTTACGTTTACGCTACCTCGATTATCGCTTTGAACGCACTGACGCTTTGCGCCCAGACGATTTTTCCGTGGAAGGCCAGACGCGAGCCGACACTCGCATTCGCATCGAGGCATCGTTATTCGCATTCGCATTCACGACACCGCCATTCGCATACGCGTAGTTGTACCCACGATAAACCACACGGCTTGCTGATGTGCTTATCCAGTATATATCACTATAATACGTACTGGATGAACCACTGACGTTGCCAACTGGCACGACATCCATGTATTTGCCATGATAAACGGCTGTTACCCAGTTTCCGCTGTTAGTCGTACCTTTTACCATTCGTGTGCTTCCGTCTGGCATCCAAATGCGCCACTTGCCAGCATTGCCACTGTCATTTGGCAAATCCACATTGTCCATCATATCGTACTTGTTGCCGAATATGTCTTCATAACCCAAGCAACAAGTGTTGTTTACTTGCTTGACATCAACGGCTCCATATTCACCATTAACCTTGTACCATGCGTATTGGTACACCAAGTTGTCAATGAGCGAATTTGTCACATTTGCGTTGATTGCCTTTGCAGCCTTATAGCCAATGGTGTCAGTCATGCCGTATGCCATTGTTCCGCCTGTAGTTCTCATGTTGGTGTGCTGACCAGCTCCACATTGGTCTTGGGCATCCCTACGGCCATACTTGGCAAAGAACAAGTTGGCAATGGCACTGTGCATACTTGCGTCAATCTGCTGCATACCACGTTGAACACTATAATAGTGGAAGTCGCTCCATGTCAAGTTTGACGTGGTGCTGCCACCAGTAACCACCGCCCTCAATTTATCGCCTACAACAGAACTTCCTACAGTTGCACACAAACAGTCATCCTCATTGACCCAATCAGGTTCCATATCCTCAATCTTGTCGCTGTTGCTCAATACCACCTTATCAAACTCAGCGGTCTGCAATACGGTAAAGTTGAGGTATGTCGCACCAGAAGGGATGTCTGAAATCAAGTACATACCAGCCTCAAACTTGTTGCTGAGTGTTGGCACAACGATGGTTTTGACTACCTTTCCCGAATCATCCGTGAAAATGCTTCCAACAAGATTGCTGCCTGGCACAGAAGGAAAACGAACACGCTTATAGCCTGATACAGACACACGACAAACGGCATAGCTGCTATCTGCTGTATATGAGTTTTGCAAGGTGTTCTTGCCACTCATTACCTTATATCCTTTGCGATAATTGCCACCACCCTGTATTTCACTCAGCAAGATGACTTTTGCTTTCGGTACGGATGGCATGGCAACATTGCTGCTGTAACAGCTATAATGCTTGCCATTCAGGTAGTCATTGATTCCCTTGATCCATCTGTGAGGCTCGAACATCATAATGTCGCCCTCTGAGCCATCCAACTTTGCAGCGGTGCAATTAGCCACCTCTGCTGCATCCGCATAATAGTTGGAGTTCTCATCATGCAATGGATATATGGTGACAATGCCATCAAGATTGTTTGCAATGGTATCAACACCAGCTATCTTGATGTTTCTTGTTGTAGGCTTCTTTGTAACCTTGGCAAGAACACGATGACGCTTCCTCAAAAGTGCCGTGATGTGACCACTTGGCACATAGTCATTGCCATACTTATAGCCTGTCTTATTGTCAAGGTTGGACACATTGGCATCATCCGCAACAGTGTCATCAAACTCAATCATCGTGTATTCTGGTTGAATGATGTTCAGCTCAGGGAAATGTTCTTGCCATTTCTTGTATTCGTCATCAGCAATATATGAAGTGAGGCGATAAGTGCCGACCAGACGGCATGAATCCACATTGCCACCGTTTTCATCAACACCACCCATCGAAAGCATATTCTTTAGCATTGTTCCGTCACCTTCCATGTCTATGCCTGTAATTCGTAGATATTTCACTTTACTGCATCTGCTGTAAAGTGTCTGCCAATTTATCAATGGGCAATTATCCACAACCAGACGTGTGACATTCGCTGTTCCTTCAAGTGTGAGACCGCTATTTGTGAGCTTGCTCAGATAGCGAAGTTCCAAGGTTTGCAGCGTTGAAGGCAATACAACAGTCTTCAATGGTGAACCTTGTGCGAAGCTCACGCCTGTCAAAGCACTCTTCCCTGCACGGAATGTTTCCAGCTTGGTGTTTGCACTCAAATCAATGCCAGTGAAGCTGGTGGACTTCAAACCTGTCATATTGAGCGTGCGAAGGTTCTTGCATCCGTTCACAAGCAATGCGTTGAGTGTTGTCTGTGTCGCTGCACAACTTACATCAAGCGTGCGAAGTGCCGAACAGTTGTTAAGGTTCAACGTCTGCAAGATTGCATGGCTCACGTCCGTAAGGTCAAGCCCCATGATGCGACTTGCACCATACACGTATTGTGGATCATTCACAATCAAGTCGGTGTCAAGTGTCAGTAGCACCATACTGCCTGTGTCTTCTGCCAGGACTGCACTCTGATGCGGTGTGCCACTCGTATAGCCATAACCGAAATAATAACGCTCACTTGACGTTATCTTTATCTTTCGGTTGTCGCTACCGAACTTATAGCCAAAGTAAGCAGCAAAGCTATCCTTGCGGTATGTACCACACACATATTGGCTATCCAGCAGCGCAAAACGGTTTTGGATGGTGAACGTGCGGTGTGCGTAACGGCTTCCCTGCAAGGCATAGAGGTAATTGTAATAATTCGTTCCATCCGCTGATGTCACGCCTTCCGTCAAAGGAGTGATATACTTGTATATGCCATCCTTGTTGTATATGCGTTCGCACCAGTTGCCCATCTGTTCCACATTGAACATATTAAGCACATATTCGAGGCTCATGTTTGAGCGGATTTTGTCAGCCACCTCCCTCAACTTGTCTGGACATCCCCTTACAAGCTGCCACAAAATGCTGTCATGCCCTGCGAAGGCATAGGAGCCAATGCTTTCATCCAAGGTCTCCCATGTTATGGTATAGTCATACTTCAAGACGGAATCATTGCGTTCACCAAAGATGGTGTCCATGTCGTATGGAATGAACTGCCAGTGAAGACCGTCCCATGTGACAAGCATCATGTTCTTGGCACGGTTATCCACCGCCATGAAATAGTCCGTTATCACATACCATGCAAATGGGCTTTCATTGTCAAAGTAATCATTGTACTCTGCATAGAACTTGCTTGGATTTCCTTTGCATGAGAGAATCCACGACCAAAGACGCTTGACCGCTGCCTTGTCTTCCTCATTGGCGGTTTCCCAAGTGTCATCAGCCTTGAAACGGAACTCCAGTGCATCCGCAAATGAAGCCATGTCAGCCGTGCCAAACAAGCAAAGTGTCTCAGAGTTGTTCAAGAACTCCAAGCAGATACATTTGTTTCGCTGTCCGTTCAAAGCTGCTGCATCATTGAAGCCTTCAATGCCCTCAAATCCATAGATGGCTGCACTGCCACTTTTCTCATTGTTGAAATTGTACTTGCCAAGGTAGATGTTTTCACCAGTATTGTCATTGTCATAGAACAAATCAATAGGGAAACCATCCACACCAATACGGACATCATAGTTGCCAGTATATGTCTTTTGTGGTGGTGTGAGCCATCCGCAACGCTTCCAGATGTCATTGACTATCTTCACGGCTCCAGTGTTATGAGTGGAAGAGGAATCTGAGAAATCCGCTTTCAAACAGAAAATATTTATTGGACGTGCGCCTGGCTTGAATGAATAGGTACATTCAGGAACTTCCACACCATTCACATACAGCTTGGTTCCATACTTGCTTGAACGGCTGAAATACAAGCGGTAGTTCTTTCTTGGATAAGTGGTTGATGATGTTCCCTGTATGCGCAATCCGCACTGGTATATGATGAAATCATATTCCTTGCCATAGGCAGAATAGAAATAGATGTCAACAGGCACTTCAAACTTCTTGTTGTTGGTCTGATTCACAAGATTCACATCGCCCACGATGCGCATCACGCTCTTGCCCTTGGCTCTGAGCTTATCCATATCAACGTCCGTACCTTCATCATTCATCACCTGATTGTTCTCGAACAGCACAACCATTTCATCAGTAGTAGGACGATCCACCATGTAGTTGGCAAGTTCTTCATCATCGCCAAGCGCACGGTTATAGACACGGATGTTTCTCAGTTCCACATCTGCACTATCGCTCCCAACCTTGATGTTGACAGGTGTCGATTGCAAAAGACTGTCGGTGTTGGCATACTGCTTCGCACCGCAAAGAATACCGTTTACATAGAGTTCCAACAGACGGTTGCCAGACTTCTCTTGCACGACAAAGGCAATTTTCAAGTTCAAGCCACTCGCAAAAAGCGTATTGACCTCCGTTCCTGCCCCTGTTCTCATTATAGCCTCTTGTGTGGTCAGCTTGAAGCCGACATTGCCATTCATGCAATCAATGACAACACCGTTTCTGTCTGTCACATTGGAACACATCAGTTCCATTTCATAAGTGGCTCCATTGGTTGTGGCATCGCTCTTGAATGGTGTGTAACCGATTTCGATGTTTGCCCCATTGGTCAGTTTCAAAGCGTCACCAGTCCATCCGTTGCTTTTCCAGTCAAAGCCATTGAATGTGGTTCTAATGCCGTTATAAGTCCATTCGGACGGCGTGCTTTCGCTGTTGCTTCTGCCAGATGCTGTAAGTTTCAACTGCAAGCCTGATGTTGTCTCATTCAGGTCAATGCCACTTTCATTCACATCAATGTAGAAATTGTATTCAGTGACACCACACTTGAATTTCATTTGGTTTGTTCCCTTTTCAAGGAATCGGTTTGTGTAAATCTGTGTGGTTCTTGGCACACTTACATTCTGCGTCTTGATGTCATTGCGATATACAGACACATCCGCTGGTGTCGCTGTTGGGTCATAGGCAACGAACTCAAATTTTACTTGCTCATATTGTCCAGCTTCCAAAGTTGGTGCCAAATGGTCTTTTGTAAAGATACGACCATCCGAGTGCGTCATCATGGTTCCGATAAAAGGCGAATTGCTGCCTGTTTTCAGAATATCCATATAGATGCTATCGCTTTTCAAGGTCAAGTCTGCACTTGCCTCCATTTCTGCCACCATTTGGATGGTGTGCCTTCCCACACTGAATGCGGTCATTGACAACGAGAAACTGCTGTTGGTCGTTCCGCTTCGTGTTATGGTGTGGGCATTCTGCTGCTTGCCATCCACATAAAGCGTCACCACCTTGGTTCCCGAGCCACTTATTGCGTATGGAATACTGATGGTCTCGTTTGTCCCATAGCCACCCTTTGCAATGGCTTCTGCAAGGTTGAAACTGCTTGTCAAGGATAACGTCACGACCTTTACGCTCACATAGCTCTGTTTCATCTGCTTCTTGCCAGTTGTCGGATCAGTAGTGGATGCTTTTACATATATGTCGGTTGTACCAACCTGCAAGTATTTGGAGAGGTCAAGCGTATAACTTCCCTTGCTCACATCCTCGATGGTGTCATGGTACATGGTGATTGAACCACGTTTCATTTCAATCTCAATGTTTGCTTTCTGGCCTGTTGACGTACCTTTCTCATCACCGCTGCTATATTGGTGGTCGTAAGAGTATGTGAGTTGCGCACTGCTACCTTCCTTGATGACACTGTTGTTGACGGATGCGCCCAATACAATCTTTGTGGTGGAAGTTTCACCACCACCGCCACCTTTTCCTGCTGGTATGTCCAAGCCCACGACTTCCGCACCACTCTTGTTGGTTAAGGTAAGATGTACCGTGCTTTCATCCTCACTAAGTTCAGCATTGCCACCAAAGATGGTGTTTGCCTCCACCTCATTGAGCTTCGCCGTCACTGCTGAGTTCTGCACAGGGTTCGTGCTGTTTGCGTCAAGACTTTCATCAACCTCAGTTTCCTTGATGGTCACATTCACGTTGCCAGTGGAATCAGGTGTTTGCTTCGTGCCATTTACCGTTATACTCTTGACAGTCCCTGCACCGCCAAAATCTTCCCAACTTGAAATTGATTCCCAGCTTGAAAGATTCGTGCCAATGAATTGCTTGGTCTCCCACTTGCCTTGTGATACCTCATAAGTTATGCAACGTCCCTTGGCACGCTGCTTTTCCTCCACTGCTTTGATGGCAGTGGCAAGCGTATAGTAACCGTTTTCAAGCGGAACTTGCTCAGTCACATTGTACGTGTTACCGCCACCGCTGCCACTGATTTCAACAAGGTCATTTTCTTCATCGCTCCAAACATAGAGAACATCACCACAAAGATAAACCTTGTTTTTCTGTATGCTTGAAAAAAAAACCACCACGGTACAATTCCGCATTGGGAACACCTTCAACAGCCCAGTTGCCGTAATACTTGCCACCCACATAATAGGCAAATTGCTTTTGGCTCTGAACATAGACGATAACACCGCCCTTGGCAATGGATGATTGAGGTTGTATTGTGGCAGATTCCACCATATAGGAAAAACGTGCCGTTGCACCATTGAAAGCTGCCTTGGCTACATTCTCGTATTTAGCCACAACCTCAGATGCAGCAGCCACAGCACTATTAGCTTCTTCCGCTGCATCAGAAGCTGCTGACGCGGCTGCATTGGCTGCACTTGCAGCAGAATTTGCGCCCTGTGTGACAGAATACACGGTTTGCGCTGCTTCCGTTGCTCGATTTGCTGCACTTACTGCATGTGCCACAGCATCCTCCGCTGGTTTGGTCAGCAGCTTTATTGGCGCACTCACTACTTCCTCACCTCGTAAGGCTGGAAGGCTCATAATACCGTCCAAGGTATCTACTTGCTCCAGTTCATCTACACCTTGCGATTCAGCTTTCATCGCATTGAGTAGTTCTTGCTTCTCTTCGTTTGTCAATGCCATAGTTATTCGTTTTTATCCGTTTGACAATTTAGTTGCTCATTCAAAGCGTCTATGATACTTGGAAAACAATAGTGTTCCACAAGTTCTTTTATGAGATTGACTTCATCATCGGAAAATTCCGTTGCACCATTGCTCTCATATATTTTGAAAGCCAAATGATGTGCTTTTATTCCCATGGAACGAGTGTAAACCAAATTTGCAATGGTTTCACGAGCGTCACCTGTTTGCTTTCTTTTTTTACTAATCCCTACAGGAATAGTGAAATTTTGAAAATCTATTTTTGCCATATCTTGTTTTTTAACGGTTTATGTCTAATACTTGACCATAATAGGAGCCACCAACATAAGTAAGGGCTATGCTTACACTGTCACCTTTTCCTAAGCAAAGTTGGTCTGTGTTTCTGTTATCATCACGCCAATGTCCTCCATCATGGTTTAGCAAATCGCCATCACCATTTATTTTAACATAAACATTGTTAGAACTCTTTGAGCTATTTATGATTTTAACAGGGACACAAAAGGTTTTACTTTCTTCTATTCCAAGCTGCAATCGTATTTCATCCAATTTTGGCAAGGAAACCCATGTGTTACCAGAAGAATTATTAAAAGCGGTCAATGTCGTACCATGGTCGAGTGTTATGATGTAAGCTGTACCTGCTTTTGTTGTATTGATAATTCTACCAATTTCTAAGAATCCTCCATCACATACAATAGCTCCTTTTGTATAAAGTGCAACATCACGACTCAAGACATTATCACTTATTATTTTCACTGCTGGCAAATAACAGTCACCAGGATCAGGATTCATCTGCCGATAAAAATAACCAGCACAATTGCACCAGGAAGTTGATTCTGTCTGTTGTGGGTCTGCACCATTGCCAATAGCAACCTTTATGTTAGCCACATCACCTGGCTTGAATACTCCTACTTGTGATTGTAACTTAATCAGTCCTGGTCTAATTGCCGCTAAATCTTGTTTATAACTATTATCTGTCCATTTTGCTGGGTCGCCATAATACAAGCCTTGGTTGTCTATCAGGAAATATCCTATTTTGCCTTCATAAGCCTCAATTTTACCTTTTATCTTGGCATTTTGTGCCTCAATGCTACCATCCTCCAATATTTTGAAATTTTCGTTGGCAGTAACAAGTCCCTCCAGTTTGATGTTGTCGGCACTGATATGCACACCGCTTTCCAAATTTCCATTTTCATCTTTTGTGACGAATGCGGAAATGTCTGCCTGTTTAACAATGTTCTTGTCTTCATCTACCGCTGTGGCAAACATACCAGCAAAAGCCTCAATACTGACATAGTTGCCAAATTTCTCATTCAATCCCATCATGTCAGAATTGTACTGTTGCAACCATTCTGCATAGTCTGTAGCTGTCACAAGTCCAGCTTGGTTTTTCAGACTTCCATCCTCATTGAATCTTTGGCTGATAAGTTCATTGTACTTTGCTGTTGTTATAATGTCGCTTTCTGCCAATACATTGCCGTCCTTGTCAAAATTTTGGGCTGCAATCCTTACAAGTTTTTCGCTTTGTTCAAAAAGTGTTTTATACTTGTATGCCAATGATTCCACACGGTCAGTTGAGAGAATGAGCATATACAGATAGATGTCGCCTGTGAAGCTCAGTTTGAAATCACCAGTACCGTTCCAAAGGCCATTGCAAGAATATTGCTTGTAGCCATCAGTTTCAGCAATTTTCTCTTCAACGTGCATAGAGTTGAAATTTTCAAAGCCAGTCTTATCAACATTCTCAAACTCCACGGTCAGTGTGCCAGCCTTGGCACATCGGTAGAAGAACGTGAGGAAAACAGGAATGGCCTCTTTGGTTCCGTCTTCTCTTGTGGTCATTGGTGGAATGCTCTGCAAGTTGGTGTTCTTTTGGCTGATGTACTTGTTTCTGATGCGTACAACAGTTCTTCCCATGTCCTTGCAAACACTTGCGCTGTTGCCACGTTTGGACAAAGCCTTTCCGTTAGTCCATATCCAACGATTGCCAGCGAGGAAGAAAACCGTTTCGTTCTCTGTAGCCCATTTGTCCATGCCATCAGAAAAGGCAGGATTGTTCAAATAGCCTCGATCACTTGCAAAGTCCTGTCTCAGTCCCTCAACAGCGGATTCAATCTTTCCTTCCGTTATCTCGAACTTGGTCTTGATGTCTTCACCAGTCACCAAGAGAAATGTGCCACGTAAGTAGGCATTATCTGAATAAAGACCGTTTCCATGTGGTTGGTTGTTGGACGGAAACCAATCATCCTTGATTCCGTCAAGATTGCCAAGTCTTGCACGCAAGGCATTGGTGAAACTCTTGCCATTCACACCATCCATGACATCAATCCTGGGCTGTCCGTCTTCTGTCGCTGATATGAGTATGAGGTTTTGGCGATTGCTGTTTGTGGTGTTGCCCATCAATACACATTCATCGCCTTCTGCTGGTTCCGTCTTGTCAAACTCTTCCTTGGCTACAAGAATGCCATCACCGTTCACACCTGCGACCTCGACCCAATAACTTTTCAGATTTGCACCTGTGAAGGTTTGACATCGCATCAAGTCATGTGCAACAAAGGTGTTCTCTTGCTCAAAGCGAATGAGAAAATAACCATCTTGCTCTTCAACGCTCTTTATTTTGCCATTAGCTGCACTTACGCAAATCTGACCGCCGACACTCCGAACTTTATTTATCAAGAGTTCAAAGATGGTCATTATCTGGCGCACGGTCAGCTTATCAATAGTAAGATTGGAAAGCCCACTTTCATCAATCCAGAGCTGCCATCCCTCACCATTGAAGCCATCAACAAACTTGGCACTTCTCAAAAATTGGCGCACGACCATTGTCAGCAGTTCACCATTACCTTTGCCATCCAAGTGACCACCTGCAACGCCCTCCACAAAGTCACCGAGGTCAATACCCTCATCAAAGATGATTTTCTTTTTCGCTCGATCAATTTTCTTCTTGCTAAGAAACTCCCTTTGGCTTCTTCGAGCTGAGAACAGATTTGTGTCAGTTGGCAAAGTGTTGTCCCATGTACGGATGATGTCTGGCAAACTTCCAGATGTGCGCTCACGTGTATAGTTCTTGATGTTGGCCAAGCTGTCATTCATCCGATCCAATGTACCACTTTGGAGTGCATCACTGATTTCCAAGTCCACTTGTGACGGCAAAACAACCTTTCTTGTAACCTTGGTTATTCGGCTGCTTCTATATCCAGTATCTGGGAAAAACTTCTCACTTTCAAGCCTTACCCTGCGTCCAACAAACAAGTCTGCATTTTTCTGTTCCACCCAAACATGGTCGGTCTTGCCTTTGTAGATGCTGATGTCTTGCCAATGCTCTGCATTATATTGGTCAACAGCCGTGCGAAACTCTTCTTCTGCCAGGGTGTAATATTCATCAGGCATTCTGATGTTCCAAAGGATGTAATGATTGCCCACTTTGGGAACAAGATTGCCACCAGGCAGTTGGGTATCATCATCGTATGGCCATATAGTGATAATCTCAAACTCACGTGTCTTGCTGTCGAAATTCACCTCAAAGTAATGATCATCATCCGTTCCAAGACCAGCGAGTTCACCATCTTGGAAGGAAACACGCTTTACCTCATTGGCAAGCTCGTATTCATTTGGGTCGAAATTGAGCGTGTCATCCTTGAAGTAATAGATGATGAAAGGATTGCCGTCATCATCCGTCTTAGTCTCCGAGCGCACACTGCTAACCATACCCAAACGGCGTGGATATATGTCAGAAAAGGCATCTTGCTCATAATGGTCATATATGCCGTATTCCTCAGTATGAAGTTCGATGTATTTCAAGCCACCAGGCAACATCAAACGATTATGCCCATATTTCTCAGGGTCGATATTTCGTGTGCTACCAATCGGGAACAGACGTGTGTAGAACTTGGCTGTGTTGCTGGTGTCTCGCTCCAGTTCCGTCAATCCATTGCCATAGCCAATGGCAAGTTCCTCACCATGCTCACAACGGCAAATGTTTACGGTTTGCCCTTCAATCCACCATTCAGCCTTTCCACCTACCTTTTCAGCGATTTCCTTCAAGGCTTCATCGCAATACTTGCCATCATAGTCAATGACAATGTTATCAGTGCCATCCACTTGGCCAATCTTCCAGTCAGTAGTATGATCCAAGCCATTATTGATGCACTTCACTATCATCTTCACATGGTCACGTGGTGGAGCCGTGAGAGTGAACACTGGTTCAGTATTGCCATCGGTGGTTTCAAGCACCAAGAAACGCTTGATGATGCTCTCTATGCCATACAGTTTCAAGTCATACACCCATTCTGTTTCGTTGTTCTGCTTTGGGGCATACTTTTCCATCAGCCAATAACGTTCGCCCTCAAAGTCCGTGTAATCGTTCACGTCAAGGGCAATGTTGGCATAATGGGTGAATGAAAGGGTGAGGATGTTGTCACCCTGCACCTCCTTCACCTGGGTTGAGCTGTCATCAGGGGCAATCTCTGCCTTTGCATAGCCTGTTTTGTCGTATATTGTTTGAACCATGTTTCAATACTGTTATAATGTCATTTAAATGATGGGGACTGGCTCACGGAATTTCACTTTGAACTTGCTTGCCTGCACACCATCTTTCCATATATAGGTCAGAGGCTTAAACTTTCCACAATCCAAGAATCTCATGTGCAATGTCAAATCAAGGTCAGGAAAAGCGAAATCAAGCCAACCGTTTTTGCCTTGCTTCAGGAACTTGATGAAATCAGCATACGATTTCAACCATCCTTCCTTGGTCTTGTTATACATGGCAAAATACAGTTCCACATCACGAGCCTCATTCTTTGGTGTCAATACGTCTGAGTATTTTTCACCATCCTCCTCTCTGATGTTCACTGCCGTTTCATCTTTTGTCTTGCTTGGTGTAAGTATGGCAGTCAGATTGGCCATGTCGCCCTTTTTGTCTTCCGTCAGAAAAACACCGTATTCTTTCCAGATGTCAGTGCCATTGACCAGTACCTGGCCACTAAGTATTTCATCCATATTATTTCATTTTTAGTCCATCACGAATAATCTTTCTTATTTCCTCCTTGATGTCGTTCAGATGCGTGACACTCATGCCTGTGTTTTCGGCAATGCGTGCCAGATGGCTTTCTGCCACATTCATCTTCTCGACCACATTTTCAAGTTGGTCATCCATGCTTGACCAATGTTGCAAGCCACTGGTGAACATACCTTCGAGCTTTGTGCCTTGGTCTTGTGTCATGGCAGAGAAGCCGCCACTTTTACCGCTTTGGCTTGTGCTGCTGTTACCAGTGTACCCAGTAGCTTCTGCAAGTTTGTCACGCAATGCAATGGCATCTTTCACATAGCCCATGTATTCCTCTTGGAGTGCATTGCGCTCTGCCTCAGTCAGGTCATTGTCTTCCATAGCAGCACCAAACTTCTTCCACCATTCCTTTAGCTTGTCAGCATACATTTCACCAATCTGGTTTGAAAGCATGGCACGCATGAAGTATTCTGACAGGTCATCAGCCATATCCTCAGCCGTGGCATTCATATCCATAAGGGTGTCCACAAAGCTGTCATACATGGAATCGAAGGAAATGCCAGTCAATCCCTCATAGAGTTCATCGGTCAGTTCCTCCAGTTTGCCAGCCTGGTCTATGTAGTCATTCAGCTTGTCAGCAACGTCATTTCCATAACCACCCTTGCCAGTGTTCTTGATATATTCCCAAATACCGACATTGGAGCGAAGTTTCTTCATTTCCTCTGGGCTAAGACTCCAGAGATCACCATTGAAGTCTTCTTTTACGTTCTGCTTGATCCAGGCAGTTTGGTCATTGTTGAAGCCATTCCAATAGTGGTTCCAACTATGATGCTTTTTCCAATAACTGGCTTGCGCCTTTGCCATATCCAGATAATTCTGGTTGGCTTCTTGCTGGTTGGCGTATGCCTGTTGATAGGCTACTACTGATTTTGTTCCCTTGCTTGCCTTGATTTCGTCTGTCAAATCCTCGATGGCATATTGCAGAAGCTCGTTGCGCTTGGTCAAGTCGTCAATGGTCTTTTGCACCTTGGCTTCATTGCCATTCAAACCGAAAAGGTCATCAATGCCAAACCAACTGCCAATGCCACTGACCAAACCTTGCAAGATGTTGCCCACATCCTTGATGATGGACAAAACGATTTCGGGCAAATCCTCAACAATCTTTTCCACACAATCGGCGATTCTGTTCAAGAGGTCATCAATGAAGCCCTTTGGATCATCACCAAGCGCATCAATGATTTGAAGGATTGCGCCAATGATACCGCCTATCTTGCCACCAAGCTCATTCAACGACTTGCCTATTCCGTCCGAGCCTTTTCCAAGTGAGGTAATGAGTTTGCTCATACCATTGGCAAAGCCATACAGGGAACCATTTGACATTTCATTCAGATAGTTGGTGAAGTTCTGAATGCCTTGCGCTGCTGCATTGGTGTTGTCCGTGAGCGTCTGGCGTGCCTTGTTGCTTTCATCCTGTGCCTCCGTTTGCTCAGTGGCAGTGGCATCGACCTTTCCTTGTGCAATATCAACCGCTTTCTGGGCAATTTCCTTTGAGGTGTCATCAGTAGCAGCAGCCAAGTTTGCTTGCGCCTTTTCCAGTTCATCGACCGCCCTTGTGTGGGCATCCGTCTTGTTTTGGAGATTTCGCACGCTTTCTTGGTATGCCGTGACATTCTTGGAGATTGTACCCCATATTTTGAAGTTGAACGGACTGGTGCTTTCCGCACCTGTCTCTTGCTTCAACTTGGCTTGCAAGTCAGTGTAAGTCTTTTTGTTTTCAGCAGACAAAGCCTTGAACTCAGCCGTCTTCATGTACGTCTCCACCTTGCCAAGTGTCTCTTTTGCCACATCTTTCAGCACATTGCCCACGCCCTCAAAGGTAGTACCCCAGTCTATATCCAGGGCAAGGCTCTTGGCATCCACTTGGCTCATGGCGGTGTCACGCTGCTTTTCGAGTGCCTTCACCTTCCACTGTTTTTCATCAGCAGTGCCAGCACCCTCATTCACCTCCTTAATCTTTTCAGCATATTCCTTGGCAATGGCATACTTTTGTTCTTGTATGGTTCCATACTCCTTCAAATAGTCTGTCATGGCAAGCAACTCATCCTTCAAGGCTTCCTTGTTGGCTTCCTCGATGGCCTTAGTTCTGCTTTTCTCGTTCAAGGCGTGCGCCTCGTTAATGGCATCGGTCTGTTCCGTGGTAAGTCCATTTGTACCAGTGGCAATGCCTGCTTTCTTGTTATCTCGTTTCCATGCGGTTTCTTGCTTGTTTATCTCGTTCTTCTGAGCCTGATAGTCGTTTTCTATCTGGCGAAGTTTCTTTTCCAAGCCTTCTTGCATGGTATTAATTTCTTCCTCGTCATTTTTACGTTGCAGTTCTGCAAGTTCCTGACCCACCTTTTCCTTGGTCTGCTTGCGGCGTTCTTCCGCTGCTTCTTCCTTGGCTCTTGCAGCTTCCGCCTTGGCTGCTGCCTTTTGTGCTTTCTCGCTGTCTTTGTCCGAACCAGGTTTGCGTGAATCATATTCCTTTTTGGCAAGTTCCATTTTTTCCTTTAGTTCCTTTGCCTTTTTGTCATATTCTTCTTTGGTTAGGTTGTTTGAGCCTTTGCTGATGAAGTCGTTGTATTTCTTCAATGCTGCTTGATAAGCCCTCTTGTCGGCTGCGCCCCAATCAGAACTTGATTTTCTTGGTTCATTACGGCGGTTCTGCTCAGATTTCAATTTGTTGAGTTGATACTGCAATTCATCCTTGGTGTATGTGCCACGGATATTTTTGCCGTCATTGGTTGTATAGCCATATTTATGACCAGACATATTCATTCGGGCAATGAGGCTTTCGCGCTCCTTTATCTGCTTTTTCAGATCGTTGTTGCTGACCCCTGTGAGATTGTCAAAGTAAGCGTTCACAGAATCCTTGCGCACCTGCTTGTTTAGGTTCTGTTGCTTTTTTTGAAGGTTTTTGAGTTCGGCTTCCTCTTTCTTGCTCAAACCTCCGACTTTCTTCATACTTGTACCAGAGCTATTGCTTTCAACCCACTTTTCCGTGCGCTGTTTTGCTTCAAGCTCTTTGATGCGTTTGTTTACGCTGTTGAGTTCGTTCTTTGGCTTTGTTATGCTTTGCCCAGCCTCCAACTCAGCAATCTCCAACTTGATTTTCTTGATGTTTTTCAGCTTCTCATACTCTGTGTCATATTTGGCAAAGATAGCAGGGTATTTCTGTTCGAGGCGATTCAATGCCTCACGTCTTGTGTCGGTGCTGAGAGCTTCATCACCAGCAATGGAACAAAGCTCTTCCATCTTGCGTTTGTGTTCTTCCTCAGCCTCAATGACCTTTTGTTTTTGCGCCTCATAGTCTTCATCGGCTGCTTGCATCAGTTCTGTTTCCGTCTTCATGGAAACCATTACGGCGATAACACTTGCAATGGCTGTGGCAACCAATACGTATGGATTGCTTAGCATGGTAGCGTTAAGCAGCTTCTGCGCTTTCTCCACCATGACAATCCAACCGTAGTGAATGGCTTCCGCTGCGGTCATGCCACCAATACCAACCGTTATGAGACTGTGGACTGCTGCCACCGTCATGCAAGCCGTGCGGTATGTTCCATAAGTGGCAACCAATCCCATCAGAACACGTCCGAATTGCTCATAATGTTCCACGATATAGGAGACACCGCTAAGTGTTGTATTGATAACACCCTCGCTTTGCTTACCTAAGTCGTTGAACATTGTTGAAATAGCATCTTCGATGTTGCTTATCTGTCCTGATATGGTCTTGCTCTGTTCCTCCATCAAGCCACCGAACTTACTGCCTTCACCAGTAAGGTTCTCTATGACTTTCTGCACTTCTGGGAATCCCACCTTGCCAGCCTCCACCAAGTCCTTCACCTTGCTTTCTGCCACACCAAACACCTTGGCGAGTTCCTGGATCATCGGAATGCCACGACCTGTGAACTGGTTAAGGTCTTGCGTGTAAAGTCTGCCTTGCGCCATCGTTGTTCCGTACAGATAAACGAGTTCATTCAATGGCATACTAAGACCTGCGGCAATGTCACCCAGACGAATCAAGGTTTCGTTCACCTTCTCTGCCTCCATGCCATACGCCAAGAGTTGTTTCGCACCCTGTGCCACACCTTCAAGACCATACGGTGTCGTGGCTGCTGTATGAATCAGCTGAGCCATCAGATTATCGGCTTTGTCTGCACTGCCAAGCATGACATTGAAAGCCACCTCCAATTTCTGGAACTCGCCCCTGACAGTAGCGACCTCCGTAATAACCTGCTTCATGGAAAAAGCCATGCCAAGCCCCATGAGCGACTTTTTCACCCTGTCGCTCATGTTCTCCAGTCCACTCAATCCTTTCTTGGCTTCATCGGTGTAACCCTTCAAGGCATCCATCTTCTTGTTTACCCTGTCAAGTCCACCGCTGATGCGGTCAAGGAGTTCAATTTCTATTGCTACCGTCTTGCCTTTGCTCATTTCAATTTACTTTGGAAAAATCCTACAATGTCATCGGCTTCCTCCTTGGCACTTCTTTCGTCCTTGGGCTTGCCGTTCTTTTTCTTGCTAACATAATGTGGGGCATCACTCAGCATCATAATCAAGGTTTGGTAATTGACACCATTAAGGATATAGTCAACGCTCCAACCTGTTTCGCTTGCTATCTGCCACACAAAACCGAAAGGGCTATGGGAACCTTCGTATTCGCTCGTTAACTCCCTTTCTTCTTTTGGCTCTTCCTCAGCTTCATCGGATTCACCGCTTCTGCCGATTTGATAATATCTGTAAAACTGTCCGTTCCCATCAGCCCGACAAATTTCTTTATCACGCTGACAAGATACTTGTTTTCCATCCAGTTTCTCACAACCCATGCCGTTAAGCCAACAAACAGATGTCGGCTTATCCAGCCACGACAAAGGGTGTAAGCTATCATGCGACTGATTTTCTTGCCATGATCAGCAAGGAATCTCATTTCTTCCTCCTTGGAGAAATGCCACATTTCTTCACTGGTCACGCCCATTGCCAGCCATTCCCTTGCAATTCTGATTTGTCCTGCCAAGGTAGGTCGGCGCATGGTCACACGTAAATGAATGGACTTTTTGCAAAAAGGAAGGTGCAACTCCTTCAATGGCACTGAAAGACCAGTGTCCAAAAGGGCTTCCGCACCTTCCTTTTCTATTAGTCTGATGGTGTTCTCATCCATACACTAAACCTTCACGCTGTTTGCCTGGCTGGTGGATGATGCACTTAATGGATTGGCCGTGTCATTGATGTCGTATGGCGCACTACCATCAGAAGGCTTGTTCACCTTCAACTGACATTCCAGCTTCGATACCTCTGTAAGTGTGAGCTTGCCACCGAGATTGGCCAAGATTGTTGCATTCGGTATGGTGCAAGTCTGGCCTGAAACAAAGTCAATAGTCCATTTGCCAGAAAGATGCACAAGGCTTGTTGGTGCTTTCCAGCCTGTGTACTTCCCAGTAGTTCCTACGAGAGTACCACCAAGCACCATCTGAATGTTCTCGTAGTTCAACTGTATTATGTTGAATGTTGGCGAGATTGTTGCATTTTTAGTTGGAATTGTCAGCACTGGCGCATCGGGAACTTGCTCTGCATCAATGTCAGTACTCTCAGGCTTTGTGCCGCCCCAGTCCCATGAACCTTTCTCAATGTAGCCAATGGTCTTTTCACCAAACTTTACGGCTCCAATGCCGTACATGAAATTCTTATTCATTTTTTTCTTGTTTTGATTGTGATTATTATGCCAGACACCAGTCCGACAATAAAACTGAATATTGCCACTTTAACAGGGTTTGAACATTGTTCTTTCTCTGTTTTAATGGTGTTAGAGAGTTCTGCGTTTTGCTTTGCCAGCTTCTTGTTTTGTTCCTCATAATAGAGGCACAACACTTGCAAGCTGTCACAAGAGGCATCAATGTATATCACATCTTTACCATCTTGCTTTCCAACGCTTGCCTTCACGTTGGCACGCCCTTGCTTGTTGCCAAAGGATGCACCAGACGGCAAACAGCCTATGCTGTCAAGTGGAATGATCAGATGCACCTGGTCTTGTGGCACCTTTTCCATCCACATTATTTTTGTCGTGGTCTGTTTGCTTTCTACGCTGTCCCTTACCACCTTTCCCTCTTCCTGGGTTGTCATCGTCTTCGTCGAGCGACAACTCACTGCTGACAGGGCAAGAATTGCGATGAGGACAAAGTTTGATAGCCTCGATCGCACGACTGAGCCGATTGATTGAAAGACGTGTCCTGTGGTTTTCAGCCGTAAGCCCTTCCACGACCTTTGTAATGTCTTCATATTTCTGTTGTGTTTCCAACAGCACCTTTGAAATGTCTTCGTACATACCTTTATATGTATCATGCACGACCTTGGCATTCTTGGCATTGTTGGCTTTTCTGTTGGCAAACCAAACGATGGCAGCACCTATGCCGCCCGATGGTATTGCCCACTGGATGAATTGCAGTAAAAAGTCTGCCATCGTTATCTTTTGTTTTATGGGGTTAAACTTGCTTGATACCTATTGAGCGCAACCACTCTTGCACGTTGAATGATGGGCAAGCCTTATGGCTGTTCAGCTCGTTGTGGCCAATGATGCGGATGGAAGGAAAACGTTCATGGAAGTTGCGCACATATTCGGTCAAAGCCTTTTTCTGTGCATCCGTTCTGGTGTCCTTGGCTGTCTTTCCATCAGAGGCAAGCCCACCGACATAAACAACGTGACGGCTCACAGAGTTGAAACCTGCTGCACCATTGGTGATTTCCCATGGATCAACCTCAGCATCCTCATTGTTCTTCACAAGTCGCTCCACCTTTCCGTCAAGGTGTATCATGTCGGTATAGCCAACCTGCTTCCATCCACGACCGCCCTTGCTCACTGGGTCAGTGTGCCAGTGGCGAATTTCGTCACTGGACACCTCACGACCTTCTTTTGTTGCGGTGCAATGCAGCACCAGATATTTCATTCGTGCCATGACTATGCAGCACTGTAGTCGCTCATCATTACGACACCTGCATCAGCTTTCTTTGGCATACAGATGAAACGATGGCGGAAGTTGATTTTGTTACGCTGGTACTCAGGATCGTTCTCTGATGCGCTCCAATACATCTTGGTCGAACCAGTGGCCTTGAATACACGAGGAACATAGAAGGCAAATGAGCATTGGAACTCACCAGTTTCAGCAGCCTTGCCCAAATCCTTCTTAACACCTGCTGTGGTATAGAGAGGATTGTTTGCAAACTCGTAGATGTCGAAGCCATACAAGCGGCCAACGGTTCCGTCATTGCGGTTGATGTTGTACTGTTCGCGGAAGGTCTGCTCTGTTTCCAGAAGGTCATTGATGTGGTCAGAGCAAAGCACCGCTCTTCGTCCCATTGCTGGAACTCCCAAGGCATCCATCTTTCGCTTCATGTCGAGCAAGTCGTTCTTGGTCATCTTCAAGCGTCCTGTAGCTGCATCCCTCTCACCAGTGGTTTTCAGCACTGGTGTCTTAGCCGTGTTCTGCTTGGCACAGAGTGCATGGGCTGCTTTGGCAAACTTGGCATCATTGATGGCATTTCCGTGCGCTTCCTTCACACGTGCAATCTTGTCGTAGCTGATGGCATAAAGCTCATCATCAGTGATTGGTGTAACCTTAGTCTGGAACTTATCAAGGCTGATGCTAATGTCCTTGTCATCCAGTTTCTGCAAGTCAATAGGATATGTGGTGTTGTTGACCAATACATCAGGATCAACACCTACATCTACCAAGTGGATGACATCATTCTCCACCACGCTTGATGCGTCAGGAATGCCGTCAAGCCAAGTGGCTTCCAAGCCACGGCGAAGGTATTTCACCATTTCACCAGTCCACACCTCTTTATATACTCCAGCACGCAATGCGCCTTGAGCTACCTCACCGCCTATTACGGTGGCGATACAGTTCATGCCCACGGCTCCCACTACAGGTGAAAAGCCAAGGACTGCACCGAAAACACTGCCAGTAATGCAGTTGAAAAGCACTGCCATTGTCAGTGCAAGCAATCTGTTCATTTTCATTCTTCTTTTTTTTATGGTTTGACATTTTTAGATTTCACACTCCATGCCATACTCTGCCTTGAAAAGACGCTTGTATTCATCGGGATTCTCCGAGCGCATCTTTTCCAGCTCTTCGCCTGGCACTTCACTGAACTTGGAATAAGTGGTTTTCTGCTGAGTTGGCGAACCACCCTGATGGCCGACTACAGAACTGAGCTTCACCATCGGACTCATGGCTGCAAAAGTCTGCTTCAAGTCATCCACGCCAATCTTCTTGCCGAGGTTGATGAAATGCTCCTTCTTGTCTTCACTGATGCGTTTCTCAGTGATGGCTGTCTCCACGGTTGTTGTAATGGCAGAGAGTGTGAGCTGGGCTTTCTCCTTGGCAAGCGTCTCTTTCTCTGTCTCTGCTTCCTTCAGCGAATTGATCTTCTGAAGGATGGTCGCCTCGTCTGCCGTCTCAGGCAATCCGAGCTGTGCGCACAAAATTTTCTGTTCCATTTGCTTGTTGTTTAAATTTTTGTTGTTACTGAGCAAGGTCAGCGGATTCTTTCCGTCCTTGCCTAATGTGATTTGTTCGCCGTTCTTTCTCATTACGATGGCATCGTCATTGGCTCCTATGTCCACAACTGACACTTCAAAGAGTTTGCTCTTGGTGATGGTCTTGTATTTCTGGCCAGGAACAATCACCTCTGGGTCTTCACTCTCTTCAACGATGTCAATGCCCACACTCACCATTTTCAGGCTACCAAACTCCCATTGCTTCTTGCACTGCTTGGAGAGTGGTGTGGCTTCATCGAACATCAGTTCACCAGTCACCTCATCGTTATCCACTTTGAGGTCTTTCACATAGCCAATCACATTGCCACGTTCGTGCATATAAAGAAGTACGGGATTGCGACAATACTGCTGTACATCCATGCCTTCTGTCAGTACACGACTACCGTAACTGTTAAGGCTGTTGTTTGAAATTCTTACTCGTTTCATTTTCTCGCTTTTTGCGTTTTGCGCTGCAATATTACTGCTAAAATTACTGACCGCCAAAAAAGTGTGAAATGATTGCACACTTCTATGAAATGGTTGCACACTATTTTGGTGATGCTACCGAATTGTTGCAATTTTGCACTGCATTTGAATTTTTAATAAAGTATTGCACATGACAAAAGCTGAAATAGAAAAGAAACGTTCATTGGCTCGAACACTGTTCATGTCGGGTATGGAACAGGCTGAGATTGCCGAAAAGGTAGGCATCTCACGTGTCACCATATCCAAGTGGTGTGTGGCTGATGGATGGAAGGAGGCACGTGCGGCCAAGAGTGTCACACGTCCCGAACTGGTCAATAAGCTGTTGTTGACCATTGATGCGCTCATAACGCAAGTGAATGAATCGGGTGATCCAATGGCAATGGCTGGACTGGGTGACAAACTCGCAAAGCTCTCTTCCGTCATTGAGAAACTTGATAAGAAGGCTAATGTGGTGGATGTCATTGAGGTGTCCATGATGTTTAGCAAGTGGTTGGAGTTCCGTGCCAAGTCTGACCCTACGATAACAACTGAGCTGATGAAGCAAATCAATCATCTGCAAGACTTGTTTATCATGGAACAGATGGGTGTTAAATAATAGGTATATATGGCAACAGCAGCAGAAAAGAAACTCGCATACGAGCAATGGAAGGAACGGTGCAAGCAAGTTCAGTCTTTCACCGACACATCTCTTATGCGTAAGGAAACGCCCATTGAGAAGGAAAAGCGTATTCGTAGGCTGCAATCCAATTATGCTGCATTCTGCGAGTATTACTTTCCCCACTTCTTGCAGCTTCGTGACAAGACTACTGGTGAGGTGATTCGCACCATTCACAATGCTCCTTTTCACAACCAGGCTGCACAGAAGGTTAAGAACACCCCAAACCTCAAAGCGGTGTTCATGTGGCCACGTGGTCATGCCAAATCCACCCACATGGACATCTTTACCCCTTTGTGGCTGATGTTTCAGGCAAAGCGTCTGATTAACTTCATGGTGGTTGTGGGCAAGTCTGAGGATAGTGCCAACCGCTTGCTTGGCGACATCCAGGCAGAATTGGAGTACAACCAACGCATTATTGCTGACTTTGGCGCACAGAAGAACGCTGGCGACTGGCAAGAAGGTGAGTTCAAGACCAAGGACGGCGTGAAGTTCCTTGCTTGTGGCCGTGGACAATCACCACGTGGTTTGCGTGATCGTGAGGCACGTCCAGACTACATTGTTATTGATGACCTTGACGATGATGAGCTTTGCCGCAATGAGAAGCGTGTGCATGACCTTACCGACTGGGTGAAAGAAGCCCTTTTCGGTTCGCTTGACGTGGGTCGTGGTCGCTTCATCATGGTGGGCAACCTCATTTCCAAGACATCAGTTCTCTTCAACCTGGCACATACCAAGGGTGTGTTTCTGTCTAAGATTGTGGCGGTTGATGCTAATGGTGAACCTGTCTGGCGTGAGAAATGGACAAAGGAAGAGGCTCAGGCATACGCCGACTTTGTGGGATTCCGTGCCTGGAACAAAGAAATGATGCACAATCCTATTAAGGATGGCACGATATTTCGCCATGACTGGATTCGATACAAGAAGGTTCTGCCACTCAATAAGTATGACCAACTTATTTGCTACACCGACCCTTCTTTCAAATCGACCACGGCAAACGACTATAAGGCTTCACGTTTCTGGGGAAAGATAGGCACTGAGTTTCATTTGATTGATTGCTATGTCCGTCAAGATACAGTTGGCGGTATGGTCAGATGGCTTTACAATCTTTATGAATCCCTGCCTGATGATGTAACGGTGTCGTTCTTCATGGAGGCGAACTTTCTGCAAGATACCATTCTTGATGAGTTCACGGAAGAGGGCAACCGCCGTGGCTACCAGTTGCCGATTACAGGCGACAAGCGCAAGAAGCCAGAAAAATTGCAGCGCATTGAGGCCGTTTCTCCTTTATGGGAACGTGGCTTTGTGTTCTACAATGAGGCGTTGAAGGAATCTCCAGATATGCAAGTAGGCATCGAACAGACGCTTTCACTCGAACGTGGCAGTCGTGTGCATGATGATGCGCCCGATGCTGATGAGGGTGCTATCTGGATGCTCCAGCGCAACACTCGACAAGTTATTTACAAACCGAGGTTTGGCAAGCGTCCTACCTCTAAAAACAGTTGGTAATATGATTAGACTATTCAAAGATTTGCTTTTCGCTTGGCGTTACAAGCGTGCCGTCAAAGAAGCCATCATGCTCTCCCAAGGCAGTGGCTTGAAGTATTATGTTCTTTACATGAATGGTGGTTTGAAGGTCGTACCCAAGCAGACCATCAAGACGCTTGTGAAGCGTCATCGTTTCAAGAAGGGTACAAAGGTTGAAGACATCGAACGACGTGCCTTGTTTGTGACAAAGTAAGGAGGTGAATCATGTTTATAACAGAAGATGATTATAAGGTGGTTATCGGCGATACCGCCATGAAGGTGGTTTCTCAGGCATCAGCCGAGAATCGTGCCAATGCCGAGCGTGAGGCACAGGAGGAAATTTCGGGCTATCTGCGTCCAAAGTACGATTGTGATGCGGTGTTTGCTGCGGAAGGCGAAAAGCGCAACCATCAGATTGTGATGTTCACTTGCGACATTGCCCTTTACCACATGGTTTCGGCTATGCCTCAAAAGATGGGTTCCGACATTCGTAAGGAACGCTATGAGCGTGCCATCAAGTGGTTAGAGGGTGTTCAGTCTGGCAAGATTGTTCCTGACCTGCCACTGGTGCTGGATGACAACGGTGAAATGGTTGGCAGTTCCATTGTCTATGGCTGTCAGCGTAAACTTAGACATAATTGGTAAATGACATGGGATATATTCAGAACTTTATACAAAGCATTACAGGCAAGCCACGCATCTTGCACACCTCGCATGGTGATTTCAATCTTGCCAAGGCTTCTGGGCGCAAGAACGTCCAGAAAATAGTGGCACAGCTACAACGCACCACTGAGGCACTTACACGCTCTGATATGCAAGACTGGCGCAATGCCTGGCAGATGGCAATCAGTGTGGAAAGTCCAAACCGCCAACGTCTTTATGACATCTATCGTGACGCTGATGTGGATGCGCACCTTTCGGGATGCGTGGAACAGCGCAAGGGCTTTGTGATGGCTCGTTCCTTCAAGATCATTGACAAGAATGAGAATGTGAAGGATGATGCGCTGCACTATTTCAACCAGGCATGGTTTAAGCAACTTTTGCGCCTTGCCTTGGATTCCATCTATTGGGGTCACTCGCTCATTGAGCTTGGCGACATTACCACTGATGGTGACGGTTGTCCATGCTTCAATGGTGTGAAGCTGATAAACCGCAAGTATGTCATTCCAGAGTATGGCCGTGTTATCACTGACTTGGGCATGGACTGGACTACTGGCATCGACTACCACCAGCCACCTTTCACTGACTGGCTCATTGAGGCTGGTCAGCCTGATGACTTGGGACTGTACTTAAAGGCTGCTGCACACACCATCCCGAAAAAGAACACGCTTGCCTTCTGGGACACGTTCGGTGAAATCTTTGGTATGCCTATGCGTATTGGCCACACCACCGTCCGTGACGAAAAGGAGCTTTCCAAGATGGAGAACATGATGGCTACGATGGGAACTGAGTTTTGGGCTTTGTTCCCAGAGGGTACTGACATTGAGGTGGTGGAAAGCACCAAGGGCGATGCGTTCAATGTGTATGACAAACGTGTTGACCGTGCCAACTCAGAACTGTCAAAGCTCATTATTGGTCAGACCATGACCATTGAGGATGGCAGTAGCCTTTCACAGTCGCAAACCCATCTTGAAGTGTTCCAGAACCTTGTGGAGAGTGATGCGGATATGTTGGCAGACCTTGTGAACAATCAGCTTATTCCTCGCATGGTGAAACTTGGCTTTCCTCTTCAAGGCTTGCGCTTTGCATGGGATGAAGCAGTTGACTACACTCCAGAACAGCAATTCACCTACGAAAAGATGATTGCAGACCGTTATGAGGTCGATCCAAAGTATTTTGCCGACAAGTACAATATGCCTGTGGGTGAACGCCGTCAGCAACAGGTTCCTTCACCAGACCCTGATGATGGTGGTGATAACGGCAAAGACCCAAAGAAGCAGCACAACGCACGTCCTTTTTTCGATTAAGCCCCACCGACTATGTGGGGCTGCACCAACGGTATGCCACCATCCTTGGAAACAAGACACTGACATTGGCTGCACCCATCAAGGATGAACTACGTGAGGAACTTCGCAAGAAGTTTGCAAAGATGATGTCTGCACTCTTCAAGCAGAAGGGTGCAAACTTCGACATCAACATCATAGCCTCTGATGAGGCACAAGACTTTATCAATACGCACACCTCTGTTCTTGACAGTTCTTTTCAAAAGGTAGAAATGTCCGACCTCATGCGCCAACGTCTTACACGCTCCAACTATATCTTTAGTGGAATGAAGACGTTCCATGAACTCAATGAGGCTTTTCCATCCTTGCTTGATGAGAATGGCAATAAAAAGACGTTTGAACGCTTTTTGAACGATGTCCGAAAGATAGATGAAACGTATAACTCCAACTATCTACGTGCTGAATACAACTTTGTTCAGGCATCAGCGGAAATGGCTGCGAAGTGGGAAAAGTTCATGGAGGATGGTGATCATTATTATCTCCAGTATCGAACACAGCATGATGATAAGGTTCGTCCAGAACACGCCTCGCTCGACCGTGTGACGCTTCCAGCATCTGATTCATTCTGGGAATCATACTACCCACCAAATGGTTGGAATTGTCGCTGTACCGTGGTGCAAGTCCTAAAACGAAAATACGAGCCAACACCACATGATGAAGCTATGTCGCTGGGTGAGGATGCTTTGCAGACTGACAAAAAGGGAATATTCCGTTTCAATTCGGGCAAGGAGCAAAAGACAGTTCCTGATTATAACCCTTATACCATCAAGCGGTGTCGTGACTGTGATATTGCAAAAGGAAAAATCAAATTGGCAAGATTTGTTCCTGAAAATGAGTTATGTGAGGCTTGCAGAATACTCCATCAGCTCAGAGAGGAAGGAGAACAAAGACGGCTAACAAGTGAGGAAAGAAGAACCATCCAAGAATCTGTATTGACTTGGGCTGACAGACATCTGCCAAGAATTACTATGCAAGATGGTACACAAGCTGCAAGATTAACGGTTGAAACAAAAGAAGGTATCGAGTTGCATATAGGAAAGAAATTCTTTACAGAAACATTCTCGAAATGCAAGAATAGCAGAAGAGTTGCAGAAACAATGGAAGTGGCTACCCATGTAAACAACTGGATAAGAGATGCAGAACAAATCCGCATAGAACCAGGTAGGCATCACGATTTTAATTTTGTTGTATTCAAAGCTACATACAACAACCAGGAAATTGAATTTAAGGCAAAAGAGACTGAGGGGCTTATTGTTTACATGATGCGTCTAATATAAAAAAAAGACTTATGAACCTTCCGAAGCCTGCACTCATAAGAGCCGACATGTGAAACGCCGCATAAGTCTTTTGTGTTGCAAAGATAGTAATAAATCTTAATATAGCAACTAAATGACAACATTTTTTAAGATTATTCGTTATAAAATGTATAGCTACAGAGTTTTATACGTAACTTTGCAGCCCAAAAGGTGGACTTTCCCAATAAGCCGTGTGGTTTATCGTGGGTACAACAACGCGAATGCGAATGGCGGTGTCGTGAATGCGAATGCGAATAACGATGCCTCGAATGCGAATGCGAATGTCGGCTCGCGTCTGGACAAACTGATTACATTATCAATCGGCCTACCATACAAGGGACGTGCTCCCTAAGATGGTGCCGAGGGAAACGAACCTCAGCAAATTACTATTATAGGAAAGCTGAAACATCAAGTGTTGGGTGGAGTTTGGTAGGCCAGCAATGGCTCGAAGAAGTCAGACCCAGAAACAGGAAGGCCGAAAGGTCTATTAAATTATTAACAATGCGTAGAGAAGGTTACATCATAGAAGAAATCATCGAATACTCCAATATGTCTGAGTCGTTTGATAAAGTTCTCCGTGGCAAGAAGCGGAAACGCTCACGCCAAGGACGGTACTTGCTTGCGCATCGTGAAGAGGTGATTAAGGAGCTAACAGAACAAATTGCCAATGGCTCTTTCCGTGTAAGTGGCTACCGTGAGCGTACAATCCATGAATACGGTAAAGAGAGGAACTTGCAGATTCTTTCGATGAAAGACCGCATAGGTGTCCATGCTATAATGTCCGTGGTGGACAGACATCTGCAAAGGCGTTACATACGCACAACAGCAGCATCCATCAAGGAACGTGGCACGCACGACCTTATGAAGGTAATTCGTCAAGATATGCAGCACGACCCAGAAGGCACGCTATATGCCTACAAGTTTGACATCAGACATTTCTATGAGAATGTTCGTCAAGACTTCGCCATGTGGTGCTACCGCCGTGTGTTCAAAGACCAGAAGCTGCTTGTTATGTTGGAATCCTTTGTTACTATGCTGGACTGTGGCATCAGCTTTGGACTAAGAAGCTCACAAGCCACTGGCAACTTGTTGTTGTCTGTATTTTTAGACCACTATTTGAAAGATAAGTGTGGGGTCGCTCATTTCTATCGCTATTGCGATGACGGCCTTGTGCTTGGTAAAACGAAAGCGGAATTATGGGTGATTCGTGAAATTATCCACAACCAGGTGGACCAAGTCGATTTGGAAATCAAACCAAACGAAAGGGTGTTCCCAGTGGATGAGGGCATTGACTTCTTGGGGTATGTCATATATCCCGACCATGTAGCGATACGCAAGCGTATCAAACAAAAGTTTGCCCGAAAAATGCACGAGGTTAAATCGAGGAAAAGAAGGCGCGAACTCATTGCCAGTTTCTACGGAATGGCAAAGCACGCCGACTGTAATAGATTGTTTAATAAATTAACAGACAAAACAATGAAATCATTTAAAGATTTGAACGTTTCTTATAAGCCGGCAGATGGCAAGAAGCGTTTCCCTGGGTCAGTGGTAAGCATCAGGGAGTTAGTGAACTTACCAATTATCGTGAAGGACTTCGAGCTTGGTATCAAGACAGAGCAAGGCGAAGACCGCTGCATTGTCTCCATCGAACAGAACGGTGAGGCAAAGAAGTTTTTCACCAATTCGGAGGAAATGAAGAATATTCTCCAACAGATCAGTGAACTGCCAGATGGCTTGCCTTTTGAGACAACTATCAGAACAGAGACATTTGGCAAAGGTAGAACCAAATACGTATTTAGCTAATGAAACGAACAGAAGGAAGTGCGGTGGTGAAACTGCTTGAATGCGTGAACCCCGTCAAGAACAAATGGCGCATCCGTTGGGATGTCATAGTTAAAGAGGACGGTTCGGCCAACTACATGGAGGCAGAGTTTACCAATGGCAAGCCTTCTGTGGATGACATCAAGCGAATCGTCTTGGACTGGTACAACGAACAGACTGACCAAGCCATCATTTCAGGCTTCACATATAAGGGTCAGGCTGTGTGGCTCTCCACTGAAAACCAGTTCAACTATAAGGCAGCTTATGACCTTGCCGTGCAAACGGAAGGAAAGACGCTGCCAGTAACGTTCAAGTTTGGAACTGAGGATGAACCGTCATACCATACGTTTGACACACTTGAAGAACTTGCCGACTTTTATCTGAAAGCCACCGAATATGTGCAAAACACCTTGGCTGAGGGATGGAAGAAGAAGGATGCTTTTGATTTGAGCTTGTATCAATAAGGTTCAAACGGCATCCGAATGACATTAAAAAAGCATCCGAAGCTGTCAAGCCATCGGATGCTTTAATCATATTTACTTGGACTGGTCAAGTTCTCTGTACCCCACATAACTATAAGTCTCAATGTTTTCCAAAATATCCTCATGGTTGTGGTTGGTTGTCGAATTGCTGATGTCGAACTCTCTGAAATGTTCACCGTTCACATCTGCCAGAGCTGTGTGAATCTTTTCCAAGAGGTCAAACACTGTTAGGCTCTCTTCCCTTTGGTCACTGTTGGCTGCACTGCTGCCCACCCAGTCCGTCACCACGTGCAAGTTCACTTTCGCCTCTGTCACATAGCGCATACCTACCACCGTGGCTTCCCAGTTGATTGGGCAAAGTTCCACAAACACCGCTGGACGTTCCCAGTTATCTTCTTGCTCTATGAACTCCACGTTGTGGTTCCAAAGATCAATATACTTGATTTCTGGTATATTGCCCAAACGTTCACAAAGCATCTTGTAAATCTCTTTTCTCATTTCTTCAATCGTTTTTCAAAATGTTCCATTTCCTTTCCGAGGTATTCTTGCAAATTATCCTCGATGATGTCCGTAACTGCCTTTTCCACCTCTGGTGACAAACCAAGAAACTGCCTCTTAGGTATCTTGATTGTCGTGCCTTCCTTCTTCAATGCCATGAACTTCCAGAACTCTGCCACGTCACTGATATGCCGTGTCTTCTTGTCCTTGCGCTGCGTGCCGTCCTTGCGCCTTGCAAAGGTCAATGCACCTGCTGCATCCATGTACTTGTGCCAGAAATAGCCTTTCATTCGTTTTGTCACCACTATCTCACCGCCTTCATTGTGAATGTCGGCGTATGGCAAATCAGTGAAGAAGCGGATGCTCGTTTCCTTCATCTCGCTTCTGACGCTTCTCCTCAGCGTGCCTGTATCAACAAGAATATGCCCACCTGGTCGAAGGGGGCTTCTGTGCCGTTCCCATGCCTCGCTGAAAAATGCCTCTCGCTCAAAGTTCTGGTCAAACTCGTCACTTAGGTCAACGCGGATGTCATTCAGAATCCTCTTAATAATAGTCTTTTCCTTGCTCATCATTCCAAAAATCAAGATACGGTTGAGCGTCTGCTGGAATCACATTCTTTGATTCAGCAGACGCTTTCAATATATTGTAAAATTGACGCTCACTGATAGCATACTCAGGATATATGAACCTGCGCCATATCTCACGGTTTGGAACACCGTCTTTTACGTGCTGGTCATATATCCTGTTGATGTCAGCAACACGTTTCTGATAACTTAGTCCGCGTCGCTTTCCCATAGGGCTAAATGTTTGTTGAATGTTTAACCTTTGGATGATATGGACGGATGTCAAGTGTCATTTCACAGCTCACTGTCACACGTCCACTTCCTTCACATTGTGGGCAAATGTCTTCGCCCTTCCTCCCAGTGCCGTGGCACATTCTACACAGTGCCACCTTGGGTGCCTTGGTTGTCGTTGTCTTCATTGGCTTCTTGTTTAGTTTCTGTTTGTTCTACATCTGTCACACTCAATGGGATGATGTGCCACTTGTTGTGTTCGTCCTTCCACTCAGCTCTGATGAACTGCTTGGTGAGCGATGGCTGATAAGCCTCTTCGATGATTTGCACACCTTCCTTGAATTGGTCGTTGTCGCTCTTGTCTGCCAGTTTGCGAAGCTGCAACACACGGCTTGCCTTCAAGTTGCCTGTTCCGTCACGGCTCAATAGCTGTAGGATGGTTGCCACAAGTTCCTTGCTTTTGGTGTCGGTTGCAAGGCTCTCGATGTACTGCTTGACGATGGCAATGCCGTCATTCACTGTGTCACGGTAGTCATCAATGCAGTTGTAACCAAGCGTGAGGCGCATCTTTCCGTTTGAATGGGTGAAGGTGTGTGTGCGCTGGGTGTCCTTGGTCAGCTTCAACACGTTTGCCTTGATGTTGATGACTTCCGCAAAGTTCTCATAAACCTTGCTCTTCACTGCAAGCATCTGTTCTGACAGGCTGCGAAGTTCGGGGATGGCACTCTCAATCTCGCTGTCCACCAACTGGGCGTAAGCCTCACGGTCTTCCTTGCGCTTCTTAGCAGCCTTTTCCTTGGCTTGCTTCTCTTGGAACTGCTTGAAGGCTTCTGCCTCTTCCGCTGTCATTTCCACTGTCTGTTTCTTGTTCTCTTCCATTGTCTTGTCGTTTAAAATGGGTTGTATTTTTAGGCATGAGGGATTCCATCCAAAGGGATATACATCACCATCCTGCCAGGATTGTTCACGTCTTCTTTCTCTTTCAAACCGCCTTTCTTCTTGATTGCTCTGAGTTTTCTTTGAAAATCTTCCATTTCGTCAAGTCGGATTCTGGCAAACTCCTTTCCGCAAATTCGAGGATGCTTGCAGAACTCATTGATGCGCTGCCAGTCGGTTGTGTCCACGCCAATCTCTTGTATCAGCTTTAGGCAGATGCTGCGATTGCGTTTCAATCGTTCTTTTCGACCGCTCAGTTTCTCCAGACCGTCACAGCAATCATTGTACTCTTGCCAAGTCATTTCCTTCAAGCTCTCTGTGCGTCCGAATGTGTATTGACTGACTATTTCCTTCTTGAACTCTTCACGGCTGCCACAATAGCAAGGCAGTTCGTTGAATGAGGCAAAGAAACGGCTAAAGTTCGTTATTTGCTGCTTCATGGCCGACACCTCTGTAAGTCATAAAATACTGGCGTGCCTCTTTCACGCTTGCAGCCATGCCAAGGGTCAAGTCTTCCGTCTCCAGTATTGGCACATTGTCGAAGCAAAGGAATATCTTGCCATTGAACTCTCTCGCCTGTAGTCTTGACATGGCTTCTTCTCTCACTTGCGCTGCACGTTTCTGTTCTGCCTTTTTCTTGTAGTTCTCACGCATGACATGGAACCAATTACCGATTTTACTCATATTCGTTTATTTTTTAGTTGTCTTTTCATTGTCTGGTAGCCATGTTATTTCAATGATGGCTTTCATTTCTTTCTTGCCTTGGCATATAGGGCAAGGAACTTTCACGCTTTCCCAATTGGCGTCACGTCCCCAGAAGTAGCCATTGCCGTGGCAATATCCACATTCATGCCCATGGCATATCACTGTCTCATGGGTAATTTGGCATGATGGTGGAACCAGTTCTAACACCCTTCGTTCTTTACTCATTGTCTGCCACCTCCTTTCTCTCACCAAGATACTCACATTTCATGGCATCAAGCGACATATCGTTTAATCTGCCAGACAAGTCTCGGAACATCTGTTCTTGATCCAGGTAGGTAAAATCCTTTGTCTTGTCCTTGATGATTGCCACCAGGCTTTCAATCACTTCTTCCATAAGCTATATTATTTGATAAGTTACTTTTTCATATCCATGCCACTGGATGATTCTGTTTGCCCACATCAGACTTTTTGTTTTCAGTACAAACTTGCCTTTGTTCTTCTGTGAGCGCATTACATTCAAGTCGCACTCGTAATCACGTTCAAGCCATTCTCTCATAACCGACTTGCATTGCTCTGCCGTCATCAAGATGAAAATGGTGTCACCATCCTTGTATTTGTCCATACGCCTTATGCTTCGTTGCTTGTTTGTATTACTCCATCCTCCCATACGGTGAATGCCTCACCAGCCTCACCAATGGCACGACCTTGGCAATATGCTTTATATCCTTGCACTCTCACCTTCATACCTGCCATGTACTTCAATCGGGCTGCTGGTTTGCCAAGCGGTTGCCCCTTGTATTCCTGGCTGATGAATATGAAGCACTTTCGAGGGAAGTCATCTGCAAGCGTCTTGGCTTGCTCATAGCTCCAATTTGAATATTGGAAGCTGTCAATGATGACAAACTTGGCACTCTTGCGTTTTTTAAGCCTTGCCCTCAGATCGTCAAGGGTGTCGTCTGTTGCCACACGGAACTTGCCTTGCACCTCATTCATCTTGTAGCGGTTGATGCGGTCTTGAAAGCTCTTGCTCACACCTTCCTCATAACTCAGGTAAAGAACGCCACCATACGAGCAAAGTTCTTTGGCAAGCTGCATCACAAAGCTGCTCTTTCCGCTTGCGCTCGATCCTGACACAAACCATGTCTCTGTTATGCTTGGATAGCCAAACACCTTGCTCCATTTCTCACCCCAGGGAATGGTGACGTATGTCTTTGCTGCAATATCCCTGGGGCTGTATGCTCGCTTTGCCATGGTTATGCAAGTTTCAGTTTCTCTATCTCTGTATATACACGGCGCAAGCCACCATTTGTTTTTCTCACGATGGTTGCAATGTCGGCATCCTTTGGAGCGTTAGCCATTGCCACCACTTCTGCCTGATGGCGCAAGAACTTATCACGTTCCTTGCCATCATCTGGTGTAACCTTGGAATATCTACCACCGTAACGGCTCAACATTTCGGTGTAACCAACCTTCTTGCACTCGATGGAGCGATTTATCTTCTCTTTCAGTCCATCCGCTCCCATCATGTACCAGGCGCAACAACGTTCGGTTGCATTCCAGAGAGCTTTGAGTTCCAAGAAAGCCTCATACTGCAAGTCTCCAGCTTCATCAAGGATGATAAGAGGGTGTTCGATGGAACGAAGGTAATAAACCAAATCCTCATACACATCGGCATAATGTCCCTTGCTGTCCACGCCAAACTCTGATGCTATCTTGCGAACCAACTTCAACTTGGTCTTTACTTGTGAACAGTCGATATAAACTGCATTCTTGTGACCTTGCACATAATAGCGCGCCGTGAAGGTCTTTCCAATGTTGGGTATGTCGCAAAGGATGCTGCTTTGCCCTGAGCCTTGACAGAACTCTATTTGCTTGGTGATATACTTGAAGGTCTCTGTTGGGGCTGCGTTCCACTCTATTTCGTTGCGCAAGGCCACATTCAGCTTTCTTGCAATGCTCAACCAGTTGGCATCACTCAATGCCTTTTCTGTCTGGCCATTCTTCAACATACTATAGATGGATGTTGAAAGTCCAAGGGCGGTTGCGTGCTTTGCGTCACTTGGATAATTTGATCTGTTGGCTGCTATCGCTGCCAAAATCTTTTTCTTTGTTGCTTCTGCTATTGTCATTTTCTTAATCTTTAATCTTTATTATAATGATGTTTGAACGGTGTCTAAATGTCTGCCAAAGCCCTTTCCTCAATGCTCATGTCTGGCATATATGCTTCATCGGGTTCTTCTATCCTTGGCGGTGGAAGTACAAAGGTTTCCTCTGCCTCTTCCTTTGGAACATCCGACTTCATCACTCCAACCTTGCCAATGGCATTGTCCTTGACGTATTTCGTGAATGAGGCAACTTTCTTCTGTTGCACTTGATATTTCTCTTTGTCTTCATCTGTCTGTTCTGCCATCACACGGTTGTAGGTTTCTACTCGTTCCACTTGGTCAATGAACCTGTCACCTTGAAAGATGAACACCTCTTGTGGCTTGCCATCAGCATCTGGAATGTAGTATGCCGTCACCTTGTTGTTGTTTGGTTCCAGTCGTTCCAGCTTTTCGGTCTTGCTCAACCACCAATCTTCGTATGCCACTCTTACGGTGGAGTTCCTTCTGATGCTTGTTTCCACTCGCTCACCAATGTATCTTGCAAGCGTAAGTTTGTCAAGCGGTTGAAGGGTCGGATTGATGTTGGCAACAAGAACGTCCCATCTGCTCATGCCTGGGTACTTCTTTTGATTCGGATGCAAGCTGTGATTCCACTCGTAGCTGTCTTGACGATCATCGGCAATCAGTTGGTCATAGCTGAAATATTCTTTGTCCTCATACAGCTCGTTTGTCTCGTCACTGATTTTCTTACTTTCCGTGCGCCACTTGCCCTTTCCGTAGAAACGGCCAATGCCTTCATGGTTCTTGTGGATGATGCTGCGTTTCTTCGCACCGTTCAAGTTCTCTGCATATTTCTCTTGCGAGTTCTGAGGCGCACAGAAATGAACGAATGGGAATGCGACACCTGCTTGCAGAAATCCGTCCTTGTATTGCGACATCAAGTGATTCTCAACCTCAATACCTGCTGGCATACCCCAACCATTGCGTTCTATCAGTCGGAACATATCCCTAAAGCAGTCAAGCACCAGGATTTCATCCTTTTTCCTTGCGTAAGATGCGCCAATCACACATTGGCTGACCACATCATAAGCATAGTAAGCGTGAACCCTTTGTTTGGTGTCTTTCAACTTTCGTGTCAAGTCCACGTCATCCATTGTGATTTGGCTCAAAGAGAACTCACCTGCATGGCGGTGCATGTGCGGCATCTGTTCGTGCATGAAGGTGGTGTAACTCATAAGCTCATGTTCAATTAGCACCTTGTTTTTCGGTCGGTTCAAGTAGTTGGTGATTGTCGATTCACTCAAAACCTTTGGTTCACCGCTCTTGTCTGTGAAATCATCGGGGTTGAATAGTTCTCCAGTTTCAGGATCATAGACCTCTATTTCACCACAAACAAACGAATTGTATAGTTCCAAGACACTTGTGTTGAATGGCTTGTTAGGAAGTACTGCCAAGCCCAAAATCAAGCGTTCCGTCTTGTGATCAACCTTGCGTGCGCTTTGGTTTCCGAACTTGCCACTTATCAGACAGGCATAGCCAAACTTCTTGTATTCGGCTACTTTCTTTCTGAATCGCATGGTTGAAGCTGGTAGCGTATGGCCAAATTTCTCTTTGAGTGTTTTGATGGTGGTTGCCATCTTTTCCCAGTCGTATTTTTCTCCCATCAGCTTCTTTGATGCGCTTGCACGGTTGTAGAGCTTGATGCAAGTGTTCAGAACAGAGGCATTAACCACATATTCCTTCACTTTCTCTTGTGTGAGGTCAAGCCCAGTCTTGGCACGGTCGTTAAAGAACGCAACGGCTGCTTGGTCGGTCTCATAGTTGGACGTTATCCAACCTTCCAGTCTCACAGTGTCACCACCAGGATAAAGTTCATCCACCATTTTGCGGTAGATGGTAGGAATGCTATCAACGGCAACCAGAGCATAACGTCCTTGCCCCTTACCGCTACGCACCACATTGATGCGCTTCCTGGCAGATAGCTGCTTGTAGTTCGAGGCAGTCATTATGCCACCGTCAACAAGCTCACGTGCTGAAATGCAAAGTGTGTTACCGTAATACTCCATTTCTCACCTCCTTGATTATTCGGCACAAACAGGTCTTGCGTACTTTTTGTAAAGCTCTGGGGTAGTCAAGATGTCGGCATCCCTCTGTGTCCATGCAGCAAAGATGCTTTGGATTTCTTCCAGTTGCTTGATTTTCACATCCTGGTATTGCTTCATCATCTTGCCCTTGTAGAACACATCCACATTGCCATTGGCTTTGTTGCACTCAATCATTGCACCATTGGGGAAGTATTGGCGCATATAGCCATCTGCATCATGGATGGTCTCAACCTCTGGGGCAACTATCATCACAATGCCACCTTTCTGCTTGGCATATACACGGATGCGCTTTGCCTTGTCACTTTCGCCACGCTTTGCGTCAAAGTTCAGGGCATAATAAACCATTTTCCCTGTAACGTTGAACGCTGCCATGATGTCCTGGCGAACTTCTCTTGTTACGTCAATGTACTTTTTCATTGCTTCCATTTTTAATCGTTATACAAATCTTGTTTTATCTTTTTAAGATGCAAAATTCGTCTTTCTCACGCCTTTTTTGTATCTTTGGCGCGGTGTTCCTTTAGTAACACGGTGCAAAGATAAACAAAATATCTCGATTATGCAAGAAAATAAACAAGAAAAATCGCTCATAAAGCAAAATATCTTGCTTTACTTATCCAAAAAGGACGTTACACCCTATGAATTTTACAAAAAATCGGGTGTAACACGTGGTATATTGCAACAAAACAATGGTATTAGTGAAGATAATATTGCAAGATTTCTCGCTTATGCTCCAGATGTAAATGTAGAGTGGCTGATAACTGGCAATGGTGATATGTTGCGCACTATGCAAGAAAATAAACAAGAAAAATCGCCATATAATGATTCTTTAACATATTGCACTCCAAAGCTCGCTGATGATCCAAATGTTGGTAAGCCATACTATGATGTTGATTTCATTGGAGGCTTCACTGAGATATTCAACTCGCAGGTAAGTGTTCCTGCTACCAACATTGTCATCCGTGGTTTTGAAAAGGCCGATTTGTGGTGCAATGTTACAGGTCATTCAATGGAGCCAAAAATCAACCATGGCGACATCATTGCCCTTCGCCAATGTACGCTGGATGATGTCCAGTATGGCGAAATATACGCTGTTGTGCTTGACACGATACGAACCATCAAGATATTGCGCAAGTCTGGTGATCCTGACAAGCTCCGTTTCATCCCAATCAACTTGCAAGATTTCGATGAACAAGAATACCCCAAATCAAGGATATTGAACATCTTTGAGGTCATTGGTAGCATCAGCAAGTTCTTTTAACCTCATAGTGACACCCCCTTTGGTACTCCAAGTGGGGTGTCACCCCCTCTTTATCGCCTCAAAAGCCCTATATATTATATATAATAAGGTGTAAACTTCAAAAAACGTTGCTCACAAAGGGGTAGTTTCTTCACAATTAACCGCAAAAAGTGGTTAGTTTCTTCATTCAGCTTTTTGTATGCCAACGACCCCACTTTTGTAACCCTTAATTCTCGAAAGTGTAACCCTTAACTGTAACCCTTAGTGTAACCCTTACCCCAAAATCGCCACTTTTCAACACGAAAAAAGGGAGCCGTAAAGCCCCCTCATTCATATTCGGTTTGAATACCGTAAATAAGCCGTTCTAACGGCGTTTTAACCACTTCCTTTCATAGACCCTTGCCGACCACCAGAAATAAGCGTAGATTGCTTTATAATAGCTCGTTTCGTGATTATAGACCCATTCCCAGACAGCCCAGCATGAAGCAAGTAACTCTTGGTACATCCGACCTCTTCTGAGGTCAGCACGGTATAAACCGCCGATATGCTTGAAAAGTAGAAGTCTTTCAAGCCATTATGTTTGCCCACAATAAGATGGACGTGTATAACCTTTGCCATATCAATTCATTTAAATTTCGGTGCAAATATACCAAATAATTATTATATGGAATAATTTTGCATTTTAAATAATCATAAAAGGGCAAAAATAAAGGGTAGCGATTGCCACCCATGCACACGCCCCATCATCCTCATGTAAGCCATTTGTAAACCTCATTCAAGTCCACCGCCCTCAAACGCAAGTCAGGAGACCACAGAATTAAACCAAAATTAAACCCATGTAAACGTTTCGTTTTGTGTCGCTATTCATGCAAGATTATCGTAACTAACTATATTTCAAAGACTTCACTCGATTTTGGGGCATAAGGCTTTATATACGCTTCGTTCTGTGCCCTTTACTTGCGATAACGCTTAATGACGCCGATATAGAAATCTACCATAGTCTTGTTTCTAAGACTCAGTTCTTTATTACTTAGCGACTGGTGTGCTTTTAACATCATGCAGTCTTTGGCATCAATATCAATGAGGCCAATACCCATGATTTCGAGACCATGTTTAACAGACTGTGCACATCCCGACCAAAAACGACCGATATGTGGAGTCTTCTTGCCAGCTTTGCTGATGTAGCTGGGATCAATGGCAATAGCCCATCTTCCCTGTTTACCAAAGAAGCGCTTGGCAAGTGAGACATTAAGTTTGAGCCAGTCAACGCTTTTCGACTTTTTTAAGCCGAATGCGTTGCGATAGGTTTGCTCAACATGCGAGCCATACCTCCCCATTTGGGTGAAATTTATCTTTCTTGGTATTACCATGAACAAAATTATCACCTCGATGAGTATTTTCTCGAAACTTTTTGTTAACTTTGCAGCCGAATCTTCAACTGCATCTTTAAAGATATCCATATATTGGTCAAGTCCTGTATTCATATAATTTTGCGTTTGTCGTGATTTGCAAAGTTACTGAAAATCAGCGACTTTACCAACTTTTTATAGTTAAGTTTTCATAAGCATTTCTTAATATAAGTTATTGATTTACAGACGATTAAATGTTAATTTAACGCAGTATAGTTTTAACTAACAATATATAATAATCCTATGAACAAAAGAGCATATTTGTACATTGCGGCTCTACTTGGTATCACATCACCATTTTATGCCGCCCCTGCATCAGCAGCTCAGACCTATTCAAAAACTGCTATGCAACAACAGAGTTCCTGCAGTGGTAATGTTAAAGACTCTAATGGAGAACCTATCATCGGTGCTACAATCCGAATCGAAGGGAGCAACGGTGGTACTGTAACTGACCTTGATGGTAATTTTACCCTAAAAGACGTCAAAATGGGAGTTAAAATTACAATTTCTTCCATCGGCTACAAGACAAAGACTATAATATGGAATGGCGGTTCTATCCGTGCTACACTGTTAGAAGACAGCAACATGCTTCAGGAAACTGTAGTTGTAGGTTATGGAGTTCAGAAGAAAGCAAACCTTACAGGTTCTGTATCGGCAATCACATCTAAAGACATCGAAGGTGTGCCAGTAGCAAACACCGCTACCCTATTACAAGGAAGAATGACAGGTGTCAACATTACAATGAATGGTGCCCAAGCTGGTAATGATAATCCGGAAATTAGAGTACGTGGCGTAGGAACATTTGGTAACAGTAATCCTATGGTTCTCATTGATGGCGTAGAAGGAACATTAAGTCAACTCAGCGATATTTCACCTGCAGATATTGAGAATATTTCTATTCTGAAAGATGCCGCATCTGCCGCTATATATGGTGTACGTGCAGCAAATGGCGTAATCCTCATTACAACAAAGAAAGGTTCAGCCGGATCTGTAAAAGTAAACTATGGAGGAAGTTATTCTATCCAGAGCGCAACTGTTTTACCAAAGTTTCTCAACAGTTACGATTGGGCCATCATGCGTAATGAAACTAATCCTGGTTCTTACGACCAAGCTGCGCTTGAAAAGTTAAAAAACGGCTCTGATCCAGACCACTATGCTAACACAGATTGGATGGATGAAATCATGCAGACAGGTCACATGCAGCAGCATAGTTTATCGGTATCAGGTGGTTCTGAAAATGTACAATTTATGACATCTATTAACTATTCTGACCAAAAGGGTATAATGAAGGAAACTGGAGTACGTAAACTAGGCTTCCGTTCCAACGTCAACTCTAAATACAAAAGATTTAGTTTTGGGTTAAATATAGCAGGAAATTTTAATGATGTAACAGCCCCAGGAAAGAATGTTGCTGGTGAAGGAGGTGTAATGCGAATGATTTCATGGTTTGCACGCCCAACTGTACCTTCACGCTATACCAATGGCCATTATGGTTATGTAGATGGTTCTAATAAAGATGCAGAAGCGTTTAAAAATCCATTAGAGGCTATCAATCTTGGATATAACAAGAATAATGCATGGCGCTTTAACGGAAAGGCAACCATTGGTATTGACATCTATGATGGTTTAAAATTCCAGACTAGTTACGCATATACATTCTATAACAAAGCGACCAAAAGCTACTCACCTAGCGATATAGATGCACGCTATGACGCAGAAGGAAACATTCTGAAAGTAGGGTCTGTAAACAATCAATTAACTGATTACAGATATCGTGAAACCATGTGGACTAATGAAAACCTTCTTACCTATAACAAGCGTTTTGGTCTTCATACAATCAATGCATTGGCAGGTCATTCTATTATTGGCTACGATGAAGAAGGTTTAACTGCATCTAAGCAAGGTTTCCCTACCAACAACATCTATGAGTTAGATGGTGGAACCAAGAATCCTAATACAGGAGGTAATGCCGGTGCTTATCGCTTACAGTCATTCTTTGGACGTATACAGTACGATTATGACAACAAATATCTCTTCGAATTCAATGTTCGACATGATGGATCTTCACGCATGCCAAAATCACACCGCTATGCAACATTTCCTTCTGTATCATTAGGTTGGGTCTTCACCAGTGAGAAATTTATGGAAGAACAGAGCAAGTGGCTCTTCGGTAAGCTCCGTTTTTCTTGGGGAAAGTTAGGTAATCAGGAAATCGAAAATTATCCTTACACTGCAACCTATGCAGCAAGCGGCAACTACTATTTTGATCAGAGTGGAACTCCTCAGGCTGGTCTTATACAGAATTCAGTTCCAAACGAAAATATCAAGTGGGAGACTACACGCAGCGTGAATATTGGTATTGATCTCGGATTCTTCAACAATAAGGTAACCACCTCATTCGATTGGTTCGATCGCAAGGCTTCAGATATATTGATGCAGCTTTCTATGCCAGGTATGTTCATCGGATTATTGAGTGCTCCTTATCAGAATGTTGGTAAAGTTCGTAACCGTGGTTGGGAATGGAGTGCTAACTATCAAGACCACCGCGGTGACTTTGGCTGGTATGCAGGTTTCAATGTAACCCATGTAAAGAATGAAATTCTCTATATGGGCGGTTTAGATGAGCGTATCAGTGGTGCAACCATCAATAGAGTAGGTGATGCTATTGGTTCTTATTACGCTTATAAGGCTATCGGCATCTATCGTACAGAGGCTGATCTCAACCGAACTAATTCAAAGGGTGAGAAGATTAAACAAAATGGTATTGAGCCAAAATTGGGTGACATCATGTATCAAGATACTAACGACGATGGAAATATTACACCAGACGACCGTGTGATTATCGGTAATCCATTCCCTAAGTATTCATTCGGTTTTAATATCGGAGGATCTTGGAAGAACTTTGACCTCTCAACACTTTGGCAGGGAGTTACTGGAATTTACCGCTATAACTGGGAATCCACTAGTGACTGGCATGGTAACCGCACAGATCGCTGGTTAGACCGTTGGTCTGAAAGTAATCCAAATGGTTCTATGCCACGCTTGGGTTATAGCTTCAATGATACACTCTCTTCATTCTGGTTGTCAAAAGCAGATTACTTGCGCTTAAAGAACTTAGAGGTAGGGTATACATTCGACCAGCTTGCAAAATGGGGTGTATCCAAGGTTCGTGTCTACTTCGCAGCAACCAATCTGCTCACACTCACTTCTTTAGATAACTACGATCCAGAAAAGACCAGTGGAGATTCACGTAACGAAATCCACCCTAACATGAAGAGCGTATCATTCGGTGTTAATATTAATTTCTAAAATAGGAGGACTTTACAATGAAACAGAATAGAATATTCAACTCTATAAAAGTTGCGTCATTTTGCGGTATGATGGTGCTTACAGCAACATCTTGCTCTGACGACTTCTTTGATGTAAAAAACCCTAATGAGATTTCTAGTTCAACCTTCTGGAAAACTGAGTCAGATGCCTTGATGGCGCTTACGGGTTGTTATGACGCTATGCAAAATGGCGATTTGAACAACGATTATATTGATGGTTGGAAATTTGGTTTTCTCACCCGTGAAACTTGTACAGATAATGGTGGACACTCTTGGGGTAACGGGATGCTCGGTTCCTCTATTGCACAGGGAACATCAACAGCTAACGATCAGTGTTTCTCTAAGTATTGGAATGCGAACTATGAGCTTATCAAGCGCTGCAACGCATTGCTCGAGAATGTTGATGAAATCAGTATGAGCGACGACAAGAAGGCTGCTTTTAAGGGTGAAGCTATAGCTTTGCGTGCTCTCGGATATTGTAACTTGGTTTCAGTATTCCGCGATGTACCTTATCTCGAAAAGCCATTGACATTGGCTGAATGCCAACCTGCCCGAAATACAAAAGAAGAAATTGCCACCAAAGTTTTAGCAGACCTCAAGAAAAATATTCCTAATATCCCTGTTAAGGGAAAAGCAGGTAAAGGTCGACTTACACAAGAAGCAGCATACGCTATCATGGGGCGTTTAGCTCTCTTTACCAAGCACTACGATGAAGCTATTGAGGCATACAACCATGTAATAGGTAAATACAGCTTGTTCACCTCTGGTGATGGTTCTGATGGATATAAGAATTTCTCTGAGCTCTTCACAGAAAAGAATGAGGAATGCGATGAAGTAATCTTGGGTATTCATTATGCAGGACCTGGAAAGAACGAGGGTCAGACCTTCAGTATCAGCTGGGGTGGTCCGATGAATGCAGTTGAGGCTACTCGAAATCTCTGTGATGATTATTATTGCATTGATGGTCTGCCTATAGATAATTCACCTTTGTTCAAGGGTAAGACTGGCAAAGCAGCATACGATAAGGAAAATCCTGATTTTGCACGTTATGAGAATCGTGATCCTAGGTTGAAGGGAACTCTCTTTGTTCCTGGTATGAAGTGGCTCAACGATGTATATAATTATCCTAAAGAAGGTGGCAAGAAAATTCCTTCTGTTTCTCAAGTTGCCATTATGAAATGGTTCGTACCTGAGAATATGGCAAATGAGTATGATGGTAGTCTTGATTACTATGTAATCCGCTATGCAGAAGTTCTCCTTTCTCTTTCTGAAGCTATGATTGAGAAAGGTGGATATAGCCAAGAGCAGATTACCAAGTATATCAATGAAGTACGTGAACGTGTTCATATGCCAAAGGTTGAGGCTGTTGAGGGTAATGGTTTGTCAACAGAACAACTTCGACAGATTGTTCGTCACGAACGTCGCGTCGAGCTTGCTTTTGAGGATCTTCGCTTTGCAGATCTCTACCGCTGGGGCGAATGGAAGGATGCTATCGAACGTATGAATAAAGAATATGAAACATACGGTATGGGAGATTATTCCCGTTCTTACAGAGGGTCTCAAGATGATGTGTGGCCAATCCCACAAAATGAGATTGATACCGATCTCAACTTAAAGCAACACAAAGAATGGGGAGGAGAATGATTTTATAACACGATTCGGTTAATTTCATTTTTGATTTCACATTTTAATAAACGTTATCAAATTCTAGAAGGGGGTACCAAAACAAGGTACCCCTCTTTTCTGGGTTTTCAAGTTCAGAAGAGCCATTTGTATTAGGTTTGCCTACCGGTTCTTCACCTATGGGCATGTATGCAGAAATCGTAAAGGCTGTGAAGGCTGGCGAAATCTCTTTCAAGCACGTCCTCACCTTCAACATGGACGAATATGTAGGCTTGCCAGAGAGGTAATGATTCTCTGCAATGGTCATAACAAGTCACGTGCGCTCCAGGCTGCCATTGAGGGACCTGTTACCCAGGCATGAACCATCAGTGCTCTGCAGCTTCACCAGCATGGCATCATCGTCTGCGACGAAATGGCTACTGACGAGTTGAAGGTCAGCACATACAAGTACTTCAAGGAAATAGAAAAAGACAACTTATAGTTTTATCATAAAAAATCAACTATTCTATGTTATATCAACACATCATGTACGAGAATAGACTAGGTTGTGTGCCCTTTCTATTGTGAAACAGGAAGGGCACTGTTGCTTTATGAAGAATAAGAGAAATATTCTTAAGAAATATCCCGAAATTTTTGGTAATTACGAATATTCAGCGTACCTTTGCAAGATATAACTTAATACAAAACATTATGGCTAATAATTATCAACCTTTCAACCGATCTTTGCTGGCGATGGCTGCCCTTCAAGCCTTGCCGCTATCTCTCTTCGCCCAGAATACAGGCGAAAAACCAAACATCCTGTATATCATGTGCGATGACCACGCCATACAGGCTATCAGCGCCTACGGCAGTGCCATCTCCCAACTGGCGCCTACCCCAAATATTGACCGACTTGCAGAAAGGGGAATGAAATTCAACGAGGCTTTCGTTGAAAACTCGCTTTCTACACCAAGCCGTGCCTGTCTGATGACCGGTCTCTACAGTCATCAGAACGGACAGCGCATGCTGGCAGAGGGCATCGATTCCACCAAAACCTTCTTCTCTGAAATGCTGCAGAAGGCAGGCTATGAGACGGCAGTAGTGGGAAAATGGCACATGTCATGCCGCCCTAAAGGTTTCGATTTCTATCACATCCTCAACGATCAGGGACAATATTACAACCCGACCTTCGCATCAACAGACCATTACGGAGAATACAAGCAGGAAATGGGATATGCCACCGACCTCATCACAGACCATGCCATCGAATACCTCGACCAAAGAGACAGAAACAAGCCATTCTGTCTGCTGGTTCATCATAAGGCACCCCACCGTCTGTGGATGCCTAGCACCAAGTATGTTGGGAAATACGGCAAAGTAAACTTCCCGCTACCTGAAACCTTCTGGGACGACTATGCGACCCGAGGCTCGGCTGCATCCACCCAGAAGATGACTATCGATGAATATATGGAAATGGTACGCGACCTGAAAGTGCCCGAAATGTACGACCCTTCTACACCGGAAGGCAGAGACTCGTATGCTGGACTCATGGGAGAGATGAACCGCATGACACCGCAGCAGCGCGAGGCTATTGATGCCTATTACATGCCGAGAAACAGAGAATTCCTGAGCAAGAATCTCACGGGTAAGGAACTGGTAGAATGGAAATACCAGAACTATATCCGCGACTATATGGCAGTGATTGCTTCGGTGGATGAGAGTGTAGGCCGACTCCTGACTTATCTCGATGAGCATCATCTCACGGATAATACCATCATCGTATACACCTCCGACCAGGGATTCTACATGGGCGAACACGGCTGGTTTGACAAGCGTTTCATGTATGAGGAATCATTCCATACACCGCTCATCATCAGCTATCCTAAGCATATCCAGCCTAAGAGCGAGTGCAACCAGATGGTACAGAACATCGACTTTGCTCCTACCTTCCTCGACCTGGCGGGCTTGAAGAAGCCTGCCTATATGCCGGGCACTTCGCTCCAACCATTGTTTGCCGGACAGCCTGTAAGAAAATGGCGTAAGAGTCTGTATTACCATTATTATGACTACCCTAATTATCATCTGGTACGCAAGCACGATGGTGTGAGAACCGAGCGCTACAAACTGATTCATTTCTACGGCAAGGGTGGTGAAAGAGCCGTTCCAGAAAACAAGTATCAGTGCCAACCGGGAACTTCAGAAAACTGGTGTTTCGAATATCTCAAATCCATCAACTACATCACCGATGATGCCGATATTGACTACTACGAGTTGTATGATATCCAGGTTGATCCGAACGAGCTGCACAACCTCTACGGCAAGCCTGGCATGCAGAAGGTAGAAAAGGAAATGAAGAAGCTCCTCGCTACCTATCGCAGGAATCTGAAGGTAGATGAGTAAAAGAACCGAACAAAATAACATTGATATGAACAAGACAATATGGTTTACAGGGGTAGGTTTGGCGTGCCTTCCTACCCTGCTCTGTGCAAAACAAAACACCCCACCCAACATTCTCTTCATACTGTGTGACGACATGGGATATGGCGATCTGGCTTGCTACGGCCAACCTTATATCCACACGCCTAATATAGACCGGATGGCACAGGAGGGAATGAGATTCACCCAGGCTTATGCCGGTTCTCCCGTCTCGGCTCCGTCGAGAGCTACCCTCATGACTGGTCAGCATACGGGACATACACATGTGCGTGGAAACAAGGAATACTGGAGAGGTGTGCCAATGGTAAAATATGGCAACAACGAGGAGTATTCTGTCGTAGGACAGGAACCTTACGACCCGCAGCATAAGATTCTGCCCGAAATCATGAAGGACGAAGGATATAGAACCGGCGTATTCGGGAAATGGGCTGGCGGATATGAAGGTTCGGCTTCTACTCCCGACAAGCGTGGCGTGGACGAATTCTATGGCTATATCTGCCAGTTTCAGGCTCATCTCTATTATCCTAACTTCCTGAATCGCTACAGTCGTGTAATGGGAGATACAGCAGTGGTAAGAGAGGTAATGGAACAGAACATCCAGCATCCGATGTTCGGCAAGGATTATTTCAAGCGCAAACAGTATTCTGCCCGCATCATCCACGACAAGGCACTGGAATGGATTGACAGACAGGATAAGGAACATCCTTTCGTAGGATTCCTTACCTATACCCTGCCGCATGCCGAACTGACCCAGCCGGAAGACTCTATTCTAGAGAATTACCAGAAACAGTTCTTTACCGATAAAACCTGGGGCGGATGGGAAGATTCGAGATACAACGCTGCGGTTCATACCCATGCACAGTTTGCCGGAATGATTACCCGACTGGACCAGTATGTAGGCGAAATCTTCGCCAAGCTGAAGGAGAAGGGACTCGACAGGAATACCGTTGTCATCTTTACTTCAGATAACGGGCCGCATGAAGAAGGTGGTGCTGATCCAGAGTTCTTCGGTCGCGACGGTAAGTTAAAAGGTCTGAAGCGCCAGTGCTACGAAGGCGGCATCCGCATACCATTTATCGCCTGGTGGCCTGAGCATATCAAGGCAGGAGCGGTGAACGATACCCAGTTTGCCTTTTACGATCTGCTGCCTACTTTCTGCGATTTGGCTGGCATCAGAAACTTTGCCAAGCGTTATACCAACAGAAAGTTGGCTGGTGATGGTTTCGACGGAATCTCTATCGCTCCTACCCTTCTGGGCAAGGATGCAGAGCAGAAACATCACGATTACCTGTACTGGGAATTTCACGAAACCGACCAGATTGGCGTGAGAAAGGGCGACTGGAAACTGGTGGTAGTAAAAGGCGAACCGCGGCTCTATAATCTGGCTTCCGATATCCACGAAGACCATAATGTGGCGGCAGAACATCCGGAGATTCTTGCCGAACTCCTGGCTGCCATCAGAAAGGAGCATCGAGACAGCAAGGATTTCGAAATTACGCTGCCAAAGTTCTGATTTTCTCTCCCGGTTACAGAGAGATAGAGATTACAACTAGATTCAAGAAAAAATGATGAACGACAACATAGCAAATCCCTTTGCCAAGCCACTGTATGTAATGCTGAAGCCTGCGGGTGCCCATTGCAACCTGGCATGCAAATACTGTTATTATCTGGAGAAGAACAAGCTCTATCCCACTGCTCAGCGACATCTGATGAGCGATGAGATGCTGGAACAGTTTACCCGAGAATATATTGAGGCGCAAACCATGAACCAGGTGCTCTTCACCTGGCATGGTGGCGAGCCTCTGCTGCGCTCCATCGACTTCTACCGCAAGGCTTTATCCCTACAGCAAAAGTATGCTGGAGGCAGGCGCATCGACAACGTAATTCAGACCAACGGCACGTTGCTGACCGATGAATGGTGCGAGTTTTTCGCCCAGAACCATTGGCTGGTAGGCATCTCTATCGATGGTCCGCAGCCTGATCATGACCATTACCGGCTGACGGCTGCGGGAAAACCATCGTGGAAGAAGGTGATGCAAGGCATCAAACTGCTGAAGAAACACGGGGTAGAATGGAATGCGATGGCGGTGGTGAATGCCTATAATGCCAATCATCCGCTGGAGTTCTACCGCTTCTTCAAGGAAAACGGCTGTCAGTTTCTGCAGTTCACACCTATCGTTGAGCGACTGACCCGACATGAGGATGGCCGTACCCTGGCAAGTCTTGCCGACAAGGATGAGATTTCTCTGAGCGAGGCATCGGTTGCGCCGGAGCAGTGGGGCAACTTTCTCTGTGCGATTTTCGATGAGTGGGTACGGAAGGATGTGGGCAAAATCTTCGTTGAGATTTTCGACTGCACACTGGCAAACTGGATGGGTGTTTCTCCCGGCATCTGTGCTTATTCCAAGGAATGCGGTCATGCGGGAGTGATGGAGCACAATGGCGATGTTTATTCCTGCGACCACTTTGTTTTTCCGGAGTATAAGTTGGGCAATATCCGTGACCATTCGCTCATCGACATGCTTTATGGTGAGCAGCAACAGGAGTTCAGCCGTCTGAAACACAGTTCTCTTCCCCGCCAGTGCAAGGAGTGTGACATGGAGTTTGCCTGTCATGGAGAATGCCCAAAGAACCGCTTCATGAAAGATAAGTATGGCGATTCCGGTCTCAACTATCTCTGTCCGGGTTATTACCATTATTATCAGCATGTAGCGCCCTACATGGATTACATGAAGCAGGAACTCATGGCGCAGTGCCCACCTTCGAACATCATGAAAGTTGTACAGTAAGCATGACAGATTCTAAAAAAACAGCAAAATACTTGGAAAAAAGTTAGAAATATCGTACCTTTGCAGGCAAAAAGCAATTTTACGAATATGAAAAGAATCAAAATGCCACTCTTGGCAAGAATCATCATTGCCATCCTGTTGGTGTAATCTTCGGCAATTTCTTCAATGAAGCTGCCGTCAGAGCGTTTCTCACCTTCAACGGCATCTTCAGCCAGTTTCTGGGCTTTATGATACCGCTCATCATCATCGGTCTCGTTACGCCAGCCATTGCCGACATCGGTCACGGAGCCGGAAAACTCCTCCTTGCCACTGTGGGCATCGCCTTTGCCAACACCATCCTGGCGGGTCTTCTTGCCTATGGCACAGGCTCGGCACTCTTTCCTAACATGATTGCCAATTCTGCCCATGTGGCAGTAGATAAAGTGGAAGAACTCAAACCCTTCTTCGAAATCAAGATACCTGCCATGGTAGATGTGATGAGTGCCCTCGTTTTCTCGTTCATTGCCGGACTGGGCATTGCCCACAAAGGCAGCCGCACCATGCAGAACGTTTTTCAGGAATTCAAGGAAATCGTATCAGGTATCATTGCCAAAGTCATCATTCCCCTACTGCCCCTTTATATCTTCGGCATCTTCCTGGGCATGACTTTCTCCGGCGAAGCCTACCACATTCTGCTGGTCTTCGCACAGATTATCCTCGTGATTCTCGTACTTCATATCGTCATCTTACTTTACGAATATCTGTTGGCTGGCGGCTTGTCCCACAAGAATCCTTTTAAGCTGTTATTCAACATGTTGCCAGCCTACTTCACGGCACTTGGCACATCATCATCAGCAGCCACCATTCCGGTAACTCTGAAGCAGACCTTGAAAAACGGCGTCACCGATGGCATTGCCGGATTCACCATTCCGCTCTGTGCCACCATCCATCTCTCGGGATCAATGATGAAGATTACCTGTTGTGCGCTCACCATCTGTCTCATCAATGGTATGCCGTGCAATCTCCCCCTCTTCCTCAACTTCATCTTCGTGCTTGCCATCTGCATGGTAGCAGCTCCGGGAGTTCCGGGAGGAGCCGTCATGGCAGCGCTAGGTCCGCTAGCCTCAGTTTTAGGTTTCAATGCTGATATGCAAGCACTTATGATAGCCCTCTATATTGCGATGGACAGTTTCGGCACCGCCTGCAATGTAACCGGCGATGGCGCCATTGCTATAGTCGTGGATAAGATATTCAGAAAGGATAAATAAAAAATAAAGAGGTGTGTCATAAGTCCATGACACACCTTTTTTTTTCAAAAAGCCACAATAGATACCATCTATCAACTTATAGCCAAAATCTTTCGTTTATCTATAATAAAAGTATTATCTTTGCAGCCGAAATCAAAATTACAAATAAGAAAATAAAAAAACAAAGAGAAAAATGACAATGGAAACAAGAAAAGAAATAGCAGCAGAAAAGAAACGTTGTGGCTCACATAATTGCACACAGGCTGTGCTCTGCACCTACCACGACTTCACCGGTATGGACGAGGAAACCATCAAGAACGCCGGCAATGCCTTTGCTGCAGGTATGGGTAACATGGAGGGAACCTGCGGAGCCCTCGTTGGCGCTGGCATCGTACTTGGACTCGCAACACAAGACAAGGCGAAGTCTATCAAGGGCATGAGAATGATAATGGATAAGTTTAAGCAACGCAATGGTGTCACACAATGCAAACTGCTGAAAGGTGTGGGCACAGGCAAGGTGCTTCGCGAGTGTCCGCTCTGCGTGGCTGATGCATCTGAATTTCTGGAAGAGATACTGGAAAAGGAAGGTATTCAGAAGTAAGTAACAATATGGCTAAGTATAAAACAATTAACGAGCAAAACCGCTGCGTGGCATGTGGTGTTTGCGTGAAAATATGTCCTAAGGATGCCATCAGCATCTACAAGGGATGCTATGCCCAGATAGATGAGGAGAAGTGCATAGGCTGCGGCATCTGCGAGAAAAACTGTCCGGCAGGAGTAATCCATAAAGTTTTAAGACAACCCGTTTAATTTCATCAAATTGATTTGCATGGCAAAACAGAAAAATAAGAAATGGAGTGATTACCTGTGGCTCATATCTGCCACCTATTTCATCCTCGGATTCTTCAATATCGTGTTCGCATGGCTCGGAGTCATCTGTTTTCTGATTCCGCTGCTCATGGCCATATTCGGAGGTGGAAAGGGATATTGCAACAACTATTGTGGACGAGGACAACTCTTCCTGCAAATAGGAAACACCCTGGGATGGTCGCGCAAGAAGGCGGCACCAAGATGGTTCTCGTCTAAATGGTTCCGCCATGGCTTCCTCCTGTTCTTCATGTTCTTCTTCATACAGATGATCATCCTCACCACAATGGTGGCAAAGGGCACAGAAGATCTCCATCAGACCATCCACCTGCTATGGACCTTCAACGTGCCATGGCATTGGGCTTACCCGGTAGAGATTGAGCCATGGAAGGCGCAGTTTGCCTTCGGTCTCTACGGCATCATGCTCACCTCGCTGATTGTGGGCGTTCTGCTCACCATTATCTATCGTCCAAGAACCTGGTGCGTGTTCTGTCCTATGGGCAACATGACACAGCTGATATGTAAACTCAAAGCAAGATAATTTCAAGCAAGATAACTCAAAGCAAAATGAATCTGCAACAACTCAAATATATCGTAGCAATCAACCGCTTTCGCAACTTTGCGAAGGCGGCAGACTCGTGCAATATTTCCCAACCCACACTCAGCGCCATGCTGCTGAAGTTAGAAGAAGAACTCGATGTGCGCATCTTCGACCGCACCAACAAACAGGTAACACCAACGAGTGCAGGAGAGAAAATCATCCTTCAAGCTAAAAAGACACTTTTGGAGCTAGAGAAAATCACAGAACTCGTGGCTGAAGAAAAGAACCAGATTGGCAAATCTCTGTCTCTCTCCGTAGGTCCCTCCATTGCTCCTTACATTCTTCCCAAATTCATCAAGCATTACAGAAAAGATTATCCTGAAGTAAACCTCTCTATTCAAGAGATGAAATCAGAAGAAATGTTTCATGTTTTGCAAGATGGAGAAATAGATGCTGGCATTGCTATTTCAGACCTGCCTCGTAAAGGAATACTTGAGATTCCGCTTTACACAGAACGCTTTTATGTATATTTATCGGAAGACTGCTGGCGCAAGCTGCCCGTGTTCAAGCCAGAGAATCTGGAACATGAGAACATGTGGATTATGAAAGAAGCACAATGCCTTCGCGATAGTGCCTTCTCCTTCTGTAAAGCAAGGAGCAAAGGGCACCACATCTATGAGTCAGGCAGCATAGAAACTTTAATTCGCATCGTGGATGAGAACGGCGGGTTCACCATCATTCCAGAGATGCACCTCGAATTCCTAAATGAGGCACAACGCAAGAATGTAAGAAAGATAGAAGGAGATTATCTTTCCCAGAGACGCATCTCCCTATACATTAGGGAAGACTATATCAAAGAACGGATGCTTAACACCATCATCAACAGCATGAAAGAATTTATGCCAGCGCAGATGATGAATGAAGGCAACTGGAAATATGGGATAAGACTGTAAAACTGGAGTCTCCAGTTTTACAGTAAACTTGAAAATTTAGAACTTAATCCAGGTCAGCTTCTTCCAAATTCCCTCGAAAGGACCATGGGAGTGATACTTGAGCCAGAGGTTGGAGAAGAGGCATTGCACTACCACCATGGCAATACCCACAAAGAAGGCATAGGTGATGCCGAGTTTCGTCTGGAGATTGAAGCCATAATAAGCAAACAGTCCACAACCGATGATAGACTGGAGAAAGTAGTTGGACAAACTCATCTTGCCAAACTGGCGCAGGAACGACAATCCCTTTCTGAACCATTCCTTTCCGTACCACAACAATATGAATCCTGATACTACAAACGAGAGGATGAAGAAGTTGTAGATAGGATAAAGCCAATTGTTCCATGTTTCCATGTGGCGCACATCAGCTATGCCTCCCACAATCAATACCAGGATGGAAACCGCCAGCACCTTCTTCCACAAAGCCAGGTTGTTGTTCTCATTGTAGAACCAACGCTTTCTACCCACCAGCATTCCGAGTATGAAGAGGCAGATAGTCTGCGTATGTCTTCCCTTCATCATACACCAGTAATAAGTAGCCACCTGCCCGTATCGCAGGTTGCCATAAGCATTCTCCAGGAAACTGCCGTGCTGATGACCATTATACATATTTCCATACACTTCTCTCAATGCCGATGCATCCACCTGCCATCCCGAAATGAGGGAGTAGATTTCTACCGGTTGGATAAAGAGGAAGGCAACCACCCACCAGAGCCATTTGGTAGGAAGATAACTCAATGGGATGAGAACCAGTCCATAGATGGCATAGGAGAAGAGGATGTCGCCATCAAAGAAGGCGGTGTTCACGATACCGAGCATTGCCAGGAGGAACATTCGCCAGGCGAATCTACCCGAAAAGCAATTTCCACGCTGCTGCTGATTATCATTCATGATAAAGAAGCTTAATCCGAAGAGCAGGGCAAAGATGCCATACATCTTTCCCGACAGCAGCAATGCCAGCACATCTGCCATCCAATCATCACACCCCAGCGTATAAACATGTGCTATGTTTCCATCGTACATATTGAAATGCTCCACGGAATGATAGAGAATAATACCTGCCACTGCTAATCCTCGCAAGGCATCAGCCACATCAATACGGCTGTTTTTCAATCCTAATGTCTTGTAAAAATTCATTTTGATAATGTTATGTTAGTTATTATGAGTTGGCAAAGGTATAACATTTTATTGGAAAAAGCGAAGAAATTCATATTTTTTTCGAATCACTTCGATTCTGACATATCCGTCAGAATCGAAGTGAAAGCCAATCATCGAACTTCACGTTCTGGAAGGTATGGATGCCCAGCTTCTCGGCAGCCTCACAGTTTTCCTTCAGATCATCAATGAAGAGGGTTTCATCGGGATTGATGTTCGCCTGCCTGATTACCTCCTCATAGATGTGGACATCAGGCTTAGCCAAATGCATTCGCTGAGAGAGGAAACAGTGCCCGAAATAATCCTCTACCCCATGGTTCTGATAAGGGAAGAGATGCTCCACGCAATAATCCCAGTGTATATCAATGGTATTGCTCAAGAGAAAGAGGCGATAACCAGCCTTCTTCAACTGCAGGAGTCGCTCCTTTTTCTCATCAGGAATCTCCACCAGCATCTTGTTGGCAGCATCGATGATCTCTTCATTCGTCACATCAGCTCCAGTCAACTCACGGGCTGCATCGCAGAATGCTTCGGTGGTCATCATTCCCACACCCAGTTTGCTCATCAACTTCATCCCCTCACTCTGAGGATTCGGATTCGCCAGTTCCCCCATTCCTATCGCCTTGAAAGCCCCGATGCATCCTTCCGGATTGAGTTTCACCAGGACATTACCTAAATCGAATATGATATTCTTGTATTGCATAATCTACACCTTATTTTAAATCGCACTTTTAATCTTTAACCACATACTTACTGCAAAAGTACTGTAAATTCAGGAGAAAACAAATGATTTGGAAAAGGAATGGCGGGAATATAACATTTATTAGTAAAAGAGGAAAGCCTATGTATGAGAAAGATGGTTCTTCTCAAATTTTAGTACAAAGCCCCATATTTTATATGAAGGAGCAATATTTTTGAGAAAGTTTAATATAAAAAATTAGCGATTGTCTCCAAAAATATGTAAGTTTAAAGTGATCATAAAATATGACTTACAATGGATACAATCGCTAACAGATGCAAAATTATAAAAAAGATAAGAAACAACCAAATAAAATCCGATATAAATGCTTCTACGGTCGGAGAAAAACTTCTTATGGACATTTTTCCTGCCATAGATGGCTTTTTTATCGCAAGTTGTGACTTCTCTTCCACGGAACTCAAAATGGTTCTCGTGAGTACGGCTACCCATGCCTTCTGCGACCGTTGTGGCAAGAAAACCACTCATACCCGTGGCTGGCAAAAGAGAACGGTCACGATGTGTCCTTTAGGGTGTAAACGGTTTGTTCTCACCCTTTACATGCGCCGTTTTTACTGCCAGTCTGATAAACATATATTTGTAGAGCAACAGACGAAGTGGCTAAACAAATATGCAAGATTCAGTGTAAGATGCATAGAGTTGATGAACCTGCTTCATATACATATGTCATCTGTGTCGACCTCCAAGGTCATGAGAAAGATGGGAATCACTTGCTGTCCAAATACTTGCATAAATCATTTGAAAAAGATCCAAAGACTTCCAGACAGGACTGCCAGGAATATAGGCATAGATGACTTTGCCAAGAGAAAGAGACATACCTATGGCAGTGTTATCGTAGACCATGACACAGGCGAGATTTTGGAACTGATAGACTCTAGAGATTCTTCGATTGTGGCAAATGTCTTGAAACAATACAAGAAAGTCAATACTATCACTCGTGATAGGGGACGATGCTTCATTAAGGCTATCAAGCAAGGAGCCCCATCAGCACATGCTATCACAGACAAATTCCATGTCATTGAAGACTTGACGAGCGCAGTCTTTCCAAAGATTCTGCAGGAGTTTTTGCATAAGAGAATGGAGTTGCTGACTCAAGGTCTAGTTGGTCCCATTAAGCCACAAATAAGTAGAGGTTGGCTTTATAACAGCATATATGCAGTCTTGGAATCGATGTGCAAGGATGCAAGAAGAATCAAGAAAATGACTGAATGGAACACTTTCATGGATCTTTATGCAAGGCAAGGACTGACTTTGAGTGAAATCCATGACAAAACAGGGTTTGATGGATTTAAGATGGGAAAGCTAAGGAACACCAAATATGAGGACTTGCTCAACCCAACGCAACTAAGGGCTTACAAAGCCATAGAATCTATTACAAATAGGATTCTCTGTAAAAAGTCATTGGATTACTCTGTGGTTACCAAGGGGTTACATTCTACAGAGAAGAAAGAAATACTGAAAAGACTTCTTTTTCTACTGAGAGGAAAATGGAAGGAAGACTGGAAGGCATACGATGATGCCTACAAGGCATTTCTTGCAAAGGCAACTATCAGGAACGAAGAGTATGACCTTTGGAATTCAATAGTTCACTTCAACTGGAAAACCAAGACGGAGACTGTCAGATTGTTTCTGCAGGACTTGCATGTTACCGATTTAGCCTATTATATAACAACATTTCAAGGCATTTTGAGCGGAGAGGTCAAAATGAACTTGTACAAATGGATTAACATGGTCATAGGATGTGGTAATGAGAAAATGGAAAAGTTTGCCAAAGGACTGATTAAGGACTATTCCGCCATCAATAATTCTATTGCTAGCAAATTGAACAATGGAATCCTTGAAGGTTCGGTCAACAAGATAAAGACCGCAAAGCGAATTATGGGTGGAAGAGCATCGATTTCTCTTTTGCAGATAAAGGTCTCCTCAAACTTAGATACATAAATGTACCAAAATTTGAGAAGAACCAGAAAGATTTTCCTCAAACTAATGCCACTATTGCCACGCTCCAAGTTAACCAATTGGTTTTTAGCTATTTAAGCATTGCAACAAGGGCATTTTCTATTATCACCTATTGCCACACTCGGGCGAAAAACGGGGGATTCTCAGCGAAAAAGCAGAGGAATACTTATTGTTTTCGCAGAAAAACATTAAAAAAGTGGAGAAAAAGGCTTGCGGTTTCGAACATTTTTTGTATTTTTGCAACCAACAGGAAAACTTCCTGCCGATTCCACCTAGAAGCTTACGACTCCTGTGAAACCACTTTTTATATAATTTTAATTCCAAAAACCTATGACACAAGCAGATTTAATCAGACTCTACTTCGCTAAAGGAGATGTTTACAACTCATGGAACTATTGCTTCAATTGAGCACGGATGACCGACACGAAGGTCACGAATGACCGGCGTAGCCGGGCACATTTGCCCAACGCTTCGGGCAAAGCTGGGCAAAGTCATCGACAACCCTAAGTATCACCCTATCAACAAATTAGCAGAAATATGAAGTTTACTATTACAAGAATCAACAAACAGAACAAGCTGATGGTCAGTTCGAAAACCATAGAACGGTTTCTGGAGCGCATCGCTAAAGATGATGCCAAGCTGAGTGTCACCAATTTCAGAATGAGTGTGCCGCTCATGGAGGCCGACTACCAGTACTACAAAGGCATCAAGGAATGGCAGCACGTTTATCCAGCCGCAGAATTCAACAAGGATGAAAGCGGCAATCTCGTCTTCCAGAAATCAAACGGACTGGTGATGCTCCACTTCATCAACCTCATGTCGGACCAGGAAAAAGATGCCGTCAAGAAGACGGCCAGTCTGCTGCCGATGACCTTCGCTGCCTTCGAAGGAGCCGACGGCAGAAGCCTCATCGTGCTCGTAAGCATCTGCAACGAAGAAGGAAAAATCCCGCCAAAAGAAGCCGACGCCGACTTACTCTACCAGTCTGCCTACGAACAGGTAAAGACGCTCTACCAGTCGCAGGTACAGGCAGCCATCAAACCCGAAAAGCCATCATTGACATCCAACTTCATGCTTACGCTGGATGCCTCTCCTTATTATAACAGCAAGGCAGTGGCGATGCGCATCTCCCAAAATATGAAGAAGGTAGCCTCAGCCCCTAAAAATGTAGACGATCTGAAGACATACGATGACTATGAATTCCTCTACCGCAAGGCAGCAGAAGAGACGAAGGAAGAGATGAAAAAAGCCAACATCTCATGGCAGAACGATGAAGACCGGTTCCTTGCCGGCTTCTCAGCCATCGCCATCAAGCTCTGCAACATGGGCCTCAGCGAAGAAGAAGCTTTCATCCATATCCGCCGCAACAACTGGGGACATGTGACAGAAGAGAAACTCCGCCAGATAGTGGGCACCGCTTACGATATCCATTCCAAAGACAGGAAGACGGAGAAATCAGCCTCAGGCAGAAAAGGTCGTGCCGAAATTCTGCAGATGATCAGATACCTGGAGAGCCGGTACCAGTTCCGTTACAATACCGTGATGAAATATACCGAATACCGCCCGAACAATTCATGGGTTGGCGATTTCAGACCGGTGGATGCCCGTGTGCAGAAAAGCATGACGCTGGATGTTCAGATAGCCGACATCCACGTAAGCATCAAGGATGTAAGGAATTTTCTAGAATCAGACCGCATCAGAAACTACAGTCCAATAGAGTCCTATCTCTATGACTGTCTGGGAAAATGGGACGGCAAGGACCGCATCCGTGCCCTGGCACGAACCGTACCCACCAACAATCCTCATTGGGAAGACTGGTTTTACACCTGGTTTCTGGGAATGGTTGACCAGTGGCGCGGCATGTATCGCCGTCAATATGGCAACAGTACCATGCCGCTGCTCATTTCCAAGCAAGGTTACAACAAGAGCACCTTCTGCCGCCGTCTCATCCCTACCGAATTATCGTGGGGCTTCAGCGACAACATGATTCTCTCAGAAAAGCGTCAGGTATTGCAGGCGATGTCACAATTTCTGCTCATCAATCTCGATGAGTTCAATCAGATTTCACCACAGGTGCAGCAGGGTTTTCTGAAGAATCTGCTGCAGTTGCCTACGGTGAAAATCAAGCCGCCATACGGAAGTCATGTACAGGAATTCCCTCGTCTAGCCTCCTTCATCGCCACGAGCAACATGACCGATATTCTTTCCGACCCATCCGGCAACCGCCGTTTCCTGGGAGTAGAACTGACGGGACCTATCGATGTGAGTGGCAGACTGAACTATGAGCAACTTTATGCGCAGGCGATGCAAGCTTTGGAGCGTGGCGAAAAATCCTATTTCGACGCCAAGGAAACCGCCATCATCATGCAACATAACAGACAATTTGAGCAGATTTCCCCTATCAAGCAATGTTTTCTGCAGGTTTTCGAGCCTGCAAGTACCCCGGAAAATAGCGAATATCTGATGGCAGCCGCCATTTTCGACATTTTGAAGCAGAAATTCGGCTCTTCTCTCCAGGTTTCGAGTATACAGAAATTGGGCAGAGAGCTTCAGAATATAGAAGGTTTGAAGAACCGAAGAACAAGATTTGGTACTGAGTATCTGGTAGTTAGGAAATAACCTACTCACTTTCCATCTCATTCCCTCATAAAAAGAGTGTGGCAATGCGTGGCATTAGGTGGCAACAGAAATACCGCTTATCGATACGCATTATTCACTTATAATCAGCGAGTTAAGCCAAAGGTGACAGATGTGGCAATAGAAACAGAAAAACATTTTCGTATAAGAATCATAAAGGTAGGAATAAACTTCTTTTTACTTTACCATTCGCATGTATTGGCAATTGTGCAGAAATCATGAACTTCATTATGCGAACTCATCCACTTCATTTCACGAGTTCATCTACTTCATTGAGTTGACACATACGGCTGCGGTGGCTGAAGGAGACGACTGAGTTAGCTGAATGAGTCGACTGCATTAGGTGAAGGAGACGGCTGAGTTGGCAGAAGGAGACGGCTGCATTAGCTGAAGGAGTCGAATGCAGTGACCGAAGGAGACGAATGCGATAGCTGAAGGAGTCGAATGCAATAGCTGAAGGAGACACATTTGCACATTATTACATAAAGATAGCACCTTGACCGTACTAAACATACAGTCAAGGTGCTACAGTACAAATAATCTTCCTCCTCTAATTATCCATCGTTTTGCTATTGCTTATTCCTTAGCTCTTCTATCAAGTCATTTACAATATATGTATCACTCATTAGATGCAAGCCAAGTTCTTTGTCATGTAACATACGACAAACATCAGAGTCATAGAATATCTGTAATGCTCTGTCGGTTGATATATGTAACGTATCAGCTAGTTGCTTTATGATACGAGCGATTTTATTCCATAATAAAAAGTCCAACATAATTATACCCTTTCATATGATTTGAATTGTAAATACTTATCAACTATCTCTTGGCTTAATATGAACCATGATATAATATTTGCTTTTCCATTATTCTTTTCTTTCCCAATTTTTAAGAGCTTCGACCACATCATTCGCTACAGCTTCCCGGCTCTCGGTATGTAGAGTGTCATAGCAATCTTGAATGAGACTCTTGATTAGCCCCACCTTATCCAATCGCTTTCTCATTTCAGACGGCGATATACCCATTTTTTGTGCCGAAGCCTCGATAGCCAACACCGTAAAGGCGAGGCGGTCAAACTCTGGGTCACTTTTCAGCAACAGTTCTCTATCTTCCATTCTTTACAAAATATTGTATTTAAATGCAAATTTAAAGATTTTCTCTGATATTCCACTCAATTTCGGAGTTAAATAAAGAAAAATAGACTGATTTTGCCAAAATCTTTGCTGGTGATGGAAGAAGAATCATAAAAGTAGGAGTAAACTTCTCTCTAGAGGCAGAAGAATCTTGGTGAGTTGGAAGGTAGAATAAGCCGTTCCCCTTCTCCTAAGTTTTTACTCTCTAAAACATAGCAAAAGTGGTTGTTCGAAATTTCCGAGCAACCACTTTTTTCTTTACCCCATCTTCAACAAGATGTAACTTCTGCCTTCAGGCTATAAACCAAATCGCACCTTTATGGAATTATCTACAATAGTAGAAATTATTGAAGCATACTAGCCTGGCAAGAGACTGGAAGCTGAGCATCAAATCTACAATAGTAGAAATTATTGAAGCATACTAGCCTTTTTATTTCTTCGGCTGTGGTTATATTTCATCTACAATAGTAGAAATTATTGAAGCATACTAGCCAAAAGGCTACGTGGTACCAGCTATTCTTTTATCTACAATAGTAGAAATTATTGAAGCATACTAGCCCCTTTGTTTTTGCCTCGTGGTCGTTGCATTATATCTACAATAGTAGAAATTATTGAAGCATACTAGCCAACTCAACCCGCTAGGCTTCTATACCATATCTACAATAGTAGAAATTATTGAAGCATACTAGCCCTTTGAGTGAAGTCCCTTGTGCTGCTTGATATCTACAATAGTAGAAATTATTGAAGCATACTAGCCCTGTTTAACCAAAATAGGCACGTTCCCGTCATCTACAATAGTAGAAATTATTGAAGCATACTAGCCCGAAAAAGTGCAAAACTTTATTCTAACATAATCTACAATAGTAGAAATTATTGAAGCATACTAGCCCAGCGTTATTCTCCTGCTGGTCAAGATTTATCTACAATAGTAGAAATTATTGAAGCATACTAGCCCCCCACCAGCCTACTGTGGCATTCTTCCAATCTACAATAGTAGAAATTATTGAAGCATACTAGCCAGGTCTTCGTATCTCGGACATCAGGAAGCTATCTACAATAGTAGAAATTATTGAAGCATACTAGCCCCTTGTTACTACTAGTTTCTTTATTGATGGATCTACAATAGTAGAAATTATTGAAGCATACTAGCCCCCTTCTCAAAAACACAATATTTCGCCATCTACAATAGTAGAAATTATTGAAGCATACTAGCCCGCACGATGTGGTAGATCAGCTTCGCTAATCTACAATAGTAGAAATTATTGAAGCATACTAGCCAAAGATGTGCCACCGATGGATCCGCAGATATCTACAATAGTAGAAATTATTGAAGCATACTAGCCGTTTATACTTTGTTTCTGTTTTACGTTTGATCTACAATAGTAGAAATTATTGAAGCATACTAGCCAGCAGAATAAGCAATACGCAATTGAACCCATCTACAATAGTAGAAATTATTGAAGCATACTAGCCTTCTTAAAATATTTAACACAATACAGACAATCTACAATAGTAGAAATTATTGAAGCATACTAGCCCCTCACCTTTTAACCTAGAACCATAACCATCTACAATAGTAGAAATTATTGAAGCATACTAGCCATAGTTCATTCTCGGGTTGCTCAACATTATCTACAATAGTAGAAATTATTGAAGCATACTAGCCTCCTTGCGAAGCTCTGAGAGTACATTTGCTGATCTACAATAGTAGAAATTATTGAAGCATACTAGCCCCTCCTGAAGAGAAGAATTATAAACTTGTTGAATCTACAATAGTAGAAATTATTGAAGCATACTAGCCTCTTATCGATTGCAAAGATACAAAAAATCCTTTAAATAAAGGCATCTTCTGCATATCTTTTTAAAGAGTATTACCACCCCTTCCCATAATATTGGGTACAATATTTCAAAGAACGCCTTGTAAATAAGCAAGTTACACGCTTTATTACAAAAGCATAAAGACCAAGGTTTGCAAAGTCAAAAATAGACTATAGCTTGGTCCCTATGAATCGCATTACCATACTTAGTAAGCTTATCAGGATCTACATTAAAGAGGATTACACTATCATCTGCTGTGAAATGTTTGGCATAAGCCTCTATCTTCGCAACAAGATTGTCAACAATTCTCTTCGTATTACTAATCTCATAAACAGAATACTGAAGCCGAATGGCACCATTACTTTTCAGCATTTTAGAAAAGTTGGTACGCATCTTGTCATCCGATATGTCATAACTAACAATTATCATTTAAAACTCAAATATTGGATACTCTTTTACAGACTTACAACCCATAAAACAACGATAGTATTGCTGAACGAACTTGAATATGTCCATTTTACGAGCAATCAATTCATCATAAAACACTCTATAATAGTCAGCACACTTCTCATATTTCAAATGATATTCCTGCTTTATAAGAGTGAAATCTTTCTCTGAAAACTGCTTTCTGTTAAACGCCAACAATGCAGCATGGTCAATGATACACCTGAAAGGTTCCATCAAGTCACACACCAATGATTTGCGCTTGAACCATAATCGATGGTACACACCAACATACAGATCAAATCCGAACATACGAATGAAACTTTCCATAAAGTTGAATAGGATAGAGTAACCAATATCCAATGTCACATTCAGCACATCGCTCTTCATCCTTGGATGTCTTCCTCTCCAGTTTTGATTCTGATAATATGCAGAAAAATAGGTCTTGGCAACCATACCTTCCAATCCCATCAATTGATTGTATTCATCAACGTCTGGCAAAGTAACTAATGCAGCATCACATTGCTTGATGGCATCCTCTGTATAGCTATCCTTCTTTCGAGTCTTTGCCAATGCAGCTTTCTGATTCAACACCTTATTATATACAATGCATTTAGCGATACTTAAATCTTCTGTACTGTATTCAAATTGCCTTTTTCGAAGTAAATAGTTTGCCTCGGCAGAATTTGCCCAAAAGAAAACAGGGCGAAGATTAGGCTTCATCACCACTAAAGCCACACCATGCTTTTTGCATTTATCAATCAGCGGAGTAGTAACTGTGATGTGACCGATAATGAAAAGAGCCAACAACTTTTGGAAGGGGAACTTAGTCAAGGTCTTTTTCTTATCACCTTCTATTTCCTCTAGCATCAGTTCTCCGCTATTTACTCGAAGGCTCCGGTCGTGCTCAATACAATTGACCACGAATATGGTTCGCATTTCTATGTCTTTATGTGTAAACATTATCAGTATTGGTTTTATCGCAAAGATTGCAATAGATGCAATGGATGCACTTATTTGGATTTACCTGTATCGTAGTAGAAGCAGGATTATAACGTTTAAACTGTTCTATGAATCCTATCAATTCCTGTTTACCAAGCTCTCCCGGCAAGTCAACCGGAATCATTTTATTGGTAGATATTTCATAGAAAGCAAGTTGTTCAACTTCATATCCCATTTCTTTCAAGCAGAAGTATTGTCCCCAAAGTTGATAAATCTGGCCACGAAAGATGCGTTTGAGATTGTTCTTACGTTCTATCAACAAACGCTTATCCTGTTTATAGACATCAATCTTGCCAGATATGCCTAACTCATCGCAATAAACCGGGAGCGCCATAATATCACTCTTTCGAGTACTCCCTTTCTTTTCATCCACGCCTTGGTGCGCTAGAGTACCTTTGGTCTGTGGAGCGGCTTTATATAAATCTCCGTCCGACTCCATATACACACTATGCAAGTATATGGAGTACGGACAGAAGATAAAGTCATTCAATGTTGAAAGCTGAATATAATCATCCATTCTTATATGGCTTTTGTTGTGCAAAATTGAGCCAAGCCTTATTGGATATATCAAACTTCACATTATCCAAATCCTCAGCATCTTTTATCTGCTCAACCAACATCAGTCCCTTGCGAGCGATGTTGTAAGCACCATTAGCATCCGCATTCTCAGGAAGCTGATCACCACAAGAACGGCTATCGTAGAATATTCCATTCTCATCGGCAACAGGAGACACTAAGTAATCTGTTTCGGTTCCAGTAATACTATTACGCATCTGCAAGGTCAACTTCAATATGTGCAGCAAGCCAGTAAAGAACGCTTTGTCTGTTTGCGTACTGATAGCATCCTTGAGATTACCATGAATGTCGATATAATAATGCTCCAATAAAGATTTCATCTCTGTTGTCAAGTCAACTTCCTGATTATCCCACTGCGAGTTCTTTTCTTTATTTCTGAAAGTATCAATACGCATTCCTCTGGTGCATAAAGTCCACTTAGTCCTTGTATCTTCCGCTTTTTTACCAAACTTGTCATAGTCGAGATTAAACTCAAACCATTTCTTATCCTTATTATAACGGATAGCATCAAACTTAGAGAAGAATGCTTTGATTTTCTCTTTAGAATTTAAAGAATGAGTATCCAACAAGTTAACAAATCCTGTAACTGGGTCTATCTTAGATGTATTCCATGCAGGGATATAGAACAGGAATCCGCTCTGTTTTCCTAACTTTTGAGAACTATCAGACTTACAGGTAAGTTGGTATGCATTCAGCAAGCCTCCAGGAGTAGAAACATCAGTTTTTTTGTCTACCAAATAGTTAAGCTTATCTATCAACATTTTTTCAAACTTCTGATATACTTGCTTTTCTACCTTTTGACGACTACGCATAAATCCCTTGCTCAGATCTTCCAAAACAACAATGGCATGATATCTAACCATGAGCTGTGTAATCTTGTGGATAACCTGAGACAAATAGCCCTCTTTCAGCTCTTTGATATTTTCGATGGTCTGCCAACTTTGACGAGCTTTGAGTCGTTCGTCTTCACGAACATCCAACAAATCGTGATAATTGGTATGATAGGTATTACCATTATAATCATTCACAATTTCATTAAGCGAGAACTGCTCCTTGATATTACCTTGCAAATCAATTACAACCAAATACAGCAAATGACGTTCGCCACGATCAATACCAATAATATGCATATCATCTGCGTGACGCAAATACGCCTTCACATCTTGATTGATGTTCTCAGAACCAGAACTTTTAAAGTTCATTGTGATTGGCACATGGAACATAAATTTATCAACAGTGTAGCGACGATCTTTTATAAGATCATATTCAAACAAGCTTTCTTTTTTCTTGTTATCCTTATTCTTATTAAGAATAGGATGATTAGCAGGATGAGTTGGATGAGTATTTTCTATACTTTTCTTACGATAGAACATCTCTGCCTGTCCGTTAAGCTTGTAAACTACATCTGCCAGATTACGTTCATCAAACAATGCTTTCCAATAAAGAGTATGCATATTTGGAGTGCCCTTGCTATACTCAGAGAAATCCTTATTGTAGATTTGGAACAGATACATCTTTCCCTCCTCAACAAGCTGATCAATAAATGATGCAGATACATCTGTAAACGACAATTTATACAACAACAAATTAACATCCTGATAGAAAGAGTCGAGTGACAAATATGACTCCGGTTTCAAAGAAGAGAAATCATATATGCAAGTGCTATCATAGCTGTCCAAAAAATCCATACAGAATTTTATCCATACGTTTACAGCATGAGTATAACCTACATTATCACCAGTAGCAGTCAAGTATCCCTTTTGGAATTTCTTATACTTACCATACAATACATTGTTCAAATCAAAGACTTCCTTTGTTATCGTCAATGGCCTGTTAAACGCCTTGCTATTTAAGACGTAATCATCTGTATTAACCTTAAAATAAGCTTGTACATCTTTTAATTGTGTACTACACTTTGGTATCATCGTTGTCACGTCTTTGAAGAACTTATATACCATTTTCTCATAGCACTCCCCATCTGACGGCATTGCCTTACCCAATAACTTCCTTGAGTCTTTGTCCATAATAGCAAGATAATACAACCCATTACGACGTAAGATAATGGTAGCATAGTCTTTCTCCTTATTAGCATCCCAACCACCAAGCAATTGAGGATTCTCAAAGTTAAGTTTGATTTTCTTTTGAGAATATGGTTTACGAGTCATATAATTACGAATCATATTATACAGCGGTGTCACTGTATCAAGTTCTGCCCACAACGAAGCTAGTTCACCATAGAAACGTTCATCTTTATCACTTTCATCACCCTTGCCCAACAGAGGCTTCACGAAATGCTGCAAAGACTTTATTGCATCCAACAGTGCTTTGATTTTAGAAACATTAGCCTTGTCTTGTGCCAGATGCTTTACCGTAGGATAATCAGAATGAAGTAATGCAGCAACTTCTGTATACGCATTTTGAACAAGCGCAAACAGATTCTCACGCTGCATTGTTGGAGTATTTACCGCTCCAAATGTCGCAAAATAGTTCTCTACGAAGTAGGCATTATTAGGGTCTGCTTCGTTCAAACAATCATTTATATAACTGATACTAAAGCTATCAGCCTTTTTAAATATACCTACAATTCTTTTTTCGTAATCTTCCTCAGATTCCTTATGCTTTCTGGCAGGAGCAACATGCTTTATATCCTGCATGATGGCATTCTGAATCACGCCCCAATTTCCAAACATTTTCTGAGAAATATCAGTCAACTGCAAGTCATTACGGATAAATATCCCATCAAGAGAATAATCTGCCAAAGAACCAAGCAAAGACTTAAGAACCTTATCACCCAAAACATTTTCAGACAATCGCTCATAGCAATCCTTGATAGCATTCAAGACTTCCTGATCACTATTGAATTCTTCTGGCAACCAAGAAATTGCATTTCTATCACTAAGAATCTGCTTAAACAAAGCCTTAAGTTTTGGTAACTTGTCATCTTTATGCTTCTGATTGTAGAGATTGATATACTCGTTGATACCTTTAATCTTAACATCGTGTTCATCATCAGTTTTTCCACCAATTATAGCATTATAGACATCAATCTGCTTTTGAGTAAGAAGCATATTGTAATAGTCAAGCTGGAACATTTCCTGAATACTTTCTACATTTAAGTATTCAGAAAAATTAGAGTATAACTCATCCATGTTAGCTTGTATCTCAGGTCTGGTTATGGCTGTATTAAATGCCTCCATATTATCAATGAACTTTGGGAGATTTTCATTGATTAGACGATAAGCAATACCTGTTGACTTATCTTCTGCCGTATACATATTTTTACGATTATCAAAGAAGCCGTAAAAATAAGTAACAAAGCCCCAGAATTCTTTCACAAGTTCTTTGGCCTCATCTTGTGACATAGAATCAAGTTGAGTTGATTCCGCAGTATTGATGAATTGAATCAAATCTGAATCAATTAGCTTTGTCTTATCAGCTTTGTCCTTATATGACTCTATAAGTTTATTACCAAACAAATTAGCATAAGCCTTATAGTCTGTTAGCTTTTTAGCTATAATAGAGCGAAGATTTTGCTGAATTTCCTTAAACTTCTTTATTGCATCCTCATCTTGCGCTTTAGATACATAGCTCTCATAATATTCTGCCAATGAATTATTATCACCTTTATCATCCAAAGGCAAACATCCATTATCCAACACTCTATCAATAAATACCTTGTGGTATTCATCAATCAATTTCTTCACCTTCACATAGCTTGCAGCTCTGTGTTCATCTTCTTCTAACAAACCACTCTTAACTATATTATCCAAAGTGGCGCCAATAGGCTTCGCTTCAAAGCGCAAAGTCTTTGAAAGAGGATAAAGTCTTTTAAAATCTTCAAAATTCTTAGCCATATTATTTATTTTAAATTGTTATTATTCATTTTCTCCAGCAAGTTCATCCTTGCCTTATTAGCAATCTCTTTCGCCTCCTGATAGCACCCATCAATTTCTTCATAGATGTATGCATTCCGAGCCTCAGCGATGCTTTCGGTTGCAACCTCTTCGAACATTTCGAAGACGATTTGTTCATTATTATTTTGCTTCATATCTAACACTATTAAGAATTAGTATTTCCTATTTTAAATATCATCAAATGCTGACATTTACACCGACATTCAACATTCACGAATCTACTATCGAATTGACTCTCTTCTCCTTTCCCAATGTCTCGGGAAATACATAGTGGCCATTACCTATTTCACGGGGATTAGGCTCTATATGCTCGGTATACCATGCACGTTTATACTCGGTGGTGATGATGCCGTAATCTCTGGCGGCGATGATGGAAGCAGCGAGAGATGCGCCATACAGTTCCTTGATGTCAATCATCTCCTCCAGCGTTATCTTCTCACGCTTCTTGGAGCCCAACTCTTCGATAAGCGCCAATTTAGGAAGAAGGAAATAACTGGCAAAGAGATCACAACGCTTCTCCAGCCTCAGCGGACTATCTTCTGGGAAGAGGAGAAGCAGATGAGCCAACTCATGAACTGCCGTGAAACGAAGTTTCTCTACGCTACTCTTTTCCGGATTGAAATCGAGAATCATCAGCGGATGCTTCTTATCAGCCCAGGTGCTCATTCCGAAGACATACTCAGGAAGATTAGCAGCAAGTATCATGATACCTTTTCTTTCCAAGAGTCTCAGGATGCTGGCGATGGGACCATCACCGCAATGCCACTTCTCACGAAGAAGGTCGGCAGCATGGATGGCATCTTCAAGGGTTGATACCTTGGTGCCTTTTATCGGATTCTTGAACCGGGTAGGAAAGCCTGCTTCTTTCTCCTTCGTAAGATATTGCTCTGCCCAAAACGAGAGTTTCGCTTCCAGGGCTTGCAACTCGTCTTCGGACAACTTGCCATTGGAGGTGGTGCGGAGCATAGGCATATCTATCTTGAGATTGGTTCCTTCGAAATATTCCTCGCTGATATTGAGGGCTTTGGCTATGGCTTGCAGGGCATCACGCTTAGGGTGCATGATGCCTTTCTCATATCGGGAGATACTCTGCTTGGTGATGGCTCCGTTGGTTCGCTCTACGAGTTTATCCATGCTGAGCCCCATCATCTGTCGCGCTTCCCGCAATCTTATAGAAAATGATTCATTAATCATAATTGTCTACGCTTTAATTTGTTGACAAATATAATAAAAATAACTGATTTTGTAACTAATTATTTATAAGATTTAACATAAAAAAGCAGGCAAATGATAAAATAACAAGAAGAATTTAGGCAAAATCAGGTTTACACATTATTATAATAGAAAACACCTTGACCATACAAAACATACAGCCAAGGTGTTATACATATATTCATTCTCTATCTTAGTTGCTATAAGCACTCTCACCATGCTCGTAGATGTCGAGACCTTCCTCCTCTACTCGCTTGTCAACACGTACACCTACACTCTTATCTACTACCTTGAAGATAATGTAGGTAACTACAACGCTGTAGATGATGCTTACCACGGTGGCTACAACCTGAACCCAAAGCTGATGCCAGTCGCCATAGAGGGCACCCTGTACACCTTCGGCTCCTGTTACATACTGAGTGGCGAAGACACCGGTGAGGATAGATCCCAGAATACCACCCATACCATGAACACCAAAGGCATCGAGGGCATCATCATACTTGAACTTCTCCTTTACTACCGCTACCATGAAGAAGCAGACGATGGTGGAAATGATACCGATGCAGAAAGCTCCGAAAATATCGGTACTGCCGGCTGCAGGAGTGATGGCTACCAATCCGGCTACAGCACCGGTACAAGCACCTACCGTAGTTGGCTTCTTGTTCACAATCCAGTCGATGAGCATCCAGGTAGTAGCTGCTGCAGCTGTGGCGATATGAGTTACAAGGAAGGCGTTGGCAGCCAGACCATCGGCTGCCAGACCGCTACCGGCATTGAAACCGAACCATCCCAACCAGAGGAATGACATACCCATGAACACGAAGGTGATGTTGTGAGGTGTGATAGGATGACCCGCACGGTAATCATCACGCTTGCCTACACAGAGTGCCATGACCAGAGCGGCTACACCGGCATTGATATGAACCACGGTACCACCCGCAAAGTCGATGGCTCCCATCTCCTGCAGGAAACCGCCACCCCATACCCAGTGGGCCATTGGAAGATAAGCGATAATAACCCAGAGGATGGTGAAAAGTACATATCCGCTGAACTTCACGCGCTCGGCAAAAGCACCGAGAATCAAGGCTGGAGTAATGAGGGCGAACATGCACTGGAACATTGCAAAGGTGAGCTCCGGAATGCCTGTTGGCATGATGGCATCCAAGCCAATGCCGTGGAGGAAACATTTATCGAAACCACCGATGACGCAAGCCAGAGGATTGCCCGAATCGGCATATTCTGTAGAGAATGCCCAGGAATAACCGAAGGCTACCCATATCAGACTGACTACTGCCACGATGAAAACCGTCTGCATCAGGACGCTGAGGATATTCTTCTGGCGCACCAAACCACCATAAAAAAGTGCTATACCCGGGATTGACATCAAAAGCACCAAGATGGTTGCCATGATCATCCACGCTGTGTTACCCGTATCAAGTGTCGTCAATAATAAACTGCTCATAAAAATATCTTATAGTTAAATTAGAATACTAAATAATATTTATTAAAGATAAGTAAGAATGCCTAATTCAACATTCAACACTTAACATTCAACATTTTAAATTATTCCTCTTTCTCAGCGTTATACAATGCGATGTCGCCTCGCTCGCCGGTTCTGATTCTAACGGTATCGAGTACAGGAATCACGAAGATTCTGCCATCTCCTACTTCACCGGTCTGTGCAGCGCCCTGGATGGCGGCGATGGTAGGCTCCACATTCTTGTCACGAACCACGATGTTCAGAAGCACACGCTCGATGCTGCTGGTATCGTACATCACACCACGGTAAATGCGAGCCTGGCGCATTTTACCCTCACCTCTTACATTGTAATAAGAGAACCACTCGATGTCTGCTGCTAAAAGCGCCTTCTTGACATCCTCGAATCTAGACTTGCGGATAATTGCCTCAATCTTCTTCATAATCCTTTAATAATTAATAATGTGTTAATACTTCTATTGATTGTCTCTTTTCGAAAACGAACATTCATTGGTTGCTATTCAAACCAAGCCTTTCTTTTACATTATGTTCGTTTTCGGCTGCAAAATTAATACATTTTGTCATCATTTTAAAGAAAATAAAAACATTTCGTTTCTGCTTTTTATCGAATATTTTAAATTTATCAAGGCTTATCATATTCTCCTTACAATTTGTAAGGCAGAAAGCATTTTTATAACACAAATTGTAAGATTGCGAAAAATAATCAAGATTTCTGTATTTATTTTCTTGCATATCTCAACAAATCGTCGTACCTTTGCAACCGAAATCAAACAAATAGTCATCGAAATATTCGAAAGACTAGCAAAAAGTCAAATCTCAAAAGAGATAAGACATGAGAGATAAAAGAAGAGTATTCAAACATAAAGAACAACGCAGATGAAAGAAACAGTTCATTTTACAAAGATGCAGGGAGCGGGTAACGACTACATCTATATAGATACCCAACAATACGACATCCCTGACCCAGAGAAGGCGGCCATTGCCTGGAGTGCTTATCACACGGGCATAGGAAGCGACGGACTGGTTCTCATCGGAAAGCCGCACGACGGCATAAGAGCAGATTATTCGATGCGCATCTTCAACGCCGATGGTTCTGAAGCGATGATGTGCGGCAATGCAAGCCGATGCATCGGTAAGTATCTTTACGAAAAGGGATTGACCCGAAAGGACACCATCCGACTGGAAACGCTTTCGGGTATCAAGATATTGAAACTTCATCTTCAGGATAATAAAGAAGTTGTGGAATCGGTAACAGTAGACATGCTGGAACCCAAGCTTGAAAATCCCGAGCAATTCTTAGGCCCTTCGGTGCTCGAAGCTGACGGCAGAAAATTTGAAGGCACCTATGTTTGCATGGGTAATCCGCATTTCGTTACCTTCGTGGATGACATCGACACCATCGACATCGCCCACTATGGTAAAATCCTGGAAAGAGACAAGGCATTTCCCCAAAGATGCAACATAGAATTTGCACAAGTAACTGACACAGACGCCATAAGGACACGAGTTTGGGAAAGGGGAAGCGGAATAACAATGGCTTGCGGAACAGGAGCCTGTGCCACAGCCGTAGCCGCAGCCCTTACCAAGCGTACTGGTAGGAAAAGCAGTATCGTGATGGATGGCGGAACGCTGGAAATAGAATATAGCGAGGCTGATGATCATGTTTACATGACGGGACCTGCAGCCTTCTCATTCGAAGGAGAAATTGAATTATAAATAAGAGCAAACTTAAATAACAAATGGTCGATAATGACCACAAATAAAAGGAGAAACAAAATATGGCATTAGTTAATGAACATTTCCTGAAGTTGGCCAACAACTACTTGTTTGCCGACATCGCAAAGAAGGTGAACGCCTACAAGATTGCACATCCAAAGCAGCGTGTAATCAGTCTGGGCATCGGTGACGTAACCCAGCCTCTCTGCCCTGCCGTCATCAAGGCGATGCACAAGGCTGTAGACGAGATGGCTGAGCAGGCTTCTTTCAGAGGCTATGGTCCGGAACGAGGCTACGACTTCCTCCGCGAGGCTATCATCAAGAACGACTTTCTGCCACGTGGCATTCATCTTGACGCCAACGAGGTATTCGTAAACGATGGAGCCAAGAGCGATACGGGAAATATCCAGGAGATTTTGAGATGGGATAACAACATCGGCGTTACCGACCCGATTTATCCGGTTTATATAGACTCTAACGTGATGATAGGTAGAGCCGGAGTCTTCGAGAACGGCAAGTGGAGCAATGTAACCTACATGCCTTGCGATGAGAGCGATGACTTCATCCCTCAGATTCCAGATCACCGTGTGGACATGATTTATCTCTGTTATCCAAACAACCCTACGGGTACGGTCATCTCGAAAGAAGAACTCAGAAAATGGGTAAACTATGCTATCAAGAACGAGAGCATCATCCTCTATGATGCAGCCTACGAGGCATATATCACCGACCCATCAATTCCTCATTCTATCTACGAGATTCGTGGTGCCAGAAAGGTAGCGATAGAATTCCACAGTTATTCGAAGACTGCCGGATTCACCGGTGTGCGTTGTGGTTACACCATCGTTCCTAAAGAGTTGAAGGCAAAGACATTGGCAGGTGAGGAAGTGGCATTGAATCCTATCTGGGACCGCCGCCAGTGCACCAAGTTTAATGGTACAAGCTATATCAGCCAGCGTGCTGCCGAAGCCATCTACACCCCTGAGGGTAAGGAACAGGTGAAGGCAACCATCAATTACTATATGGAGAATGCCCACTTCATGAGAGCCGAACTCCAGAAACTCGGCTTGAGAGTATATGGCGGCGAGAATGCACCTTACCTCTGGGTGAAGACGCCAAACAACACGCCAAGCTGGAAATTCTTCGAAGAGATGCTTTATGGTGCCAGTGTAGTCTGCACTCCAGGTGTCGGCTTCGGTCCATCGGGCGAAGGCTACATCCGACTCACCGCCTTCGGCGAGCATGAGGACTGCAAGGAAGCCATGGAGAGAATTGCCAAATGGCTGGGAAAATAAACATTCCAACAGAATATAAAAACATTGAAAATCAGAAATTTTAAATTATATAAGGTATGAGCAACTTAAGATTTGAAGCTGTTTCAGAGGCTTCCAAGAGAAAGCCTGTTGAGGTAACCGCTCCTAGCGAGCGACCAAGTGAATTCTTCGGAAAGAAGGTATTCAACCGACAGAAGATGTACAAGTATCTCCCTGCAGATGTCTATGAGAAACTGATAGACGTCATCGACAACGGAGCACGTCTCGACCGTAACATCGCCAACGCCGTAGCCAAAGGCATCAAGCAGTGGGCTGACGAGAATGGCGTAACCCACTACACTCACTGGTTCCAGCCATTGACAGAAGGTACTGCCGAGAAGCACGATGCCTTCATCGAGCATGATGGCAAGGGTGGTATGATCGAGGAATTTTCAGGCAAGTTGCTCGTTCAGCAGGAGCCTGATGCATCATCTTTCCCATCTGGCGGTATCCGCTCAACCTTCGAGGCTCGCGGTTATTCTGCATGGGATCCAACATCTCCTGTATTTATCATCGACGATACACTCTGTATCCCTACTGTCTTCATCTCTTATACAGGTGAGGCACTCGACTATAAAGCTCCATTGCTCCGTTCATTGCACGCTGTAAACGTAGCAGCAACAGAGGTTTGCCACTACTTCAACCCAGATGTCAAGAAAGTTATTTCCAATCTCGGTTGGGAGCAGGAGTACTTCCTGGTAGATGAAAGCTTGTATGCTGCACGTCCTGACCTGATGCTGACAGGCCGCACCCTGATGGGTCACGATTCTGCCAAGAACCAGCAGATGGACGACCACTACTTCGGAGCCATCCCAGAGCGTGTTCAGGCATTCATGAAGGATTTGGAAATCCAGGCTCTTGAGCTCGGCATTCCTTGCAAGACCCGTCATAACGAGGTAGCACCAAACCAGTTTGAGTTGGCACCAATCTTCGAGGAGACCAACCTTGCCGTTGACCACAACATGCTCCTGATGAGCTTGATGAAGAAGGTAGCTCGCCATCACGGTTTCCGCGTACTTCTCCATGAGAAGCCATTCGCAGGCATCAACGGTTCCGGTAAGCACAACAACTGGAGTCTCGCTACAGATACAGGCATTCTGCTTCATGGTCCTGGCAAGACACCAGAGGATAACCTCCGTTTCGTAGTCTTCATCACAGAGACTTTGATGGGTGTATACAAGCACAACGGTTTGCTCAAGGCATCTATCATGAGTGCTACCAATGCGCATCGTCTGGGCGCCAACGAGGCACCTCCAGCAATCATCTCTTCATTCCTCGGCAAGCAGTTGACCGATCTTCTCGAGCACATTGAGAAAGCCGACAAGAAGGATCTCTTCACCGTGGCTGGCAAGCAGGGCATGAAGCTGGATATCCCAGAGATTCCTGAGTTGATGATTGATAACACCGACCGTAACCGTACATCACCATTCGCCTTCACCGGCAACCGTTTCGAGTTCCGTGCCGTAGGTTCTGAGGCTAACTGTGCATCAGCAATGATCGTATTGAACACAGCTGTAGCTGAGGCTTTGACCGACTTCAAGAAGCGTGTGGATGAGTTGATTGCCAAGGGTGAGGACAAGACATCTGCCATCATCGATATCGTTCGTCAGGATTTGAAGACCTGCAAGCCAATCCGTTTCGACGGCAATGGTTACTCAGATGAGTGGGTAGAGGAAGCTGCCAAGCGTGGTCTGGACTGCGAGAAGAGCTGTCCAAAGATTTTCGAGCGTTATCTCGACCCTGCATCTATCAAGATGTTCGAGGATATGGGTGTCATGAAGAAGAACGAGTTGGAAGCCCGTAACGAGGTGAAATGGGAGACCTACACCAAGAAGATTCAGATTGAGGCTCGTGTAATGGGCGACTTGAGCATGAACCACATCATCCCAGTGGCTACTCACTATCAGAGCCAGTTGGCTAAGAATGTGGAGAACATGATTGACATCTTCGGTGACGAGGAAGGCAAGAAGTTGACTGCCCGCAACATCAATATCATCAAGAAGATTGCCGAGCGCACTCAGATTATCGAGACAGGTGTTGAGGAGTTGGTTAATGCCCGCAAGGTTGCCAACAAGATTGAGAATGAGCACGATAAGGCGATAGCTTATCATGACACGGTAGCTCCAAAGATGGAGGAAATCCGTTATCAGATTGATAAGTTGGAGTTGACAGTAGCCGATGAGCTCTGGACCTTGCCTAAGTATCGTGAACTCCTGTTCATCCGCTAATCAGCAATGTCTTCCAACATAAGACATATTTCTGACAGATAAAAAAACAAAGCTCTAACAAGAGCTACTCTTCATCAGATATAACAATTGAACGATCAATCTATTTCTTTTATTGGTTGTTTAAGTTTGCGCGGAGTGTGGTTGTGAAATCACGCTCCGCTTTTTTATTTCCTGATTTACATAAACAAAAAACAGACCGACATGAACGTTTGTTCACATCGGTCTGTTTACTCTTTTACTTTTTTACTTTTTTACCTTTTTACCCTTTTACTTTTAAAAGATTGATTGTCTGTGTTTTTCCCGTGATACCTGTTACCACGGCGATTCCATTGTCACGAATCTCCACCTTCTCATATTTGGCATCAACAATCACTTTTCCTTTCAATGTCATAACGCCCCAATGTCTGGGAATCTCTTCAAAGGCGCAATAGGCACCAACAGGTTGCGCTATACTGCAGTAGAGGGGTGGCACGACAACTTTACCATCTACCTTCACGCCCCATTTCTTTCCTGCTTGATACAATTCTACATGTCCTGCTTCTGACTTCTCATGCAAAAGAAGCATCTCGTTTTCTTCCATTTCCTTCTTTTGCAACATCGCCTCATGATAGTATTTCTTGCCAAGGCGAGGCATCACAAAATTCAAATCTTCATTTTCATTCTTTGGATGATTGCATCCTATATAAGTCTTCTTCAAATTTGAATCCACCAGGTAGTAGTCCTCTTTGCTGTCCATGACAACGATACGTTCACCATACAGGACTGCACATAACCAATACACATGTTCGTAATCATTACGCAGGAAACATACATTCCTGCTTTCTTCATTGCTCATGCGCATCTTCCCTTCATCACCCTCACAATAGTACCATACCTGACAACCGGGAGCAGAAGGTCTGAATCTGAATATCATATAATAGCCATAATTCAGAAAATCATATTGTGAAGGATGATAGGGCAGAGAAAAATCTTCTTGGGTTCGAGACATGAAGATGTCGTTATATTCTATAAACTCCCATCCTTTTATGTTGACAACATGGGGAGTTTCTGCTACGTTAGTGCCATCGTCGATGACAGCTTTTGCCAACAGGTCATAATAGCATTTCGCCTTTCTGCGAGGTCGGTAGAACAGGATGTTGCCATCCAACAGCTTCATGTCATAGTAATCGCCTGGCTCCAAGACCTGTTCTCCTTGTCGGTTCACTACCGTCATCTTTCCATCAGGCAGTTTGATGATGGCAAACTCCCCTTTGCTATCTACGAACTCACGATACTGTAGTGTTTGGAGCAATTCTTCATGGCTCATCACCATCATCATTTCTGAGTCTGGATGAATCTGAATATCGTCTTGCTTCTCGTTCATCAGGAAAAACTCTCTATCCTTCGGAGTCTCCTTTCTCTTGCCAACTTTCAGCTTTCCCTCGAACATAGCATTCCAGTTCCATACTTGCGAAGGCAATCCGAACACCCGATATAGTCCCACATTATCTATAATTACGCAGTTCTTCTTTCCCTTAGCTACTCGCAATCCTCGTCCCACCATCTGCAGATACTTGGCAAGCGACAATGTAGGTCGAGCCAACTGTACAAACTCCACATCCGGGCAGTCAAATCCCTCCGAGAATATGTCCACATTCACCAGCACTTGTATAGGAGCAAGTCCATCAGCAGCCCGCAAGCAAGTAGCACCAAGCCCATCGCCAACTTTATCAGCAGCCCGCAAACAAGTAGCACCCAGGCGGTCCCATCCCGCACAATCTGGCGAGACCTTTGATGGTCCGCCATCCTTAGAGCGTAGCGGTTCCGAGCACCGAGTAGGGCGGTTTCCTCCCTCTCCCCTGAGGGTGAGAGGGTCGGGGTGAGAGGTGGAGCCCTCTTTAAGGGTAAAGAGGGACGGGGTGATTTTAGAAAAATTGACAGGGTGATTCGAAAAAGAAGTATTAGAAGCTTTGAACCTTTCTATAAGTTCTTTTCGTAAAGAACTTGGCGTTTTACTATCAATAGCAACAGCCGCTATGCCGTGTTCTCTGTAGAACTCGGCAATAGCATTAGCATGCCTGATATTGATAGCATACACGATGCCCTTTCTATCTTTACCATATTCCTCCAAGCTCCGATAGAGCCTTTCGATGCTCGGCTTCTTATTCAGCAACATATCCATTTCCTTGTTTTGGTAGTCACCGTCTGCCCCTCGCTTCTGCAAGGAGTCGATGAGCCGTTGCGTCACACCATCTGATTTGATGCTCACAAAATCGTATGTCGCCAATCTTCCCTTGCTGATAAACTCAGGAACACTCCACGACTGCACCAAGACATCAAACAAATCCGTAAATCCCTTACCATTCAATCGGCAAGGTGTAGCCGTCAGTCCCAGGAACTTAGCATTTGGGAATCTCTCCCACATCTCCTTATAGGTCTTGGCAAGCGCATGGTGCGCCTCGTCAATCACAATCATCCCCGGTTCTTCCTCTATCTCGTCATAGTGTTTCGACAACCATTGTATCGACACAGCCTTTATCGGCATCATGTCAGAAGTAGGATTATCAGAAGAGGCAGAAGTTGCACCAAGTCCATCTCCACCCCTCTCACCCAGGCGGTCCCCAAGTTCCTCAGCAGACCGCAAGCAAGTAGCAGCAAGCCCATCAGCAGGCCGCAAGCAAGAAGCAGTAAGGCGGTCCCATCCCGCACAATCTGGCGAGACCTTTGATGGTCCGCCAACCTTAGAGCGAAGCGGTTCCGAGCACCGAGTAGGGCGGTTTCCTCCCTCTCCCCTGAGGGTGAGAGGGTCGGGGTGAGAGGTGGAGCCCTCTTTAATGGTAAAGAGGGACGGGGTGATTTTAGAAGAATTGACAGGGTGGTTCGAAAAATCCTTATAAAGAAGGGATGGGGTTTTAGAAAAGACTCTTTGAATAGTTTCTCGAATCTGAGAAACCAGCTCCCTTCTATGGGCAACAATCCAAACATTGCAATTGGAATGTTCCCTCAAAAACGATTCTACGACCGAAGCGAGTAGAACCGTTTTTCCCGTACCCGTTGGCATTTGTGCCATCACGGACCGATGAAGGCGCAACGCCTTCTCAATCCGTTCCTTCATATCCTCTTGGTAATCAAAAAGCTTAATATTCTTCATATAAAAGCATATAATGAATATAGCGTCCCTGCTATATTCCAAGCAGTGACACCTATCAGTATGTTAAAAAGTAAGATGGTATCTTTTTTTAAATTCAAAAAAAGAAAAGTCAAAAAGACGGGCAGAGCTTCATCAAAAGCCCTGCCAATCTTAAAGTATATAATTAAAAATCTAAATTCTTATCCTTTTGTGTTTTCCAGATATTAGGCAATTGAAGTCAATTTCTTCAAATCATAGTACATCAAACGAGTGTGCAAAGTCTTTGTTATGTCATAGCCTAGATTTTCCGCTTCTTGCTGTTCCGTAGAAAACAAAAACAGGAACTCATTCTTTTGGTAAAAGCCAAGAGGTGCTTCATTATTGTAAGCATCAACAATCAAAAAGCGGCAACCTGTTTTGTTTTCCTCATCTATAAACCATGATTTTATAAAATCAAGAAGTTCCGTACCGATACCATGATTGCGAAACCCTGCATTAATTCCCAAACGTCCAATCAATACACCAGGGTATCTACGCATACGTTTCTCTCTTGGAATGTCTTGCGACAACTTACGTCCCCGATTATTGGGAATGACATCCACTCGAATACTATCATTTGATAGTGTAAACATACAAACGATTGTCTTAGGATCCTCATCCAAAATAAAACAATAAGTCTTTCCTAACAACTCTTTCTTGTAACGCATAGCGTCATTCTGAAAGAAGTCGTCAAGGTCAGCATCTCCACAGGTAAAAGGGTGACAAGATGACAATATCTTATCATCCAATTTCACAAGTTTGCATTTTTCCAATAAGAACCCCATAATCAAAAACCCGCTTTTTCCAAAATGGCACGAGCTTCAGCAACTTTTGCAGAGAAGTCCACACGATTATTATTATTCATAACTTCTTCCGCTCTCTTCACAAAGCGAGCTGCTTCTTCACCTCGTAGAGTCGGTATCACTTTAATATCTATTGCCATAATCTTCTCCTTTTAAACATTTAATTCTGCCGCCAAAGTTACGCTTTTTTCTCGAAAACACCAAGAAAATCAAAAGAAATCTGCAACTTATCATCAAATTGCTACAAAATCAACTGTAAACAATAAACTATTAACTGTAAACTATAAACTGCTATTCCCTACCTCAGCAAGCTATAGTAAGGCGGTCCCATCCCGCATAACATGGCGAAGACCTTTGATGGTCCGCCAACCTTAGAGCGTAGCGGTTCTGAGCACCGGAGGGCGGTTACATCCTTCCCTTTTCGAGAAGGGAAGGCTTGGTTAGGATGTGGAGCTCTCCTTGCAGGAGAGACGGAGAGGTAGAAAAGTCAGCACTGAGGGCGGTTACATCCCTAATCCCTATGGTAGGGATTTAGGGCTTGGGTATAGGGTAAGGACCCTCCCGCAGGGGAGGGACAGGTGGGGCAAATATAGCACTGTAGGGCGATTTCCCTCTTCTTGTATATCACCAATACAGCGTCCCCACTATATTACAAATAGTTACACCTATCAGTTTTTTGAAAAAAATTATATTTGCTCCCCATCGCAGTATCGCTCTGCGCTTGTCGCCACTCGAATGAGAAAAAATGCATTAATTAATATGGTGCACAACTATTAATCCTGACTAAATCTAATTTTTACATTCTTACAACACACAAAATGATTCTGCTTCCTTACAAGTTCTGCGGTAGTATGTAAGTAATCCCTACATGCTTTTAAAATCTTTTTTGAACTCCCTTCAAAAAACTATGCAAATACATTAATAGATAGGGATTTTTGTTAATCTTGATTAAACTTACCCCAAAATCAAGTTGAATATTTGCAACATATAAATATTTGTATTATCTTTGCAGTAGAAAAATAACTCTTGACGTATTGAAAGGCTACGTGTGTCGTAGCTCACTCGTGTAGATACGCAGGAGTTATTTTTTTGCTTTCGAAGTATCACGGACATAATTACATGGTTTGAAGCTCCAATGGCTGTATGGCAAAGTCCATCTTTCCTCAATTTGGCTGATGCCAGTACTTTCCCCAATATTAAATCCTGGATGCAATTCCCGTATCTTGGAATTAATATATTTATAAAGCTTTTCCTTGACAATAGTTCTTTTACCTCTGCGATTGGTAGTACCATCCTTGATTTTATGCTTATTATTGAGACGAAAGCAAATCGATCCCAAGATTAAGTCCATAAATTGCAACATAAGATGTTCTGAAGAAACAATTTCACAAATATCAGACTCACGAATATGTATATTAGCCTTTTGAAATCCCTTATCATAGTTGAGTCCATAGATAAATTTCTTAAACTCCTTCTTATCCTCACCCTTCAAAGGAATATCATCCAACATTATTTTTAAGTACTGAGGTTTGTTCTCAGGATTAGAATATTGGAAACCAAAAGCATGCTTGATAAATTGATAGTATAACAAAGGATAAGCCTTATGTCTTTGTTCTCTTGTTAAATAGGGAGCCGTATACTGGTTATTACGAAAAAAAATTCGTATTTTGATATAACCTTGAGCTAACAATTCAAAGATGAAATCAACCAGAGTCAAATACTTCTCATACCAATATTCATTTACTTTTTGCCATTTGATTTCCTCCGTTATACCAAACTCTTCAACAAAAGTTTTAGACATAGCTAACACATTCTCGTAGTTTTTAGAATCTACGAGAATGCCGCCATAGAAATTGGAGTAATACGCCCCCTCTTTATCACTTTCATCGAACCAAATATAATACATAATCTTTTTTTGCAGCAAATATACGCTTTTTCCTCGAAACCACCAAGAAAATCGAAAGAAATCTGCAACTCATCAACAAATTACCACAAAAATCTGTAAACTATAAACTGTTAACTGTAAATTGCTATTTCCCAGGCGGTCCCATCCCGCACAATATGGCGCAGGGCTTTGATGCCCCGCCAACCTTATAGCGAAGCGGTTCCGAGCACCGGAGGGCGGTTACATCCCTAATCCCTATGGTAGGGATTTAGGGCTTGGGTATAGGGTAAGGACCCTCCCGCAGGGGAGGGACAGGTGGGGCAAATATAGCACTGTAGGGCGGTTACATCCTTCCTTCTGAGGTTTCTGTCCCCTACAAGGGGAACCGAAGGGGGCGTAAAGACTATTGAGAAGGCTTGGTTAGAGGTGGAGCTCTCCTTGCAGGAGAGACGGAGAGGTAGAAAATCCAGCACTGTAGGGCGGTTTTCCTCTTCTTCCCTGAGGGGAGAAGACCGAGATGAGAGGTGGAGCCTTCTTTAATGGTAAAGAAGGACGGGATGATTTTAGAGGGAAAGCACCTCAATATTATTAGAAAAACACCTTTCTTCTAGTATTCAAAAGGACTTTAAAAGTCCTTCAATACCTGATGTTTCGTATCCTTCTCGGAAAGATTAGCGTGTTCCGTAGGAATACGCCAATCAATCCCGAGTGATTCATCCAGGAAAGAGATTCCACCATCAGCCTCTAGGTGACAGATGAACCTTATTCCACCGTCACACTCTTCGCCAGATTTCTCGGCATATCCACATCCAGTCCCTTATCCACTGCCACATAGTAAGCAAGCAGCTGCAGCGGAACCACGCTCAGCAGCGGAACCAGCGCATTCAGGGTTCTTGGAACCTCCAATACATTATCCGCTATCTCCTTCACCTGCTGGTCACCCTCAGTCACCACGGCAAGGATGCGGCCGTTTCTCGACTTCACCTCCTGCATGTTCGAGATAATCTTTTCATACAACTGATGATGCGTAGCAAGGAAAACGATTGGCATATCCTGATCTACCAGAGCGATAGGACCATGCTTCATCTCGGCAGCAGGATAGCCCTCGGCATGGATATAACTGATTTCCTTCAGCTTCAAGGCACCCTCCATCGCCACAGGATAGTTCACACCACGACCCAGATACAGGAAGTTGTGTGCATAAGTAAACATTCGGGAGATATCCTTGATCATCGGAGCCTGCTCCAATACCTTCTTCATTTTCTGCGGAATCTCAGAAAGTTCCTCTATCATCTGATAGTAGTCAGCATTGTTCAGGGTTCCCAACTCATGCCCCAAAGCCAAAGCAAGAAGCGTAAGAACCGTCACCTGCCCGGTGAATGCCTTCGTACTTGCCACACCAATCTCCGGACCCACATGGATATAGATACCCGTATCCGTTTCACGGGCGATGGAAGAACCCACGCCATTCACGATACCGAAAATCAGCGCACCCTTCTCCTTTGCCAGCTTAATCGCAGCCAAGGTATCCGCCGTTTCACCACTCTGACTGATTGCAATAACCACATCCTCCGGCTCAATCACAGGGTCGCCATAGCGGAACTCACTGGCATACGCCACCTCCACTCTCTTGCGGCACATCTTCTCAATCAGCTGCTTACCGATCAGTCCGGCATGCCAACTGGTACCACACGCCACGATGATGATATGCTTCGCCTGAACCAGTCGGTCACGATAATCACGAAGCGCAGAAAGAACGATGCGGTTGTTCTCAGGATGTTCCTTGTCAGCAAAGAGGCGACCACTCATACAATCCTTCAGACAGTTAGGCTGGTCATAAATCTCCTTCAGCATAAAGTGATCAAAACCACCCTTGCTCAGTTTGCTGATGTCCAGATCCACGGTCTTGATATCGTAATGACAGGCAGAATGCTCCAGGTTGATGATATTCAACTCCTCACCTACCCTGACGTCAGCAATCTGACCATCTTCCAGATACACAACCTTATCCGTATGCTCTACGATAGGCGTAGCATCACTGGCGATATAGAAGTTCAGGTTATCCTTACCCACGCCAACTACCAGCGGACTAGACTGGCGTGCTGCCACCAGATGGTTAGGGTTATTCTTCTCGACAACGGCAATGGCATACGCACCGATGGCATCGTTCAAAGCCTGGCAGACGGCAGAAACCAAGTCCTTGCCATTCTGCTGGTAGTAGAAATCAATCAGCTGTACCAGCACCTCAGTATCGGTAGTACTCTTGAATTCATAGCCCTTTTCAACGAGCTGCTCCTTTAGAACCTGATAGTTCTCGATGATGCCATTATGCACCAGAGCCAAGTCACCACTCATGCTCACATGAGGATGCGCATTGGTAGCAGAAGGCTCACCATGGGTAGCCCAACGGGTATGAGCGATACCTACATGACCACTACAATCCTTCTCGGCAGCCATCGCCTCCAGGTTACTCACCTTACCCTTTGTCTTATACACATTCAGCTGATCCTGACCATTAATCAAGGCCACACCAGCACTGTCATATCCACGATACTCCAGTTTCTTCAACCCCTCAATAAGAACAGGATAAGCATCATTCTGTCCTATATATCCAACTATTCCACACATAGTTTACTTTCTTACTAAATTATTTTTTTATTTGTTTCTTCCAATCCAGGAATCTCATGATGAGCAGAATCTGTTCCTCCCACTTATCACTCAATCTCATCGCCTCCTCCTTGCTGTAAGCAGGATGGCTTTTGGTAAATCCACTGAAAATTTCATCAATACATATATTCCCCTCCATTTCATAGAGGGAATTCACAAAATCAAACATCCGCGCCTCATCACTGGGATGAAACGACTCTGGATGTTCAGACAGCCAAAGATTGAATTTACTTTTACTCTCGTTATTCATATATTTTTATTAGATATGACATATTTTTCTTTCAACAGGCAGCTTTATTAAAAATGGGTGAGCAGAAGTTGCAAATATATTTATTTTTATTACTTCTATTTAATGATTATAATTTGCCTGAATTGAATTTTAAAGGGCTACTAGGCTCCATCCCCGAAAAGTAGCTTAATTAAAAAGGGGAGAGAGCCGTTCGCCCATATATCTATTATTTCTTATATTTTATCCTCCAGAAGAAGTGCCAAATGCGAAACAATGGCTCACAGAGGGCTTCTGCAGGAAAATACGTCACGAGTCTCATATCCCTATAAACCCTTTGAAGATTATGACCCAGCTTTGATCTTCCGAAGCGATTCCTTTCATCATGCTTACCGAAGTTCCCGGCTTCCAGCACTTCATTCAGCACAAACTTACCATATTTCTCATTAGGAGGAACGATAAGGCGAGAGGTAGGCATACCGAACACCTCGTGCATAATATACATGATAGCCCCAGCAAACTTCCACAATCCCAACTCCTTCAATTCCTTCTGCAAGGAAGTTAAAATTTCACAGTTAACACTTAACATTAAAACCAAATAGTAGTAATCAAGAAGCTGTCTCAACCCAATCCCCTCGTTCATCAAATGTGTAAAGATATGAGTCAATTGGAAGATGAGGTTGAATTCCACTGTCGGAATCGCAACCTCCTCTTGCTTTACCAATATTACCCGATGCGAGAACTGATCCTCCTTCACCCTATCATAATATTTCTGAAGTTTTCTGTTATGCCAGAAGCACAGCAGGAAGCTAGGCCGATAATGCACTTCCACCTCCACACCCTTATACGATGGGAACTCAATGTGGTGATAGCACGCCTTTTCATGAGGCGAGATAGAGCGGACAAAGGAGATGACCCGTTTATCTCCCCCTTCCATCCAGATATCAATATCACCAGGCGTCCGAGAATAAGGATTCGGATACATCAATGTATTTCCCTGTCCTTTCAGGATACAGGTTCTGAATCCCTTCTTCCGGAACCACTCAGAAACCTGGATGACAGCATCGTTCAACCGAACATTCGCCTTCTCCAGCATCTGACTTTCTGCCATCCATTGAAGCAGTAACTCCTTCTTCATCCCTACATGTTCCGCAGGCAGCTTCTTGATACCATCAAAGAGAATACCTACAAGACATTGCTTCTGGGCAATAGCATACAGTTCCTTCCAATCCGCCTCCTTCAAGGAATCAGGTATTTCCTTGTCAGAACCAATGCAGAATCGCAAGAAATCAAAGAAAAACTTTAGTTGTTTGTCCATAAGTTAAACATAACTATTCCTCATGGATATAAGTCCACATATCCTTACGTGTTTATATCATTCTGTCAGATATAAAATTCATTATTTTGTAATATTTCCTTCAATAGCCTAAAACTATCTTGTCAATCATCTCTAATCCTCTTGCCGATGTATATTTCAAACTTTCATTATAGGCATTGTCTCCCATTTTGCGAGCACTCTCCTCGTCTGCGTATAAAGTGGATACCGCTTTTTGCAAGGAATCCAAACTACCAATTTCGTAGGGTATTCCTGAGGTTTCTGTAAAGTAGTAGTTGATGGAAGAAACATCTGTGTAGACGATGGGCTTATGATAGCGCATGGACTGTATGCAGAGCATCTGCCCCGAGCTTCCAACATCTTCCTTCAATGGTACCACCACAATGGATGCTCCCTCCATGAGTTTGCCAAATTCCTGCGGGCTCACATCACGCTTTAACTCAACATTTGATGGCAAGCTATTTAATCCTTTGTTCAATTTGCTTGCTACAAACAAGAACCTCCGTTTGGGCATTCGTTTTGCCAATTGCAGCATCAAAGAGTAGTCTCTATTCGTATAACCGCCTGTAAAGATATACCCATCATCCAATTTCACATCCGAATGTTGTTCCTTCACATCAGAACAATATGGTACAAATAAGATGTTTATTCTCTCCGACAATCGCCTGTAAAAGTCTATTTCTCCGGGAGTCTGCGCCATCAGTGTCAAGTTGTCATTGTTCATCAAAAATCGCAATACCATCTGTACATACTTGTTCTTACCCAAACTATGAAGGTAGAAATTGTGGAGATAGAGATGATGTTTATTGCCTAACATCTTACCGAAGAGGCGTGCAAAAAGCATGCACGAAACACCCCCTCCATTCGAGTATATCTTTACATTTCTAAACTTCCAGAAATTCAAAGTCATCTTAATAAATCCATAGACTATCCCCCTCACAACATCACTTTTGGATTGGAATTTGGCTTTTGGTTTCCTTTCTAGAAAAAAGCCTTCTGCCGCCACACCCTTCTCGATGGCGTGGTCGGCATAGGCATGCCCGTAAGTTTGATAGCTACAAACCTGAACTATCTTCGTTTTATCTATACCTATATGATTTCCTTTTGCTTTCATATTATTTCAGATACAATCTCACTATTTACTTTCCTCTCATCTTAAAGTATCTATCATATCCTTCAAGCAAAGCCTTGCTGGTATGCTCCCAGCTCAATTCGTTGATGACACGATTTCTACCATATTCACCCATTTGCTTACGCTTCTTAGGATTATCAAGCAATTCTAGAATCTTCTTTGCCATATCTTCAGCATCATTTCTCTTAGCATAAAGTGATGCCTCCTGTGCAGAATATCTACCCTCTGTCAAATCAAACTGAACTAAAGGTTTGCCCAATGCCATATACTCCAACACCTTATTCATGGTACTCTTGTCATTCATAGCATTATATTCATCAGAGTTAACACAAACATCAGCAGTATTCAAATAGTCAAGCAAAGTCTGATCAGGTACACGACCGGTAAATTCTACGATGTCGTCCAAGCCCATGTCATGACTCAGTTTCTTCATGTGCTCTACATCAGGGCCACCACCAACGATACCCCAGAACACATCATTTCTTCCAGGTAACTCCTTGATATATTTAGCTGCCTTCAAAAGATATTCAATACCTTCCTGCTGACCGATTACACCAAGATAGCCAACCATGAACTTCTTGCCACGCTTGATTTCATTCTTTGGTTCCTGAATCTTCAGACGCTCCAACTTTGGACCACTTCTCAATACAAAGACATCCTCAGGTTTCATTCCACCACGCTCTATGGCAATCTTCTTATAACTTTTATTAGTTACAAATGCAAACTTACAGTGCTTATAGGTCTGACGTTCTAACCACAACTGACTCTTATAGAACATTCCCGAAGTCTTACCAAACTTAGCCTCATACAACTCAGGACAGATATCATGATGGTCAAAGATATAATCAACGCCCTTATTCTTAAAGAGTTTAGCAACCATCCAAATATCGTCAGGTGGATTACAACCGTGAATACAGTCGAAACCTACTTCCTTATAACATTTCTTTGCCAAACGATACTCATGCCACAAAGCTGCGCCATACTCACGAGCATATCCTAAAGCACCATTCCCATCCTTTGGCAATTTATGGCGATAAACATGTACACCCTGCAAGAATTCATACTCCTTGTCATAGCCCTTACCTGTAGGACTAATTACAGAAACCGTATAACCGTTTGCTGCCAATGTTGTTGCCTCCTGCCAGACACGAGTGTCAAATGGCACAGGCAAGTTCTCTACGATAATTAATACTTTTCTATCCATATTGTAGTTCTTAATTTATTATCATTTAAAGGATAGCACAATTTGTGCGTTTCCTTCTCCTTTCCATATTCTTCAGAATACCAACATTTCTCTATTGTTGGCTCTATATTTGTCTCTATACAAACAGTAATGGCTCCTCGTTGGATGACGGCTTTTCCATTTTCAACTTTCACTTGACAAGCAGGATGCAACACCAAAGTAGCATAACTATCACCTGTTGCCGCCATATCATCCTCAATAACCAATTTGTCTGCCTTATTAAAGCAGAAAGAGCGACTATGCTTATTACCATTCTGCCAAACGCATTCGACAAGAAGGAAATCCTGATTTTCCGTCAAATCAGACTTCAAAAGTTTAGTATCAGCCTTCTTTCCCCAAAGGAAAGCTCCCATCATCTGACTTTGTTCCTGGTCCTTAGTCCAAACGGTATTATGATTACATGAACGTCGGTATTCATCTCTTTTCTGAATATTGCAATGATAGATATATGTTCCAGGATCTCCCAAGATACAATTGCCATCTACATAAAGTTGAAAACTCAATGCATCTGCATGTCCATGGGCAGCAATACTTCCAAAACCTAAGGGTGCATGATCTATACCTATTACAATCTTACCATTCTTGCTTCTCAGGAAAGTATAACCACCTTCCTCAAAAGTCCTGCTTTGTGAAGGCTTCCATAAAGGCAATTGCTTTAAGGTTTCGATTTCCGTCTCAGAATAGAGCCAAGATATTGTCTCGGACAAATGTTCAAAGCTTTCATATTTTTTCCCCAACACCAAGGAGCAAAGTTGAAGAAGATAACGATAATGGCAGATTTCTTCACCTTCCAAATCTATAATCTTACCCTCATCATTATCACCAAATTCGCAAGCCTTAGTCTCATTCACCTTAGAACAAGCAACAAACTCACATTGTTTTTCCATCAATCTCTTCCAAGCCTCAGGAATCTTCATACCATAACATTTCATCAGATGCATCACCAAAGCGTATGCCTCCATCCCGAAGGTTTGATAATGCAAAGCCATCTCCATATTCACACCATCCTTATAATTCTGCTTCATCAATTCTTCATCGAGGATGCGGATGGCAAGCTGTGTCCACGCCTCATTGCCAAAAGCAAAACCGGCATAGGCGATGGCTGTAGCTTCAACCAGCAAATGATTATTGGCAGAAGAGTATCTGGAATAATGCAGTGCGATATAAGAAGCCATATTCTTGATGCCATTCTCCATATCCATGAGCAAGGCACCATTAGCCGTATATCCTTTCTTGCGAAGAAAAGCCAAAGCTACAGTCCATTGGATACAACGTATGGCAACCTCCATCACACTAGTCCAAGAAATACCATGGAGAAAAGGATTTTTTTTGTTCCAATCCAAGAACAACCTTTCTAGCTCTTTTGCATATTTTTCCTCTCCTGTAGCATAGTAAGCCTTAGCTAACAAGGCAAACTGGAAGTGTCTATTCAATTCCCAATTCGTTCTTGCATCACCTATTTCGTCTTTTTGTTTATAGCTTAAGGAATAGCTGAAATCCGTCCCCCATTCTTTATCTGTCTGGAATCCTGCACTCCATCTTTCCTTATATATATGATAATCATACCCACCAAGGATATGTATGACTGTATTCAGATGGAAAGCAATATTCCTGAAATTCAGACCAACATGATCGGAATCAAATTTCAGAGATTGTAGCCGACTATCGAAAAGGTAAGTCGTTACGGCTACATCACGCTTACCAAAAAGCTTCTTTTCCTGCCTTTGCAGATGTTTTTGTTGAAGTCTCCAACCGACTTCCGGCAAATTCATTGCCCGAAGTCGATTGAAGTACCATTGTAATTTACTCATCAATGATTATTAATCATTAATTACTAATTCATTTTCACTAATTAGAACTCTGTCTGTTTGAAGTTCATCTTGTGCTCTTCATTCTGAGCTTCATGATTCTGGTTGATGTCTCCCCAGGAAATACCCTCATACTTGCCATTATAGTCAACCTCTTTCCACTGGCGAACCAAGTCAATGACAATCTTGTTAGGATAATTCTTCAAAACATCCACGAATTCCTTTTCCTTATTAGTTACCACAAGCACGTCGCTGTTCTTGCATACATCATCCAAGTCGGCAGTAACGAAATGCTGCAAGTGTGGAATCTTAGCCATGATAAAGTCCTTGTTGGTACCCGTCAACTCAGAAATCTTCACGTTACGGTCGTAAATTTTGATTGCAAAGCCCTTACCCAACAAACTTTCAACAACATCAACGATAGGAGAACAACGCAAGTCATCGGTACCAGCCTTGAAACTCAAGCCCAAGATACCAACCTTACGCTGACCTTGATTCATGATAAGTTGAACTGCACGTTTCTTCTGATTTTCATTACTTTGGAAGATACTCTCAATAACAGGAACATCCACATAGTTGTCATGTGCCAAGGTCTTCAAAGCCTTCATATCCTTAGGCAAGCAAGAGCCACCATAAGCGAAACCTGGCTTGAAATAGTAAGGAGAAATATTCAACTGCTTATCCTTGCAGAAGATTTCCATAACTTTATGAGAATCAACACCTACAGATTTACAGATGTTACCAACCTCATTACCGAAGACAATCTTCAACGCATGATAAGTATTGTTGACATACTTCATCATTTCAGCCACCTTGATATCAGTGCAAATAAACTCTGCATTGATATGCTCATACATCTCACGGAATACCTTTTCTGCATACTCAGAATCAGTACCAATCAATGTCAATGGTGGATTGAAGTAATCCTCAACAGATGTACCTTCACGAAGGAACTCTGGGTTGCTGACAACATTGAAATCTACGCCACGCTTCAAGCCACTTTCCTGCTCAATAATCTCACCTACCTTCTTGTTGGTACCTGGAAGAACAGTTGAACGGATTGCAACGAGATGCATGTTTGCAGGCTTTTTATCACCAGCAAATTTCTCTTTCAATGCACGACCGATACGTCCTGCCACAGTGTAGATATAATTAAGGTTCAAATGACCTTCAGGACTGGAAGGAGTACCTACAACGATGAAAGATACTTCGGTTTCCATAATTGCCTCTGCAGCAACTGTAGTTGCAGACATCAGCCCCTTTTTGTGAGCTTCCTCACAAAGTTCAGCGATGCCTTCCTCAATGATAGTAGGCTTGCCCTCATTCATCAGGCGCACCTTATTTTCATTTACATCAACACCGATCACTTTGTGACCCAACTTTGCCAAACATGCCGCACCTACGCAACCTACGTAGCCGAGGCCAAAAATACTAATGTTCATAATTCTAAAAAATGTATTTATGAATTTATTTTCTTTAATTATACTTTTTGATAAAACGGGCTGGTACGCCAGCCCAAATTTCATTTGAAGGAATATCCTTAGTTACTATACTTCCTGCTCCTACAATAACATTATCTCCTATTGTTACAGACTTTGTTATAATAGTATTTGCACCTAAAAACACATTATTACCTATTTTAATTTTACCATATTCATAATCATGATATTTTCCTCTAGGCACAACATAATGTGTTAATAAAATACAGCGCATTGTTATAGCACAATAATCACCAATTTCTATATTCTCGGGATGCTCACTATCAAAAATTACTTGCTGTCCAACAAAAGACTTACCGCATTTCACCCCCCCAATCTGACCAATTTTAGTCGTACCGAATTAGGAAGAAAATTAGACATTGACATTCTCAAAGCCAAAGCTCTTATTGTTTTTTTTAATCTCATTTTAAACATTACAAAAGTGAATCATAAAGTGTTTCTAATTGTTTTTCAACATATTCAGGTAAATGCTCGCCAACTCTAGACAAGGAGACACTCCCCATACGATTACGTAAGTCTGAATCATTTAATAAAGATATAATAGCCTTATATATATCTTCCTTATTACCTGGTTCGACCAAATAACCATTTTCTCCATTAGAAACTATCTCAGGAATACCACCTACTGGTGTCGAAATAATTGGCATCCCATAACTCATTGCTTCAAGAATGGATATAGGCAATCCTTCTTTATAAGATGGTAAAATATAAGCATCCGACTTATTCAGGAGTTCTATCTTCTTATCACCAGAAACCCAACCTTCAAATATTGTAATATCTGCAATACCATATTCCTTTATAAGTTGTTTTACATGTTCAATTTCACCATTACCACCTATATATAATTTTAATTTTCCTTGAAATTCGACCTTATGGTCCCTAATACATTCCAATAAATCATAAATACCCTTATTCTTTCCTAACAAGCCTAGAAACAAAAGTGTAAAATAACCAGTTTGTTGTTTATGAACTCTAGGAGCAGATATTACATTCTTTATAATTTCGACTCTTTTAGTAGGAAACTCATTCTTGAAATATTCCTTCCAATACTCGGACAAAGCTATAATAACATCACTTTTATTAACTACTTTCCTTACTGCATATCTATGCTGTTGATAAAAAACAGCAAATCTACCTGCATGCATATGCCAAACTACCTTTTTATGAAAGAATTTAGCAATATAAATAAAGATTGCTTTTCTCCAAAAACTTGCCCCAACCGAACCTTGTACATGTACTATTTTTATTTCAGGATGGAATAACATCCAATACAGAAATTGCATAATAGCCTTACACAATACAAGTAATTTCTTAACCTGCCCATTAGTAACAGTTGTAGTTACATGATTAAAAGGCTGATAAAAAGTGCTATATACATTCTCAACCGCAGCAACACCACCACGTACCACACGATAATCTATACCTATGGTTAATATATTCTTTGTTTCCATTTATCGTTGATTATATAGATATATAAAAAATAAACACATTAGCATATACAGAACTTTTGCCACCTGTTTTTTAGGGAAAACTATATCGAAATTTAAGAATACGGCAAAAACTAATAGAAAAGGTACAAAAAATGGTATATGATAACGGAGGTCCAAACCCGTTCCAGTTAATGCAAGCATAACAACACCTAAGACAACACTAGATGCTATTGAGTAAAACTCAATTTTCATATTCTTTATAACCCAAAATATAGTAGCCCAAACAGGTAAATTCAGGAGCATCTTCAATAAAGAAGAATAACTAAAAAATAAGGTGTCTTTAAAATAAGTGTAATTAGGGAAAGGACCAACTATACTCGCAGCTATATCTCCCATTTTTTTACCATATGAGTTATTTCCAGCACTATTATATCTTGACTCTGCTATGTTATAAATTTCATCCATAGATTTTCCCAGTACTTTCTCTGCTATAATATTTATCATTATTGGACCTAAAAATGCAGCACCAAGCAAAATAAATGTATATAATTTCTTATTTCTTTCTTTGACATAAGTTCCAAGAATAAAGGAAACAACTATAATGAAAGTTACAGCAGTTCTAAAGAAAATCGTAAAGCCACCGAATAATCCAAACCAAAACAAATCCGTCATTTTTCTTGTTCGTTGATACTTTACCATATAATAGAAAGCACCAGCTATGAAGAACATGAATAAATCTTCTTTTCTTCCTGTAGCTGAAATATCAACAAAAAACGTAAATGTCGAAAAGAGCGTTGCTATTATTCTTGAATTTGTATCATCACTTCTATTTTTATTATAGAGTTCGCAAGTTTTATATAAGAACTTGGCAGAAAAAGCTATCAAGAAAGCGTTGAATATGATTACAAGCCATAAGGCTATGTCTTGCGACATCACTTTATGAATGAAAAACAGATAGAAAGTATAACCAAAATCATCAATATTTCCCCAATAATTATTCTCTAAGAAATATTTATATTCTCCTATTGTTTTATAATTTTCAAGTAACGCATACCGAAAATAATTTATAGCATCGTTGTTCGGATCATTACCAAAGATAGACACTTTATCATAGCTAATGAAAACTAATCGAAGGCATACAGACAGAACCAACTGAAATAAAAATGTCAATAACAATATGTTCTTTCCTTTATTTTTCAACATAAAAGAAGCATATCCAAATGAACTTAATGCTATCACTATTTGCATCACAATGGCATAAGTATCTATTTCTTCTTTATATCCTATGCACATGAAAAGCAAATAAAATAGCAAAAATATAACAAATGCCTTTTTAAAATACATCATATCATTTTTCTCTAAGAAAAGAATTTCTTGTTTTACATATTCTCGAAATATTTTGAAAGTTGTTCTGAATATTTGTGAGGATTAAAAAACTTATCCATCACGTTTCTGTATTCTTTTTCTAAATCATCAGGAGCTATGACATCATGCAAAGCCTTGTCGATAACAATATCCTTATCTGTATCTCCAAAACAATATAAATGTTCATATTCCTTAGCAATGTCAGCATAAGCCTTTATTGTATCAGTAAAAATTGGAACGACTCCATTTCCCAAATAATTTGCTAGCTTAGTAGGAGTTGCCACTTGATTAATCATGTTATTATCACGTATCAAAAAACCAAACTTGCATTTAGCCAACACATCATCTACTTCAGATTGAGGGACAGATTCTACAGAGAAGTTTTTTATGTCATATGTCTTAATGATTTTCTTAGCTTTTTCTAAATCAAAAGTATAGATTTTTAAGAATGTATTAGGGTACTTTTCCTCTATTTCTTTATAAGTGTCCAATATCAAATTAAAGCCTTGATAAGCCTGAATTCCTCCTGCATAACAAAAGACATTATGCTCATACTTATCCGAAATATAAAAATTATCTCTATTAAACTCACTATTAAAGCATGGCATTACAAAAGCGTGCTTCAAATTCAAGTGATATTTCTTTTCATAAAATTCTACTTGATATTTTGAGACACAGATAGGAAACTTAACTTTCTTAAGAGAAAATTTCTCTGCCAAAGAGAACGCTAATCGACGTAATTTTGATCCTGTTCTCAAAAAATCCTCTTCTGGTACTATACCTTGATACCAATAAATAATATTTCTAAATCCCTTGAAAAAGAGATATACAAATGTATCAAACGAGGTAATCAAGAAATAAGTATCTTTAGGTAATTTATTTACCTCTGGAGAATTGTGAGATTCTATTTCACAAACTTTATTACCATTAAGTTTTAAACCATTAAGTATTATATTGTAATAATAGCCCGTTACTATACGGACATCCTTCTTAAAATAATATATTGTCTGCATATTTATTACACTTTATTGACTAATTCTTTATATGTTAAAGATGTATATAACTTGGAAAACAAGCGAAAACACTGCTGTACACTAGGAGAATAATCTTTCGGATGGTCTATCAATGTTATTATCTTATGACCACAAAGAATTGTGCTCATAAGAGCTGTAAAAGGAGAGATACGCGACATAGAGACCATTGACCAAGGATTTTTTTCCATAGGTGGTAAGTCATCTCTTTGATGAGTTCCATCCGTAACAGGAGTGGCTTTTTTTGTACAAATTCTATAAGTTTTATCTACCACCTTTAGCCAAAGAGAACGCTTGTAGGTACTAATTGGTACTTCAAGAAACTCACCATTCTCTTTGCTTATAAGAACATCATCATCAAAACGATAAGTATCTACCTCTTTCAAGAATTCCTTTCTGAAATCATAAAAAGAAGACTTACTTTTATAATAAGCTCCATAAGCGACCGAAGAGTCTATCTTTAAGCCTACAGCCTGATAAGCCTTCTTTAATTTATCAAATGGCTGTACAGCCCATCCGCCTGCTCTAAATGCACAAATATCATAATGAGGATCTACAAATCTTGCAATTTCTGTCAATTTGTCCATCCCTTCTACAAACATTTGCATGATTTCTTCTTGCGAAAAAGAATTCAAACAATAATGACTATAGTCAGAAAAATCCCAAGTTCCATCGTTATTATACTTAGCATTCACCCAATGTGGATGAATATGTAATTCAATGCGATGTCCTCTTCTCACGATATCCTGTAATTGAGAGACAATCAGATTATAATCAGAAATTGTACGCTGAGTAGATTGTAACTTCAGATATTTCAACATCTGCCAATCTACAAAGAAATTTCCTTTCAACCCATATTTATCCATCCCATCAAGGAGTAAATTAGTTGGCTCTATCAAACTCTTACGAACTGTTCCTGACTTATAACCAAAGAACAGTTCGTAATCGAAAGAAAGTATTATTTTTTTTCTAGGCATTTCTTAGAGCATTAACAATTCTTCCACAAGCTTTACCATCTCCATAAGGATTAACTGCCTTACTCATTTTTTCATAAGCTGTATCATCCTCAAGTAGTGTACTTACTTCATTAAAGATCTTATCATAGTCTGTACCAACAAGATGAACAGTACCAGACTCTAGCGCTTCTGGACGTTCTGTGGTATCACGCATAACAAGAACTGGCTTGCCTAAACCAGGAGCCTCTTCCTGAATACCACCAGAGTCTGTAAGAACAATGGTTGACTTCTCCATCAAATAGACGAATTCGAGATATTGCAAAGGTTCAATGAAGAAAAAGTTTGGACGGGTTAAATCCTCGCCAAACACTTCATGGATAGGCTTACGAACATTTGGATTCAAATGCATTGGATAAACAAAATCAACATCTGGGTATTTCTCTGAAAGATCCTTCATGGCTGTTACCATACGAATGAAACCTTCACCAAAGTTTTCACGACGATGACCAGTAATAAGAACAAGTTTCTTACCATCCTTCAGTCGCATTACGTCATACCCTGCCTTAGCAAGAATTTCTTCCTGTTCTTTAGCAAGAGCTATGTCGTTCTTCAGTTTTTCAACTACCATATGAAGGGCGTCTATTACAGTATTACCAGTAACAACGATTTTACCATGAACTTTCTCTTCCAAAAGGTTCTTCTCAGAGAGAGGAGTTGGAGAGAAATTATATGTTGCAATACGCCCTGTAATCTGTCTATTCATCTCCTCTGGCCATGGTGAATAAATATTATGTGTACGGAGACCAGCCTCTACGTGACCAACTGGAATCTGAGCATAAAATGCAGCCAAAGCTCCAGCAGTGGATGTTGTTGTATCACCATGAACGAGTACAACATCAGGACGGCACTCTTTAAAAACATCACGAAGTCCAGTAAGAACTCGCGCAGTAACATCTGTCAAATCCTGACCTTGCTTCATAATATTGAGGTCATAATCTGGCTTTACATCGAAAATAGTCAACACTTGATCTAACATTTCTCTATGCTGACCAGTAACACAAACTATAGTTTCGAAATTCTTTGTATCCTTTTGGAATTCCTTAACCAATGGACACATTTTAATGGCCTCAGGACGAGTACCAAAAACCAACATAACTTTTTTCATAAAAACTTTTTATTTTTGAAATATTCTTTCATAATAGCATAAACTTCTTTTAAAGATTCATTTATGAGATATAAATGTCAATTCTATATAAAAAGAAGCAAAAGTGAACCCACCCAACAATTACTCAGCATACAAATTATTCAGACAGTAAACAGGTATTAGGGCTGTTAAAGTACTGAGCCCACTTTAAAAAGGGGCTCAGTAAGATAAGATAATTTCCTTTTTTTCTAAACATTGTTTATCTATAATCTAGTTGAAGTCACAACCTATTTACTATATCTTAATGAAGTTTCCAGGAAGCAATAAGATTTGTCTCTCAAGGAGTTTACCCTCTCTTGTACATTATCCCAATTGATGGGTCTACCTGCAACCACCAAAGCTTCATCCTTGTTAAATACCAAACGATCAGCCAACCCTAACCCTTTTAATAAAGATTCAAAGCGAGACAAGCCGCGCTTTTTATTACCAATAACAACAAAATCTCGCTGGAATATAATGCTAAACACCATTGCGTGAAAAGAATCTACCACCATAAACTTGCCAGCAATAAAGCCTGCCAACCACTTTTCAACAGAAGGCGCTATTCTATCTTTTACAGATGCATTCGCATCTTCTGTTTTTGTATTGATATAGTTTACAGCTAAATGCATTTGCGATGCTATCAGATTGGCAATTGCTTCTTTTTCATCTGTTCTATCAAGAAAATAGCATTGACAAAATGATTCTCTCTCGGGAATTACCTTTATTAAGTCATAATAGAATTGTTGAGTATGCAATAATGTTGGATCCAAGACATGCATAGCGTCAACATTCAGATATTTTTCGCATAGCGAAACTCCACTATCCTCTCTAACAGACAAAGCAGAAAATCTACTGGCAAGAGATTTACATCTTTCTGTTTGACCTTCAGAATATTCCCATTCATCTGTTCCAAATGATGGAGCATAAGCTACTTTAAGAATATCATACGATTCTGCGAAATCAAGCCAATAATCCATCACATTAGGAACGTATTTTGGACGCCAAGTCTGATCAGAGCCAACCACAATTGCTTGAAAATGCCCTGCCGCCATTACCTTTTGTAACTCTAAAGAGGAATGTACAGATATAATATCTTTTCTAAATCTGTCAATAAAGTGCTGCTGCTCTGCCATGATTATCATTGGAAATTGATTACGATAAAATATATCGCCTTTATATCCAAAGAGAAGTTTCTTAATTAACCTTTTCAATATAGTTATACCACATTGAAAAAAAGGCATTCGTTCTGGTTGCCTATCCAAAACAGTTACTTCACAACCCAATTCTTTCAATTTGGAATATAAAGCATATGTCTGTAATAGGCATCCATGACTATAATGTATAGGAAAAACTAATAATGCTACTTTCATGTTATGAAATACCATAAAGACTTAAATTTATTATTTCAACATCTATATTACTTTTTTTATCGTCCCATAAAACCACAGCAAGTTCACCATTTTCATTAGAGTATTGAGTATCATGTATTACCATCAGAGAATTGCCATCTATAGAAAAACCATAAAAGCCATCCAAACATATTAATGACATTTCATAGACTCTTCCTATCTCTAAATTAAATGGAATTTGAGAAATCGGACTTGAAAAAAAACCGTTTGTTACAATCTCAGAAACTAACGTAGTGCCATCCACTATTCGAAATCTTAATCTCTCAAATAGTGATTTATGTCTAAACGCCAACTGAAATTCCTTAAAAATAGAATTAAACTTGACATGTATATCAAGACGAACATTAGAGAATTTATGGTTGAATGTTGTAAGATATATCCAATCATTGAAGATTCCACTGCTTATCAGTTTTATATGTTTATCAGAAGTTATCTGTACCTTTTTTGTTTCTTGCAATATGGAATTAAATTCTCGTTTTTCACCAGAATACAACCCTATTGAATGCAATAACATAAAAATTTTCAGATATACAACTTGATTCCAAGTTTCATCTTTATAATCTAAAATCGGAACAAAATTCGTAATATCATATAATTTATGCCACAAAGTTATATCATTATTATATAATGAAAACGGCTCAACAGACACATACCTTTGTTTCAGTTTATTTTCTATTCTCTTTTGACGAATGCGCCTATTCATACTAACTAGTATGTCTATAAAACGAGATAAATTATTTTTCATATTTTCAGAATATTTACTTGGTTCATAATTTTAAGCCACCAGAACTAATTGCTATTAGACATCTATTATAATGACTACTTCAAACACTTAATGTCTAGATTTAACTCACATTATATTCACAAAATTCTTCATTTTGCATAGGATATATTTGAAAACAATCCTCACATCCACAATATAGTCATTTGTTTTATATCAATCATTTTATAAATTTATTTACGAAAGTTTTAGCCTTATCAAGCATAAATTTACGTTCTTCTACATCTAGTCCAAAGAGATAGCATGAAAACAACGTGGTTATAAACATCAGAATAATCTGGAATATTCTCACATAAGCATCAGTATGCATCAGTGCGATTATTAATCCGAAGACAATTGACATCACAAGAACTTTTACTATAGGATAGCATACCTTTATGCTATATTCGCATAAGGACAAAGATATCATAGGTCTTACTACTATAAGCCTAACAATACAAGACAAAAGTATTATTAAAAAATTAACTATATAAACAGAACTTGCTTCACATCCAAGCTTTAACGCAACATAGGATACCGGTAAAATCAGTAACAAAATACCACCAACCAAACTTTGATACTTTTTGACTCGACCTGTTGCAGCTGCAGCAATAGCGATTGGCTGTGCCGTGGAGTTTACAAGAATCGTACAAAGCATAATCTTCACAAAAGAAGAGGTATATTCAGGCACATTACTAAGCCATAACTTTAGTACATAATCTGCAGAAAAGAAAAGCGGCAATGCAAATATCAACACCAAATAAAATGAAAATTTTGATGTTCTAAATAACAACGAATGCATCTCGCTGATATTGCCCGTAGCATATTTTTTTGTAATTTGCGGATTTACTGCCATTTGGAAATTTGTGGAGAACTGATTTAAAGCAGCTTCAACCTGAGTACAAATTGCACGCGCTGCATTCACTGTCGGTCCAAAGAATACATTTAATAATAGGTTCAACCCCTGGCTATAAAAAGTACCTGCAAGACCACCAAAGAGATTCCATCCCGCAAAAGAGCCTATTTCTTTGAACAGTTCCTTATTCCAATATAAACTTAATTTTGATTCCTTAAAATGCCTTATACAATACTTTGAATATATACACCTTATAACAAACTGTACAAGTGCCATTAATATAGCAAAGACAATAAGTTTATCATATTCAAATACCAATAACAGATAAACAATAGCCAAACGTAAGGAGACTTCAATAGTTGAAATATATGCAAAAGCTTTCATGCGCTCATGCGCTATAATCACAGCATTATATGGAACGCTCATTATTTGAAGTACCATAACTACTATAGATAACTGAAAAACCCAATGAGCAGCTACTATACGATCATTTGGTATTATCATTTTTTCATGCATAAACCAGATTCCTATCGTTTCAGAAATTGCAACTATTATTAAAGAGGCAAGTAATAATATCTGGCTACTAACCACAAAAACACGCTGCAATTTTACATAATCACCAATTCCCAAATAATAAGTAAGATAACGCTGAATGGATGTATTTAATGCACCTTGAAGAAATGAAAGCATCATAACAACACCACCAACGACATTATATATACCGAAATCAACAACGCCTAAAACCTGAAGCAATGCTCTAGATGTATATAATGATACGATCATCATCAGTATCATTCTTATATATAACATCAGCGTATTCTTTACAATTCTTTTATTTTCAATTTTTTCCACTATATGAAATAATATTCTTATTACAAATTCTAAAATATCCTATTCTTGTCCCTACTTTTAAAAGTAAGGCCTGTTTAAAGTGGGCTCAGTAGTTTATACAAGTTCTCTTTTATATCGAATGGAGAATCGAAGTCCTTCAGTATGGCATGCTTCGTATCTTTCTCTGAGAGATTGGCATGCTCTGTTGGAATCTTCCAATCGATACCGAGAGTATCATCAAGGATGCTGATACCACCATCGGCTTCTGGATGATAGAACTCATCGCACTTGTATTGGAAGACTGCTGTTTCTGAGAGGACTGCGAAACCATGGGCAAACCCCTTTGGGATGAAGAACTGGCGATGATTGTCTTCTGTCAGTTCTACTGCCACATGCTTGCCATAAGTTGGTGAGCCTTTGCGAATATCTACTGCTACATCGAGGACTCTACCCTTTACGCAGCGTACCAACTTGCTCTGGGTATATGGTGGGCGCTGGAAGTGCAAGCCTCGCATTACGCCATAGCTGCTCATAGACTCGTTATCTTGGCAGAAGTGGACACTGTGTCCCAGGATTGGGGCAACCTTCTCTTCAAACTCATGCTCGCTGAAGCTCTCGAAGAAGTAGCCACGAGCATCACGGAATAGGCGTGGTTCTATAATGAGTACGCCATCTATATCAGTTTTGATTATATTCATTGTTTTCTAATATTCTAAATTCTTTTTTAATGTTTGTTCTTTCTCTTCAAGTATTGAAAGGAGATACTTGCCATAGTCATTCTTCAACATAGGCTGAGCATTCTCTCTCAACTGTTCTGCGGTAATCCAACCTTGACGGTATGCAATACCTTCCAAGCAAGCTACCTTCAAACCCTGTCGCTTTTCTAAAACTTCAATAAAGGTTGATGCTTCAGAAAGGGAATCATGAGTTCCGGTATCGAGCCAGGCAAATCCCCTAGCCATGGTCTGAACCTTCAGCTGCTTATCCTTCAGGAACTCCTGGTTTACGGTGGTGATTTCCAATTCACCACGAGCAGAAGGCTTGATATGCTTAGCTACATCTACCACCTTGTTAGGATAGAAATACAAGCCTACCACTGCATAGTTGCTCTTAGGATGCTGAGGCTTCTCTTCAATGCTGAGGCAATTGCCTTGCTCATCAAACTCTGCGACACCATAGCGCTCAGGATCACTTACACGATAGCCAAAAACGGTAGCCTTGTTGTTCTGTTCAGCATCTACTACTGCCTGATGCAGCATCTGGTTCAAACCAGCACCATAGAAGATGTTGTCTCCCAAAACAAGGCAAGCAGAATCATTACCGATGAACTTCTCACCGATGATGAATGCCTGTGCCAAGCCATCAGGTGATGGCTGCTCTGCATACTCAAACTTCACACCTAACTGACTTCCATCGCCTAAGAGGCGCTTGAAGCCTGGTAAATCAAATGGTGTTGAAATAATGAGTATCTCACGGATACCTGCCAACATCAATACTGATATTGGGTAATATATCATCGGCTTATCAAAGATTGGTATCAGCTGCTTGCTGATTCCCTTTGTGATAGGGTACAAGCGGGTACCGCTACCACCTGCTAATACTATTCCTTTCATGAAATGATATTAATTATTTCCCAAACTCCTTAATTCGTTGTTCTTCCTTCAAAGAGCAGACAAGCAGTTGCCATTCTTCTCGGCTTCGATATAGCCATCCAAGCCTTGAACTACCACCTTACTTTCATCGTCTGCATAAACCACGCAGTTCTTGCATTCATACAATCGGATGTCCTTGCCTACGCTGCGGCGATATAGCAATACTTTTCGATGTAATCGTCCTGGATAGGAGAAATCTTATTGTTGAGTTTCTCTACCTTCTCTGGGATTACATCTACTGCTGTTACATGATGGTGCTGAGATAATAGCGTTGCTATGCTCAGACCTACGTAGCCTGTACCGGCTACTGCTACTGTTATATCTTTGAAATCATTCATCATGAAATTATTTTTTCTTAGTTATAATATTCCGAAGTCTTCCACCCCCAAAGCATTCTATAAGACTCGGCTCGTGTATAGCGACACAACCATCATAAAGAGCATTCGGAAGTAAAGAAGCAAAGTATTCTTCGCTATTCGCTTGTTATTATTTGATTGAAATGACATTATTGGTAATTCTTAAAAAAATCAAGAAAAGGCTCAGCTGCAACATATCAGCATCTTTTGTTTTATACAATTCCAGCATCTTCCTGCTCTTTTTTCAGTGTTTCGCCCATCATATACTCCTTATCTTTCTGTGCAAGATACTGGATTAAGGAATTGCAAAGCTCAGAAGAGATGTCCATCCTCTTGCCATCCTTATATGACTTAATGGCTTTAGAAATCAAATCCAACACAAAATCCGTATTGTCTTTGTCTGCCAAATACATAGAAAGATCCTTTGTCGTACAAGCATGCTCTTTTATCTTGTCGATAATTTTCACAAAAATATCTTCAATTGGCAATACTTTTTCTCGGCTGGATCTTGCTCCTTCTTTAGAGTCATCAATATATTCTTTCTGAATTTTGATAACATTCTTCACCAATGTTGAATTATTGCTTCCTGCCGCTGAGAAATATGGTGTTATCACATTATCAAACATACTCTTAATTTTGTCAGTTATTTCATATGTCCTATCCGCATAAGCAAAAATTTCATTGGTGAAGCACTTGTCGTTCAACTTGAAACTTTTCAACATCAAGCGATTAAGCAAAGCAGCAGGACGATGAATAGAATAAGATTTCACATAATACAAATCCTTATTCACAATATTACGCAAATAATATAAAGATGTATCCCATGAAGAAAGATAATAATCCTTATCCTCATTCTGATTACTAAGCTTGGCAAAATAAATTGCTTGACGCAAATCTGCCTCTATCGCCTTAGGTGTCTTACCATAATAGCGTTCCTCAAAAAGAAAAGAGGCATAATTTCTTTCTAAAGGCTCAAAGTCATCATACCGGTCAGATATCTTATCTATAAACTCACAACCAGTGCTTTCAAAAAACAATTTCATGCGAGCGATATTCCTCTTAAAGAAAATTGGCTCATAACAATCTCTTACGTCAAAACCCAACTCTTCAACGAAATCTGAAAACGAATATTTACTATTGTCGTTATTCCCTTTTCTAAGAGTTTTAACAAACAAATAATAGTTAAAGAATATGTTAGACGTTTGGAAAGATATAGCTAAATCTTTCATTTCATCAAACAGTGATAGCTTAAAAGCCTTACGCAATTCGCCAACAACTTCACTTACATAATCAAAGGGAACCAAGAACTTCACTTTGCTACTATTCTGTTCCTTATATTCTATCAAACTTTTAACCGTCAAGAAATCTCGATCTTGATATTCTGCATCATCATACTTACTCAAATCTAACTTGCAACATAGATAATGCACTAATAATGTTGTATCAAGCACTATGTTGTTCTGCCGCTGAGATACATAATTCTGATATTTTTGGGAATTGTATAACCCAAAGAACGACTTGGCCAAACTTATACGATTAAGAAAACTATTATTGCAACAGATTTCATTGAGCTCCTTCAAAAAGCTATTAAATTGTTCCGTACCACCAATCTGCTTGATGCAAGATACCTTAAAAGATTCATAACAGGTTTTGGTGTCATTTGCATCTACATCCATATTGAATATTCGAGAACCAGATTTCACATAAAAATCCAAGAATTTCTGGTAGACATCATCTACGCTCAAAATACCATATTTATCTGCTATCTGCTTGAAACGTTTAACAAAATCTGTTTCCAAATCTTTTGACTCCTTATCCGATTCTTCTATTTTTTTATATTCATCTGGAGAGAGTTTATATAACTTTACATCACCTTTTTTAAAAGACACAATACGACTTGGAGTTCTTAAAAGATAATTAAGACTATTATCCAAACTATCGTTAGAAATACCAAGATTTCTGTCCATTGCTTCTTTCAATTCTTTTTTTGTCATTTCCATGTTCTTGTAAATAAGAAACAAAATGACAGAATAATAAAAACCATTCTTGATAAAAGAAGAACTGTTTGCCTTAGACAGGTAGTCAAACATCATCTTTTCGTAGGCCTCAGTGCCTTTTTCTGTTTTTGTTTCTGATTGCAGAATTTTAGCAACAGAACTCAATGATTTCATATCTGAAATATCGATGATTCTCAGTGTAATATCTCTGGAATCAGCTAAAGCCTGCATATTTTCACGATTCGACGGACCTACCGTTGTATGGCAAAATACATCTACGGTATCAGACAAAGAAGAGTCTGCATCTAATGCCTTTACTATGTTGTCTATGTTGTCTTTCAAATAAGTAAAAGGCATTGCATGCATTACACTCACAGCTAAACGAGAACGCCGAGTGCCCCTAAACTTATAAAGGTGCATTTTATCTTCTAAGACACACTCTTTTTCACTAACAAACTGCTCTCTTTCATAGAGAGTTATAGCCTCATCAAAAGACTCTCTATTTATTTTTGTATGCTCCATAATTATCCAATTCTTATAGGTTTAAGACGAGTAGGATTATTAGAATCTATCTCCATCTTAAATAGTTGAATATCCTTATCACCAATGGCTTTCTCTACAAGTCTCACATCTGCATCGCTACATTTAACCCCAAGGTATATACTCTGAATCGCTCCCTTGCAATCCAACATAGGAAATTCGGAAACATTACTTTTTATATCACCAGAGGCATCAGGCATTGAATAAAAAATCATTCGTTTCTCATTCTCATATTCCCAATCCTTACTTTTGATAAGCAACTCGTTTCCCATTAGAAGTTTTTGATTACCCGCCTGTTGAATTTTTTCTTCATAAATAACAGGACAGATAAACAGCAGTTCCTTACTGCCCACCATATATTCCTTAAAAAAATCTTTCTTAAAACGATACTTTACGCACATACCCTTGTGACTATTGGCATAGTGCGACCACATCAGCACTGGTAAATCTTCCACATAAACATCCGTCAGATTATCTCCAGCCTTTTTCTTTGCTCCAATAAGGCATCTCATCTTGATATGTTCCGTAGCTTTCTTCAGCTGGAGAATAAATTCTTGTTCTTCAAGAGATTTACCACTAAAGTTTTTAATCTCGTTGCTAATTCTCCAATTCAGCAAGGTATCCAAAGGATCATTAAAAGAACGTGGATGTGCCAAGCTTATTTGCTCGTTGGTAATTTCGTTTATTGAATAAGATGTTATACCACGAAAGCTATAATAATCCATTGACTGGTTGGTTGAGTCTGGAGTAATCTGCGCCATAGCATTGTAAAGATGCGCTTGGACATATTTCAAGAAATCTTCCTTCTTTTTGACCATTAAACTGGCGATGGCACAATCATGCGTCATCTGCTGATAAGGGAAGAAACTGCGTGGAGAAGATTCATGAAAGGAAGAAGCCACATCAGACATAAGCTGTGCGATTTTTTCATTAGGACTCTTACCTATCACCTTTTGGGAAATACCTTGAAATCCTTCCATCCATTCTTCATCTGTAATAGCTCGATTATCCTTGTTAAAGAAATCACACAAAGTAGCAATTTCTTCATCTTTCCATTCTGCGGTCTTTGAGAGAATATTTGTTATATTGACTGGTATCATTGTATAATTGCGTAATATAAAATTGCTTTTTTCTTATTTATGAATATCAAACTTAGACTTACACCTCAATGATGACAGCATTATAGAGTACGCTTATCAAACCTATAACTGCCACTATTCCACCAACCACATTATATATTCCGAAGTCTTCCACTCCCAACGCATTCTGTATGACTCGGCTCGTGTACAGCGACACCACCATCATAAAGAGCATTCGGAAGTAAAGAAGCAACGTATTCTTCGCTATTCGCTTGTTGTTATTTGATGATTGAGTTGACATAATTAATAATCTTTATCACGAGTGTAATATTTCCCAAAATCCACCACGTGGAAAACCTCTTGTTTCAAAACATTCTTTAGTTTGTCGACATCAACATAGTCTTCAAATTCCTTCCCCAAAGAATTTATATCTTGCTCATGAAAACTATTTAAAACATCATCGATATTCAAATTTTTATTAGACAATTTTCTCAATATCAAAGAACAGATAATTTCAACTGCTATCATATAACGCTCATCTTCGGTATTCTCCAGAATCGACTCCATAAAATCCGTTACAGGATTTCCTGCTATTACCAATAAACCAATCTTAGATTTTATAAAATGAACATCATTAGATATATTACTCTCAACTGATGCTCCTTTGCGCATTATATAAACAGAAGACATACCACCATAGTGTCTTGCGATACGGTTTAAATTTAATGTACGCCAACGATTTTGTTTTTGCTCCCATTTAAATTCTATCTTTCTGTTGCTATCATCAACAAGAATTTTACTGATTTCATACTTATCTAAAAACAGTTCACTCGTATAGTGTCTATTGAGAGTATCTGAGTATATATTTTTTACATCATCACTGAATTCTGCTCCTAATTGCCCCAATATTCCAAAAGCTGTTGATTTGCAGTTGGAAATTTCTTGTGACAAGCGCATAGCTGAATTAAAAGCATAGCTTTCTATTGTCCAAACATTATCTTCAAAGCCATTAAGACTCACTCGACGATACTGATTTTCTGCATCCAACAGGAATAAACTTTCGTCTGCCAAACATTCATTAAACAAAGCATAATCAGAAAAGGCCTCTAGCTCTCTATTATTTTTATCAACAAATCGATCAATAGAATAACACGCTTCATTTACCGCCCATGAAAGAGAATGATTTTTTTCAAAAAGATCAATCTTTTCTGAAATTGATTTCAAATATGAGTGATATATAAACCTCATCATTTCATCATATTCCTTTGATTGCTCAAAATTATCACGAGCCACATTGGTTGTCGGTGATGTTTTTCCTGTACAATTGGCAAGTGCTACAAAACTTTTCCCATGAAAACCAGGTGTGTTATCTGAAATTTTGATTCCTTCTACACAAAGTCCTACAGGAACAGTTATATCTCGCAGATACTTATAATTAGGAGATAAAATATTCCAATCACCATATAGTTCACTTTTCTTTTCCAAATAATAGAAAACAATACCTGTTGTGTGGAATTTCTTTATTCTATATTGCTTTTCATCTATATTTATACCTATAGAAAGCAGAAAACTTTTTAAGGCTTCCTCCTCATTGTCATAGCCAATCCTAATAGAATCATCAGTTTCTTCTTTGTATTCAACTTTACACTGCGGAACGACTATCCAGCTTTTCAGATTATTTGCAACATTATCAAACTCAACATCCTCTCTAACTTTTAAAACAAATGTAGTACCATGCTTACCATCCAAAATATTATCAGTTTGTGCATCATTACGCATTATACACTCTCCACCTATCCCTTTAATACGGAGCTTATGTGCTTTTTTTTCCTTATGCCATAATGTTGTTATCTCAAACTCATCACTAATCATGAAACAAGTCAGCAATCCTATTCCAAATCTACTAATAGAATGAAAATCAGAATTTTGCTTTTTGAATTCATCAGACTGATATCGTGATGCTCCAACCTTAAAGAGATAATTCTTGATAATATGTTCATCCATACCTGTTCCATTGTCCTGAATTACAAGTTCACGACTGGTAGGTTTCCATGTTATCACTACCCGTGGCTGATAATCAGAAGAACCAACTTTTGAATTACTATCCATTAAACGGCAGGCATCAATGGCATTCTGTGCAAGTTCTCTTAAAACTACATTTGAATTACTATATAATGTATGACCTATCAAAAGCTTAAGAATATTGTCTTTATCTAACTCAAACTTCAATGGGTCTGCATTAAATCCCTCTGTTTTTATAGAGTTACAATTGATGGAATCCCAAGGAAATTCGTAACCATTCTGATTTTGCAAGCAAGAATCTCTGCAAACATCATGTGTTTGAATTAATTGTTTTTCTGCATTAAAAATATAATCCTTAAAACGGCTATAAGCATCTTCATTGATGAAGGTTGCTTTTACCTCAAACGCATGAGGTTGAATGTTTGGATCTACATTATTATTTCGGTCTCTTTCGGATAAAGGTCTAATACATGTTACTGAATTCTGAAAATCCCACTCTGTCTTACTATATTGATTTTGGGGTGAAATAATTTTTCTGACTATATCAGGAGTTCTCTCAGAATTGATATGCAATATATCTGCTGTTCTCAGAAGAGATGCCACATATAGCAAATTCACTCTAGAAGATGGACTTTGTTCATACTGCTGATTCACATCTAAACTATCCTGTATTTCTGCTAAATTTTCTCCATGTGATTTACATAACTTTGCTAAATCCCTATGTATTTCTGGAGACAAAGATCCAATCATTCCTCTCAGCAAATCAAGATGAGTTTCAGAATCTGTTGAAGATGCATCTAACTTCAAAAGCCAGTCAAACACTCTTTCACCATGATTGTCACGGATGTAGTTTTGGTAAATTTCATCATCTGAAATTGAAGACGACTTCATTCTCTTTTTATAGTTCAGAAAATCATTGTCAGAATCTCTTTTTGAAATTTCATCTTCTGTCACTAACATTCCGAAATCATGAAAATAAAAAGACAAAACGACCATCATCCAATCTGCAGGTGTCATTATATCCTTTGTATGCTGAGGAATAATATCATCTAGAAGGCTCAACATGCCATCTATGTGAGAAATATCATGTTGAGTGTATTCCCGAAAAATGCCGTTACTTCTATTTTGCTCCAAAGCCTCCTTTAAAGTTTGTTTTATACTTTCAAGGTTGAGAGCAGAAAAAGACTTCAAGCTCAAGGCCTCTTTAGCTTTTTCCTCTGCAAAAGAGTTACACAATTTATTATTCATAAAACTATTATTTTTCTTCAATACTTTGAGTGTCAAAATGATTTGAAAATGGGGGCATTATAGATATATCATCTAATTGAGAACCATAATTAAGAAGAAGTGTCTTAATAAACTCACTATGATACATAGTATACGTATACATAGACATCATTACATTTTTGCGCCCAATAATTCCAAGCACTAATATATTATCAACTGGCATATAAGGATGAAACCAAGCTTCATTCTTCAGTTTTTCATCTGTTGAAGTAATGTCCCCATCATCATCATATATCCATTCCTTTATACTCCCACCATCAATGGAAGCTTTTATGTCCTTCAGAAAACTAGAAGGATCGCTAACCTTTATAAATATTGCCATGATCTCTAGATTATTTTAACTGACTAATCAAAGTTGGCAACTCATTATAATCAGTGTACCAAATAACTCTCAAGCCTAGTTCCAAGAATATTTCTTTATGGATTCTCATAGCTTCGTTGTTCTTTTTATTTGCATTCTTGAATTTTGTAATATGAGGCAAAAAGACAAAATGCCTTGCCTCATTCTCACTATCACGAATAGCGATATCAAGTAATCGGCGTAAATTTGGATCTGTCATTGACAAACCTATGAAAATGCATGTTCTTCTGCTAAGAGCATGAATCTGCTCCACATTAGACCAATTGTAAGAATTGGCATAAACTCTGTGATATTCTTCCTCACTCAATATTGGCACAGACTTAATTATCTGAGAATTATCATAAGGGATAAAGCCATGAACATGATAAATAGGGAAAGCTTGCTGAGGCTGATTCATACCAAAAATAGAATAATTCTTTATACCAACATTATCCATAGCCCTCTCCATAACATCATCAAAATTATAGGTGATGATACTTTTAGCAAACTGTCTTTTTGCCAAAATCAAATTACAGATTTCCTGTATCAGTGGAGATGTACAAGAGTCATTTCCTGCATAAAGGGCATCATGTACAGCATTATAGTAGTCCTCACCATTTGACTTAGTCTCCATCATCTGTCTTATAAAACGACCAAGGACAATGGACGAATCATAGCAGACTTGTTGGAGATTATCTATATCATTTTTATCCAACTGCTTGTGCTTACTTTTGTTCACCAAGCCCTCTAACAGTTTCCACCATGATGGCAATTTTGCAGACATACTAACTCCAGCTCCAAAGAAAAGGGAAAAATCTTTATCTTGAAGACTCACCTTTGCTATTTCTAAAATTTTATCTCGGTCTTTAACCCAGTCATATTCTTCTAAATTAAATTTCTTTTTAGGGATTACAGTATCAATTTGCATACCAAGGAATTGAGATAGGGACAAGACATAGAACCCCTTTACCTTTAATTTTTCAAGATGGTATTTTAAAATAGAAGGTAGTTTTCCCTCTACATAAACCAGAAGAAAAGAAGAAACTTCCTTTTGAGGAGCAAGTTCCTCCGTAAATAGAGTGACATATCGCTGAATCGTATCAAAGAGTAAACGTCCCTTAACTTCTATAGCTACAGGTCCTTCTATCTCATACTTTACATAACCTTTTCCTAATGGAAACTTGGCATTTTCCAAGCCTTTAGGAAGATAAAAGTCATATATATAATTTGTATGTTGAGATATTTCCGCTATATTAAAAGGAACCTGATGCTCATCAAGAAACTTTCTTATAGCATACATTATCTCACTTTCATTTCTATAATTCATCATTTTCATTGTTTAAATTCTCCAAATCAAACCACGCTTTGTTGTTAATAAAATAATCACTATTTGGGACAGGATTAATCATTAATGCCATCGGAACACAATGTAAGCGGTCACTTTAGATATGTTAAGCCCTAAAATGAATGCTTTTTCATATCTTTAAAGAAAAGATCATTTGAATTTATGCCCAAGCAGTAACAGTAGCCAGCTGCCATCTATGAGCGAGTAAGTCTACCAATTTGTTCTTTACAGAACCCATGAAGGTACTTGCTCTTGTACTAGGTTCGAAACTTACGAACCATTGAGGCATAGTACTTGCCTTCTTCGTTTATATTCATTTTGTCCCAAATTTAAAATTCGGAGCAAAGGTATACATTTTTATTTACGTACGCAAGACGGCCCTAAGTGACTGCTTACGTCAAATATTATTTCTAAATTATCGCAAATTTGAGATTTTCAATCTAGATGGCTGCAAGGAGGCAAAAATATCGGTTTTATATCGTATTATATGCTCCCTGCAGAACGAATGACCTATAGTTGTACGACCATAAGGCTGCGGTTGTACAACTATATAGGCTATGGTTGTACAACTCTAGAGTTATGGTTGTACAACTATAAGGGTCTTAGTTGTACAACTGCAGAATTTTGTTTTTTCGACGAAATTCACAAATACAGATAACATATTGATTTTCTGTCACTTACATATTTTTGCCATATTTTAGATATTCTACAGGAATTATTTCCCGGTCGAAAATCCGCGAATTTCAGAGCAAAAATCAAGAAAAATCGTTAGCATTTTTCTATAATTTTATCTTGCCTACGATCTTGAACTTCTGCTGATTTCCTGAAGGAATTTCGTAAACATCATCTCTTTCACCTGAAGCAGATGAAGTTTCAACTGAAAGATTATCAATGTTTTCTATCGCATTCTCCTCTTTCAATTCTTCGGATACATCCGAAGTTTTTACATCATCAGAATCATCAACAGCTTTAACTTCCAATGCAAAAAGACCATCATGACGGAAACCAATCACAAAAGTTACTTCTTTGGTCTCATCCCTGCCTTCCACGAAATTACCCTTAGAAGGAGCAAAAAACGCAGTTAATCCGCAATCTAACTTGATTTCTCCCTGTGTCGTACTGCGAATGCTGGATATGGTTCCATGCAATCGTATACAGTTAGAAAAATCGGTATTCTCGTTATAAGGCACAATACCGCTTATATCATGATCATTGACTAACAAATCAAAGATGTATTTGTCATTGAGGGACTGCTGATGACAAGTAGATGCCAAATACCTAATCTCCCTTATCTTGTCTGTATCAAAATAATCCTTATCATGAATAATTGTAAATGCCTTTAGGACAAGAATATTATAATTTGCTTCCAACTGCACTATAGGATGATGCTCACCAGATGCTTGTGCCAATGTCTGGAGACGGGAAATAATCTCATCAACAGGCGTATCCTTGCGGCATTTGCGAACAAACTGGAACCAATAACGTAATGAGAACAGATTGGTATTACCTTGCTGAATGTTACTATTTAAATAGTTTTCTACCTTATCCTGTTCCTTCTCTGTTAAAAGTCCCCAAGATTCACCAAGACGTTTCGGCTCACCCTTAACCTTGCTCAGAAGGAGATAACGAACATACAACTGGCGTAATCGTGGTCGCTCTTCATATAATGCTTTCTCGATGGCAGCACTTAAATGATTCAACATACCTGGCAGATCATCTACGAAATTCTTGCTCTGAGACTCACTTCTGTTCAGATAATCAAATGACTTATGTGTCTTCTGCGTATTACCCAATGTCTTCATCTGTGAGAGAAGAATCTTGGTCTCATCAATCAGTTCGAGCATAGAAACATATTGCTCCTGATACCATTCGTTTTCCTGAGAGAACAGGAACCGTCTGTAAGTATCATACTGAGACAATCCTTTTCCATATTCTATCAAGATAACAATCAACTGAATTTCAGAGATATATGCGTAGATATTCTTTGAGTTTAAACGGCGGCTCTCCTTAAAATAGCCACGCGCTTCTTCTGTCAAATCTTTTATATCCTGAAATCCAAGTTCTACATTTTCACGCTTATAATATTCCAAGAGTCTACGCTTACACATACCTGCAATATGCTGAAGATTAAAATCTTTCTCACCATTTGCATCAAAAGCTTTCTGTACAAAGCTCATAGCCTCATCAAAATGCTTAGGTATGCTTGCCTTTTCATAACAGAAGCGTGCCAAATGGCCCCAGAAATGGGCTTCGTTAGGAAAACTATTGGCTAATCTTGACAAAACATTACGCTGATTAAGTTCACTATAGCCAAGATCCTCCAACAACTGTGAAAAATGAGTATTGTTGTCTTTTGACCAAGCTTCTTCTACACCCAACAGTTCTTCTTTGCCTCGCTCAAGAAATACACTAATCAGAATCTGACGGGAATCATCAACAAGATACTGCTGATTGCTCTTTATGCTATTAATCAGATTGATAGAACTCTCATAGACCATCTCTTTCCAACCACCTACACTACATACAGACTGTAGAACTGCATCAGCAAACCGGGCATAGCGAGGACGCCAGAGGGTCTGTTTCCCAGCTTCATCTGTAACGTTGCTCAATATCTTATAAAGTGCCTGCTCTTCACTATGATGACTTCGAAGGTATTTCTGCAAGCCAATCACCACCCCATCCTTCTTAAAGAGATTTCGGAAAATAAGGTCTGGCACCTCTTTCTGAGAGTAATGATAAATCATTGATACATAAAGAACAAATTCATTAAGAGATGGTGATAAAAAACTATTGTAATAACTTACATATTGCTCTATTTTTTCCTGTTTGAAATCATCATTACAAATTGCCAACGAAAAATCTATCACCTCACACTGGTTCGGTGATTTCTTATCCCATTCCACCATCTCGGATTTGTTCTCGGCATAGAGAGTGACTTTATTTACGAACCGGTTCTTCTCATCAGAATCTGCCATTGTATCAGACAAATGTATGTTGTTCTGCTGGTCGGATAATCCAACTTTTTTGTTATGCCTTTCGACTATTACAAATAAGAACCTAGCCTTGTTTGAATTGCAATTTCGTATCAAGGCATCTATCGTTGTGATATTTACTTTAGAAGCTTCAACTATTGCCAAAACCGGTGTCTTTACCCAATTATAAAAGAGATGAAGTTTTTCTTCTGTCACACCTTTTATATACTTATTTAAAAGGACTACAGGATACTCCTTTCTCAAATCATAAGCTAATCTCCTGGACAAAGTGGTTCCACCTGCACCCGCATCATGATAAAGCAAGAATTTGGAAGACTGGCGAAGCTGTATACGATCCTTGATCTTGTTTTTAAGAGCATCCTGAATCTTACGAGTTGCTTCAACTCCCTTTGATATATCATTCCAACTGATGTCTTCACCTCTAAAGAATGTGTCGGAAGGAGATAAATCATTAGGTGCAATTGCTCCGATACTGGCATGAACAACATCCAATCCACCATCTTTCAAAGTGGAAACAATAGACGAGATATCGATACAACCTAACTTGCCTGAAACCTTGGAAGGCACGATGACACTGGATAAAGGGACAGATGCAGCACTGGACATGGTTTCTTCAACTCCCAAAATGAACTCATTGGCACTCATCTTAAACGATGCACTATTAAAACTATAGTCCTGAGCTTCTTCTGAAACGCCTCCCAGATAGTCTTCATCTGTAGATACGAAGATAAAATGTACCAAATCTGCCTCAACCTCCTCTATATCATCTATAGAATGTATGATATCCTTAAGATAACGATCCTCTACGTTCAGACAAACGATATAATATTCGTTTGTAGAGTCTGTCATGAAACGACGAAGTGCTTCTTTGATAAATTTGCCGTATTTTCGCTTATTCCAGGAACGGAAATCTGAGCATGAAGTACCTACACTTTCTGACAGCCCGTTAGCAAACAACCAATTGAGACGTCCCCCACTAGTACTAATCGGCAATGATACATGACTTTCATACTGGTCTATCACCAAAGGAACCACCCTACTGTCCTTAGCTGCCCCAAAAGCAGTAAAAAGACCATATTGCCCTTTTGTATTCGGATCAAAATCCAGAATAAAGGACCAAGGGATTCTAGCAAGGATAGACTTGAGATCAACAGACGTATTCTTATCATTCGGTGGACTGATAAGGATATATTGATTGCGATTATTGAAATTGTCGGCAGCTTCAAGCACTTCACCAAAATCAAAATGCTCCTCCAAAACGTCTGCATTTACTTTTCCCTCATAGGCATCAGTTAACTTTGACGGTACATCTTTATGAATACTTTTATAAAAACTGACTGTCAACTTTCGGGAATAGGCATGCACCAGCTTAATACTCGCTTCAGTTTCGATTCTATCTGTTTTTTCATCGGAATCATGCATACCTTGATTGCCATCTTCCTGTATAGCCTTAAGAGCCTGTAATTCGTCTTGTGATATATAATCAGAACTGTTCAGAGTATTCAACAATTCTGAATAATTTGGTTGCCATTTTCTCTTTAGAGGGGTTCCATCCAACTCATGGGAACCAGCCAAATAATTGCAGACTTTCGTTTCATCCATTCTATCGTAAAGCCGATATTTCATAAAAGCCTCGCCGCTTTTACGATAAAACTGTCTGGCTTCATCCCAATTCTTCTGCTTGAAATGATAAGAAGCCTTCAATGCATCATAATAATAATTGCTGAGCTTAACTTTCTTCTGTTGTAGCATAGTCGTATGTTTTAAAGTTTAGTTTCTCAAAAACCTCGGGCAACAAGACTAATCATAGTCTTGCTTTACGCCCAAGGCTCTTTCACTTGGATGAACCTCATTACTATTCTTCTTGGGCTTTGCGGATGCTGGTCATCTCCCTTTCAAAAAAAGCTTGCGCCTTAGGATGTATAGGCCTTACATGCAAACTTACTTCTATCAAGGTTCTCTCCAAGCGATGAATTTCTTCAATCTGCTCTTCTTTGCTTTCAAAGAAACAGGGACAGAGATATATCATCGTTGAAATAATGTAATCAAACGTCTCCTTTTCAAGTGACCCATCTAAGTGAAGAGGATTCAACTTGCGGAGAGTACGAGCATCAATACCAGTAAATTCCGAAAACTTACGGTCGGAAGTTAGTCGCCACCTTCTTCTCGCTTGGCGAAACTCTTCGGCAGCGAAGGCTATCCATTTGTTCGCCTTGCTTTTCGTAGAGTTTTCGTCCATAAGCCTATTATCTTCCTGATAAAAGGCAATCTAAACAGAACTAGGACTGAAAAATCTCTAATAAGTGCAAAGCTAAGTAAAAAACGCAGCATTCATGAATACCGCAGCATTTGGGAGCAAAGCACTATTTTTGCAAGCGAACAAGGAAAGAATTTGTTTTTAATATATATAATAATGTATAAAACTATCAGAATATGAGAGCAATGTATAAAAGCGAACTGGCTGCTTATGCCGGAGTGTCGACTGGGACACTGAGAAGATGGCTGATGCCGTACAGACAGGAACTGAATGAAATTGGTGTGAAACCGAAAGACCAGTTGTTAAGTCCGAAAGCAGTTAAGTTCATATGTGATCAGCTGTCTATCGATATCTAACAATGTCGAACAGCACGCTTTAGAAAAGCCGTACCTTCGCAGCGTCAATCAGAACAAACGGGATTGCTCATCTCTTTGAACTGACGATGACTGAACTTTATTATTAATTTCTTAAATGTTTTAAATTATGAGTAAAAGTTACAAAGTGTCTAAGAAGACCATGAACATGGGCCCTAAGAAGGGTAAGACTGTTTATAGCGTTCGCCCTTACAGTTACGGTACCTTGACTACCAAGGATATCGCTAACCAAATCGCTATGGAGTCTACGGCTACTCCTGCTGATGTAATGGCGGTACTCGACCGCTATACCTACTATGTGAAGGAGAATCTGAAGAAGGGTTACGACATCGAACTGTTCGGTTTCGGTAAGCTCTATCTCCGTTTTCTTACAGGTAAGGCTGTAGAGACTGAGAAGGAGGCGAATGCCAAGCTCGTGAAGAGTATCCTTCCTGCCTTCCGCCCTTCGTACTATCTACTGAAGAACGGCAGCCGTGTTTACAACCTGATTCCTGATTCCATCGAACTCGTCAAGTACGGTGAAGAGAAAAAGGATAAGACTACCGGCGGTGAGACTACTGGTGGTGAAACCACTGGCGGCGGTTCCGGCACCGAGGCTGGCGGAACTGGTTCCGACAATGGTGACGGATTGGAATAGTCTCCAACTCTGGCAGTGCCTTACCTCTCTGAAAGGGAGGCACTGCTAAACTCTGATAACTTATTGTTTCATTTAAATTTTATTGATTATGAAAATGTTTCGTTCTAACTCTGAATCAAATCCAAACAAGATTTCCTGGACTCAAATCGTGAATGCCATCGTACAGGCGCTGATTGCTGCTCTCACGGCACTGGGAGTAAGCTCGTGCGCGAGTGCCTTATAGCAATGTTGAGTGTTGAATGTTGAATGTTGAATTATTCCTATGACAAAAGATACATTTCCAATGATTATCGGGGAGGAGAAGGTGCGCTCTGAGCGTAGACTCCTCGCCGGAGTTGAAGACGGCAAGAACATGATGTCTGCCGACTCTGTGAGATTTCTGGTACTGCATTGCTCGGCTAGCCGATGCAATCAGGACTATAGTGTGGAACAGCTGCGCCGTGACCATAAGGCTCGTGGGTTTTATGATATCGGCTACCACTTCTACATCCGTAAGGATGGTACGATGACGCAGCACCGTAAGCTGCTGGAGGTGGGGGCTCATGCCCGACCTTATAATAGATGCTCTATCGGCATCTGCTATGAGGGAGGGCTCGATGAGCAAGGCAAGCCTTGCAACACCATCACAACTGAGCAGGAAACGAGACTCATCGATCTTTTCAGGAATCTGAAGATTCTCTTTCCGAAAGCGAAGATTGTGGGACATCGGGACTTGCCTGGGACTACTCCAAAGGAGTGTCCGTGTCTGGATGCTGGAAGCTGGGCTGCCCGACACCGCCTTGATTAACTATTATAACTCCTTTTGGCTGGCATTGCTAGCTAAAAGGAGTTTTTTTCTTACTGTTAAAGAAAGGTATCATATTATACAGGTACCGCCATACGGGCTAATGGTGATTTACCTTCGACTCCCCTGTCCCCCTCTTGCGAAGAGGGGGTCCTTAACCCACTCCCAAGCCCTCGCCCTTTCCAAAAGGGCAAGGGATGTAACCGCCCTCCGGTGCTCGGAACCGCTACGCTCTAAGGTTGGCGGGGCATCAAAGCCCTCGCCATGTTGTGCGGGATGGGACCGCCTGACTCTTGCAGGGGACAACTTGCTATTATATTGCCGAAAACGGGTGCATGAAGGGGCAGGTTGGGACCGCCTGAATTGTTCCTCATTGCAGTATCGCTCTGCACTTGTCGTCGCTCGAATGAGGAATATTGTTTTATTCTACTTTTGAGAGGATTACTTCTGGGGAGGTTCCCATCAGGGTTATGGCGGAAATCTTATGACCGCCATTGGCATTTAATGAATGACCACAATGATAGAGGCTATCATCTATAATAAGCCAGCGATCATGAGATTCGTTACTCCATTTTCTGATGTCTATATGATTATCGGGGAATAGGCGGTCATGCTCATCCATGAGTCGTTGCATTCCTTGACCTACACCTACAGTATAAATAGTCGCTGTTACTTCAGGTTTACGAACATCTAACACACTCAGGGTTAGCGATGAAACATAGCCATCTATGATGATTACTCGATGATTGGCAGAACGAACAAGGTTCTCCAAAGCAACTCTTGCAGTATAGAAATCACCTTCGAAGAAGACCATCTCTGCAGGAGGGGTCGAAGTCCGAATAAAGAAATCAAGCTGCTGTTGCTGCTTAGCCTGGACATCCTCAATATGGGTCATACGCTTGTCCATATTCTCCTGTAGGGCTATTAAGTGACGGTTCACGGAATAACCTTGAAGAAGGTAGTCACGTAAAACAACATTCGCCCAACGTCGGAATTGAATGCCCCTATTAGACTTGACACGATAACCAACAGATAGAACAACGTCAAGACTATAAAACTCAACTTGTCTAGTAACCAAACGTCCACCTTCTTTTTGAACTATCGCAAATTTTGCGACAGTTGGATTTTTACTATTTTCAATTGTCGCAAAATTTGCGCCTGTTGGGTCAGAAGCAAGCTCTTCATGAAGAGCATTGTTGATATGCTTACCTATAGTCTTGATATCACGACCAAATAACTGCGCCATTTGTTGACGATTGAGCCAAACCGTATCTTGATCCAGTTTCACCTCCAACCTAATGCTTTCGTCTGGTTGATAGAGTACTATCTGAGATTCATCAGTAGTTGCCTGTATTTTGTTATTGTCGTTTGCCATAATCATACATTTTTTATTGCTAATATAGTGACAAAAGTACAATTTAATTTCGTAATCACCAAGGATTTAAGAGAAAAAATGCATTTATTAACCTATACTTGGCTTATGGCTAAACATTACAACACACAAAATGATTCTGCTTCCTTATCTGCTTTTTTTCTTCTATGTTCATAACGTAAGTTTTTTTTTCGACTCCCCTGTCCCCCTCTTGCGAAGAGAGGGGGGGGGCCTTAACCCACTCCCAAGCCCTCGCCATGGTTGTGCGGGATGGGACCGCTTGGCTGTTATGGGGATCAGCGCTTACGTCCTTTACCAAATAATTCAGAATGTGAACCTAAACGAACTAATTCTATTGCATTATTGTTCTTATCAAACCAAATCAAAAGTGTATCATTTTCTATATGGCATTCCATATAGTTCTTCCAGTTGCCTTTCAAAGAATGGGGATTATATTCTTCCGGTATCTGATTGCCTTCTGCCAAAAGCTTAACTATCCCCATAAGCGTTTCTACAAATTCTTTATCATTCTTAAACTTTCTTGAACTGCGAGGTCTTTCGAATTTCTTTCATAAACCCTATTCCTCCATTGATGCCATGAAACTTTCTAAGCTATCTACTCGAACTACTCCCGCATCATGGCCACTCTCAGCATCTTTCATTGCTGCCAAAGTTTCTGCGTTTGGAACATCTTCCAAAGCAGCACTCCTTGAAACTGGGGAGTCTGAAACTATTTTAACGCCTCTCATAAGAGAGAGGACATTCTTTAATTTCTCCAACAAAGATGGACTATCTATCTGTAATGTTAACTGTGCCATAACTTCTATATTTAATTCGCAGCAAAGATAAGGGTCTTCTGTGAAACCACCAAATTTTTGGGGGAGTTTTTACAACTACTCTTCTACAACTTCGAAGTCTTCTTTATGCACGCCACGGATAGCTACAGCTCGTCCACCGAAGTCGAAGACGAGCTGGCGGTCACGGTCTATGCGGACAATGTAGCCTTCATAGTCTTTGAATGGTCCTGAAAGGACACGCAACTTCACGTGGTCTTTGGCAAACTTCTCAAAATCATCACGAAGGAATGTAACCTGCTCCGGATGGGTCTTCATCACATTCATAAAGGGCTGCATGATGGAGTCCTTGATGGATGCAGGTCGTCCTAAACTGCGGTCTTTGACTAAATGAAATTGGGGAAAATAATCTGCAAGAAATTCTTGTAGGTCCTTCACCGTACCTTGCAAGAAGACAAGTCCGCTGACAGATTGCTCCAAAGTCTTTTTCACTCCTTGTTGCTTTTCTTCATCCTTGTAGGAATAGCGAAGGGTTTTATGAATGAAATAAGGTTGTTTGGTATTTTTCTCGTCAGCATTAAATTTTTCAAGCCATTTTTCCATCCCTTTAGCTGCCATGTGAAGAATAAAAATATAACTCCATGAAGTGGGGTTGGTGGAAGGGTCTTCATTCTTTTTGATCCGTTTACGTCGGGATATTCCTTCTACACTCGGATCCGAAAGTCTTTCAGCCCCGATAACGTGGATGCCCTTTGGTAAGCGTTTGCTTACGTCGGCTGTAGAAGGTGAATTCAAGCAATCCTGCGTCATATTCTCGTTCTACTTTATGTCCTCAGCTGCAACCATACATGATGGTTGTGGAAGCCTGGTCCATTTCTTATGATTATGCATAATCTTAGTATAATGAGTATTAGCCATACAGCCTCTACACATGTAGCTTTATTTTACATCATTTGCGCTTTCTTCTTAGAAAAGTGCAACAACTGCCGAAATAAGTGCAAATCTGCCATTTACAGGAATACCCTAGGCAGATTTGCTAAACATTTGTGTTAATTTTTGGGGAAGGACACAGAAAATATAAAAAATGGACACGTAATCCAACTATTTTTCGTACTTTTGTAACCAAATTACTCTCTTCTAAGAAGAAAGAGCGAAGTTTGCTAAAAATTTTACCCCATCATTCCGAAATGGGGTAAACATAACGATTTGTTTACAACTCTTTTGAGATCGTTTTTATAATCCGCTTGTTGGCTTCATTGATGGTTGCTACGTCTAATGACTGCAAGTAAATCTGTGTGGTCTTATAGGAGTTGTGTCCCATGCCCTGGCTGATGGTGGCTATTGGGATGTTCATGTGCAAGGCTACGCTTGCCCATGTGTGGCGTGCCACATAGGTGGTGAGTGGTATCTTCAAACCTACCATTTCACCGATTTTCTTCAGGTTGTAGTTGGTGTTGTGCTCCACTTTGCGGTATGCCGTGTATGGAGAGGATTCCTTGCCTGTCAAGATGGGTAGCAGATAAGGGGAGTTCTTGGTTTGTTTGGCGTATTTGTCGATGATGGCTTGCATTGGCTTCATCCACTCGATATTGAGGTTTTGGTGGGTTTTGCGACGGTTGTAGCTCACCATACTACATTTCAAGTCTGTCTTCTTCAGGAACGCCATATCTACGAATGCCATGCCTCGGAGATAGAAGCTGAGCAGGAACAGGTCTCGTGCCTTGTCAAGGGAGGAACCTGTTGGCAAGTCCAGGTTTTCTATCTTGCGAATATCCTTTACAGAGATGGCTCGTTTGGCAGTTCTCACGTTAGCGGTCTGCACGTGAGCAAAGATATCATTGGCTGGCGCATGGCCTGTTTCCACTGCCTTGTTGTAGAATGTGCGCAGGGTTCGCAGATAGAAGGACACGGTGTTTTGTCCGACACCTCTATTCCATAGCCATGCCTGATACATTTCCATCATCTCGCTGGTCATCTGGGAGAAGGTGAGGTCTTCGTGATGACGAAACTCCATAAATCTGTTGGCGGCACTGACATAGTTGCTCTTGGTGCCGATGCACTGCATCTGCTCCTTCTTGGCTATCTGTTGGCGGAAGAAGGTAAAGACGCTCTGGCAGGGTGACAGCTGCTGTATCTCTTTGTCTATGTCGTCAATGGTATAAGGGATGCCCTCGGCATCCTTATCACGGATGATACGCTGCATCTGTTTCATCTCCCAATCTATCTGCGACTGGATGAGCTGTAGATGCGCCTGTCGGTTGTTGCGGTTAGAAACAATGATAGCCGACTTCTTGTCGTTCCACTCGTCCGGAAAGACATGATAGTCGGTGCTGATCCAGCGCAAGTTGCGCTGGTGAATGAGGTGATAATACAATGTGCCTTCCTTTCCTGGCACCGAGGATGCTCTGAATTTTACTTTTACTGTTGCCATAATACTTTAATTTAAATGGGTGAATTATTGTTTGCCATTTATTAAAGCATCGGCATGACCAAGTATATAATGTGTAAAAGTAGATGAAGTGAAGTGCTTTTGGTGATATTACCTATTATAGGTATAAACAATAAGAAGGGCAGAGTGTTTAGCTTTGCCCTTCTTCAATGTCTTATGGAGTATATTACACTTCTTGTGCAATAGGTACTCCTATACGATTGCTAATTGCTGTTTCTACAGCGTTGTATATGTCTGTCTCTTTGGTTTCTATTGAAACTATGAGAGAATAGGGAACAGAATTGTCCACATTGTCCAGTTTCCTTTCTTTCCACCATCCTTGACCTGGAAATACTACTATCTTGTCCATTTCAGCCAAGTCTGCTGCAGAACATTCAATCCAGTCGGATTGTACAGTGCCTCTTTCTCGCTTTTGCTGTTTCACGTTCCATCTGGTTGCATCGTTTTGGGTGGTCTTTTCTCCTTCTTGCCTGTTCCTACGACACAGAAACTCTTCTTCTGTTTCTGTTGCTGTCTTTAGGTCAAAGTGCAATGTAGCAGATGGGTAGCGGTACTTACTTGTCCTTCCGGCATAGCCAGGGGATGGCTTCACATAATATGATAAGGTGATGCGGATTCTTACGTATTCGTCTCCCATATCTTCCAACAGTTCTTTTGGCCATGGCAAATCGTAGTAGTGCATCTTGCCATATATGTTGCCACTGTCACCTTGTGTGTAGGGCTCCAGTTGATTCTCAAAAATATAAGTGGCGCATTTTTCGTTGCTATATACGGCTGCGTTCTCATCTGGAACGCCGTATCCGCAGAGTGTCATACGCTCTTCAACGTTATTTATACGCATCATTTCATCTGTCCATCGAGCAGAATGCACCATCAAGCCTCGGATGGAGAGCATTGACAGTTGCGGATTCTCCACTTTTATCTGTGCGGCAAGCCTTGCCGCCAATCCTGTAGCAGCACTTGTCGCATTGAAAGGTTCCAATGGCTCTTCTTGCTCATTGCTGGTTGTTACAAGACTCAGGTCGCTATGTGAGGTTTCTCTGAGCAAGTCATGATAAGCTACATTTCCTCCTTCCATCACAATTTCTGGCTTATTGCGCTTCTCATGCCATGGGTATGAGCTACATGAATATGGCGATACACCACCTGGGGCTGCCAATGGCTTGAAACTCTCATCGCCTACAAGAGTCTTTTCGGTATAGGCCCCTACAGTTAGGGCATTCCAAGCCTGTGCAGGGCTCTGCACTGCGTTTGCCTTACAGGATTCTATATAGTTGTTATGATCTACATCGGGTGTCTGAATGTTTCCTGCAGAAACCAAAACCAATCTGTCACATTGCCCCTGATGGTAGATGCTTTCATCAAGTGCTGCAGAACTGGAGGTGGCTATGCCGTTGTAGGCGCTTTCGTCTGTAATGGCCATGCATAGAATGGATGCACCCATATCCGAAGCTTTGCCTATGGCTTCTTCTATGACTGCTCCATAAAATTCCTTTGGTGTTTCATACCCAGCCTCGTAAATTTTAACCGACGACAGTGCATGATGTACAGCTACTGGTGTTTCTCGTTGGTAGGCAATATTTGTCAAGTCACCAAGCAGGGCTAATCCTGCCATACCAGTGCCATGGTCTGTCTTGTCTGTTGCTTCCAGTACACCAATGGCTACATCCATTCGCTCGTCTGGTAGTGCTGGCTTTAATAGTTCGTGTGCATTGTTCACACCCGAATCCAATATGCCGACTATTACATCCGCATCTTCGTCGTAGGTAATTTCTCCTTTGATGAGTTCACTCCATTCTCTTTTCTCGGGGTTGCTGCTTGTCAGAATGGACGGCTTATGATAGGGGCGGATGCCTTCAATATATCCCAGCGACAGTGGCAGGGTGCAGAGTTGTTGCTTGGTTGACTTAATCAACCATACATCAACACCATCAAAAAGCAAAGGCTCTGCCATCTTCTCTATGCCCAGTTGATGCAAAGTGTTCTCTATGCGCTCTTGGCTGTTTTCTTTGCTATGGCTCATCCACAATTCGTAAATGTATGAGCCTTCTTCTGGTATTGTGTCAAATTCTTCCGCTGACACGTAGAGTGTGCGAATGTCTGTTGCTTCTACACCATTGATAGGGGCGATCAACCTTTCATTGCATGGCTTTCCCTTTGCTGTGTTCTTGGAAGAATAGTCGTCAACTTTATTTTTAAGCCAATCCTTCTTGTCCTTCTTTACATATACAGTAACGTCAACGTCATTATCTTCTCCGTTGTCAGTTACTTTCATGATGGTTGCTCCTTTTGGACTGTCTTGTTTGCCCAAAGAATCTGGTATGAAACTTTTGTCCATTTTCAAATCGACATAGATTCCGTTAGCCACAGGCTGTCCTTGTTTTTCTCTTTCTTCCAAATGAGTAACAATCTGATTAACCACAGCTACGTATTGCTCCTTTACCATACTTGCTTGTGCAGCTCTGTCTTTTGAAGGAAGGGTATGACCGTCAAAGCCCTGTTTCTGTGGTGAGAAGCCACGGGCTTCGGCTATATTGTTGCTTAAAAAGAAATGTTTCTTATGCATATAGTTCCATTATTTAGCTGGTTTGACGATTTAACTGCTGACGCATATTCACTATGGTCTGAACCAGTGGAAGGTCTATCTTCCTGTCATTAAGTAGGGATTCCTTAAATATGTCTGAACAAACCATCTTGATTTCGGCATGACTCATGCCATCAAACAAGGGCTCTACAGATGAGAAATCCAAATCCTTTGCGGTATAGAGATATTCACGCAGCAATGCTAATCGCTGTTCTCTATCTGGCAATTTATACTCTATGACATCATCAAATCGCCTAAACATGGCTTTATCTATTGATTCTATGCTATTGGTGGCAGCTATGATAAAACTATCAGAATCATCTCGCTCCAACAGTTGTAGGAACGTGTTGAGTATTCTTCGTTGTTCGCCAACTTCGTTGTCCATTCCTCGCTGAGAACCGATGGCGTCAAATTCGTCAAACAGATATACAGCTGGTACTTCGTTGATAAAATCAAAGATTCTACCTAGTTTCTGACCTGTTTCTCCCATGAACTTGGTCACAACTTTTTCAGTTCGCACAACAAAGAATGGCAAATTGAATTCTTTTGCAAGGGCACTGGCTGTCATCGTCTTTCCTGTTCCCGATGCTCCATACAATAGGAGCTTTCGGCGATTTGCCAATCCGTACTTACTTAGGGTTTCTTTCTTTAGATATTCTTTGATGACTCTGTCCAGTTTCTCTTTCAACTCCTGACTGAGTACCAGACTTGTCATGTCATCATAGGTATCTACTTGCAGCAGCAAGTCATCTATATCCTTGTTTTTAGACACCAAACGTACCGTACCCAAGGATGTTTTCTTTTGGTTGAGCAATTCTTGTATGGTACGTGCTACTATGGCATGACCACTCCTTGCCTCCACAGCGGAAATCTGCAGGGCAACCTTTCTGAATTGCGTATCATCGTTGTTCAGATGATTTCGTATCAGAGATAATATTTGATCAGCTGTAGCCATTTTTCTGTTTATTTACATTTTTTGCTATGCAAAAATATGATTTTTTTTCCAGATTCACGAATTTTCACCTTGCAATAGACGTATATTTACGTTTTTTTATTACGTTTGTCGCAATTTTATTACAAATATGCGTATTTTTGCTATATTGGCATTGTTTTATATCTGGCGATGACTAATATAGCAACGTTAGCACCAAGCATACCACAACTATGCTATTTTTCATCTGCCACACTCATATTCCTGGCAGTTTTTTTCTTTTTCTCATAAATTGTGAGTACTTTTGCAGAAGATTTACAAGTGGGATCCTCAATTACAGGCAAGACGAATCTACAAACATAAATAAGAGAGATGGGAAAAAGAAGATTATACATATTTCTCCATCAACACAAAGGTGATGAAACCCAGGAGAAGGGCGTAGGTGGCTTGCTTCTGAAAGCCATGGGCATGGGTTTCGGGAATCATCTCATCGCTCGTTACATAGAGCATGGCGCCACCGGCAAAACCCAACATCACGGGGAGGAAGGTGGAAGAGGCTGAACCCAAGCCGAAACCTAACAGAATGCCTACCACTTCGAGCAAAGCGATGAAAATGGAAATGAAGAAGGTACGGACTGCTGTAACGCCTGCCATCATCAAGGGAGCGATGATGACCATTCCCTCGGGGATGTTCTGCAAGGCGATGCCGAAGGAAACACCCCACTCCGTTGCGCCTTCTGCTGAGCAGACGCTCACTCCTGCTGCCATGCCCTCGGGCAGTTTGTGCAGGGCTATCGCCATCACAAAAAGCATCACATGACTGAGCCTGGCATTGTTGCGATGCTCCTCGGGGTCTAGTCCCGTGATGTGATGAAGATGGGGAGTTACCAGATCTAGCACATTCAGAAACAGGGCTCCTGCCATTACGCCGATTACTACCAGCCACCAAAGACTGGTCTGTTCGAAGGCTGGCACTATCAGTCCCAACGTGGAAGCTGCCAGCATGATTCCGGCACAATATCCCAATACGGCGTCGTTCCATTTATGAGGCAACTCCTTGACGAAGAATCCCAAAATGGCACCTATAATCGTGGCACCGCAAAGCCCGGCGGCACTAATTAATACATTTGTCATAATCAATAAAATATATCGAAGTTATCCAGTTAAACACATGAAGATGCAGATACATCATAGAAGAAAAAAAGCATGGACAACCCTCACGGTTATCCATGCCCATCTATTTCGTATCTGATCTATTCAGTTATTACTAATTATGTTTTGTTATGGTGAAATTGGTGTTTTCCAATTTCATATCATCATTCCTATTTCAACTTCGTATAACCATAAGCTGCGTTATTGCCCAACTGCTCTTCGATGCGGATAAGCTGGTTGTACTTAGCCATACGGTCGGTACGGCTCATAGAACCCGTCTTAATCTGACCAGAGTTAGTTGCTACGGCAATATCAGCAATTGTTGTATCCTCGGTTTCACCAGAACGATGGGAAGTAACGGTGGTGTAACCATGACGATGAGCCATCTCGATAGCATCCAGAGTCTCGGTAAGAGAACCAATCTGGTTCACCTTGATGAGGATAGAGTTGGCAGCACCCATTTTGATGCCCTTCTCCAGGAACTTCACGTTGGTAACAAAGAGGTCGTCACCTACCAACTGGCAACGATCGCCAATGGCAGCAGTCAACTTTACCCAGTTGTCCCAATCGTTCTCGTCAAGGCCATCCTCGATTGAATCGATAGGATATTTGGTAATCAGTTCTTCCAGGAACTTGATCTGCTCAGCAGCAGTCAGTTTCTTACCATTAGGATCCTTCTTCTTACCATCCTTCAACTGGCGATAATCGTAGTACCACTCACCATTTTCCTGAACGGCAAACTCGCTGGCAGCACAGTCCATGGCAATTTTCACGTCCTTTCCTGGCTCATAACCGGCATCCTTGATAGCCTGGCAGATGCTGTCGAGCGCATCCTCAATACCATCGAGTGCAGGAGCAAAACCGCCCTCATCACCTACGGCAGTAGAAAGACCGCGGCTCTTCAGAAGCTTAGCCAAAGCATGGAACACCTCAGCACCCATACGGATAGCCTCCTTCTCGGAAGGAGCACCCACAGGACGAATCATAAATTCCTGGAAGGCGATAGGCGCATCAGAGTGAGCACCACCATTGATGATGTTCATCATAGGAACAGGAAGGGTGTAAGTATTGCAACCGCCAATATAGCGATACAATGGGATGTGGAGATACTCAGCAGCAGCATGAGCCACAGCCAAAGAAACACCGAGGATGGCGTTGGCACCCAGATTAGACTTGGTCTTGGTACCGTCGAGTTCCAACATCTTATAATCGATGGCACGCTGCTCCAAGGCTGAGAAACCTACCAAAGCAGGAGCAATCACCTGATTCACATTCTCCACAGCCTTCAAGACGCCCTTGCCGCCATAGCGGTTCTTGTCACCATCACGAAGTTCCAAAGCCTCGTTCTCACCAGTAGATGCACCAGAAGGAACCGATGCACGACCTACGATACCTGACTTCAAAGAAACTTCAACCTCTACTGTAGGATTGCCACGAGAATCCAAGATTTCTCTTGCATGAACATTTTCGATAATCATAATACTATAATACTTTTAATTACGTTAAACATTTTTTCCGAGTGCAAATTTAGGTATTATCTGACAAATCTCCAAATTTCGGGCATCATCAAAAGTAGGTATTCGCCCGAAAATACCTACATATAGGTAAGGAGAGGCATGGAAATTTGAGATGCTACCAAATTGTCATTTTATTTTATTTTAATTTTATCAATCAGTCCTTCGAAATCCTCCTTTTGCATAGCACCCATCTGCACAGATGGTTTGCCTTTCACGGGGATGAAGAGGAAGGTAGGGATGCTGCTGATACCGAAAACAGAAGCAAGTTCGGACTCCTGGTCGATATCCACCTTATAGAAATCTATCTTGCCGGCATATTTCCCGGCGAGAGATTCCACTACGGGAGCCATCATCTTGCAAGGACCACACCAGGTGGTATAGAAATCGATGACGGCAGGACGGGAACCGGCGAATACCCATTCATCCGGATGAGCCTCGTAATCCATAATCTTTTTTCTGAAATCAGATGTGGTGAGATATTGCACCTTGGCAGTTTCAGTTTTCTCAGACTTCTCTTCAGCCGTTTGAGAAGAAACAGCAGGTGCTTTCCTATTCTGTGAACAAGAAACAAGAAATGGTAGAAATAAAACAGCTGCTAATATGATTTTCTTCATAGTTTTTCGTTGTTTTAATTTGAGAAGGTATGCCATTAGGCTATAACACACCCTCTTATTACAATTAATCACTAATAAATAATCACTATTCACTAATCACTACTCCTAATCCTTCAAAGAATAAGTAACGGTAGTAACAACCCTTACCTTTTTAATATATGGAGTATTGGAATCGCGGTCTTCGATAGAGAACTGGCCCTGGTCGGCATTCATAATCTTGTCTATCTTACTCTTGCTGTTCTCAGCAAACTGGGCAGCAGTCTGCTCAGCATTTTCTATCGCCTCCTGCATCATCTTAGGTTTCATCTGACGGAAGGCAACATACTCATACTTCACCGGATTCTCGTAACCACCATCCACAATGGCAACCCCCTTCTGGAGCAGATTACCCTGACGGGCAATGATACTGCGGACCAGTTTCACGTTCTTCGATGTAACCGTGATGATGGAAGTAATGTTATAACGATAGCCCTGGCGGTTTTCGCCATACCGTTCAGCATTGAGGTCGATGACCACAGGCGCATTCACATTGATTTCATTAGTCTTTACACCATTCTCCACCAGGAAGTTTCTGATGGTTCTCGTGGTGGCATTGATTTTTTGATAGAGTTCAGGCAGGTCATTGCCTATTTCCTTGGAAACGATAGGCCACGTCACCTTATCAGCCTCCACCTCCTTTTCGGCAAGGCCTTTCACTACAACCTTTCGATCATTACTAATCACACTTTCAAGTCCCGACTTGATACAAAATCCAAGCACGATGATGCCGATGGTTAAAATCACGGCTTGCTTAATACCAGAATTGATGTTCATAATTAGTCCTCCATTATTAAGTTGTTAAAATTGAATTTCCATTCTATCTCAGATTGAGTTGCAATTTGAGTTTTCAAAGATACAATAAAAATATAGAAAAACGACACTTTATAATGATAAAATATGCTAAAACAGCCCATATCAACCCATAAGCACCATTTTTTCTGCCAAAAAGCTTGCATATATTACCAAAAAAAACTACCTTTGCCCAAAAACAATAAAATGGATTACAACATGATTGGGACCGCATGGTCGTTACTGCCTCCTATCGTCGCCATCGCTCTGGCGCTGAAGACAAAGGAGGTCTATTCTTCTCTTTTTATCGGTATCATACTGGGTGCCGTTCAATATTGCATTTCGATGGGAACAGGTTTCGACGGATTCCTCGTTCACCTGACAAACCACACTGTAGGTGAAGGCGATGATGCCAAGGCATACGGTTTGATACATTGTCTTTCCGACCCATGGAACGTGGGCATTCTGGTATTCCTGGTGGTGTTGGGCAGCATCGTTTCACTGATGAACAAGGCGGGAGGTTCGGCAGCTTTCGGCCGTTGGGCTTCCAAGCACGTACACTCGAAGGTTGGCGTACAGATTGCTACCATCCTGCTCGGTATCCTGATATTCATCGACGATTACTTCAACTGCCTTACGGTGGGTTCGGTGATGCGGCCTATCGCCGTGCGCAATGGTGTTACCAAGGAGAAACTGGCTTATCTCATCGACTCTACAGCCGCTCCGGTCTGCATCATCTCCCCTATCTCGAGTTGGGCAGCTGCGGTATCGGGGTTCGTATCGGGCGGTGAGAACGGACTGGCGCTTTTCTGCAAGGCGATACCTTTTAACTTCTACGCTTTCTTTACCATCCTCTTTATGTTTGGCATCGTGATACTGGGCTTCGACTTCAAGGCGATGAGCAAGTATGATGCAAGACTGAAGGAATGGTACGAGCGAACCAATGGCGGAAAACTCGATGAAGTGAGTGATACCAAACTGCAGATTGTTGAGCACGGTGTGGGAGCCAAACAGGAAGAGGATTCCAAGAACAAGGGAACCGTGAGCGACCTGGTGATACCAATCATCATGCTGATTATCTTCTGCATGGCGGGCATGGTATATTCGGGCGGATTCTTCGATGCCGATAATGCCAACTATCTCAACTTTGTAGATGCCTTTGCTGCGAGCAATGCCTCTGTGGGCTTGGTAATCGGTTCATTGGCTGCTCTGATTCTTACCATCATGATGTTTACTATTCGCAAGACCTTGCCTTTCGATGAGGCGATGAGTAGTCTCATCAAGGGTTTTGAGGCGATGGTACCAGCCATTCTGATTCTTACTTTGGCATGGACGCTGAAGAGTATGACCGACTCGCTGGGTGCGGCAGAATATGTATCATCGGTTGTAGCGAGCAGTGCCTCAGAACTTCAGATGCTTCTTCCGGGCATCATCTTCCTGGTAGCAGGCTTCCTGGCATTTGCAACGGGTACCTCCTGGGGAACCTTCGGTATTCTGATTCCTATCTGCATCGCCGTATTCCCTGGTGCTGATCCTTTGCGCATCATCTCTATCTCGGCATGTATGGCTGGAGCGGTATGTGGCGACCATATCTCTCCTATCAGCGATACCACCATCATGGCGAGTGCAGGAGCGGAATGCAAGCATGTACATCATGTATCATCACAGTTGCCTTACGCCCTGACTGTAGCCTTTGTGAGTTTCCTCACCTTCATTGTGGCGGGATTCACTCATACGCTGGGTATGGTAACGAGTGCCATCATCTCGTGGATATTCGGTGTTGCCATGCTCTGTTTTGCTTTATTTTATTTAAATAAGCGCCAAAAAGTTAAATAGTTCTTAATTTATTTGTATATTTGAAATATTTTCAATATCTTTGCATAAGAATTTAATAAAGAACATATTAACATTATAAAAAGAAGACATTATGAAGGAATTAAAAGGAACAAAGACAGAGAAGAACCTCCAGGAGGCTTTCGCTGGTGAGTCACAGGCTCGTAACAAATATACCTATTTTGCAAGCAAAGCAAAGAAGGACGGTTTTGTACAGATAGCTAATATCTTTGAGGAGACAGCTGCTAACGAGAAGGAGCACGCTAAGTTGTGGTTCAAGTATCTGGAGGGCGGTGCTATCCAGGATACAGAGAAGAACCTGGAAGCTGCTGCCAATGGTGAGCACGATGAGTGGACCGATATGTATCCACGCATGGCAAAGGAGGCTCGCGAAGAAGGTTTCGAGGAGATTGCAGCTAAGTTTGAGATGGTTGCTGAAATCGAGAAGCACCACGAGGAGCGTTATCGCAAGCTCTTGAAGAACGTACAAGACAAGCTCGTCTTCTCTCGTGACGGCGACTGCATCTGGCAGTGCTCTAACTGCGGACATATCGTAGTAGGCAAGAAGGCTCCTGAGGTTTGTCCAGTCTGCAACCACCCACAGAGCTACTTCCAGATTGAAGCACAGAATTACTAATTCTTGCTTGAGACGAAATATCTAACAGAACATATATAAATAAGAGAGGGTGTGTCATGGCCTTATGACACACCCTCTTTTTTATGATTTAGCTTGAACCATTTCCAACATGATTTCTATCAACCTTGGAACACCATACTGTTCTACCTCGTCCTCTTTCACCCAGATATAATCATCAGGGAGCAGGGGGCGGGTTTCTGTTTCCTGCAGATAGAAGTCGGCAAGGAGGATGCGATGGGTAAGTACATGCTTCACATCCTTAGCCAGGAGAAGAGGATTATGGACAAAGGCAGGCAGTTGCGGAGCATCTGATGCGTTATATGGTTCCCACAATCCTTGCCAGATATCACCCTCGCCGCGACGGTGGATAGCCACTTCGCCTTTACACCTTATATATATATAGGAGAGATGGCGCGTTTTTACCTTCAGTGTCTTGTTCTTCACCGGCAACTCCTCTACCCTTCCAGTCCTCAACGCCTCACAGGTTTCGGCAAGCGGACAGACAAGACATTTTGGAGATTGGGGAGTGCACTGGATAGCTCCGAAATCCATCATGCCCTGGTTGTAGGCAGCAGCAGGCGATAATGCTGTATCAGAAAGTTGCTGAGCAGACGAAGCAGGCAAGAGTGATTGAGCCAACGCAGCAAACTCTTTTTTCCCCTGCGTTGAGTTGATAGGAGTATCTATTCCGAAGTAACGTGAAAGAACCCGATACACATTGCCATCTACTACTGCCGCCGGAATATCAAAGGCAAAAGAACCGATGGCTGCTGCAGTATAATCGCCCACCCCTTTCAGGGCTTTGATACCTTCAAGCGTATCAGGGAAATGACCGAGCTCTACTATCTGTCTGGCAGCAGCATGAAGGTTGCGGGCTCGCGAGTAATACCCCAATCCCTGCCAGAGTTTCAAGACATCATCCTCGCTGGCTGCAGCCAAGTCTTCAACCTTGGGATAGGTCTTCATGAACCGCTCCCAATATTCCCATCCCTGTGCGATGCGGGTTTGCTGAAGGATGATTTCGCTCAGCCAGATGGCATAAGGATCCTTGGTTTCGCGCCAAGGCAAATCCCTACCATTCTCACGAAACCAACGGATAATGACAGCCGAAAAACTATTCATAAAATTCAATGTTCAAAGTAATTACTGTTCCGGATATTGCTCGTAAATCTTCAGGCCGAACTCATTCGCCAAGGCATAGGCATGCTCCATGATATCGGCGAGAATGTGCTCATAATTCACCCATACCTTATCCTTAATGAAGAAATAGAACTCGATAGGGAGACCGCATTGCGTGGCTTCCATGTGGCGCACCATCAATGTGAGATCGGTATTGACCTCCGGACGCTGGCGCAGATACTTCTCCATGAATTTACGGTAAAGCTGGAGATTGGTAGGAGCAAGGGCTGCAGGATTCTTTAAATCCTCAATATCCTTCCCCTCTTGTATATCTTTATCTATCGCCTTCTGCAACGACTCCTTCAACTTAAACGAATCTTCGGTAGCGAAATGCTTGGTAAGCAGATTACGTTTTAATGTCTCATCCACCAGACGGACACTACGAAAATCGAAGTAAACCACGCGCTTCACTCTTCGTCCACCACTCTTCTGCATACCAATCCAGTTCTGGAACGAACCATTCACCAGGGTAATAGGCGAAATGGTAACGATGGTGTTATCAAAGTTGCGCACCTTCACGGTCGTGAGAGACATATCCTCAACAATACCATTGGCATCCACCGACTTCACCGTAATCCAGTCGCCCTTATGCAACATATCATTGCTGGTAAGACGCACACCAGCCGCCAATCCCGTGATGGTATCCTTGAAGACCAGCATCAGGACAGCCGAGGTAGCACCTAAACCGGCAAAGAGGGTCATCGGACTCTTGCCCAGCAGGATGGCAACCACCACCACGCCAGCCACAAAGAGCATCAATACCCTGAGAACACCGCAGAAAGTATGGAAATACTGCTGAGCCGACGAGCGTCGTTCCTGAGAATCCTCCAGTCCTTTGAAAGACCCGATGAAGACCAGAGCCGTACGCACCGACATCACCACGATATAGATGCCCGTGGCCCGCTCCAATATCTCTTTGAATATCGGATACTCCAGATAAATCAGCGGCATAAGCGACCATATCACCACAGCCGGCACAATATGGCAAGCCGAGGTGAGCACCTTCTTGTTCAGCAGCACATCATCCCAAGTGATGTCCGTCTTATCAGTAATCTTACTGATGAGCGGAACTAGTATCTTGCGACACAGGAAATCGCTCAGCATCGCCAAGAGGATGGCAGTAATGGTGAGCAAAATATGGCGCAGCATGGGCACAAAATCGCCAGTGACTCCTGCCCATGTTATCATTTCATCTACAAACTTACGAATTTCCTCCATAAAACTATTAACTATCAACTATAAACTATCAACTAACGCTCACGGTTGGCAGAGCAAAGTACATACTTTATCTGCAAAGTGTCTGGCATTATTGCCATGCATGATACCATTGTTGATGATGGCGAAACAGAGCTCATGACCATTGGCTGCGGTACAGTAACCCGCCAATGAGATGATGCCCGTCAGCGTACCCGTCTTTGCTTTCACATTGCCATGCACAAAACTGTTCTTCATACGCTTCTTCAACGTACCGTCAACCCCACCGATAGGCAGCGAATGCTTCAGATGGTCCATGATATTACCGTTGAGATAAGCATAACGCAGCAGTTTCACCTCCAGTTCGGCACTGAGATAATTATAGAGCGAAAGTCCCGAGCCGTCAGCCAGTTTATATCTTGCCGGATCGAGTCCTATCTTGCGGATAAGCTGTCTTTCCACATTCCGGGCACTCTTGGCACTCGCCCATTTATTGCCCGTAGAAGCCGCAATCTGATAATACATGCTCTCGGCATAGAGATTGTCACTCTCCTTCATCATCTTGTGCAGAATCTGATCCATCGTATGGAATCGGGTACAGACCGTAAAGGCACTCGCAGGGCAAGTCTTCTCTGAAGCCCCAAAGCAGGAATATTCGATGCCTTCCTCACGGAGCTTGGCAAGAAACTTATCCATAAAGATGTCCTTGCGCTGGAATACCAGTGGCGAAAGCACCGGATTGTCATCATCCCAGCACCAGCCTTCACCCAACAAATCAGCATCCTTCAAAGAACGGTCGGCATAGATGCTGCCACGGATGGTGTCAACACCCATATCCTTCAGACTATTGACAAATGCCGACATATCATCGCTGTTGAAACGGGGATCCATACCGCCTATACAATAGACATCACCCGTCAACACCCCATTCTCAATGGTACCGGTATATTTCAGAGTGGTTTTAAACTGGTAAGAACCGCCCAACTTATCGAGCGCCGTAATGGCAGTCAGGAGCTTCATCGTACTTGCCGGACGCATCAGCTGCCGTTCATTTCTCTGATAGATACAAGAGTCAGCAGACAGGTCCCAGACCATCAGTCCTACCTGTGATGTTTCGAACATCTTGCTTTCAAGGAGTTTATCAATACCCACCTTCACCGATTCGGGCCAAGGAAATTTCTGCGTCAGCGTATCCGCTGCCAGGGAGTCAACGAGTGTAGAGTCGGAAACATCTTCCTCATCAACCGTTTCTGTTCCCTCATCTTCAATCACATTCTGGGCCTGCACCGGTACAGAGATCCATACCATCATCAGACCCAACATCATATATATTATCTTTTTCATCACAATCAGTTCACCTGAACTTAAAAGAAATTATTTATTTTTGATTCTCTCCATAAACGCCTCTTCATTATCCGGCTGAACGGTCACAATATTCTTATGTCCGTATTCGATGACCACACAATGGTCTAATCCGAAGAAAGTCTTGGCGATGTGTACATCAATGACATCACATAGCGGCACATTTCTGTTGGAAGAGAACCTGCCCTCATTGATGATGAGATATTCCATCTCCTCATCCAGGTCTATCGGTTTTACCATCTTGAAGGTATAGGTTGTATTCAGTATGCGCTCTATCATGCCCACGATGATGATAGCCACAAAGATGCCGATGATAGCCAGTTTGACCCAGAAGAAATAGAGAGCCAGGATTGCAAACACCGCCACACCGATACGTGCCGTCAGCGTAAAGCGCTTATGAAAAGTTCTATCTGCCATAACTTTGATTTATTACCTTATATTATTGTCGTTTTTACGACCGTTTGATAGTCTAAAAGACTATATAACCTTAAATTTCGCTGCAAAATTACAAAAAATCCCTCTCTTATTACTCATTTTAAAGATTAATTATTACTTTTGCAACGAATTAAGAATTAATTCTGAGAGAATGGGGTTGTTTTATAGATAAAAACACCTGTTCTTAATATTGAAATTAGATAAGAATAAACTCAATGGTTTATAAGTATGATTTTCTGATTATCGGCTCAGGAGTTGCCGGTATGAGTTACGCCCTGAAAGTAGCCAGAGCGCATAAAGGTAAGGTGTGTATGATTTGCAAGACCTCGCTCGACGAGGCTAACACGTCATTCGCACAAGGTGGTGTGGCGTCAGTTACCAACTTGGAAGTGGATAACTTCGACAAGCACATACAGGATACTATGATTGCTGGTGATTATATCAGCGATTATAAAGCAGTGAAGCAGGTTGTCACCATGGCACCGGAGCAGATCAAGGAGCTCGTGCAGTGGGGCGTCAACTTCGATAAGCAGCAGGACGGTAAGTTCGACCTACACCGTGAGGGCGGTCACAGCGAGTTCCGCATCCTTCATCATGCAGATGATACGGGTGCAGAAATCCAGCGCGGTCTGATGGAGGCTGTGCGCAACTGTCCGGATATCGATATCAAGGAAAATCATTTCGCCGTGGAGATTATCACTCAGCACCACTTGGGTGCCCGTGTTACCCGCCGCACTCCTTATATCAACTGTTACGGTGCATACGTATTGAATCCTGATACCCAGAAGGTAGATACCTATCTGAGTAAGGTTACCGTGATGTGTACCGGTGGATGTGGTGCCGTTTATCAGACTACCACCAACCCTGTGATTGCCACTGGCGATGGTGAGGCGATGGTATACCGTGCCAAGGGAACTGTAGCCGACATGGAGTTTGTCCAGTTCCACCCAACCGCTCTTTATCATCCGGGCGAAACCCATCCTGCCTTCCTCATCACCGAGGCTATGCGTGGTTATGGCGGCATCTTGCGTCTGCCTAACGGCGAGAGCTTCATGGAGAAATATGATAAGCGATTGAGTCTGGCTCCTCGTGACATCGTGGCTCGTGCCATCGATAAGGAGATGAAGATTCACGGATTGGATCATGTCTGTCTCGATGTAACCCATAAGAATCCAGAGGAGACCAAGCGTCACTTCCCTAATATCTACGCCAAGTGTCTGAGCATCGGCATCGACATCACCAAGGAGTATATCCCTGTTCGTCCTGCCGCTCACTATATGTGTGGTGGTATCAAGGTTGATTTGAACGGCTGTTCAAGCATTAACCGTCTCTATGCTCTGGGCGAGTGTTCATGCACCGGTCTGCATGGCGGTAACCGTCTTGCCAGCAACTCGCTCATCGAGGCTGTGGTTTATGCCGAGACTGCTGCCAAGCACAGTATTGAACATGTAGATGAGTACGACTTCAATGAGAAGGTACCAGCATGGAATGATGAAGGTACTTTGACCAACGAAGAGAAGGTGCTGATTACACAGAGCGTGAAAGAGGTGGGCGAATGCATGAGCAACTATGTAGGCATCGTGCGCAGCGATATCCGTCTGAAGCGAGCATGGGACCGCCTCGATCTTCTCTACGAAGAGACAGAAAATCTCTTCAAGCGTGTAAAGGTAAGCAAGGAACTCTGCGAGCTCCGCAACATGATTAACGTGGGTTATCTCATCACCCGCATGGCGATAGAACGCAAGGAGAGCCGTGGTCTCCACTATACCATCGACTATCCTGTTCATGCTTACGACAAGAAGTAATCAAGAATTATCAGAATATTAAAAAGCTCGGATGCTTGTAATGCATCCGAGCTTTTTTTTATTTTCAAGAATTTGAGAATTAGAGAATTTTTCTTTCTACCTATTGGTTCTAGTGAATTTTCTTTTTATCTCGTCAGCGAGAACTTGATGCTCAGGCCGAAATCCTGTGTGGTGGTAGGATAACTGCTGCTCGACAGGAGCGGGGTGTTGGTCTGACGGTCATAATAGAAACTCATGGTAAGGAGTTTGCTGAAGGTATAATCGGCAGAGAAACTCAGTTTCAGAGCATTGTTGCCGCTGCTGGCACTGCTTACCATTGAGGCAATATCACGAACGATGGCTGCCTGCTTGCGGAAACTGAAGTCAAGACGTAGATTCAGGTCATGGTTGGTACCATTCTGAACCGTCTTGGTGGTCGACGCATTCTTATTGGCTGCATTCTTGTTGCCGCCCTTCGACTTGGAACGGGAGGCCTTGGCGCCCCAACCGAAAACATCGAAGTTGTTGATGCGGTAACCCATACCGATTACCCAGTCCTTACTCAATGCCTCGTTCAGCTGCACACTCGTCATACTGAGGTTCAATACACGGGTCTGGCGATATTCTGCCTTCACCGTCATATTATTGTTGAATGTGACATCCATACCCAATAATGGCGAGAACGACTCGTTGATACTTACCTGCGAAATGTTGAACATGCTACTTGGAGATGGATTGCCCGTAGTGGCATCACTCACGAAGCCGAGACCGTTCATATACTCCTGGAAGGTGCTGTAACTGTTGTAGCTGCCAACCGCAAAGACGCTTTTGTAAGAGTGGTTGATGTTGACACTCTTGAAGTGCTCGTTGAACCAAGGCAGACGTCCCAGTCCGCTGTAACGGATGGTCCAGTTTGGCAACATCCGGCTCAATGCCGGGAATACCGAAAGCGAATTGCCACCCATCGAGGTATAAGCCTTGAGGAAGGCAGGAATCATGACATCGCTGCTATACTGGTTGACCGGCGTGCGGGAAGCATCAAACTTGCCGCCAGCCAGAGCCGAACCTGTCGGATAAACGGTACCTGCATACTGCGCCTCTACCCTATCTCTGAAAACAGCCAGCAAGTTGACAAACTTCTCGAAGGTCTTGCTGCGATAACCCGAATTGGCATTGCCCATTCCCTCGAAAGCCGACCCCAGCGAGATGGTAGTCATCTGGAAGGCTCCACTCTGGGTAGTTGGCGTTCCTTCATACATATACTGTATGCTCTTCTGCGTGGTCTTGGTACGTGTGGCTGAGAGATCAATCTTGAAATCTTTGATAGGCTCCAGGGTGGCACGCAACGTAAGATTATCCGTTCTGCTGGTAGTAGCAGGTGTTGCGATACTGTCGTTGCAGAGCAGCCAGTCGTTGTTTCTAGCCTTCTCGATATAATCGTCGCCAACCATACCGAAGGCAAAGTCAAGACCCGGTGCCATCTGTCCCACCTTCTTCTGTCCGAAGGCATCACCCACACTAGGCAAGAAGCCCGGCAGGGTGAGCTGATAGCTGCTGCGATAGTTGATGCTTACGTTGCGCACCATCATTGCCAGGCGACTAGCCAACTGCAATCCCTTATACCATTTCTTATCATCAAGCGGTTCCTTAGCCAGTACGGAGAGTTTCACCTTCATGGCAGTATCTACCTTTGAGATGATTCTGATCTGGTTATTATCCACCTTTTTATATTTAAGCGAGAATACCTTGCCGTCTTCCGTCTTGGCATTCACAATCAGTCGCTTGGTATTCTTGCCGTGGCGTATCTTGAATGTAGTATCAGGCAGGAGGGTGATTTCCCGTTCGAAGGCACGCTTGTTCTTAGGCAGCGCCTTCTTCGGATCAGCCGCCTGTTCCTTTTCTTCCTGCTTTTTTTTCTTTTTTTCCTGCTTCTTGCGCTGCATCTGTGCCCTACTCTGGGTACGGTCAAACTTATCGTTTACCTTCTTCAGGAAAGGCACATGGTTGTAGAGTTTCACCAGGTTAAAGTTACCGTTCAATGTCAGTTCGCGCTGGGTATTGATGGTATTTCCATACGAGTTGCCCTCCTCATCCTCTGTACCGCGCTCCCAAGAATAGTTGGCATTGTAAGAGGCATCGCTGTTCACCCAGTCGAAGACAGGCAGCAGATTGAGAGGCAACCTGTAGGATGCCTGGAAAGTCTGACTATAGTCGAGCGGTGCACCCCAGTGGCGGATGCTGGTCCATACGGAATCCTTCCAGGCATGATACTGGTCGGCATAAAGATCCTTGTTGACCGGTGTATATGGTTCCTCTATCTGTGCATGGGTAGCACTCTGGAAGTTCATGTGCAGGTTCTTGGTCAAATCCCAGTTGATGGAGAACTCACGGTTCCAGAGGAACTGCTCACTGAAGGTGAGCGGCAACTTGGAGTCTACTCCGGCAGCTCCACTCATCAGGGTTTCCATATCGCGCTCCTGCAACTCGTAGTAGTCGCGCGTCATCTCGGTATTAAAGGCTATGTTCTGCGGCAGCCAGTTCAGTCCGAAACGTTTCAGTATGTCGAGCCACTTACTCTTGTTCTTCAGTCCCTTGAATGGTTCCCAAGCCTTATAAACCGGGCTCCACGAATAATCCAGGGCTCCGCGCCAGTTATCCTTTCGCTCATACATCGTCGTTTCACCCGTAGTATACTGATGCTGATGACTGTAGGTGAATGAGAAGTTGGCAGGATCGTATGGCATCGGATGGCGCTTGGTAGCGATACCCACCCGGGCATTCGAGATGGAGAAGTTGGTCTGCGTAATCTTGGTGGCAGCGATATTCTCGATAGAATCGCGCTCATGCTTGGAGCCGGCAGCATCGAGGGCATCCTTCAACTCCATATCGGTATCCAGCGGATTATACTTAGGAGTGGTCTTCTCCTTGGTAACACTATAATATAAAGGTATGCTCACCTTCGCCTTGTCAGGGAAGAACTTACCCATTTCGAGCGATGTGGTCACACTGTAGGTACCGTAATTATCGGTGGTGCGACTTGCCACGCCATCTTCCAGACCGCCGAATCCCTCGCTGATGTATCTGCCGGTGGCATTCACGCTACCCAGATCGGAGAGTTGTACGTTGAGGTTGGCATTGGCTGCCCAACCACCCGAATTATTGTGTTCCTTGAGTCGGAGTTCGTTTATCCATACCTCACCGCTCTTGATGTCGGCAGAATTGTTTCTCACACCCAGCATCATGGTCTTCACTTCGCCGAGACTCGGATTACCCACGATGGTAATCTTGTTCTGCGGATGTTCTGCATCCATCATGGAATAAGGAGCGAGATAAGAAGCCACACCCTGTGCCTTCGCCTTGTTACGGTTTTTCTTCAATGCCGTAAAGACACTCAGCGGCACATCGAGCATATTCTCCTCAGGCCATACCGCCTTACAGTCGGCAAGCACATAGCGGTTGTAGTTGGAGCGTGGCTCGGTGAGTTTCAGCGGGATTTCATACTCGTAGTAATTGTTCTTGTAATCGCTACCCAGACGGATGAAGACTGAGAGATCACCATCCTGCAGACGGGTGGTATTCTGCTCCAATGCATTGGCATGGGCAAACATCTGGATGCGCTTGTACTGGCGCAGATCAAGGGTAGAATTCTTGTAAACCGCCTTCGCCTCACCTGTGCTCATATTCTTGACCACCAGACTCAACGCCTGCTCGTTAGCCTCAACCAACTGAGGCTGACTAGGATCCTGTTCGCGCTTGATACCCGGAGGCAATACATAGTTGACCGGTGTCTTCTCGCCGTTCTCTTCCAGACTCACGCTGCTTGCGTCGAGGGTTCCGCCACTGGCTGCGCCGAGCGGCTGATCATAGGTACGCCACTTGCCCATCACGAGGTTGAAGGTACCGAAACGCAGCACGATAGGTTTCTTGAAACCGGTGAGGAACATACGCATGAAGCGGATGCTGGAGAAGTCGTTGATGTTGCCCTGACGGCTCTCAAACTCATCGATAGGTATGCGGAACTGATACCAGGTAACGGTAGACTTGGTATTATCACGCCAGGTCTGGCTGTATTCACGCTTATCTACGATATGATTGTTACCCACCACGAGATCTTCCGGACGGATGCTGACACGGTACTGGAAGTATTTCTCATATTCGTTGAGGGTATAATCCTGGTTGATATCCTCGACATCCGGCGTTGACTTATAAGAAGTATCATAGCTCTCAGAACGGCTGTCGCTGTCAGGCGAGTTGCCCTGAGGATTGTTGATATACTTATATCGCTGCAAGATAGGAGCACGCATCTCATCCCAGTCGGAACCGCGGAAATAGTGGTAGTCATCACGTGCCGGATCGGCAAAGATGCTGTCGAATACCGCCTGGTTCACCTTGCCCTGAATCTGGTCGAGATAAGCACTCTTGTAGAATTCCTGCTCCTCGGCATCGGTCAGTCCGTTGAAACCCACATCCTGCAAGGCTCTGCTGCCACTGGTGGTAGCAAAGGCATAGGTCACGGTGCTCTGGGTAGGAATCTTACCCCACTGGGTATAGGTGTAGCTCTTGCTGCCATCTACCGGCATGCCACTCTCATAGAATTTCTTGCCATCACGCAGGATATCCTCGCTCACCTCGCCCAGGTTGATGTAGAAATCGCCCCCATAATCGGCAGCATCAGCCTCTTCGCGGGAATAGATAAACGGATCGAGCATCCAGAACTCGATGTATTCGATGTTTGCCTGCTCGAAATCGTTGGTATCCAGCTTACGCATCATTCCGCCCCAGTTGCGCTGCGGATTCTGCAGGGTTCCGTCTGCCTGCAAATCTGTTACATTGAAGTTGTATGGTCCCGGCTCGCTTGGATAGTAAGCCAGATTGAGTACATTCAGGGTATTGGTAGCGCCCTGATAACTGCTTTGGTCGCGCAATGGGAAGAGTTCCTTGGTATAGACCTCGCGGACATAATGGTTACTCAACTGCTTGAGGTCGCCCTTGATATGTCCCGGAGTGAGCGAACTTCCACGGCGGGTGAACAGCGGATCGATGGTATACCAGGCTAGGCGCGAACGGTGGAAACCGCTGCTCAGACCGGTCTTGTCGCTGTAATCGTCCTTGAAATTGAGCGAAGGCACACTGGATATAAACCAGGAGGTAGGAGTCGTTACATCGATGGTAGTCTTCGTACCCTCGAAGTCATCGATATAAGATGCATTGTCCTGTGTGCCGCCTGCCTCACCGGCAATGAGCTGGGCAAATTCTCCTGTAAAGGATATCTGCGATGGCTGGGTGAGGTGCAGGAATGGTATCTTGTCAAGCACATTGGTGAGCCACTGACTCTCCTTGCGCCAGTTGAGATTGATGCCCCAAAGGGTGTTCTTCAGCGGTTCGGAGCCCATGGATACCTTGGTGGTAAGCGCCTGTTCGGAGAGGTGCTGGATAGTACCGCTCAACTGGAAGTTCTTGGTAAAATCATACTCCCAGTTCAGTCCGAACATCGTTTTTCGGGTTTGTCCGAAATCGGTATTACTCTCCAGAGAAACGTTGACAGCCGTACCGGCATCGATGATGCTCTGGTTCAGGATGGTCACCTCACCGGCACTGTAATCTACCGAATAGTCGGTGCCCTCTTTCAGGGTGACACCGCCTGCCGTAACGACCACCGAGCCCTGTGGCACATTGTAGGCATCGAGCGAGATGACATTGGCTGCAGAGCCCTTGAACTGTCCCACAATCTGATACTTGTTCTTTTCGGCTATCTGCTTGGCTACGGTCTTCGTACTGTCATAGAGTTCGGTAAAGGCATACTTTTCAGCCTTGTCGGCAGCCACGCCCCGCTTGACCAGATAATCACGCATATAACTGCCGAAAGGCTCTACCTTCGGAATGAACACGCGTCCATTAGAGATGGTATAGCCTTCTACATAATCGAAATATCCATTGCTGTGTGCCTTGTTGTTGTTATCCAGACGGTCGGCGCCCAGCACACGGATGATTGGCTGCTCCTTCACCTGCTGTTCAGGGATATAACTGAGATATACGCCGGTGGTATCGCTCTGGTATTTTACATCCAGGCGGAACTTCTCCTTCTCTACGGTAGAAGCCAGATAATAAACGTTCTTCATCATCAACCCCCAGTTGCCCTGTCGCGGATTGTTACTGGTATTCTTGAGCGATTTCACGAAGAGTGCCTGTTTGGTATCGCTGAGATCGGATGCAAACTCGCCCACCTGATAGGTAACGCCTCCCGATGTATACTCATAGGCTACGGCAAGTACCTGGTCGGTCTGCAGACTGGTTTTCAATGAGATATAACCCAATGCAGTATTGACCGTATACTCTGAAGAATTGAGCAGGCGGGCACTCTCCAGCTTCTCATAATCGGCTCCGCCAACCAGTCCGCCTCCATCGAGAGTGGTTGCTGCCTGGTCGATGTCACGGGCAGCAGCATACTGCCCTGTCATCGCCGCATACTCTGTATTCGCCTGGTTAGAAGGCACCTGTCCGCTCGCTGCCCACATCGGGTTGCTCAGTTTCTGGTTCTCGCCCAGGTCGGTCAGGGCTACGATGTTTCGGGTATTGGTGGTATTGCCGGTTTTGTTGGTAACCCACACCTCCACACGGTTAATGGTGATGCCCGTGGTGAGATTAGGAAGTTTCTGCATCCAGGCATCATAATGATTTCTGAAATACTGGGAGAGGAAGAAGTGGCGGTTCTCCTCATAATCGGCTACATTCAGTTCGAAAGGGGTGAGCTGCACACCGCCCCTGGTAGATACGCTCTTCGATGCACTCTTCTTCTGCGAAGCCACCATCTGCAGCTTGAGTTTGCCAAACTGCATATCGGTTCTAACACCAAACAGACTGCTGGCGCCTTTGATGAGCGAAGAGTTGGAAGGGAAGGAGACGTTGCCCGCCTCAACGAGTTTGATGATTTCATCTTCCTTGCCGTCGTACTTCAGTTTCATGTTCTGTGCATCGAAATCGAAGGTGGCATCGGTGTTGTAATTCAGGTTCATGTTCACCTTATCGCCCACCTTTCCGTTGACATTGAGATTGATTTTCTCATCAAAATCCATCATCGTCGTCTTTCGGTTGCGGATAGGCAACGAAGGATTGTCGATGCTCTTCTTGTTGATACCGAACTTAAGTTCGGCAGAACCCTGTGTCTTCACTCTGATGCCACCAGGACCGAAGATTTTCTCTGCAGGTCCCAAGTCGAAGTGCATATCTGAGAAATCGAACTTCTCCTTGCCTTTTGCCTGGAAGATTTCATCGTTCTGCTTGCGGAAGTAGCTGTTGCGCTGCTGCTGTTCGGTCCATGCAAGATACTCTTTCGGAGTGAGCATGATAGGAGCCGAAAGCCAGGTTGAGCCCATGCGGTTGCCGATGATATAGCGGTCGAGGGTATCGTTGTAGACTACCTGATATTGCAGATTATCAGGACGTTTCAGGTCGAGCGGACTCTGATAGAGGTCGCTCAGGGAGTAAGGTTGGGTGCGCTGAATCTGCCAGCGGGTATGCAGCAGCGAATCGGGAATGGTATCTTCATCGAGCTGCACGGGCTGGACTGTGCTGATATGGTTTTTCTTTTTATCGTCCTGAAGTTGAGGCAAAGCTATCGCATAGCCGAAGGTTGCCACCATCAGCCAAGCCAATAGAAAAGATATGAATCTTTGCTTCTGTTTCATCGATAAAAAACTCCTAACTTATTTGATTTGCTTCAATGCCAGTTTCACAACCTGTTCTACCGGGAGATCAGGCTGTGCCTTGAGGATATCTACTACTACCTTGGCAGATGGTGCCGGCGAGAAGCCGAGCATGGTGAGGGCGCTTACCGCCTCATCCTTTACGTCATTGTTTACCATCACCACATTACCTCCGCTGGCTGGCAGTTCGTCAGCAATGCCGAGGCTCACGATTTTATCTTTCAAGTCGATGATGATTCGCTGTGCAGTCTTCAGTCCGATACCCTTCACGGTTTTCAGCATCTTGTCGTTACCAGTAGAGATGATTTCGCAGAGTTCGCGTGGCGAGAGTGAAGAGAGAATCATACGGGCCGTATTTCCGCCTACTCCTGAAACGGTGATGAGGAGGCGGTAGAGTTCACGTTCCTGTTTGGTAGCAAAGCCGAAAAGGGTGAAAGAGTCATCTCTTCCACCAGCCACCAGCACTTCGTGAACATAGAGTTTCACTTCCTGTTTGCCCTGAATGGCAGTATATGTATTGAGCGATATATTGAGTCCGTAGCCCACCCCCGCAGTCTCAACAATAGCCAGTGCAGGTGTCAGCTCTGTCAGATCGCCATGAATATATTCTATCATTTTCTTTTTCTCCTAATTAAATTAATATATTAATAACGTGCGAAGGGCGGGATTATTGTAATAGAGTTCCATAAAATTACGTCCCGACGTAGCATGTAATACGTCCCGACGCAGAGCCAGAGACGTCGGGACGCAGCAAAAGCTACGTCCCGACGTAATTCAAAGCACATCGGGAGGTATCGGAAAGGGAATGTATGATGTTTCGCAACAAAATAACGAAACTGTAAGGCTCTTGCTACAGATACCTTACAAATCTCCGCTTATTCATACCTAAAAACTATGATTTTACTACTTTTTGCAACTTTTATGAGTTAAAATTCTATTAAAACGTCACGTATTTCAAGAAAAAGCTATACTTTTGCAACCGGAAATAGAATGAAGAGCGGAAAACATATCCGTTGGATGACTAAACCGCAACAAATAAAAGAAATTAAAACAACAAAATAAAAGAAATAAGACAATGAAGAAATTTAGAGCAGCCGTAGTAGGATACGGCAACATCGGTAAGTTTACTGTTGAGGCACTCGAAGCAGCTCCTGACTTTGAGATTGCAGGTATTGTACGTCGCCAGGGTGCCAAGGACAAACCAGCTGAGTTGGCAAACTATGAAGTAGTAGATGACATCACCAAGTTGAAGGATGTAGATGTTGCTATCCTCGCAACCCCTACCCGCTCTTGCCCTGAGTATGCAGAGAAGATCGTTGCCCTCGGTATCAATACCGTAGACAGCTTCGATATCCACACCAGCATCCTCGACTACCGTACCAAGCAGATGGAAAACTGCAAGAAGGCTGGCAAGGTAAGCGTTATCTCTGCTGGTTGGGACCCAGGTTCTGATTCTATCGTACGTGTTCTGATGGAGAGCCTTGCACCTAAGGGCTTGACATACACCAACTTCGGTCCTGGTATGAGTATGGGTCACTCAGTTTGTGTTCGTGGCAAGAAGGGCGTAAAGGAAGCGCTCTCTGTAACTATCCCATTGGGTGAGGGTATCCACCGTCGTATGGTATACGTAGAGTTGGAAGAAGGTGCCAAGCTTGAGGATGTAACAGCCGAAATCAAGGCCGATCCATACTTCGCTCACGATGAGACCCACGTATTCGCCGTAGCATCTGTAGATGATGTAAAGGATATGGGTCATGGTGTGAACCTCGTTCGCAAGGGTGTATCTGGCAAGACCCAGAACCAGCGCTTCGAGTTCAACATGAGCATCAACAACCCAGCCCTCACAGCTCAGGTATTGGTTAACGTGGCTCGCGCTTCATTCCGTCTCCAGCCAGGTTGCTACACCATGCCAGAGATTCCTGTCATCGACATGTTGCCAGGTACCCGTGAGGAAGTCGTTGCAACACTCGTATAAGACTTTGAACTTTGAGGTTTGAACATTGAACTTTATGATTAGTTTAACTGGTTCAGATTCAAAGTTTAGCAAATAATAAAGGCTCGCAAGAAATTTCGATTTCCTGCGAGCCTTTTCCATTCAACTAAAACCACTTATAATAACCCTGTCATATACAATGGCAAATAAGTAATCCCCTCCTCTACTTTCAAATCAGCCGTATGCAAAACATACGGAGTGGCCAGATAACTATCATATTTAGCGATGCACTTTTTGAGAGAAGTGAGCGTGTATCTATTAGTTGACTTCACTTCTATCGGTGAAATATTATGCTTTGACGTTATTGTATCTTTGGCTATCAGGAAATCCAGTTCCATCCTTTCTTTGGCATCATCCTTACTATATTTGGAAAAGAAATACAGCTTATGCCCTGCCGAACGTAACATCTGAGCCACAATATTCTCAACTATCATTCCGCCATTGAACTCCAGTTTATCTACCAGAAGCTTGTTATATAAGTTTTCAGATACTATCGTATTTTCATTGAAAGCATGACTGATGAGCAAACCCGTATCAGCCATATAGCATTTCAATGTCGTATCATCGGTATTCATTCCAAGACCGATGCTTGGCTCTGTCGTATTATAGGCCATATTGACTATCATGGCATCTGCCAGCCAAAAGAAAGCCGTTTCATAATCCCGCATTCTCGCCCCTTCTGTAAGTGCTTTCAACATAAATTTCTTCTCATGTTTTTGAAGTTGAGAAGGAATTGTATCAAAAATCTGGGTAACTTTAAATACATAAGTTGAAGCATACTTTTGAATATCATTACGATATAAGGTAAGAATTTGTCGCTTCACACGATCCACCTTATTGAAATCTCGAGTTTCTACAAATTTAGCTACAGCCTGTGGCATTCCTCCAACAATAAGATACTGTCTGAAATAGTCCATTGCCATGCGATGCATCATCTGTCCCATCTCATGCTTTTTCTGAAAGTTCATTCGTATAAGAGGCATCAAGGTTTCATTGTTCAATGCCCACAAGAACTCCTCGAAATCCATAGGATACATCAATATTTCTTCCTCCTCAGAAGGAATCATGATATCCTCAACGTTCTTTTTGATAGAAACAAGCGAACCAGTCTCGATATAATCGTAGCGTCCATCTTCAACCAGATACTTGATAGCAGTACGAGCCCGAGGATACAATTGCACTTCATCAAAGATAATAACCGATTCTCTTGGATATAGAGGTGTATTGGTGAAACTGCTCAAATACATAAAGAATGTATCCAAGTCATCCAGGTAGGTTTCGAACAAGGATTTTATGTTCTTTCCTATCTTATTGAAGTCAAGCAAAATATAACTCTTGTATTCTTCTTGAGCGAATTCCTTTACGATATAGCTCTTTCCTACTCGGCGGGCACCATTGATGAGAACAGCACTTTCTCCGTTCTGTTCTTCCTTCCATTTCTTGAGTTGATCATATACTTTTCTTCTCATAATTTACACCTATCCTAGATTAATTATATCGGATAAATACACCTATCCGCGATTAATATTTTCCGTTTCTTACACCTATCCGCGATTATCGGATAGCACAAATACACACATATCCGCGATTATCGGATAGCACAAATACACACATATCCGCGATTATCGGATGGTGCAAATATACACATATCCGCGATTATCTCCAAGGAAAAGCCAGTTTTTTAATATTTCTTAATCTTAAAAGGCTCGCAAGAAATCGAAACTTCTTGCGAGCCTTTTTAGTATCTTATGCCTTGAGCTTTTTATTTCAAGACATAAGCCGAATGAATATGTGCACACGCTTTACTCTACTGCAGTTGCACCCTGTCCGGCAACCAATGGCCAACCTGGGTTCTGGTAAACTACAGATGTGGTAAGATCGGTCTGGTCACCCGCTGCTGTCTGACGGAATACGCTCTGTGCGATAGGAGACAGATAGTGAGCAGGAGTAAAGTGATAACCATCAAATACCTGGTTGTTAATCTTGGAAATCTGGTATGGACGGATATAGTCGCCACTAATGGTCTTATCACTCATATTACCCTTACCTCCTTCAACATCTACGATAGCGAGGTTGGTTTCACCATCGAGCCATGTGCCCTCGTAAACAGTACCCCAGTACTTCATACCTTCAATCTGGTAACCGTTTACCTGGTCGCAAGCACGCCAGCGGATCAAGTCCTCCCAGCGGGAAGCCTCACCGATGAACTCGTCACGACGCTCACGACGGATGTTGTAAGTAGTAGCATCAACCAACTGACCATGAGAGTAAGCACCGAAGTCCCACTTAGCCTCCTCCTGCATGTTGGTAGCTGCGATGGTCTTGTTGTAATCAGGATCTACCTTGGCACGGGTGCGGAGAGCACGCCAGTACTTATCAGCTGTGGCGTCGATAGTATTGTTCTTCAACCAGGAAGCCTCCATGTAGTTGAGGAGAGCCTCTGTGCCACGGAATACAATGCTACCACTCTGACCATAGTCGTGGTTGAGCTGCTGCAGAACATCATAGTTCTTACCCTTCTTCACAGCATAACCGGTAACGATACGAGTCTCATTGTTACCCTTTACTGTCCAAGAGAGATCAACGGTATTAGCACCATCACTTGTATAGTTCTCTACAGAACCATCCATCTTGGTGAATATCTGGATACGAGAGTCACGATCCTGGAGAGTAGCCTTGATGCCCTGGTTCTCCCACTCAGGGTTGTAACCTGAACCTGCTGCATAGATAGGAAGACCGTTGCGCATGAGGAATGAGTTAACCAATCCACGTGTCCAACCAGTACCACCACCATTACGCTGGAGCTGCATCTGGATGTTGTGAGTTACGTTAGCCTTGTCCTTATCGAAAGCACGGTACATCAAAACCTCGCTATAGCCACTCATATCCTTGTCACAGAACATGGTGTAGTAAGGATTGATACTTGCCAAACTAGCATTCTGTCCCTCTGGAGTATCCGTATTCTCTACAAGGTTATCAACGAGCTTATCACCCAATTCCTTAGAAGACTTCATAGCCTCATCGAGGAAGTGATTGATGGAAGAATCGATGTCAAATCCCTGGATATCCTCAGCCTTGCCTGGCCATCCTGGACCACCTGGCACAAACGCAGTACCCTTGTGATACTTCTCCCATGTAGCCTCAAAGAGAGCTGCACGAGAACGGAGCAGGAGGGCAGCATCGCGAGAGATGCGGTTCTTGCCACCAGGGGCAGACTCCATCAACAGACCGAGTGCCTTATCAAGGTCGTCGAGAATCTGCTGAGCTACCTTATAACGTGGCTGGCGCTTTGAAGCCTCAACAAGAGTCTCCTTGTCATCAGGAAGCGCTGTGAGCACGATAGGGAAATCGCCAAGAGACTGCAACTTGTCCAAATAAAGGTAAGCACGGAGGAAGTATGCCTCACCAATGTAGTGGCGTACATGAGCCTCAGCACCACTAATCTGCTTAGCCTCGAACTTTGGCAGTACCTGATCCAGGAAATAGTTCACCGAACGGATGTTGCCGAAATCCCAGGCACCGCCACTCTGACCTACTTTCCAGTTTCCAGGAACCCAACGGCTAGAATAACCGGTTCCCGCCTGGTTATCAGTATCATTATCGTAAGCAAAGGTACTCATACCATAGCTACCAGGAGCAATACTTGTCAATACACCATAGAGATTCACGGTGTAGGCTGCCAGGTCGTCTGCGCTAGTAAAGAAAGACGCAGGTGTCACGTTGCTTTCAGGCTCCTTGTCAAGATAGTCATCGCAACTTGTCAGACCGAGCGTCACGCCCAATAAGAGCATTGAAATATATTTAATTTTCATAAATTGTTTCCTTTCTATAATCTAAATGATAAGTTAGAATGTTACACTAAGACCGAATGAGAATGTCTTTGACAATGGATAGGTCTGACCAATCTTACCGCCATCATAACCTGCTCCAATCAGCTCTGGATCACCAGCCTCTGTGAAGTTAGTGATGGTGAAGAGGTTCTCTCCAGATACGAAGAAGCGAAGATTCTCAATATAAGCCTTGCTTGTGATTGACTTTGGCAAGGTATAACCGATGGTGAGGTTCTTCAAACGACCATAAGCTGCATTCTGCAGATAACGGGTCTGAGTCTGGATGTTGCGGTCACCACCCCAGTCAGCACGTGGGTAGTATGCACCCTTGTTATCCTCACGCCAGTAATCCTCGTGGAACTTGAAGCCGGTAGCCTGCCACTTACCCTGACCGATAGCACCCCAGAATACAGCACCACCTGCAGCGTAGTCACGCTTGAGGGTTCCCTGGAAGAACACCTTGATATCAAAGCCCTTCCAAGCTGCATCGAGGTTCAAACCAAAGTTATAGCGAGGAGTAGAGTTACCGATAATTCTTCTATCACCAGGCTTGCCGGCTGTATTCTCGCCTGTATTTACCTTACCATCACCGTCAAGGTCGGCATACATGATATCACCTGCTGTCCAGCCGCTTCCGAGTGCGCTCTGGTCAACCTTTGCGAGGTGTGCATCCATTTCTTCCTGGCTCTGTGCAATACCGATTGTGGTAAAGCCCCAGATGTCTCCGAGCTTAGCACCTTCGTAATATGAACCGAGGTTCTTAGATGGGTTAGGATACTTATCGATGACCACCTGGTTATCACTCAATACGAGAGATGCACCATAGCTTACCTCACCGATTACGTCACGCCAGCCAATCTGGAGATCCCAACCCTTAGATGTCATATCAAGGTTGTTCACCTTTGGAGGATTGGCACCGAGGATAACAGGCAACTCAGGAGCAGGACCTACCATGTCGAATGTCTTGCGCTGATAGTAGCCGAACGATCCGGTGAGGCGGTTATTGAAAGCACCCCAGTCGAGACCGATTTCCCATGTACGGCTCTTCTCCCATGTAAGAGTAGAAGATACGAGACCTGGCTGTGAAGCGGTATTTGGCTTAGCGCCATTGATCAACCAGTTGCCACCCTGAGAAGAGAAGCCGATGGTTGGATAGAAAGGATACCAGTTATCAGTATTCTGGTTACCCAACTGACCCCAAGAAGCTCGGAGCTTCAATGTGTTTACGTAATCAGTCAATGGCTCCCAGAACTTCTCACGGGCAATGTTCCAACCTGCAGAGAATGATGGGAAGAAGTTCCAGCGGTTCTCGCGGAGGAAACGTGAAGATCCATCATAACGGAGGTTAGCCTCGAAGAGGTAACGGCCTGCATAATCGTAGTTGATACGACCGAAGAAACCGGCTGTAGTCCATGAGTTATATGCACCACCTACACTTGGCTTGGTGGTTGTTGTATCGAGAGTAGGAAGACCAGACATGATACCGTTCTGACGCGCTGTGATATTGCGCTGACGGAACCACTCACTCTGGAAACCACCCATTACCTTCATATTGTGATCGCCAAACGAATGGCTGTACTCTGCAAAGAGGTTAGGGTTGAAATAGTTCGACTTGAATGAATACTCATACACGCTTGATGTGGCGTTGCTATCTACGTATGGATTGTTGTCGCAGTCGTAGCCGTATGTGGTCTGCCAGTCTCGGTGATTGAACTGTGTAACAATACGATAGTTCAACTCAGCATTGAGAGTCAGGCCCTTTACAGGTGTTGCAACAAAAGAAAGCTGCTGTGCGAGACGGTCTGCCTGGTTCTTGGCACGGCCACCATCCTGAAGACGTCCGATATAAGACTCTGGCAACCAGTTACCATTAGGATCGGTAGTTGGCAAAATAGGCCAATAACGGCACATATCGTGGAAGAACACATCTGTACCATTGATCAAATCACCAGGAGAATCGAAGTCCTGACGTGAGAAACGGGTATTGTAGGTCATGCGCAACCATTTGGTTATCTGTGCATTGATCTTACCTGTCATAGTATAGCGCTGCATGCTATCATCACCATGACGGAGAAGACCACCACGGTTGAGATAGTTACCAGACACATAGTACTGCAAACGATCATCACCACCATTGATACTCAAGGTATGCTCCTGAGAGAAGCTGGTACCAAACTGCTCCTTGAGCCAGTCGGTATTACCAAGAGGCAAGAGTGGCGTATTGTCCCAAACCTCCCAACGGTTGTTGCTGTTCTTGAACATCTTCTGCATGGTTGGATCACTCTGAGCCTTCTTGATCTGCTCGAGTTTTTCATCTGTAAACCAGATACCTGCACCACTAGCAACAGAAGCATCATTCATGTACTTAGCCCATGTGTAAGAGTCCATCATCTCCGGCATGTTGAGTGGAGAATCAAAACGGAATGAGTTGTTGTAGTTAATGGAAGCCTTACCCTTCTTACCACTCTTGGTAGTAATAAGGATTACACCACCGGCAGCACGCGAACCGTAGATTGAAGAAGCAGATGCATCCTTCAATACAGAAATGTTCTCGATGTCCTGTGGGTTGAGTGCGTTCATATCGCCCTCCATGCCGTCGATGAGCACGAGTGGAGATACAGAAGAACCGGCACCGATAGTACCTGTACCACGGATATTAAAAGACTTGGTTGAATTAAGAGTACCACCACTGCTTGGTGTAGAGAAGTTCATACCGGCTACTGCACCCTGAAGAGCGTCAACTACAGAGTTGACTGGGCGAGCACCGAGGGTCTTGGAATCAACGGTAGAAACGGCACCAGTGAGGTTTACCTTCTTCTGAGTACCGAAACCGACAACAACGACCTCATTCAGAGTCTTGTTGTCTTCCTGCATGGTTACATTGATGTCACCACCCTTCCATACCATCTCCACCGGCTCGAAACCAATGTAGCTGATACAAACGGTTGCACCATGCTGAACATCAGAAAGCACGAACTTACCATCCAAATCGGTGATGGTTCCACCCTGCTTTCCCTTAACTGTAACAGTAGCACCAATTACTGGCTCACCTGTAGGGTCAATAATGGTACCAGTGCATTGTCCGTTCTTGGACTGATTAGTTTCCTGGATACGAGTTCCCCCATACGCTTGGGTAGGAGTCATACCAAGAGCCATAATCATAGTACTTACTGTGAATAATTGTCTAATCATAAGATATAGTTTAAAAAATGTTATTTGGTCCAATAATTTAATTCAGCCGATGTTATTCGGCTTACTTGTTTAAGTTAGCCAATGTTCAATTATTTAAGTTTGACGCTGCAAAGATATACTATTTTTTAATACGAACCGGTTTTTAATGAAAAAAAATCGTTATTTTAATACTTTTTAAGTAAAAAGTAAGAAAACATTCTAAAAAAAGGCTCACAAGAGTAATTCTTGCGAGCCTTTTTTATCTTCTAGTTATAAATAATGTAAAATCTACACTTCTATTTATTTATGCGTCATGATACCTAATTATTTATGTGTCATGATATCAAGCACCATATCATCGGTGGTCTTCATCGCATCGGCACCGATAGAGGTGAGGTTGTGGATACACTTATCCACATCATCATCCACGATACCCTCGGCAGAAGTCACGCACTTACCCTCCATGGAAAGAAGAGCAGAAAGCAAGGCGGTACTCACACCCGATGAGATCTTCAGGGCGCAGCTTGGCTTGGCACCGTCACAGATCATACCGGTAAGGTTTGCCACCATATTCTTGACTGAGTTGCAGATACGGGTAAAATCACCACCCATCAGATAGGTAATACCGCAACTGCTACCCGTGCTGGCTACCACGCAACCGCAGAGAGCTGAGAGTTTACCCAGACTCTGCTTGATATAGATAGCCGTTAAATGACTGAGCATCAGGGCACGAATCAGCTCCTCCTCAGTATTCTCGTTCTCCAAGGCATAAACCACCACAGGATTGGTGGCACAGATACCCTGGTTACCACTGCCGCTGTTACTCATCACCGGAATCATGGCACCACCCATACGGGCATCGCAAGCAGAAGCGGTACGGGAGATGATGTGAGAGAAGATGTTATTACCGAAGATGCCATGACTCAACGGACGGTCCATCGTCTTGCCCAGGCAGTGGCCATAGTTGCCCTTGATAGATTCCTCGGCAGCCTTCATATTATATTCCTTGGTCTTGAGGATGAAGCGAATCTCATCGAGCGGAGCGGTGGTTGCGAATTCGTAAACCAAGCGGAGATTCAACTGGATATCGTCATTCTCCACATCAGCCGCAGCTCCACCACGCTTGTCAAAAATCACCTCACCATTACGCTCTACATATACAAAGTTGGTATGAGAACCGGCAATGATAGCTGTAGCTCTGCCGTTGCCGGCATAGCAGATTACCTCGATATAGAGTTTATCCACATCACCCTGCTTCAGTTTGATGTTGATATCCGCATCCTTGATATATTGTTTGCCCTGCTCCAGACTGTCGGGAGTGAGGTCTTTCAACACTTCCAGCTGATATTCAGGCTTTCCGATGAGCGCACCCAGCGATACGGCGATAGGCAAACCGATCATACCCGTACCAGGAATGCCGACACCCATCGCATTCTTGAGCATATTAGGACTCAGAAGAACTTCAATACGTTCAGGGCGCTTGCCCAATGTAGTAGCAGCCTTGGCTGTACATAGTGCCACAGCCATCGGTTCGGTACAGCCGATGGCAGGAACCACCTCTTTATTAACGAGCGCAATGATGCGCTCACGCTTACTTTTCTCTAACATAATCTATATAACTTTTATATAAATAACGTTCTTACCATTATTTCGGGTACAAAAATACAAAAAATAAACCGTATTCTTCTCTTTTCTCGAGAAAAATACGGTTTAAATCTATATTTCTTGATGAATTAGTCTTCCAACTGGAACAGAGGATCATCTGGAGTCAGCATGGTTGGCTTCTGGTCGAATTCCTTCAAGAGCTGCTCAGAAGCATACTTCTTGTTTACTACCAGGCGGAACATGTACTCGTTGAACCAATCGTTAGTCATGATGAAGCAACCGGCAAAACCATTGTCGGCACCCCAACTGTTCTCCACCTTCCATTTTACAGGCTTGCCATTGGCGTCGAGATCTACAGCTGTCAGCGTCATGGCATGAGTAGAACCGCTATCGAAAGTAGCGATGCGGTCAGCCTTGTTCATTGGAAATGAGGTATTGAAGAGGCTTCCATAGTCGAAGTTGTCGAGTGCCAGATAGCCGCGCTTGCGGTCGAGCTGCTTGCCCACATCATAGCTTGAATACATCTTATGACCATCCTTTAGAGAGGCGATGGCGAGCTGGGCAATCTCCTCCATAGGCAAGTTCAGATACTTCCAGTTATGACCATCGTAGGTGTGGCGGTCGTACTCTACCTCGTATGTCTTGTGGTAAGGACGGCGTGGATCGTTCATCACCATCAGGAAGGTACCGTTGAGATCCTTGCCTACGGTTTCCTCATAGAAACTCTTAGGAGTATACTTCTTTGCCTCGCCAATCTGCTTGCCGTCCTTGTCGCGGAAAGCATAGGTAAATTCCTTTACCGGTTCGCCGAGAGTAAGACTCAGCATGTGATAAACCTGACCGAGCATCTCGTTCTTGCGAGCCTGGATAGCTGCCGACTTCTTGCCCTGAGCCACCATCTTGCGGAGTTCCAGACCATACTCGCGGAGCTTGCTGCTTACGAGACGGCTCATCTTGGAAGTATTGTTGCTTGAGTAAGTCTCAGGCTGGGCACTCATAGGTACGAGACCATACTTGCTTGCCAAATCGGCAACACCACAGAAAGTACCGCCATCATTGAGCGGATTCTTGAAGAAGAACTGCACCTGAGGATCCTCGATGCTCTTCTTGCCAAGGTCGATAACACCCTGAAGCATCAGGTTAGCCTTCTCCAGCTGATCATAGAAGAAGAGGTAATCCTGAGAATACTCCACCACTCTACCCTGCTTGTCATTGACAGCAAAGTTAGAACGGAGCACGTTAAAACCGCTGAACATCCAGCAACGGCCCGAACTCTTCTGGTTGTGAATGCTCTGCGAAGGAGTCTCGATGCTGAAATGAGTATCAACCGGGGCCTCGTTGGCATGATTCTTCACAAGGTCATCAATGTTGTTGTTGGCAATCGCATTGAAGAGTGCCTTGTTGGCGATACCTGACTGCTGGCTTTTCTCCATCTGCTGGAGAGCAGACTGACTGATGCCGCCACCCTTGGTCTGCGCCATCAGAGACATGGAAGCCATCATCATGGCTCCCAAAAGTAATACATTTTTTCTCATCACGATAAAGGTATTTATTTGCTTATTGTTATATAACTAATTCCGGATTTCATTCCTTTTTCAGAAATTTCCTTTGCAAAAATACAAAGAATAATCGGAAAAAGCGAAAATATTGTCTCAAAAGTGCTTTATATAGGAAAAAAGCATTATCTTTGCACAAGATTTTCACGAAGAAAACATGGACAAGAACAAGTTTAGTCTATTAAATAGTATAAAATACCCGGAAGATTTGAGACGGCTGAGCATTGACCAGCTGCCACAAGTCTGCAAAGAGTTAAGAGAAGACATTATCGACGAGGTTGCCGTCAACCCCGGTCATTTTGCCTCCTCTCTTGGCGTGGTGGAAATAACCGTAGCCCTACATTATATCTACAACACCCCATACGACCGTATTGTATGGGATGTGGGACACCAAGCCTACGGACATAAGATATTAACAGGACGCCGCGAAAACTTCTGTACCAACCGCAAGTTGCACGGCATCCGTCCATTCCCTACACCTTTAGAAAGCGAATATGATACCTTCGCCTGCGGACATGCGAGCAATTCCATCTCCGCAGCACTCGGTATGGCCGTTGCCGCACGCGAAAACGGAGATACCGACAGGCACGTGGTAGCCGTCATTGGCGATGGAGCCATGAGCGGCGGACTGGCTTTCGAGGGACTGAACAACGTATCAAGTACACCTAACGACATGCTCATCATCCTGAACGACAACGATATGAGCATCGACCGGGCTGTGGGCGGTATGGAGAAATATCTCCTGAACCTCGATACCAACGAGACCTACAACCGCCTCCGTTTCAAGGCATCGCAGTGGCTGCACTCCAAAGGCTATCTCAACGAAGACCGCAAGAAGGGCATCCTGCGCCTGAACAATGCACTGAAGTCGGCACTGAGTCATCAGCAGAACATCTTCGAGGGTATGAATATCCGCTACTTCGGACCTTTCGATGGTCATGACGTGAAGGAAGTGGCGAGAGTGCTCAAACAGCTTAAGAACATGAAGGGTCCTAAGCTGCTGCACCTGCATACCACCAAGGGAAAGGGTTACGAACCTGCCGAGAAGAGTGCTACCATCTGGCACGCGCCAGGCAAATTCGATCCGGAAACGGGTGAGAGAATCATTGCCGATACCAGTAACCAGCCTCCTAAATATCAGGATGTTTTCGGTGAGACGCTGCTGGAACTGGCTCTGAAGAACCCGAAGATTGTAGGTGTGACGCCAGCCATGCCTACAGGATGCTCCATGAACATCATGATGAAGGCGATGCCAAACCGTACCTTCGATGTAGGTATTGCCGAGGGGCATGCCGTCACCTTCTCAGGAGGTATGGCGAAAGACGGACTCATCCCATTCTGCAATATCTATAGTTCGTTTGTACAGCGTGCCTACGATAACATCATCCACGACATGGCACTGCTCAACCTGCCGGTTATCATGTGTCTGGACCGTGCCGGACTGGTAGGTGAAGACGGACCAACCCATCATGGTGCCTTCGATATGGCGGCTCTCCGTCCGATTCCGCATCTCACCATCGCATCTCCGATGAACGAGCATGAGTTGCGCAACCTGATGTATTCAGCCCAGTTGCCAGATCATGGCAGCTATGTTATCCGTTATCCTAGAGGCAAGGGGGTGCTCGTAGACTGGCGCAACCCGATGGAGGAAATCAAGACCGGTACCGGCAGAAAGCTGAAAGACGGCACCGATGTAGCCGTTCTTACCATCGGTCCTATCGGAAACGATGCCGCTCAGGCTATCGCTGAGGTAGAAACCGAAACCGGAATGAGCATCGCCCACTACGATATGCGATTCCTCAAGCCACTCGATGAAGACATTCTGAAAGAGGTGGGCGAAAAGTTCAGCCGCATCATCACCATCGAAGACGGCGTTCGTATGGGCGGTATGGGCTCAGCCGTACTGGAATGGATGAACGACCATGACTATCAGCCAAAGATGACCCGAATGGGATTGCCAGATGAGTTTGTGGAGCACGGAACCGTGGCACAGCTCAGAGAAATCGTGCATCTCGATAAAGAAGCAATCAAAGAAGCAATTAAGAAATGAAAATAATCATAGCTGGCGCATATGCCATAGGTACTCACCTGGCGAGACTCCTGTCACGCAGCAATGAAGAGATTACGCTCATCGATGAAAGCGAAGAGCGCCTGGCAAGCATTGGCTCCGACTGCGACCTGCTCACCATGCTGGGCAAGCCTACCAGTCTTCACATCTTACGCGATGCGGGGGTTGCAGATGCCGACCTCTTCATCGCCGTTACTCCGGTAGAAAGTACCAACATCACAGCTAGCATCCTTGCCAAGAACCTGGGTGCTAAAAGAACGGTGGCCCGCGTGGATAATCCGGAATATATGGATCAGCAGGCTCAGGAATTCTTCAAAGAATTAGGTATCAGCAAACTGATTTATCCGGAGATGCTCGCAGCCGTAGATATCAATAACGGACTGAAAATGAGTTGGGTACGTCAGCGCTGGGATGTGCACGACGGCGCACTCGTCATGCTCGGCATCAAACTGCGCGAAGGATGCGAGATACTGAACGAACCGCTCAAGAACATCAGCGGTCCTAACGACCCTTATCACGTGGTAGCCATCAAGCGAGGCAGTGATACCATCATCCCTGGCGGTAACGACGAGCTGAAACTCTACGACCTCGCCTACTTCATGACCACCCGCAACTACATCCCATATATCCGCAAGATTGTAGGCAAGGAGCACTATGTGGATGTGAAGAACGTGATGATTATGGGTGGCGGACGCACAGCCGTAAGAGCCGTGAAGAAGATGCCGGAATATATGGAATGCAAGATTATCGAGATGAGCGAGGAGCGCTGCGAATATCTCAACGATATTCTCGATGAGAACAAGACGCTCATCATTCATGGTGACGGACGTGACATTCCGCTGCTCGTAGAAGAAGGTATCCGTAATACTCAAGCCTTCGTGGCACTGACCGGTAACGCCGAAACCAATATCCTGGCCTGTCTTACCGCCAAGAGAATGGGGGTGCGCAAGACGGTGGCTGCCGTAGAAAACGTAGACTACGTGAGCATGGCAGAAAGTCTGGATATCGGTACCATTATCAACAAGAAGATGATTGCCGCCAGCTACATCTACCAGATGATGCTCGATGCCGACGTGATGAACGTGAGATTCTTGATGAGCGCTAACGCCGATGTGGCTGAGTTTATAGCCAAAGAAGGTTCGAAGGTAACCAAGAAACCGGTGAAGGAACTCGGCATGCCTATCGGTGTAACCATCGGTGGACTGGTTCGCGGTGAAGAAGGAATGCTCGTTTCGGGTAATACACAGATAGAACCGGGCGACTCGGTGATGGTTTTCTGCCACAACATCAACATGAAGAAAATTGAGAAATACTTCATATAAGCGCGAAGGAGATAGAGACATACTTCATATATGATAAACAGAAAATTAATATATAAGGTTTTAGGGCAACTACTTTTCATAGAAGCATTCCTGCTCTTCGTCAGTCTGCTGGTAGCTTTCTATTACCAGCAGGATGACATCTTTGCCTTCATTGTGGCAACACTTACCACCATCGGAGGCGGACTGGTGCTGAAATGGCGAGGACACGGAGCAGATAACTCAATGTCGCGCCGTGATGCCTATCTCGTGGTAACGCTCTCATGGATTGTATTCAGTTTCTTCGGAACCCTCCCCTTCATGATAAGTGGATACATCAACAACTTTACCGATGCCTACTTTGAAACCATGTCGGGATTTACGACAACGGGAGCCACGATATTAGACGATGTAGAATGCTTCCCCCACGGACTGCTTTTCTGGCGTTCGCTCACCCAATGGATAGGCGGTCTGGGAATCGTGTTCTTCACCATCGCCCTGCTGCCATCGCTTGTAGGAGGACAGACCAAGGTGTTTGCTGCCGAGGCTACAGGACCTATCAAGACAAAACTGCATCCCCGGCTTTCCACTTCGGCTAAATGGATATGGAGTATCTATCTGATGCTCACCATTGCCTGCATCGCATCCTACTACGTGGCAGGAATGAATCTCTTCGACAGTTTCAACTATGCGATGACCACTACGGCTACAGGAGGGTTCTCTACACATAACAGTAGTACCTCGTTTTTCCATTCGCCGGCGCTGGAATACATCTGTGCCTTCTTCTGCTTCCTGTCGGGTGTTAATTTCACCCTGCTCTATGCAGCCGTCATCAAATTCAAGATCAAAGATCTGTTCAAGAATTCTGAGTTTAAGTTCTATATGCTCCTCGTTACAGCCTTCACGGCTTTCATCATGGTAGAGCTGATAGCGATGCGCAACTACGATGTGGAACATGCCTTCCGCAGCGCCATCTTCCAGGTGGTATCATTCATCACCACCACGGGATTATTTAACGACGATGCTGCTGTGTGGCCTCACGTTACCTGGGTGGTATTGGCAGCCTGCATGTTCTTCGGAGCCTGCTCGGGCAGTACGAGTGGAGGTTTGAAATGTATCCGTGGCGTGATGCTGGTAAGAATGGTGAAGAATGAATTCCGCCAGATTCTGCATCCTAACGCCGTGCTGCCATTGAAGATTGATGGTATGAACGTACCGATGCAGAAGCGTGTTACGCTGCTTGCCTTCCTCACCACTTATCTCATCATCTGTCTGGTGATATCGTTCACGATGATAGCCATGGGCATCGACAATACCAATGCCATCACCATCACCCTGAGTTGTGTGGGTAATGTGGGACCTACGCTGGGTACGGAAATCGGACCAACCATGTCGTGGAGCGAACTGCCGGATGTGGCAAAATGGTTCTGCTCGCTGATGATGCTCATCGGTCGTCTGGAAATATTCAGTGTGCTGGTTATCTTAACGCCAGCATTCTGGAGAGAGAACTAACATACCCAGAGGGGGAGTTAGAAAATAAAAGAGAAGTTGATATTTGAAGTAAGAAATACGCTTACTAGACTAAGTATATTTCGCACAAAAAGCGTTATATATAATAAGGTATAGGTTCAGCAAGAGCCTTACCCGAGAGTAAGAAACCGTACTTATGAGTACATTTATAAACTAAATACAGGTAAAAATGAAACCATTAAAATTTCAACCGCTATTAAAATCCACCATCTGGGGTGGCAGTAAGATTATCACTTTCAAACATCTCGACGTAAAGCAAGAGAATGTGGGAGAAAGCTGGGAAATCTCTGGAGTACCAGGAAATGAAAGCATCGTAGCCGATGGCGAGATGCAGGGCAAGAGCCTCAACGAGGTTGTTGCAGAACGGAAGGGAAGCTTCCTCGGAGAAGAGAACTACAAGCGTTTCGGCAATGAGTTTCCACTGCTCATCAAGTTTATCGATGCCAACCGCGACCTCTCTATCCAGGTGCATCCTAATGATGAAATTGCCAAGAAGCAAGGTAAGGAACGCGGCAAGACCGAGATGTGGTATGCGCTGCCATGCGAGCCGGATGCCAAGCTCTACAACGGCTTGAAGATGCAGATTACTCCTGAGCAGTACAAGGAGATGGTGGAGAATGATACCATCACTGATGCCCTGGCTCAGTATAACGTGAAGGAAGGTGACTGTTTCTTTATCCCAGCCGGCAGAATCCACACCATCGGAACAGGCTGTTTCGTTGTCGAGATTCAGCAGACCAGCGATGTTACCTATCGCATCTACGACTTCAAGCGCAAGGACAAGGATGGCAACTATCGCCAGCTCCACACCAAGGAAGCTGCCGAGTGCATTGACTACACCGTATTGCCAGACTATCGCCAGCACTACACTCCTGCCAAGAACCAGGGTGTAAGCATGGTGCAGTGCCCTTACTTCACCACAGCCGTTTATGATCTCGATGAGCCAATGACGCTGGATTATTCAGAGTTGGACAGCTTCGTGATTCTGATTGGCTTGAAGGGTGAGGCTAAGATTACCGACAACGAGGGTAACGAGATTACGCTCCAGGGCGGCGAGAGCATCGTAGTTCCTGCCAGCACCAAGACATTGAAGATAGAAGGAACCCTAAAGTTCCTGGAGGTTTTTTAAAGGTAAAAAAGTAAAAGGGTAAAAAGGTAAAAAGAGCCTGGCGGGATGTCATCTGCCTGCTTTCTTTTTACCTTTTTACCTTTAAATATCCTTTTTACCTTTCCAAATACTTTTCCACATCCGCCTGTATCTTCTGGAATTCGGGAGAGAACTGGTAGAAGGTGTTCTTCTTCATCATCATCTTCACCTTGCCCAGACTATTCTCATAACATGCCATTTCGGTGCGAGCCTGCTCGGAATGGAGGGCACGGTCGCGGATTTCATTCTCCCTATCGTTGCGCAAAGCATCGCAAACGCTCTGGACGATAGGACTAACTACCAGGTCGAAGAGATGATGACCCTGTATATATAAATAGGTATTGCTCTCGTTTACACCCAGATTGTTGAGGTAAAGAGCCATTTCATCCAACTCATCCTTAAACTTCTTAAAGCGGCGCTCCAGCTGGAACAGCTTTGCCCGCACCTTCTTTCCCAAATAATCTATCGCCCATTTAGGATCCTGGATTCGGACAGAAGGCAGCATGATGACCTTATCAAACTCTGCCATATCAAAATGCATCGACATCTTGCGATGACGCACATAGAACAGCATGTGCCATAAGAAGAGGGGCCAGATGGTACGGGAATAGGACTCAAGAAAACGCTCGAAATCGAAGATGCGACGGTCGTTGAGCGTCACCATCACACAGGTTTCGTGCAATCCTCTGGCATAACATTGGAAGTTTTCAATGGCATAGGCATAGGTATGGAAGATGTAAGGATTCTCCAACATCTGCTGGGAAGACTCGGTTGAGCCCTGACGCAGATAATCGTAATCGGCATCTACACAGGCTATCATATCCCTACCTACTCCCTTCAGCATACTGGAGATAGCAGCCTTCTTGCCTCGGTCTAAATGCTGGTTACGGGTAGGCAGCATGATATCAAAATAGCGTTTTTCATTCTCAAACTTTCCCAGTACAGAACGCCAGAAGAAGACATCATCGTAGCTCTCGACGTAAGCCACAATCTTGCGCCGAGCCTTCTTCGAGGTCATCCTGTTGGCTGCCTCGAAGAACTGGGAATTGATATTATCGGTTAAACGTTTAGCCATAAGCTGAAAAAATCAACATTCAACACTTAACATTCAACATTACGAAATCGTAATATCATTCACATCCGTCACCCTATCGGTCCATCCATCCATGACCACAGCAGGACTGTGGGTGGTCATGATGATCTGGATATTCGGATTAAGCTGCAGCACCAGACCGATGAGCAGCTTCTGCCATTCGAAGTGAAGACTGATTTCCGGCTCATCCATAAAGAGGACGTATGACTGGTTGTCCTCCACCAGCACGGTGAGGAGGATGGCAAGAATCTGCTTCTCACCAGCCGAGAGCTGATAAGGCGAGAGCTGCTCGCCTATCTGGTTGAAGCGGATTTCGTTGGCAGTACGGATGATGGTCTTGCCGGTATCCTTGAAAAGATTATCTACCATATCCTGGAACATCTTCTTCGGTTCACTCAGTTTCTGAGCCTTGAAGGCTGCATCCGGTTCGCCACTCTGCAAGACGGCGATGATGCGGTTGCCGATGTTCACCTGGTAATCCAGATACTTGCGCTGCAGCTGGAAGAGCTGCCAGTCGAGTTCGGTAACCAGGGTAAGGTCTATCTTGTTGATCATCTCGGCATTCATCAATGGTCTATCTACCGAGCGGATTACATCATATCTAATCCACTTTGCCTCCTCCGGCTCCACCTTCAGATGCACACCTTTGATCATGTGACTAGGGAATTCACCGCCAGCCGCCAGACCCTTTACCACCTTATTTAATATAGTACTCTTGCCCACGCCGTTTACACCACTCAGGATATTGACACGGCGGTCGAGGTTCCAAAGAATATGTTTGGTACCGCTCCAGAGAGATTCAATCTCTATCTGTTTGATATAATCAGCATATTTCTGCATAAGAATAATCTCCTATCTTTAATAGTCAAGAACGGAAAAAGACTATTGTCTTAACTTCTTAACTCCTTTAAGTTTCAAAAAATATACCGCAAATATAGCAAAATTCCTCGAATTTTTGTACCTTTGCACTCGATTTTATTCAAAAATAGGAAGATTTAAATAGAAATAAGGAAAAAATGGATAACAAACGACCTCTTATCGCCCACCTGTGCCTCTTCTGTTCCGGCGCATTCTGGGGACTGATGGCTCCCGTAGGCAAGGATGCCATGCTTCACGGCATCGACGGCATCGACCTGGTGAGCTTCCGTGTATTGGGTGGTGCCCTCCTCTTCTGGATAGCATCATTCTTCACCAAAAGAGAACATATCCCTACCAAGGACATCATCAAGATGGCAGGTGCCGGCATATTCGGACTGGTATGCAACCAATGCTGCTATACCATCGGTCTGAGTCTCACCTCGCCAAGCAACTCCAGCATCATGACTACTTCGATGCCTATCTTCGCCATGATTCTCTCGTTCCTGATTCTGAAGGAACCTATCACCTGGAAGAAGGCTATCGGTGTGCTGATGGGATGCAGCGGAGCCTGTATCATCATCCTGACGAGTGCTACGGCTGGCAATGCTAAGGTAGGAAATATCTGGGGCGACCTGCTCTGCATCTCGGCACAGCTTTCGTTCGCTCTCTATCTGGCACTCTTCAAGCCGCTGGTTCAGAAGTATTCGCTCTTCACGGTGAACAAGTGGATGTTTACCTGGGCAACCCTCTTCATCTGGCCTTTCACGATAGGACACGTATCGGACATTCCTTTCGCCCAGGTTCCGATGAGCACCTGGTGGGAAACGGGCTACGTCATCTTCTTCGGCACTTTTCTGGGTTACATCTGCATGATGATTGGTCAGAAGACGTTGCGCCCTACCGTGGTGAGTGTATATAATTATGTGCAGCCGCTGGTATCGGTTACCGTGAGTGTTATCGTGGGTCTCGCCGTATTCAAGGGTATGCAGGCGATTGCGGCCATCCTCATCTTCTCCGGTGTATGGCTCGTGGTAAAGAGCAAATCAAAAAATGATATCGACAAGCACGACCACAGTCTGGCTTACGAGAAAAGACATGCTTAAAAGATATAATGTCGATTTATAAAACTGAAACTGTCCCCATCTGAGATAACAGATGAGGACAGTTTTTTATATAAGAAAAGAAGATCAGCAACCGAAGTAAACCATCAGTCCGCCCAATACGATATAAAGTAGGGCGTATGGGATGGCCGAGCGGAGAATCTCTCCATCCTTTCCCTCCATATCGCAGGCTGCAGTAGCAATGGCGATGCTCTGCGGACTGATCATCTTGCCACCCGTGGCTCCCGTGGTGTTGGCAGCAACCAGCCAGTTTTCCTGACCACCCTCCATACCAAAGAATGTGCTCTGCCCCGTCATACCCAACTGATTGGCAACATGAGCCTGGAGCTTGGCAAAGAGGATATTCGAAGAGGTATCAGACCCCGTAACGAAGGTTCCGATGGCACCAATCATCGGCGCAACCAGAGGATAGAAATCTCCCGTTACTGCCACCAGTCCTGAGGCGATGGCAGTAATCATTCCCGAATAGTTCATCACACTTGCCAGGGCTATCAGCGAACAGATGGTCACCACCGTCTTACGAAGATTCACCGTGGTACGGGCAAGAATCACCATCAATCTCTTGAGGCTCAATCCCTGAATCAATCCACCAATCGTAGCACCCAGGAAGAGCATCAGTCCTGCATTGGAAATCCAGCCAAACTTAAAGGTGCTGTCGAGCACAGGCAGATGAACCGCACTCACCAGATGACTTTTGAGGAAAGCATTGACCGGAGGACAGAGTGCTCCGGAAACCAGGATAAATATCAATATAAAAAGGTAAACGCTCCATGCCTTCAGGCTTTCGGCAAGCGTAAAGGTTTCCTTATCCTGCACCTTGCTCTTTCTGGCAAATACCTTGGCGTATGCGATGATGGCGATAATGGCTGCCAGCGAACCGATGATGGCTGGAGTCTCGGAACCGAGATAATAGCCGCAGACAAACTGCACTATCACGGAAATCACTCCCACCCAGAGGGCGATGATGAGATTCTTGATAAGATTATGCTTATCGGTAAGCGTCAAGATAATAAAAGGCAGGAGGATAAAGAGAGGTGACAGCTGGATAATGGCGAATGCCGAAGTCTCGCAAATCTGTGCCGCCGAAGCCGATCCGCTTTCAGCCACCTCATTGCAGAGCGTAGTAACCGGTACACCCACAGCACCAAATCCCGTAGCCACGGTATTACCAATCAGGGATACCAGAGCCGAGAACATCGGTTTGAATCCGAGTCCGATGAGGATGGCAGCAGGTATCGCCACCGCCGTTCCGAAGCCCGCCATACCTTCGAGCAGTCCGCCGAATCCCCATACGAGGAGCAGCACGAGCAGTCCCTTATCATCGGTAATCGATGTAAACTGCCTCTTGATCACCTCTATCTGCTTGCTTTCCACGAGGATATTATAGCTGTAGATAGCCATCAGGATGATGATGAGAATCGGGAATACCGCCTTCAGGATGCCTTCCACCACCGCCCATCCCGTCAGGGCGATCACGCTATCCTCCGCATGTTCCGGGGCAATCATGCCCAGCTGCGAAGCAGCGAAGAGAGCAAGCAGCACGGTAATTACGAGCGTCAGCAAGGCGCTTTTATGACCTGCCATCTTGAAGCCGAGCATCAGGATGAACAGCAACACGATGGGAATAATAGAAACAATTGATGCCATAAGCCATTCAGTGTTATAATGTTTTCGATTGCTAAATTTTATGTTTATGACTGCAAAAATAACATTTTTCTTTGAAAAAAGAAAGCATTATTTGAAAAAATTTCTTCTTAGATGTCCGATTTTTCAATTTCATACGTCTATAGAGTGTAAAGGTTATGAGAACAGAAGAATTCAACCATATTATCCTACCGATGCGCAGCGACCTGAAAGCGTATGCGCTAAGGTTGACTGAGAGTGACGACAATGCCGAAGACCTCGTGCAGGAAGTCATGCTCAGGCTGTGGGACATGCGCCATGACATCAAGGCAGAAGATAACCTCAAGGCTCTAGCCATCACTATCATGCGCAACAAGTTTTATGACCAGTGCCGACATGAGGAGCGGAACTTCACCACCGACAAGGTAATGGAAGTACCCATAGAAGACCGGCGGGCAGAGCAACGGGACGAGGTAAACCTCATCAGACAGATAGTGGCACAGCTTCCGCCCTTGCAGCAGCAGATATTCCGCATGAAGGAGATAGAAGGCTATACTGCCGATGAAATCATGCAGATAACGGGATGCACTGCCGATAATCTCCGAAAGAATCTCTCCAGAGCCCGACTCAAAATCAGAGAGACCTATATGAATATCGTGAAACAAAACAGAACAAAATAAAGAAGGAGGAAAGAATATGAACGATAAAATAAAAAGAATCGATGAATTCAAGGATATCGATGAATTCAAGACGATACAGGACTTGCTCGACAAGTATATGGATGGTGCCACATCCAATGAGGAAGAGGCAACGCTCAGAAAATATTTCGAAGAGCATGGCAATGATATTCCTGAAGAATGGGAATCCTATCGCGCCCTCTTCAGCTATATAGGATTCGAACAGATGAATCTTTCTCTAATTCTAAAAGAAGAAGAGAAGGAGGAGGATTTCGAAAAAAAAGATATCGAGAAGGAAGAACTCCCAAAGAAGGAAGCTTCTCGTAGCAGATGGCTCAAATATTTCGGCACTTCTGTGGCAGCCGCCGCTATCATCGCATTCCTGATTGTGGGCATCCAGAAGATAGCCCAGCCTCAGCCTGAATGTTATGCGGTTATCGATGGAAAGGTTTATACCGACCAGGAGTTCGTTCATAACGAAGCCCTGGATGCCCTGGAAGATGTTTCGGCAGATTCCGAAGATCCATTCAGTGCCCTGGATATGATGAAACAATAAATTCATCTTTTAGATGAAACAATCATTCAAACTATAAAGTATAATATATATAATAAGGTATAGAATATGAAACGATGCAACTTGATAAAACGTTTCTTCATCGGACTGCTTCTTATCGTGGTAGCCTCGATTTCGGCTAATGCCCAGGAGGGGCTGTACGTAAAAAGCATATTCCAACGCTTCGGACACGCCAAGGGATGCAAGATGGTTACGATGCAGAATGCGCAACTCAAAGGTTACAGGCTCAAGATATACAAGAGCCTGGTATATAAGAACCATGCCACGGAAATAGCCCACTATCTGAAGTCCGACCGCAAGGCTGCGAAAAAAATCAGAGAGGTGGTGGAGAATGGCAAGATGGTGAGCGGCTATTACATGATGACACCCTTGAGCAATGGCGACAACCGCTTCATCCTCTTCAGTAACCCGAGTAAAAGCAAGGGAACCGTGATTTATATAGAAGGCGACCTGTCGCCCGAAGATATCATGCAACTCTGCTATTCCAGAAGATAGAAGCAACATCTTCCTACAGGAATCTTCTCAATAAGAATAAGAAACAACATAAAATATTGTATTATGAATATCAAAAACGTAATGATGATGGCTGCCATGATGCCAGCCGTCGCCCTTGCTGAAACCAACAGCAACAGTGCACCAGCCTCTGTAGAGGCTAACGACACCACAATCAGAGTGAACGACCAGAACATCGTCATCAAGCAGGATGGTGAACAGACTTCTGTGAAGATATATAAGATGAACGGCAACGAGATGACCAAGATTTCCGAAACCCAATTCGTAGATGGTCAGGAAGTAGAAAAGGTATTTGTCACCTCGCCTTTCATCCCTCAGACCCTGAGCAAGCGCAAGCGCAGTCTGGAGAGTCATTATCCAACCTTCTTCTTCGGCTGCAGCCAGTTGCCAGGCAGCAGGGGAAGCATGGGAGGCAACAACGAGATGCACAGTCGCGACTCCAAGTCGTGGGAATGGGGCATCACCCTCACCAGTCTCTGCTTCCGCCTTTCCAACGAAATGGCACTCACCTCCTCTCTCTCCATCGGACAGGTACACCACCATTTCAAGGACAATTATGTATTAAGCACCGAAAACGGGGTATCGACAATGACTCCGATAGATGGCGAGACGCTGAAGAAAAGCTATATCAGCTACAATGTGCTCCGCCTGCCTATCATGCTGGAGTGGCAGAAGCGCATAGGATGCCATGATGCATTCCTGGCGTTAGGTCCATCGGTAGAATACCGCTGGCACGAGCATTCCCGCTACTTCATAGGCAAGCACAAGCATACCGAAACGGGCGATATCAACCTCAACCCTATCGGCCTGAACCTGGAAGCCCGTGCCGGCTACTCAGGAGTGATGCTCTACGCCCGTGCCGGAGTAACCCCGCTGCTCAACAAGACCAAGGCTCCCGAGTGCTACCCGATGACCATCGGCTTAGGATTTAGACTGTAATTTCTCTCAAAAAATCGAAAAAAACACCCGAATACCACAAACGTGGTAGCAGGAATACTACTCATATGCTATTTCAGAATCCAAAAAATCGCCGTACCTTTGCAGCGTCAATCAGAACAAACAGTCTGATGCCAATCATGACTGGATAACTGGGCGACAGATTTATATAAATGAATAAGATTGAATATTAACGTAAAATTAAAGAAAGGACATAGATTATGAGTACAGAAAAGAAACTTCGCTTTGAGACACTTCAGTTGCATGTAGGTCAGGAAAATCCAGATCCAGCTACCGACGCTCGTGCGGTGCCTATCTACCAGACCACAAGTTATGTATTCCGCAACTCTCTGCACGCTGCCGATAGATTCGGACTCCGTGACGCAGGTAACATCTATGGTCGCTTGACCAACTCTACTCAGGGTGTATTCGAAGACCGTGTAGCTGCCCTCGAGGGTGGTGTAGCAGGTTTGGCTGTCGCTTCTGGTGCTGCAGCAGTTACCTACGCTCTGCAGAACATCCTTCAGAACGGCGACCACATCGTAGCTGCCGACAATATCTACGGTGGTACTTATAATCTCATCACTCATACATTATCCACACAGGGTGTCAGCTACACCATCGTGGATCCTCGCAACTTCGAGCAAGTAGAGACTGCCATTCAGGACAATACCAAGGCACTCTATGCAGAGACCTTCGGAAATCCGAACTCTGATGTAACCGATATCGATAAGTTGGCAGAGATTGCTCATCGCCACAACATCCCATTGATTATCGACAACACCTTCGGCACCCCATACCTCATCCGTCCTATCGAGCACGGAGCAGATATCGTGGTTCACTCAGCAACCAAGTTCATCGGCGGTCATGGTTCATCTCTCGGTGGTGTCATCGTAGATGGCGGTAAGTTCGACTGGAAGGCAAATGCCGACAAGTTCCCTACTCTCGCTAAGCCAGACCCATCTTATCATGGTGCCGTATTCGCAGATGTAGCCGGAGCAGCAGCCTTCGTAACCCGAATCCGTGCGGTCATCCTTCGTGATACCGGTGCAACCATCTCTCCATTCAATGCCTGGATTCTTCTTCAGGGCTTGGAGACATTGAGCCTCCGTGTAGAGCGTCACGTTCAGAATGCATTGAAGGTGGTAGAGTATCTGGAGAACAATCCTAAGGTGGCTAAGGTTAATCACCCAGCCGTTCCTTCTCATCCAGATCATGAACTTTACAAGAAGCTCTTCCCTAACGGCGGTGGTTCTATCTTCACCTTCGATATCAAGGGCGGCGAGAAAGAGGCATGGGAGTTCATCGACCACCTGCGCATCTTCTCTTTGCTGGCTAACGTAGCCGACGTGAAGTCACTGGTTATCCACCCAGCAACAACCACCCACTCTCAGTTGAGCCCAGAGGAGTTGGAGGAGCAGCACATCTATCCTTCTACCGTTCGATTGAGCATCGGTATCGAGAACATCGACGACCTGATTGAGGCACTCGATGAAGCATTTACTTACGTAAAGTAAAAATATTAATGATTTAAATTAGAGTACAGTTATGGCAAAGATATATAAGCAGATTACTGATTTAATCGGTAAGACCCCATTGGTAGAATTGGGTAAGTATTCAGCATCCAAGGGTTTGGAGACTCCTGTGATTGCCAAGGTAGAATTCTTCAATCCTGGCGGAAGCGTAAAGGATCGTATCGCACTTGCGATGATCGAAGACGCCGAGCAGAAGGGTATTCTGAAACCAGGTGCCACCATCATTGAACCAACCAGCGGTAATACGGGTGTAGGTTTGGCTCTGGTATCAGCCGTAAAGGGCTATCACCTCATCCTCACCATGCCAGAAACCATGAGTGTGGAGCGCAGAAACCTGGTGAAGGCTTACGGCGCAGAAGTGAGATTGACCAGCGGTAAGGACGGAATGCCTGGTGCCATCAAGGCTGCCGAGGAGCTCCGCGATTCCATCCCAGGCTCTGTGATTCTGGGACAGTTTACCAACCCAGCCAATCCTACCAAGCACTATGCCACAACTGGACCAGAAATCTGGGCAGATACCGATGGCGAGATTGATATCTTCGTAGCCGGTGTAGGAACAGGCGGAACCATTTCAGGTATCGCCAAGTACCTGAAAGAGCAGAATCCTAACGTGAAGGTGATTGCCGTAGAGCCTGTCACATCGCCTGTATTGAACGGCGGACAGAGCGGTCCTCACAAGATTCAGGGCATCGGTGCCGGTTTCATTCCAGAGACTTACTCTTCAGAATATATCGATGAGGTATTGGATATTCAGAACGATGATGCTATCAAGGCAGGTCGTGACCTGGCTCAGACCGAGGGTCTGCTGGTAGGAATCTCATCAGGTGCCGCCGCCTTTGCAGCCACCGAGATTGCGAAGCGTCCTGAGAATAAGGGCAAGAAGATTGTAGCCCTCTTGCCAGATACCGGCGAGCGTTATTTGAGCACTGTACTCTACGCTTTCGAGGAGTATCCATTGTAATTCACAATCGGATATTTTCTGATGGAAGCAAAATCTATCATAATTTCCCCAACCAGCTTTCCCATAGCAGGTTGGGGATTTTCATTTTTCGGAACTTCATATATATTTGCAAATGCGATACCACCCCAATTCCTTCTACAACTTGCGAGAATCGAGTATAAATTCTAGCATTTATCATTTAAAAGATTCTAAAAATCAATAAATATCATTACGAGTTCCCATAGTGGGAACTCTCATTTATTTTATTTTTCCTATCTTTGCAAAAGATTACCACTTTGGAGGCGCCACGACAAAAACAGTAATTTGTGGATCTCTACTTCCGAAAGCTAACGGAGGCGGAGACAGGGGGGATTTGTGTCTGAAGCCAAAGAGCGATACCAAACATCTTCTGCTCTGTTCACGGTGACACGATGACACTAGTTTTTCAACTTTTCGCCTCGCACGCGGGCAGGCAGGAACTTTCGGCTTGATTTTTCCTGCCTGCCCGCGCGAGAGTAAATCTTCAGAAATCACTGTCATAAGTGTCACCCTGTCATCCAGAAGCAGGTTACTTCCGAATCAAAAGTCAAAGACTTACGGTGCAAAAGTCAGGCACTTACGACACAAAAGTCAGGGACTTACGCCCCGTAATCCCCTGGCTTACGAACCGCAATCCAATCATAAAGCCCTTAAAAATCAAACAAGCCAGGTATTTAGAAGTGATACCAAGCAAGGCATGTAAAAGGGCTTACAAACACCAGAGCAAAGAGAATCTATGAAAAAGTATGAGCAACTGTGAGCAAGTATGAGCAACTGTGAGTTGCCTCCTCACCGATTTCGTATCTTTGCATTGTGATTCAGAGATACTCAGCGGTTCCAATCAGCAAGCTATAGTAAGGCGTCCCCATAGCAAGCTATCCCCAGGCGGTCCCATCCCGCACAGCCATGGCAAAGACCGCTTTGATATGATTTGATAGCCAACCTGCCAGGTATCAAACTGAGATACAAGAAGGAAGCATTAGAGTTTCTGGAAGAAAATCTAAAATTTGATATGGACAGATTCTACCAGCTCAATCACAAGATATTCGAAGATTATGCAAATATAGGAAAAAAGGCAACATCCATACGCACAATATTAAAACTCTTACAACATATCAAACAGGTAAAAGCAGATGTGATGCCGTTTATAAAGAATCCAAAAGATATGACTATCTGGTCCAACAAATACTTTCTGCAATTGGCAAAAATGATAAACATTGAATAGCTAAGGTATCTTCCTCCCCTATCACATGTGGGCAGTATCAGTTTTAAAAACGAACATTAAGGGGGGGGTAGGATTCCTTATTTTATGAGAGAAAAAAGAGTTCATTTGCAACAACCGTTTCCCTTATATAATAAGGTGTAAGCTCGGGAAGAATGAACTTAAACCAAATTGAACCAATCGTCAAAGTTTAAAGAATACTAAAACTTTCGTTTCCGCTTGAAATTCTCCACAAAAATGACTATATTTGCAATGCCGTTGAGATAAACACGACAAACATTAAAAAATCATAATCTAAAAAGTAAATGAGTAAGAATATCACAGAACAATCAGTCTTTGGAGCTTATTCTCAGAAAGAGAATCAAGTAACATCGGCACTCCTCAAAATCTTAGAAACAGATTGTGGGGGAGGCAGTTTGTTAGATGAAATTCTTCAGCGAATTGATGAAGGAAATGGACTGCCAGAAAAAACATTAAAGATTGAAACCCAAAGTCATATTGACGACACAGACATCCATAGTATACCAGATGGTTTAATCTCTTGCAACTATGCTTTCAACATTTATATTGAAAGCAAACTGTTTGATGTCATCAATCTAACCCAACTAGAAAATCACAAGAAGTTGATTGTCGAAGACAGAGATGAACGCAATAAACTCATCTATATCACTACACACGACTAACGACCAGAATTCTTCCCCAAGAGATAATTTGGACGAATTGGACCACCCTGATGAATATCCTCAATGATTATCAGCAAGATGTTCCAAATCCGGTCCTCAGCTATCTCATAGAACAGTTTGAGCTTCTTATTACCTCATTAGGTTTATATGATGATCACGAAAACCGCGTCATCATAGTAGGCGGAAGATGGGGTGAGCCTATTGCTTTGGAATATAATTTCTATGCATGTCAAGGCGGCAGAAGCTTCAAGAATGCCAAATACTTAGCATTCTATTACGCACAAAAAATCCAATATCTCTTTGAAATTGAAAAAAAGCTAGAAAATGTAGATATCAGAGAGTTAAAAGAATATGTTCCAGAAGAGTACTTTGCTAAAAAGGAACCTCTATACAAACCGGAGAAACGAACATTCTTCAAGCTCAAGAAAATAGAAGAATTCTCACCTGCCATTCAAAATGATTCTTTCGGAAAGACAGGAAGACGTATAGCCTTCACACAAGGCCAGACCTACACCACTCTTGAAAGAATCCGAAAGGCAAAAGTGACCTCAGAACTTAGATTTTAAATACACTATATTATGGCAACAACTGTAAAAGAAGGTAATTTTATTTACCGCATTAATCCAGACAAGCCTACCGAGCTTCAAAGAGCCACGATGGGTAGCAATAGTTGGAGTTTCTGCTGTGGATGCAATGGCGCCGAGATTTTCGACATCATCACCAAGGGGAGCGACATCATCATGAGTACCTCCATGGGTACTTATGTTCGCTCGCATAGCGGAACCGTAACCAAGAAATAACGATATAACAGCATAAAAGACATGATGGCTATACTGGGAATCATAGGCATATTGGTTATTGCTTTTGTCATCCTTGGCTTAATTGGCTGGGGTGTGCAAGCCTTGGGATTTATCGCCTCTTTCCTAGGTGAAGGCATCACAGGGTGCATCGGATGCTTCTGTAAATTCTTTTGGATCATCCTTGTTGCATTCGTCTTAATATGTTTAATCTTTTAAACTGAGGTTATATGAAAATAAATATTTTTAAAACTACCACCATCATAGATAGAGAAAACGCTTCTAAGTATATTCATAGGGACGAAGCAAAACTTCCCTCAAGTATCATAGACATTCAAGAAAGAGCATTCTTTGGATGCTTCGATTTGAAAAATGTCAATCTTTCAGAATGTAACAGACTGTCAGTAATTGGCAACAATGCATTTGGAGTTTGCACTTCACTGAAAGAATTAAAATTCCCAAAAGGGATTACAAAAATAGAGGGAAATGCTTTCAAGTCTTGTATAAATTTAGAGAAAATAGCATCGGACAACTCTGGAATGAAATTTGGGAGAAATATCATGTTTCGCTCAACTGGGCTTTCAGCCATTATTTCAACTATCTCTCCATCTTCACGGTGGAAGACATCATGAAAATCAAGCCCGAAAACTTCGAGATGAGTATTGAAATATCACTTTAACAAACAAAGGAAAGGGAATAATATGGCAGCAAAAATGTCTTTATGCACTATCAGTTATAACTACGAGCATTACGCAGGTATCGATGTGGAAAAACTGTCCAACATTATCAATGAGTATGTCAAAAAGGAGTTTGCAGATTTCAATCCGCAGGTCTCTGAGCCTGGCTCTGACATGGAAATGCCAGACCATGTGGATATGCTGCTCTGCAAGAAGGATGGCAGCATCTTCTATGAAAGCGACATTCTGCGCCGTGCCGTCAACATTCCGCATGATTGTCAAATGGGTGGATTAGTATTGGAAATCTTTATCCAGAACTGCGATGGCACGAGATACAAAAAAAGACATGCATATCCCAAGCCTTGGTGTAACCATAAAGCTAACGGCAAGTCGGACATGAGAAAACTGAAAATTCATAAAACTATCAGCAAAAGGAATCTTAACAATCAAGAAGGCAAAGACTCTGAAGGCATCAGAATACCTGAACTTAGACCCAAGATTGACCTTCACTTCTTAAGATAACCATCCCATGACATACGAAGAATTCAAGCAATTGGCTGAACATCCACAGCATCGGGATGTTCCTGCCATCTTCAAGCTCGAAGTATTAGAAACAGAAGAGCTGGAGGAGAAAAAGCGTTCACATTATCCGAAATATAAGGTGAACACCTATTGTCCGCAAGCCTTCACCACAACTTTGGAGGAGGCAGAGAGACTGATGCACCAGGATGTCCTTTACCGCAAGAAGATGAAGGAGGAAGACGACTATCCGCTGGATACCTTCTGCTATTATATCTCGGAGATTCCAATGGGACTGTTGCACTACGACCGCGAATGTCTTTCGGAAAGGATGTATGATGGGGAAGGAAAACTGATCGACCAGTCTTACTGCTGTTCGCGTTTCAGCATTTACTATCCCGGAGTCTGCGATTTGCCTGCATACAACCGTCATCCTGACGAGACCTTCCGAGGCAGAAACGCAGAACAGATTAGATTCCAGAAAGGTGACATCGTGGAAGTATATCGTGGCGATGAGGTGAAACTTGCCATCGTTGTCGGAACTCCGCTTACCACCGAATGGATCTGGGAGAGAAACCAGGCTGCCAAGGATAAAAGGGGATTGGATGAACTGCCATACGATGAAACGGATGACAGCTATACCGTGATAGATGGTCCCGGCTACGAATACCACGACCACGTTCCGTCGCTGTATGTCTTCGCCCCTCACTATCATGTGCCGCTCTATCTTCAGAGACGATTCAAGGGGTATTTGGAAAAGGCTGAGAAAAAGCAGAAAGAAGAGGAGGAGAAAGACAGGATCTTCCGCCAGGCTCACGATTGCAGCTTCAGCAACAAGGAACAGATAGAGAAGTCAGAAAAGTGCGGCTGTTTCTTCTGCGGCGAAATCTTCTCGCCATCCGAAATCACGGATTACCTTCCTGATGAGCCGCCTACAGCCGAATGTCCCTTCTGCCATACCGACTCCGTAATAGGTGATGCCTCCGGCTTCCCTATCACCAAGAATTTCTTAAAGAAAATGAAGAAGAGATGGTTCTAGGCGATTTTTCAACGTTTTTCACCGACCTGCCCCCTATCTCATGGGGGCAGTATCAGTTTTGAAAACGGACATTAAAATACCATTTATCCAAAGAGATCATTCATCCTTACCTCACTATTCACCAATCCACTATGCATATTCTGCTTCACCCCATAAGTCGTGATGAAAGTATGCAGCAATGCCTTCTTCGTCTTGGTCGCCACAGAGAAGGAAGACATCCTGTCACGCAGCCGCTGCTCATAGCTGGCATCTATCACAAACTCATCCTTGGCATATTTCATCTCACAGATATTGATAGCTCCATCAGCACGGTCTATCAGCATATCAATCTGACCTCCTCGCCATTCTGCACCAGTAGAATCTACAAAAGGACGGCAGGACCAGGAATAAACATTCGCCAAAACACCAGAAATACCCAATGCCTTCTTGATCTGTGGGATATGATGTAGGCATACCTGTTCGAAAGCATAACCGCTCCAGGCTGTTCTATTTCCCGAATTGCGCATGTTACTCCAGAAGTTCTTATCCTGCCCACTGTTATTTGCCACAAAACGGGTATAGAACAATGAGTATAAGTCAGTTAACTGATATAGGGCATCCCTTTCACTCTTTCCTATGGTAGCATATTTCCTGATAAAATCGCATTTCTTCAGATTCTCCAGGATTTCTGATAACTGTCCACCGCCTTTCAGTTTCAACTCATCCATCAATTCCTTACGGGTCATCCCCTTCATTTTTTCAGAAAGCACCTCTACTATCTTGCGATAATGCTTGGAGTCATTAAAGAGGGAACGGAAGAGGAAATCGAATTCTCCACGTAATGGCGAATCCTGCGAGAAAAACAGTCTGTCGATGCACACATCTAACGGCACACCACGCTCCAGCATATCAAGATAATAAGGAATACCACCCAATATCATATACACATCCAATACCTGCTGGCGGGTAAGAGCAAGGCCTTTCAATTCGTTTAAGAACAGCTCTGTCTCGCCCAGAGAGAATGGAGCCAGATAGATCTGCCGGGTAACGCGACCATACAATCCGCCCTTATCGCCTATAAACTTAGCCAACATCCACGTGGTGGAAGAACCACAGACGATAAGTTTCAGTTGAGGGACCATAGAAGCCCATGAATTCCAGAAATAACTGAAAGCTGCGATAAAATTGCTTTTGGGCGTATCCATCCAAGGCAACTCATCAAAGAACAGAACAATCGGTTCCTGCAGAGATAAGCCCGACAGATATTCACGCAAAGCAGCAAAAGCCTCAAACCAGGTTTTCAGCTTGGGCACGGTCTGCTTAGCATACTGCGCCAACGCCATCCGAAACTGCTCCAGCTGTACCGCACGGCTCACTTCATACATACCAATAAAGGAAAAGGCAAACTGGTCGTTGAATATTTTTCGAACCAGAAAAGTCTTTCCTACGCGCCTACGACCATAGATAGCTATCAGTTCTGCCTTGTTGCTTTTACAACGTTCCAGAATGAGTTTCTGCTCATATTCACGTCCTATTATTCCGTTTGCATCCATAACTTTCTGATTTTATTTCATTTATACTAAATTTTATCGGTGCAAAGATAAACAAAAAAAATGAAATCTGCAAGGATAGTACCGCCCTAACTATCTTTTTTAACATAGTTAGGGCGAACCTATAAACGATAACACCGCCCTAACTACCTATTTTTATATAGTTAGGGCGGTACTATCGCAAATACATCCCCTCCCCCCTATCTCATGGGGACAGTATCAGTTTTGAAAACGGACATTAAAGGGGGAGCATTATCACTCTATAACCCAATCTATCCAATTTTCAGGCGTAACGATGCACTTATCTTTCACCTGATAAGCAGAAAGGAAAGAGGCCGGGAACTTTGTATTGGCACGCTTAGGATTCCACTTCATTTCAAACAGGGAAAACTGACCATCACACTCCTCCAGATAATCAATCTCCTGCTGCTGACTGGTACGCCAAAAATAGCTGTTTACATATCGTCCAGCATTTTGATTGACCTTCATTCGCTCACTAATGAAGAAGTTTTCCCACAAAGCCCCCACATCCTGCCGGAGAGCAAGAGGTGCAAAGTTTTGCAAAATAGCATTACGTATTCCATTATCATAAAAGTAGAATTTCTTAGCACGTTTCAACTCCGTACGTAAGTTGCGACTAAAGCCATTCAACTTGAATATGATATAACACTTTTCGAGCAAATCAATGTACTTCTCTACCGTTTTATTATCTGTTCCTACGGTTTGCGCCAACTCATTATATGAAACTTCACTTGTAACCTGCAGTGCCAAGGCAGTAAGCAGCTTGGACAACAGGGCTGGGCGCCGAACACTTTCTAAATTCAACAAGTCCTTATACAGATAACTGTTAGACAAATTATACAGCAACTCCTTTGCATCCGTCTCATGATTCATGATATCTGGATAAGAACCATAAATAAGCCGATTCTCTAATGTTTGTTTTACACTAAGCAGTCCATGAGCCTTCATCAGTTCTCCTGTAGAAAAAGGGAAAAGATGGTACTCAAACTTGCGTCCTGTCAAAGGTTCGTTGAGCTTATTCTGCAATTCAAAAGAGGAGAAACCTGTCACCAAGAGTTGTACATCTGGGAAATTATCCGTGATTCGTTTCAAAACCATCCCGATATTCTCTACCCGTTGAGCCTCGTCTATCACAACAATAAGATTGTTGCCTATAAGCAGACGCAACTCAGAAGAATTTGCCTTTGCCAGCAACTCTCTTACTTCTGGTTCATCGCAATTCAACATAAGAGTAGGTTCATCACGATTCTCGAGCACCATTTTAAACAGCGTGCTCTTACCCACTTGTCTGGCTCCAATCACGATGATAGCCTTCCCGGAAAATATCCGGGCTTCAATTGTATCTTGTATTTGACGACGTATCATAAATATCCTTTCTTTTAAGTTATGAATCCTTCTTTCTTTCGGATGCAAAGATAAGGAAAAATAATCGTAATCCCAAAATTTATACCTATTTTTGGGATTACAATCCAAAAAAACATAGTAAATTTTGGGATTAGAGCGTTATTTCAACGTTTTTCACCGACCTTCTCCCCCTATCTCATGGGGGCAATATCAGTTTTGAAAACGGACATTCTATCCATCATATCTCCAAGAGACTGTAAATCCATGAAGTTAGCACATAAAAACGGGTACTCTATACCAAAATAAAAAAAATCTTTTAATTTACTTGGTAGTTTAGAGAAAAAAACGTATTTTTGCTGCTGTAAATTGATGAATGTTTTTAAAAAGGAGTAAGTATGAATACATTAGCAATAAACGAGCCTCAATTGTTGGTAACAGTATCAGATCCAGCAATGCTGACAAAATTGAAGAACGCTATCAAAATGCTGAATGGCGTTAGTTCTATTTCTGTCATGAAACCAAAGAAAACAGATCTTGAACTTGCCGAAGAAGACAAGGAGAAAGGCAGAGTTACCCATTGGAATTCTGTTGATGAAATGTTTGATACTATTTTAGGAGAATAATGTATAAACTTGATACTACTAAGAGATTTGACAAAGCTTTAAAGCTTTGCAAAAAGCGCGGCTATCCCATAGAAGACCTACGAAAAGCCATAGCCATTCTGGCAGAAAAAGGATGCCTGCCAAAAGAATACAAGCCACATATTCTTCACGGAAACCACGAAGGCGAATGGGAGGCTCATATAAATCCAGACTGGCTGCTGGTATGGGAACAGAATGATGAGGAGTTAACACTCCTCATGCTTACTACAGACACACATTCCGACGTTTTTAGTAAAACAAGAAGATAATATAAAACATAAATCCCCAACCTGTTGAAGTTTGCAGATAGGGGATTTATGTTTCCTGAAACTCCATTTAGGACTAGACAAGTCTCCTATCTCATGGGGGCAGTATCAGTTATGAAAACGGACATTAAGGGGGGGGTAGGCTTCCACATTCCATAAGAGAAAAGGGAGGGGAATTGCGGCAAGCATTCCCCTATATATAATAAGGTGTAAGCTCAGAAGTACAATCGGGAAAGGAAGAGGTAAACAGGCTTCAGCGGGAGAAAGACACACCTCTTCAACTACGTCTCCCAAAAGTTTAAGAAATGCTAAAAAGTCCCTTTTGGGGGCATTTTTCACTAAAAAAATACATTTTTTTGGCCAATTGATCCAAATCAAGGCAAATTTGAACCAATTTGAACCAATTCAGTTTCATTTATTTTATATATCTTTGCACCCAAATATGAGTTAGTTATCAACGTAAATTGATATTCTTAACGATTGCATAAAGTAAATGAAATTATTCTTATAGGGGATATGACTATACTACTTATCATATTAATAGGAATCGGAATATTTGTACTTCTCGGCATTCTAGGCTGGGGAATACAGCTTTTGGGATTTCTCGGAGGACTCTTAGGTGAAGGCATCACTGGATGCATAGGATGCTTCATCAAGTTCTTTTGGGTGATTCTGCTAATAGCTATATTTATTGCGCTGATACAATAACCAGTCATTTAATCTTAAAAACAATAACCATTATGACATATTGCAAGAAATGCGGCGCAATGCTGCAACCGGTAATGAAATTCTGTACGAAGTGTGGACAACCTATTGACTTGCAACCACAGGCTCCAACCCAGCCACAAGGAGTTAGCAAGCCTCAACGTCCTCAACCACTGAAAGCTATGGCTCCTCAACAGCCTATGAAGCCTCAACCTATGAGACCTCAAGCACCAGGTATGCCCCCAAAACCGATGCAGACTCAGCGCCCAGTAATGCCTCAGGCTCTACAGACTCCACAAGCCAGCAAGGGTATGTTCACCAATGCCGTTCGCTCTGTAGCAAACGCCATGATTGGTGGTGCACTCAATCGCCAGATTGCAGAAGAACAGAGAAGAGCCGTTAACCAGCAAGCTACTGAAAGCCAGTCGGAAATCCGTGATGCCAGAAATGCACAGCAGCAGGCTGAACAGGCACAGATTGCAGCCGAAAGAGAAGCTGAACGTAGCCGCGACCGCCGCAGTATGGAAGCTGTGGATGGTGTTGACGTGGTAAGAGGCAGAACCATCTGGAATATCCAACCAGGAGAAATCGCCCGCAAGATTAGCGAACGGGAACTCGACGAAATAGAAAAACTGAAAGGTATCATCGTTCAGGAAGGTTGCACCGCCATCATTTTTGCCAATGGTGAGCTGGTTTCAACCCTCTCAGCAGGTGCATACCTCTTTTATAAGTCTGTAGAAGAAGAGCAGGCTGCTATCAAGAATGCGGTAGAAAAGGCTGAGAAAGATATGGCTGAAGCCGAAAAGCGTGAACGAGACCGCAAGCGCCAGGCTGAGCCTACCTTCCGCCAGCTCGGTATCGTAGGAGAAGTAGGCCGTGGCTTCAACTGGCTCGGTCGCATCATCTTCGGCGAAAAGAAAGGTGAACAGAAAGAAAAAGCCAAGAAGCGCCAACTGGATTATGCCCGCATCTTAGCCCGCATCACCCAGGCTCCTATCCTGTCGGTCTATATCGTCAGCAACCGTTTCATCACCCTCACCTTTGGTGGAGCAATGAACGAGAATGGCGAACTTGCCTTTCAGCCATACACCATTCCGATGGGCATCCATGATGTGCAGATTGGAGTATCTCTCCAGATGAGCATCAGCGATATTCATACCTTCGCCACCAATTATCTTACCGACCGCAACAGCGTAACAACTAGAGAATTACAGCAGTTGCTCAATGGTACCATAGAAACCCTGTTGCGCCAGGAACTCCGCAACCAGAACTACGAGTCTGCCGGACTGACTGCAGAAACAGTAAATGTACTGAAAGAGAAAATCCGCCAGACGATCAACCAACAGGTATTCGGCATAGAATGCACTCAGGTTCTGAATATCACCGACAGCAACCAGGACTTTGAGCGTTTCCGTCAGGTAGAACGCCAGCTCTATAACACAGAGAAGGAACTCGACTTCATGCACCGCACCGGAGAGTTCCGAAACCGAATGGAAGTTGAGGCCAACTCCCAGCAGATTTCTTCTGCACAAAACGCCGAGGATTTGCGCCATGCCCTCCAGGGCATCAACAAAGACCAGTTGCTCCACGATGATGAGTTGGAGGAATTCGTCCAGATGCTCGAAAGTCAGAAGCGCATCCGCCAGGCTAAGACCCAGGAAGAGGAGTTCGAAGCCCTGGAAGACCTCCGCAAGAACCGTCTGGTCAAGCAGGAGGAAATGGAAGTGCTCGAAGATGAACTTGCACACAAGAAGATTCCTCGTGAGGAAATCACGGAAATCATGCGCATCCAGAGCCAGCAGAACATCGACACAGCCCGTCTCAAGGCAGAATGGGCACTCGATGATTCCCGTACCGACCACGACTGGGAACGTGAAGATCTGGAACGCCGCCGCAACTGGGGCATCGAAGATGAAGAGCGTGAACGCCAGTGGATGCTGGAAGAAAAGGAATACAACCGCGACTTCAACCGCAAGGCGAAGGAGGATGATTACGACTTCCAGCAGATGATGCGTCAACGCGAACTGGATAAGGAAGACCACCTCCTGGCACGCAACGAGAAACTGGAAGACGACCGCCTTGCCTATGAGCGCAACCGCCAGGAAAAAATGGACGATGACCAGTTGGAAGCCAACCGCCACCAGCGTCAGATGGACAAGCTGCAGCAGATGGCTCAGATGCAGGCACAGCTCGACCAGCAGAAATATCAGCACGAAGAGAACGTAGCCACCATTCAGAGCAATGAGCAGATGAATCGTGACAACCATTTCGCCAATATGACCGCCGAACAGATTCGTGCCGCACAACTCTCCCACCTCACCGGAGATGCACAGGTAGCTATGGCAAACGCCTATAACGGCGAGAAGGAAGCCGAAAACCTGCGACAGACTGCAGCAGAAAAGGAAGCAATGATGCAGCAGATGCTACAGATGCAACATGAGAACAGCAATGCCCAGATGGAAGCCATGATGAAGATGGCCGGCATGATAAAAGATACAGCCACCGGCATCAGCGGCGCCCAGCAAAGCCAGCAGCAACAGCGCATCAACCAGCTGGAAGAGGAAAACCGACGCCAACAGGAGCGAGTAGATCATACCCAGGATGTGGCTATGAACAACATCTCGCAAGTAAGCACTGCTGCCGCCAACAATCTGAACGCCTTCAATGGCGGACTCGGTGGAAATACAGCAGGAAGCCAAGCAGCTCCACAACAGGCAGCTCCTCAGCAGGAATTGATAGAATGCCAGTGCTACAACTGTGGACACACCATCCACATTGCACCAGGCACTCCAAACTGTCCAGACTGTGGCGCACCTTTCCAATGGTAAGCCCTCTCCAGAAAATGCAACAAGAAGTCTAAACATATAAAGTAATCAGACTATGAGCGATATTAAACTTGATGGTGATGCGGCTGTGGTAGGCGGAATCCATTCCGACTCCCACAATACGCAAAACAACTATAACACCTCAACAACAACCCATACCACCAACAACAGTACGGTTAACAACCAGACTGTATATGAGGCACAGAAGACTCAGACTGAGATCTATCAGCAGAATGAGACTCTCTTTCTGCAGGCTGTGCAGGAACGACTGGAGGATGGCAAGTTGGATAATCAGAAGTTGGCAGAACTCAACCAGTTGAGCATCCAATGGCATATTGCTCCCCTAAGAGCCAACCAGATCATAGATCAGGTACGTCAGAACATCCATATCCTGCAAGGCAGCAAGGGTAACGAATTCCTGGCAGAGCAGATTCTGACCGAGGTCTTCAATGCCATCCAGACCAACCATACCGACATTCTGAAACGCAAGTTCAACAGTCTGGAGCAGTTGTCACGTGTGATGACGAATGATAACAACATCCAGTTCTACTATCATCTGTTGCTTGCCTCGATGTACCCCGACAAGTGCGCCCTTGCCTTCTTCGGTTCCCGTACCGATAACTACTGGCAACTCTTCTGGACTCATGTAGCGTTCATCAAGACCGGCAATATCGACAATGCCACCGTGCTTCTGCCAAGAATGGGCGGTTTCGGTTGTCCGCAAGGCGACATCGCCCTACTGATGGCTCTTGATAATCTTGCCGACTACCACAAGAATGGAAAGCAGGATTACTACATGCAGCAGACCATCCAGTATCTCGACCAGGCCGTGCAAAACGGAATGAGTGAACCGCTAAGTGCCCTATGGTATGCCGTAAAGGAGATGTTGGAGGATAAGCCTCAGCCAGAAGAATGGTATCAGTTCTATTGCGACACAACCCTTTCGGAATTCATCCCGAAGGAGAAGAGCAAGATGGCTGTACCACCACAGATGCCTACACCTCCTCCGATGCCAAAGTTTAATGCCCAGAACGTGAAGCTCAATCAGATGAGAGGCTTCAATCCTCTGCAGGCAGCCAACAATATGGGACTGGGAAGCGTCAATGCGATCAGTCAGCAGCCTCAAATGGCAAGTATGCCGGGCAGTACAACTCCTCCCCCTATGCCGGGAGCCTCATCGGTTCCTCCTATGCCGGGACAAAGCAAGGCGGCTCCACAGCCGGAAGCCGTGCAGATGGCATCAGAAGCAAGAACAGCCGATGAACCAATCGACCAGCCCGACCCCTTGGAAGACCACTACGGCATCATCCTGACAGATGGCAATGCACTGGCTAGAAAATACGGTTGCTCCATCCAGGAAGTATATGATGTCTTCAACGACTTCATACAGAATGCCTACGACCAGCAGATGTACTGGACATTTCTCGACATCTCGCAATATGGACTGGATTCCACCCACGAAACTCCATCCTGGATAGAATGCAATGAAGCAGTATCCCGCTGCATCGCAGACAACAACCTGACAGCTGGTCCCGACCTACACCTATTTATAATAGGAGGTGACGATGTGATTCCTATCCCTCGCGTCGAAGACCCATGGCCGTATGGCGGCGAGCGAATCCCTACAGATACCTGCTATGCCTTCGAAGGCACCTATATCGTAGATTTGCTGGATAGTCGCGATTCAGACTTCACCGTAGGTTGCGCCCGCAACAATGTGGCTCGTCTGCCTTTGGAAGACGGTCAGCTCGATACGGATATCCGAAGCGACATCGGTGCCTACTTCAACATCAGTGGAATGTATGGCGGCGGTATTCCTGTTGGCAATGTTCTGATGATCAGCAACCGCGACTGGATTCCAGCCAGCTGCACGATGACCCAGCACCTGCCGCTTCTTTACAATACCGACGATCCTGAGCTGATCCGCAACGGAATGTATATCAGTCCGAAGCTGCTGACCGAAGATTCGGAAAGCCTCAGCATCTATTGCAAGTCTCTGGACAAGGCAGATATGCTGATGTTCAATCTTCATGGTGCCGATGCAGAGGGTATGTGCGGATTCTATAGTGAGGATGAAGCATTCAATCCTTCGCTCCTCAACCAAGGCAGGGCAAGAGTCTTCAATACCGTGGCTTGTTTCGGAGCCCGATATGCCGGTTACAAACGAAACGACTCCATGTTGCTCAGCGCCCTCTACGGAGGTGGCGTATTGCTCTATACCGGTTCGCTCATTCCTGTTCCGATGTTCTCTAATGAGGAAACGGATGAAGCCCGCCAACTTCTGTTGAATCCGGGCACAGGCAGCGAGGTGCTGATGCGCCTCTATCCGCTCTATCAGTTCAAGGGTATGACGGGCGGAAAGGCGATGCTCCAGGCTAAGTGCGATTACTTCAACATGTGCCGACATGTAGAGGATGACTGTTTCTCTATGAGCACCGCCCTGATGTTCTGTCTCTACGGCAACCCGATGCTCCATGTCCGTCGCAGAGAATATGTGGTAGAATCTGCACTGCAGAATGATGCGATGCCACCAGCTCCAATCAAGGCCGACGGCTCTCCGCTCAAGAAGACCATGCGACAGCGCCTGCTGCAGAAGGATAAGAGCAACCAGTCTCTCATCGACCAGATTCGTGGTTATGTGGATGAGAATCTCAATGCTATCCGAAACATGGTAGAGCAGCATCTGTACCAGCAGCTGGGCTTGAAACCGGAAATGCTGGATAGCATCGACCAGGTAAGCCGACCTACCATCGACGGCAATTACGAAACGGGATATTCATTCAACTATCACGACGCAAACCGCCAATATGGAGCAGACACCTTCGTAGAAGTAGATGCCCAGGGCAAGACGAAGCGAATCTATACAACAAAATAATCTGTCCCCTACAAAGGGATTCTATAGTAAATAACAAAAATAATAACAATCATAAAAACTGAAACATATGGGATTTTTTGGTTTTAAATCTTCTAAGGAAGTAGAAGAAGAGAAAAGACAGGCTGCCGAGGAAGCAGCGAGAAGAGTGGAACAGAACAACCTGACCAACCTCAGCAACCTGAGCAAGGGAAGTCAGCTGAATTTCGCCATCCCTTATTTTGATGTCTTCGACCCACGTCTGCAAGATTATGGCGTACCAGTATCTGTACATGGTGCCGTAGTATATGCTATCGAGGACATGGATCTCTTCCATAGTGTGAACCGCAATGAGGGTTACAGCGACGAGACTTTCAAGAACAAGCTTCGTGGCCAGCTCACCAAGTTCATCAAGAGTGTAGTTAGCAATGCCCCTTCTGACGCTCAGATTCCTGCAGTTCAGATTGAGCGCAAGATTTTTGAGATTAGCGAACTCATCCAGCAGCGTGTTACTCCACAGGTGGAAAAGCTTTTCGGCATCACCATCCGCAGTCTCGACATCACAGGCATCAACGTAGATAAGGAGAGCCGTGGTTACCGTGAACTCAAAGCCCTCACTGCCGACCTGGAGAAGGAGCGTATGATGGCTCAGCATAATGCCCAGATTTCCAACTTCAACCTCAACAACGACCTTCAGCAGGATATGCTCAAGAAGCAGTCTGAGCTGAATCTCGATGCCATGGGCAGAAAGCAGGAACTCGACCTTGGCGGTCAGGAGGAGTTACAGCGCATGAACTTGGAGAACCAACGTGAAACCATGCGTATTCAGCGTGAGGAGATGCAGCGTGCTTCTCGTCTCCAGACAGAGCAGACCTTTATGGGTGCTCATCAGGCAAACCTCAATGCTGGTGTTCTCAACAATGCCACAGATAATGGCATCAATGCCTTCCGCCAGCAGACTATGGGTGGTATGAACAACATGGGTCAGATGGGCGGAGCTCCTCAGATGCCAGGTCAGAAAGGCATGGGTGGTGCACCTCAGATGCCGGGAATGGGTGCTGCTATTCCTCAGGTACAGTATTATATTGGCATCAATGGCCAGCAGTATGGTCCATGCGATTGGAACAAGCTCCAGCAGCTCGTTCAGCAGGGTCAGCTCACCCAGCAGTCATACGTTTGGAAGAATGGCATGGCGCAGTGGGAGTTTGCCGGCAATGTAGCAGAACTCGCTCCATTGTTCCAAGGCACCGCCCCACAGATGCCGGGAATGCCTCCTACTATGCCGGGGATGTAATTTCCCGGCAGCTATAATACAAACAAAAGTAAGAACATTAAATTTTTGATAATATGGGATTATTCAAAAAATTAGTCGGTGATATCGCAAAGACAGTAGGTGAAAGCCTGGAAGAAGTTTCAAACGAAGCCAAAAAGAGTTTCCAAGAGGCTCGCGAAGAGGTAAGAAAGAACATCCAGGAAGCAAAGCTGAATCAATCCAACTATGATGATGACGATGATGATGACAATTGGGATTATCCATTAACAAAGTTATCAGATGATGACGATGATATACGAATCCAGTTAGGCACTTTTAAAAATGGCGTTTTAACCATCAACGAGGGACATACAACTCTCGGCGAAGATGCCTTGGAGGGTTATAAGAAAATTAGAAAAGTTGTCTTCCCTTCAACCCTTAGAGAAATTGATGGATGTTTTTTCAGTGAGCATGGACATGAGGACTATCTTGAAGAGGTAGATTTCTCAAAGGTTAAATTATTGAAGGAAATTCCAGACTGTCTGTTTGAAAATTGTAAGAGACTTCAAGAAATAAACTTTCCTGAAGGAGTAAAAATAATAGATAGTGAAGTGTTCGATAGATGCACCAACCTCCGCAAGATAACATTTCCAAGTACCCTAAAGTCGCTCCAAAGCACAACATATAAATGTAAGAATATCGAAGAATTGGATTTGTCCAAGGTTCATCTGTTGGAAGAAATTCCAGATAATTTCATTGGTGAAAATTGCAAGATTGAGACACTTGTCATTCCTGTAGGAGTAAAAATTGTGGGTGATGAATTTGCCTCAAGCAAGAGCATTAGAGAGGTATATGTACCTTACACTGTTGAAGAAATCGGCACTCTCAATGATGACGAATACGCACCTGATGTGTATATCTACACCAATAAACTGACGGATATAGAAAGTCTATGTGCCAATATTAAGACTCTGTATGTACCAGAAGAGTTATATGTCTACTACGCCGAGCTTCTAAAAGATGTTGACGATACAGAAGTTCGTCTTCGTAAGATGCCTGCAGACAAGTTGGATTTCTATGGGACACCTGTTCCATCACTTACCGAAGTGGACGAAGAAGACAATTCTGCTCCTCAGATGCCAGAACAGGATCAAGACATAGAGACACCTATTGTAGAGGAAGAAACTGAGGAGTTAGAGGACGAAACCAAGGATATCCAGGACGAAACCGAAGAGATTCCAACAATACAGAAGTCTCCTGGCAACCTATTCTCTGATGGTCTTGAGGAGCTCATCAATTCTGTAGCAGAAAGCGATGAGCTGACAGACAAAAAGAAGGAGATTGTCTTACGCCGTGCTGTCAAGGAGGGAGAAGATCCTGATGAGGTAGAAATGGTGCTTGAGGCAAGATTCTACGAGAAGCATAATTAATACATATAACTGAAAATAATAACAAATAGAATTTCCTACGATGTATAACGAACAAATTGAATCACTTATCACTGCAGCTTTGGCAGATGGTGTATTGACTGACAAAGAGAAGAATCTTCTCTTCAAGAAGGCCGAGGCTATGGGCATCGACCGCGACGAGTTTGAACTGGTACTTGAGGGTCGTCTTGCTAAACGCAAGAAAGAAATGGAAGCACAGGCTCCTCAGGCAGCTAAGCCTGCTAAGAAGAAAGGTGCAATTCCACAGGAGCTTGATGACCTCATCAAAGAGTACCTTACCGACGGCATCATCTCTGCCAAGGAGCGTCAGGTGCTTTTGAATAAAGCACAGGCTCTGGGTTTGAATGTTGACGAGGTTGATCTGTACATTGATGCACAGCAGCAAAAGGCAGATCAGGCTGTAGCAGCTGCTGTGAACAAGCGTCGTGGCAAGACCTGCCCTTACTGCGGTAGCTCTATTCCAGAACTGACCGACAAGTGTCCTAACTGTGGTGGCAACATCACCCCTGAGGCAAGTAAGGAGTTGGAGGAGATTATCGAGCATCTTGAGTCTGCTTTGGTAAACTTCAAGTCTGGAGAAGATGTTGATAAGAGCAAGGCTGAGGTGGAGCGCTATGCTCGCAAAGCAAGAATGCACTATGGTAACAATTCTAAGATACAGCGCTTGCTTGATGAGGTTGAGGCTGAATCAGAAGCAGCAGAGACAGAAGCCAAAAAGAATGCGAAAAAGAAATTTTGGCTAAATATTATCGAAAAAAATAAAAAGTTTGTTTTAATTGCCATTGCTGCCATTCCACTATTTGGATTTATATGGTATGAAGCTACCGCTGATGCAAGAAGAGAACAAGCTGAGCAAGAAGAAAGACAAGAAGAAAGACAAGCTTATCAAGAAGAAAAAGCAGCAAAAAATGCTAAAGATCTCTCATATGTTCAAAATACAGCTAAAGAGGTTAATGACTTTCTTGATAAAGGGCAAGTTGACAAGGCTGCCAACGCACTTACGATGTGTGAGGCTTCAGGTTTAGGCAACCCTCTACAGGATAATGATCAAGCAACTTCTTTGTATAAATCATTGGTTGCAAATGTTGTAGATGCATATCTTGATAAAGGGAAAAAGAAAAAAGCGCAAAATTTAGTTATTTCTTGTAGCTCAAAGTTCGATTTCGGTAAAAGTGGACTAGCTGAATTATTCGAAAAATTGGGATGTGATGGTAATTATGAGTTTAAGTAAATTGAAAACATAGTATATATATTAGACGAATTTACACATATGTTATGTGTAAATTCGTCTAAAGATAATTAATTGTTACAAAATAATATTACATCATAGATTATGATACTACTTAATGATATTCTCAGACTTCCGGATATTAAAAACGTTAAAGTTAGATTTAATTTGAACTTCGGAACCAAAAGACCAGCTATTGATTATTTTACAGACCAAACGGAAGAAAGCAAGCAACATATGCTTGACGGTCAATACTGGAACTATGCAAGAAAAAGCAATTTCTCTAATGGAAACATTACCTTAGGTTTTGTCCCTATCCCTCAAAAACAAGACTGTTGGTTACTATTCCATATAGGAAAGATTGTTCAAGATCTTGGTATTCAAAATGGAGTTGGATATGAATATGAAGAGTTGGATGAATACAAAGAATACATCGGCAGAATTGTTATCCGCTTCAAAAATCATAGTCAAAATCTAATCAGAATAGGAGAAAATGTATTGCCAGAGTGCATAGTTGAAGAGATTCTGCCCAATGTTTACAACAACGACTATTTTCCTGGATATTCCAACGTGAATGTTTCATGGCTATCTCTTAAGAATCTCATCACAAAAGATAGTTGGCGTTCTGCTCTTGAAAATCAAAAAGGAGTGTATCTGTTGGTAGATTCAAATACAGGAAAACAATATGTTGGTTCAGCGTATGGTGAAGATATGATTCTCGGTAGATGGGAAACATACATTCGTACATGCCATGGAGGAAATAAACTTCTAAAGGAATTAGGTACAGACTATATCAAGAATAATTTCTATTTCACAATTCTCGAAACATTCAATAAGGATACTGATGACCAAATCATCATTGATAGGGAATCACATTGGAAAGATGTATTGTTTACAAGAAAATTCGGATATAACAAGAACTAAAAGGTACGATATTTTTACAACAGCATCATTCAATAATCAAGCTCCAATACTTTTTTCAAAATATTGGCGTTTTTTTTTGAAATTTTCCCTTCATATTACTATATTATAAAGGTATAACCAAAAAGCAAGAATAAGATGACAAATAAAATGTCTTTATGTATTATCAAATACACCTATACTCGATATGTAGGGGTGGATATCGAAAAATATACTCGGGGACTATTCGAGTATGTGAAGGAAGAGTTTGGGGAGTTTCAACCACAAATGTCAGAGCCTGGAACTATACCTGATATGCCAGACTATCTGGACATCGTGCTCTGCAAGAAGGATGGCAGCATCTTCTACGAAAGCGACATTCTGCGCCGTGCCGTCAACATTCCGCATGATTGTCAAATGGATGGATTAGTATTGGAAATCTTTATCCAGAACTGCGATGGCACGAGATACAAAAAAAGACATGCATATCCCAAGCCTTGGGAGAACCATAAAGCTAACGGCAAGTCGGGCATGAGAAAACTGAAAATTCATAAAACTATCAGCAAAAGGAATCTTAACAATCAAGAAGGCAAAGACTCTGAAGGCATCAGAATACCTGAACTTAGACCACAGATTGACTTTCACGATTTTTTAAGACAATTATCCCATGACATACGAAAAATTTAAGCAATTGGCTGAACATCCACAGCATCGGGATGTTCCTGCCATCTTCAAGCTCGAAGTTTTAGAAACGGAAGAGCTGGAGGAGAAGAAACGTTCACATTATCCGAAATATAAGGTGAACACCTATTGTCCGCAAGCCTTCACCACAACTTTGGAGGAGGCAGAGAGACTGATGCACCAGGATGTCCTTTACCGCAAGAAGATGAAGGAGGAAGACGACTATCCGCTAGATACCTTCTGCTATTATATCTCGGAGATTCCAATGGGACTGTTGCACTACGACCGCGAATGTCTTTCTGAAAGAGTGTATGACGGTGAGGGAAAACTGATCGACCGGTCTTACTGCTGTTCGCGTTTCAGCATTTACTATCCCGGAGTCTGCGATTTGCCTGCATACGACCGTCATCCTGACGAGACCTTCCGAGGCAGAAACGCAGAACAGATTAGATTCCAGAAAGGTGACATCGTGGAAGTATATCGTGGCAATGAGGTGAAACTTGCCATCGTTGTCGGTACTCCGCTTACCACCGAATGGATCTGGGAGAGAAACCAGGCTGCCAAGGATAAAAGGGGATTGGATGAACTGCCATACGATGAAACTGACGACAGCTATACCGTGATAGATGGTCCTGGTTACGAGTACCACGACCATGTTCCGTCGCTGTATGTCTTCGACCCTCACTATCATGTGCCGCTCTATCTTCAGAGACGATTCAAGGGGTATCTGGAAAAGGCTGAGAAAAAGCAGAAAGAAGAGGAGGAGAAAGACAGGATCTTCCGCCAGGCTCACGATTGCTGCTTCAGCAACAAGGAACAAATAGAGAAGTCTGAAAAGTGCGGCTGTTTCTTCTGCGGCGAAATCTTCTCGCCATCCGAAATCACGGATTACCTCCCTGATGAGCCGCCTACAGCCGAATGTCCCTTCTGTTATACCGACTCCGTAATAGGTGATGCCTCCGGCTTCCCTATCACCAAGGATTTCTTGAAGAAAATGAGGAAGAGATATTTCTAGGCGATTTTTCAACGTTTTTCACCGACCTGCCCCCTATCTCATGGGGGCAGTATCAGTTCCCAAAAAGAACATTAAAAAGTGCGATAGCACCGCCCTAACTACCTATTTTTATATAGTTAGGGCGGTGCTATCAGAAAAAAGAAGCAGGATGGAAGACTGGTCCACCCTGCTATTTTTATTAGAATACCTTTACGAAACGGTCGATATCGATAGAAAGACCTACCGTGAAGGTGCGGCCGGTGGTCATCGCCGAACTCCAATAATAGTTCTTTGGCGTATAACCGAAAAGATTATCTACCGTAAAATTCAGATTGATGGCATCCAGGAATCGCTGCTGAAGAGTGAACTTCCACAACTGATATGCCTGGTCATGCTTCTTGATGTTCGTATCAGGAGCAGACAGGTATCTGCCTGACAGAGCGGCATTGATGCGATAGAACGAACAGAGCTGGCGATCGTAGTCGAGACGCCAGGTAGCTGAATGCGGACGAGGCTGGGAGAACTGGGAATCTACGCTTCTGCCACCCACATGGAGATAACTGTAGTCGAGTTTCACACCGAGTCCCATATCCGAACGGTACTGGGCACTGAAGTCGATGCCGCTCACCTCTACTCCATCCTCGTTGCAATAACGCGAAGCCACATCCGGCTGACCGGTTCCCGGGGTATAATCGGCATAATCCTCGGTAGTGATGCGCTTATCATACTTATTATAATAGCCCATCAGGGTAAGACTATACTGACCGGTAAAGAAGCCAGCATTCTTCACCCTTCCGGTATGCTCCAGCGCCAGGTTGTAGTTGTTGCTCTTCTCCGGCTTCAGATCCGGATTACCGTAAATCATCTGCATACCTGCCATATCAAAGTTCATATACATCTCCTTGAGCGTTGGGGCACGGAATCCGCCGGCATAGTTGGCACGGATGGAGAAACCCTTCCACTTGGTCATCAGAGCCAGACGACTGGTAGTAGCATGCTGGCTGGATGCAGAGAAGTAATCATGACGAAGACTTGCCACGATGTTCAACCACTGCAAAGGATTGTAATCGAACTGGGCGAAGGCATCACATGAATTCTGATTCTTTGATTCATTATCCTCAAACTGATAGGTGGTAAGATAATCGTTCAGGAAATCTGCACCTACCGTCAATGTATTCTTGCCGAAGATATGGGAATAGAGGGCACGGACGGTGTTCTGACGGTTGGTATAATCGTGGTCGTGAGTACGCTCATCATTCACATATCGAGCCTTGTCATACTGGTCGAAGCCGTAAGAAATCTCCAGATTATCATTCTCCGAAAGATTCATCACGGTCTTCAGTCCGGCAGAATAATCCATGTAATGATCATCATAGTTGCTGCGCTTGCTGATACGATTGAAATAACCGCCACGACCTATCAGTTTTACCTTATCAGAGAACTTGTAGGTAAGACGCTCCTTCACATTGAAGGTCTCTCCACCATAGATATGGAGGATGTTGGATTCTGTATCGAAAGGACTGGTGAGCTGAACCTCATCCGATGTGGTGCGCTGGATGCTGGTCTGCGAATTCCATTTTCCGGCATTGAAGCTGAAGCTTCCACCGTGGCGCCACTCCTTGTTGAAGTCGTTGTAGCGGGTATTGACATTGGCAGTCCAAGGCTCGCTGTTTTCACGGGAGATGATGTTGATGACTCCGGCTACGGCATTGGCGCCATAGAGCGCCGAAGCAGCACCCTTTACTATCTCGATACGTCCTACATTATCCAAGTTCAGACGACTATAATCTACATTATCCATGGTTTCACCAGCCAATCGCTCGCCATCTACGAGGAAGAGCACGGCGTTTCCACCGAAACCATTCATATTGAGAGAAGTCTCCTGATTCATGGCATAGCCGAATTCCAGACCCGGCATCTGCTCGGTGAGGAGGTCCTGGATATTGGTAGCATCAGCTATCTTGATATCATTGGCGGTAATCAGACGGGTTACCACAGGAGCATCCTTCAAAGCCTTCGGAGTTCGGGTTGCGGTAACTACCACCTGATCGAGGGCTGTAGCATCCGGTTGAAGGCGAAGCACATGCTGCTCACCTTTTCTCTCATCCGCTTTCAGTACGAAAGTCTGAGTCTGATAGCCCACAAAGCTCACCTTCACTCTCACCGCTCCATTCTTGCTGTAAGGAATGCGGAAATATCCGTCTTCATCAGTTGTTACCCCATCCTTTGCATGCAAAATCTGGACGGTAGCACCCGCTAGAGGTGCGCCCGAATCATCGAGCACCCTACCCACGACATCGCCCTGGGTTTCGGCTTTCAGATTCAGGCACAATCCGCAAAGGATCAGGAATAGTGCGAATATCTTTTGTTTCATCGAGTTATATCAAAGTTTATCCAGAAACTATTCTCTTATTTTGTACAAACAAACTTACCAATCATTGGCATAGGCATTTTGCCATACTGCACAGAATAGTTGACGGTCAGGGTTTTGTCCTTCAATGTACCATGCAAAGTAACTGTGTACTTCTTCTCTGCACCATTCACGGTAATAGTACCTGCATAGTTCTCCTGAGAGAAAGCATAAGCACCGTTAGAACCGGAAGCCTTCACAGCAGGTACCTCCAGAGCAGGAAGAGCCATCATACCCTCGCCACAAGCTGGCAATGTAACCTTGACTGTAGCATCATCTACAGCCTCAATCTTCATGGTAAGGTTATCGTATGTAGAAGCCGTGCCCATTACAGTCATATCCAAACTTCCGGTATAGGTACCCGCAATTTCCTTTGCCGCAGCTACTGCTACAGGATCATCATCGCTGCTGCAAGAGCTGAATGCTACACACATAGAAACCAAAGCCAACATCATGGCCATCATTGTCTTAAACTTTTTCATTTTTCTTTATTTTTCTTTTAGTTACAATAATATTTTCTGTTTGAGGGGATTTGTAATCCCCGATTATTTATCTTCCGGAACATAGATGATTTCGCCATTCTCCAGCTGGTAAGCAATGCCTACCTTCTTTCCCTTGTTGCCCGACTTCTGGCTCTGGTCTTCAGAAGGGGTATAGCGATTTATCTTCTGTCCATCCTTGGTAATGATTTCCATATTCTCCTTGCCAGGGTTCTTCACCATCGTGAAGTCATCCTTGCTGAACATTTCCGTCATATTATAGCGCGAAACGAGGGCTACCATCAGGGCGAGGGCAAATACCATCGCCACATCGAAGAGGTTGCTCACTACGCTCATCGGATCATCATCCTCGCCATCATGCGCAAGCCTATTTCTGCGTCTCTGTCTCATAAATTATATATCTTTACTTTTTTACCTTTAAAAGCCTTTTTTACTTTTTTACCTTTTTACTTTTTACCTTTCCTCCAAAAGGTCTGCCATAAACTCAAGGTTGCTCATATCCTCGGTGTACCAGCGGTTCTTGGTCTGCTTGGTTACGAAACCGATGGCAGCAGAGAACAATCCCACTACGGTAGTAGCGAAAGCCACCTGCATATTGTAAGCCATCGAAGCAATATCGCCGGTAGAAAGACCTACCAGAGCAGGACCCATCGGAATCAAGGTACCCATCAAACCGAGCATCGGACCCATCTTCAGAAGTGTAGAAGGAAGAGAAAGATCCTTCTCAACAAACTGGGCATACTGGTCGAGGATGCGGTTCACCTGCGCCTTGCTCTGACGGTTGTCCACGAGTTTCTTCATATAGGAAACGATGACAGCCTGCTTGTTCTTTGGCAAGCGATCGCCCAGGGTATCGATGTTATCGAGCGTCAGGGTGTTCATCTGTTCACGAATCTCCGCACCCGACTTGCGCTTTACAAGATACTGTCCGAAGAAACCTCCAAGGAGCAGCAAGGCTCTGAGGAAGAAGAAAATCAACAAAATAATCACAGGAACCAGCATGCCTGTGGAAATCCAAAACAATACGTCTGATATGTAATTCATTATACTCTATATTTTTTAATTTGATAATTGTAAATTGCCCATCCTATCGCCATTCCTACGATGACGATGGCGATAACGCCGAGAAGCGAGAGGGCATCGAAACTGTTGAATCCTGCCACCGCAGTCCTGCCATTCACCGTACCGATGATGCCCATCAATCCGAGCAGCACCTCTACCAGAAAAAGCAGTTCCAAGCGGATTGGTCGCTCCGGCAAGAGCCATCTCAAACCGTAGGTGAATACCGGCGTCAAGACCAGCAGCACTACGGCAAGCACCCATGCCACTACCTGGAACGATACGCCGGGAAGCAGGAAGATGGTCATCACCAGAACACTGAAAAGCACTGGGAAAACCAGCAAACCCGGGAAGTACTTCAGGAAGATGAAGAACACCCATTTGCGGCGACTCACATGTTCCGAAGTCTTCAGATCTACGTGGTGCACACAGAAAAGCATCGTGAGTGCCACATCGATACTCAGCAGCACCGCCATATCGAGCATCAGCTTCTGGTCGGCTATCCAAGCCGCAATCTGCGTCTTCGACTGTTCGATGGCAAGTGGCCAGGTCATTCCCACGAAGAAGGCTACGAGCACCGAGATGATCATAATCTCCTTCACTCCGTGGAAGGTCTGCTTCAGCACAAAACTGAAGCAAACCAATATCATCATTACTAAAACTAATGTCTCCATTTCTATTCAACCATATTCTTTCTTCTTCTGCGAATCAGAATCGCCAACATCACGAATGCTACGATGACGATGACACCTACTACGATGCCGCTCACCACAGTGGTGGTCTTTTGAGCTTCCTCATTCAGCGTCTCCTTCTTCATCACCATACCCTTGTCGCTGCTGTTCTTCGCAGCCTCAGCGTCGCGGATCTGCTCTACATTCTGCTGATATTCCTTGGCAGAAGCAGCATCGGTCTTGCTGGCGATATAGTTGCGCAGCTTGGCATTGTCGCAGACGAAACCGGAGCATGAAGGCTTATACTTGTTCACGGTCTCGGTATGAAGCTTGGCGATATCCTTGAGCTGCTGAGGAGTAGCCTTCCACATTCCCTTGCGGGCACTCTCCATCATCACGGCGGTCATCTCCATCAGCGCAGCCGGATTCTGCTTGTCAAAAAACTCCTTGGTTCCGAGATGGTACTTGTCCTTGACATATACATTATAGATCTCGTCCCACATCTCCTTGTCGATTGCCTTTGGCTTCATCACATTCCAGCCGTAGGTATTGGTTACGATTTCGGCGAATGTGCTGGCACTGCTGGCTCCACCCTTCATCTTCTCCTTGATATAGGCTGGATTGAAGATGGTGGTTCTGCCCTCGATGCCGATAGCCTCCTTCACCTCCTGCATTCTCATATTGCTATGGTTGCGATAGTCGGCGAGATAAGCATCTGGATCCTTACCGGTTACGTTGCGCACTGCAAGGTTCATACCTCCCATAAACTCATATACGTGGTCGAGACTCAAAGCGCCCCAAGTGTTGCTCTGTCGTGGCTGAACTACCACATCAGTACGAGTCAGCGCTGCCTCGAAAGCAGCCTTGCGAACGGTCTCCCAGTTCTTCTCATCACCGTAGTAGGCACCCATATTGTTCAGATAGACCTCGGCAATCTGACTCTCCTTATCCCAGCGGTCGCCTGCGGTTACCATCTCCTGAATACCGGTGCCATAGTTGCCGTTTACGCCACCAAACACTCGATACATACTTACCTCGCGGGCCTCCTTTGGCGACATACCCTTCTCTACAAGCACTCTTTCGGATTCGGTAACACCGGCTTTCACCAGGTTGTCATACTTATCACCCTTGGCATTTGCCGCCATCTCAATCGCCTTGTTGATGAGGAAGAGACGGGATGCTGCCAGGTCGCGGAGCTGACCGGAAGTCTGAACCACGACATCGATGCGAGGACGGCCCAACTGCTTGGATGGAATGAGACGCAGATCGGTAACACGGCCGAAGGCATCTCTTACCGGTTCTACACCGAGCATATAGAGAATCTGGGCGATGGTAGCACCCTCTGTTTCGATAAACTCGCTACTCCAGAGCGTATAGCTTACCTTACGAGGATATTCACCCTTATGTCGCTCGCAATACATCTTGATGGTATTGTCGCAAAGTTCCTTTGCCTTCTCCCAGGCATCCTCCGAAGGTGTATTCTCCACATTGATGGAGAAGAGGTTTCTACCGGTAGGCAGAGTGTTCGGATTCACTATCAAATCACCACCAGGAGATGGAGCGGTAAAGCCGCCATTCAGGGCATTCATCAGAGAAGACATCTCGTTGAGCGGACTCTGACGGAGCGCCTCCGAATACTTGCCCACATTCTGCAAGACATGCTCTACGGTAGTGATAGCCTGAGCCAGATGAATCTGCTGACGGGTATATTTAGGTGCTTTCGACATCATCATACCCTTATCTTTAGAAGATTTCTGAGATGCTTTGCCCTTGCCGGCTTTCGCCATCTTCGCCTTCTTCAAATCCTCCAGATACCATTTCTGGCCCTTCTTGATGGCTTCCATCATCTTGTCAGGGAAGCGACCGGTCTGCTCCATCTTCTCAAAAGCCTCACGACTCATCTGCGGAATCTTCTTCTTATGAGAAACCTTGGCAGCACGGAGCTCGCTTACCGTACGGTGGTCCACCCTCTTCGGCTTCGCCTCCTTCGCTCCACCCATCTGGTCTGCCATCTGCATCATCATCTGGATAGGATCCGGAGCTGCCTGCATCGCCTCTACCTTACGGGCCATCTGGAGTTCGGCAGGAGTGATTCCTACATAACGGCAGATGTATTCATCAGAAACCGAGGCAGAACCCAGAAGCTGGGTCACGGTATTGCGTGCCTTGCTCAGATAGAGACGGTCGAAAAGCTGCTTGTGCTTCTCCACACCCTCCTGAGCACGACCTTTCAGTTTATCTACTGCCAGCATTCCGTAGGCAATAGGATCTGTAGCCATCGCATAGACACTGGTGCGGACATCATCATTATCGTATGGCACACCCAGAGTATAGAGCTTGCCGGTAATCTTCTCGTTTGCCAACTCTTCCGCAAAATTCTCTACTCTCGCGATTTCATCTGCAGAATAAGGCTTGTTCATCTGCTTGGCATCGAGTCCCAGTTCACGGGCGATTCCCATCTTCACGGTCAGCGCCTTCACTTTCAGCGACTGTTCGGCAGATGCCTTCTTTTCGTAAGACTGGATGGCATCGCTCAACTGCTTATAGGTCTGTCGCAATTCGCTCTCCTTGAAAGGAGGAGTGAGATAGCTCTGGGTCTGGGCATAGGTACGGCGCTTGGCAATCATCGCCTCGCCCACATTGCCGATGGTATATATATAAAGATGTGGAACCACACCAATCAATCGGTCACTCCAGTCGTTGCTGTCGAGTGCCACCTGCTTTCTCGGGGTATATTCCAGCGAACCGTGGGTTCCGAAATGGATAAGTGCATCGGCACTGAAACCATAACGAGCCCAGAGATAAGAGGCAACATAGGTGTAAGGAGGTGCCTGGTCGGTGCCATGCACAATCTTGAAGGAGTCGCCTCCCACGCCTGCCATCACCTGTGGAAGCAGAGCCACATTACCAAACTGCAGTCTTGCCACCGCCAACTTACCGTCATCGGTAGCCATATATTTGCCAGGGAAGGAACCATAGAGCTGATTCAGCTCCTTGATCATCTTCTTAGACAAAGCCTTCTGTGTCCATCCGGCAAACTGCTGGGCGGTAACCAGGGCTGGATGTCCCGACTGGAGGAATTGGGTATAGGCTCCCTCTGCATAGGTTCCGAAGACGGCACCCTGAGCCTGGATCATCTTTGCCAGTTCCTGAGGATTGGCAGGCAACTTGCCTACATTATATCCCTCATTCTTCAAGCGAACCAGGAGATTGTAGAGCGATGGAACCACTTCCATTCCCGAAGCAGTAAGTGCATTCTGACCCGGACCCTTGAAGTAGAAGATGGCGATGCGCTTGCTGCTGTTCTTCTTGTTCTTCAGATTCACATAGCCCTGCACGCTCTCCACAAAACTCTCCATTCTGTCTGGGATGCCGTAAACCTCCTGCAAGCCCTCCTTGTTGATGCGCTGACCGAAAACCACGTATGGACGGATGGCACCATCAATCTCCGGAGTCACGATGCTCTGCGACATGAAACCGCCATTCATTCCCTGCTTGTCGTTCTCCCAATCGGTGGTCAAACGGTTGATATTAAGAGGTGAGAACAGAGGAATATTCTTCTGCTTCAGAAACTCTACGAAGTAATCGCCCAACCTGCCGTGCGCCATATTCACTACGGCATTCACCTGGATACTGTCGGCATGATGACCGGCGATAAAGCTCTGCAGCTGGTTGATGCGATACACCATGAATCCCTTCTTCTCGAAAGCCTTCTCCATATCAGGAGCCGCACCCATAAAACCGGTGAGCAAGATGGTAGGAGCACCTTTCTTATATAATCCGTTCTTCGCCAGGAAGGCATTGTACTCACGGATGCTGTTGAAACCCAGTTCATCACCCTTTTCATCCTTCGGGTCGAAATGAGTCAGGAGATAGTTTGGTCGCTCATCCACACGTTCCGGTTCTGGAGCCATGAACTTCTTTCCGTCGATAAACTTGCGGATGTAAGCGAGCATACTGTGATAATTCTTCTTGCTGCCGTTCTCGATGTACTGCATCAGATAATCGGCATCGAAATTATCTACTGATACGATATTGTTGGCTGGGTTGGTAGCAGCATGAGTCAGGGTCGGCACCTTATAGGAAGCCTCTTCCAACTGCTTGCGCTGGTTCTCGTCGATTCGGAGTCCCATACCATTCACGATAATCATATCGTAATCATCCAGATGATCGAAATCATCGGTCGTGATCTCACTCAGTTTAATCATCGCATTGTCGTTGGCATGCGAAATCTGTCCCAGCGCAATAGCCTGATAGTTGAGGAAAGCGATGCGGGTAGTACCCACCCAGGCAGAGTAAGCCTTCGCCAAACCTCCCAGAACAATCACGGCCAACAAGGCCAGGAAGATGTGTTTCTTTTTAATCTTTCTGATTTTTCCTAATCCTTTTTTCATATCTATTCCTTTTTTCAGGCTGCAAAGGTAAGACTTATTTAGAAATTGTACAATACCGAGAAATTGTGATTTTCACATTTTTTATACTTAGAATTAGGTATCAGGTTAAACGCATAGATATAGTCTGTACTAATAAATAAGTAGTGTTTTCAGGACTTTTTCTTTCATTTCAGCCCTCAAAAAGAGGAATTATTCCGAAATATGCAGAAAGAGCGTGATCACCATTACGGCAATCACGCTCTTTCTACTTATAAACATAAAACATTACGAAGATGAAAGAAAAGCTTAGCAAACCTTCTTCTTCCGCTCACAATAGCGTTCGCATTGGGCACAGATGTCATATCCCAGCATGGCACCCAAGATGAAATCCTCCTCCGGCGTAAGCTGGCACAACGGTTTGGTGATTATCATGCGGATAGCATCCAGACATTCTTTCTTACCAAAGAAGAGATTCAGACGGTCGTTGCCAACCGGCTGGATGATATAATCAATGTTCTGACGCTCTAATCTAGTTATGGCAAAAGACTCATATTTCTTGTTGAAGGTGTAGAGCACCAGGCGGCGCACGCCCTTCTTATATTCATATATATGATTCATCAGAACCTTCAAATCTACTGGTGTTGCGATTTCCTGCTGCATACTATCCGAATTTATCTGTTTTTAAACCAAGAATCAGAGAATTCCATCATTCTCCAATTCTTGAAAAATATTTTTGTAAAATTATAACGCTGGCTTGATGTCCTCGAGCCAGGCTTCGATACGCTCCTCTGTCTTGTCGTCCTCGTTCACCTCGTCGAGTGCGAGTCCCAGGAACTTATCGCCATCAATCGCCTCACTGTCATCATAGGTGTATCCATCTGTAGAAACACCAGGCAATACGGTAGCGCCAGCCTCAACGGCAGCATCATAGAGTTCCTTCATGCCGCCACAGAATGTATCAGGGTAAGACTCGCTGTCGCCACAACCAAACAGGGCCACAGTCTTGCCAGCCAAGCCGGCACTCTTCAATGTCTTCACACCATCATACCAATCATCCTGCATCTCGCCGGCACCCCATGTAGAAGTACCGAGAAGAAGATTCTCATGACTTGCGATAGTAGCGTCATCGATGTTAGCTACATCTACAGCTTCCACGCCCAACTTAGAGGCGATGGTTTCGGCAATCGACTGGCATGAGCCAGTAGAAGAGCCATAAATTACGATTGTTGTTTTCATTTGTCTATCTTACTTTTAGTTACATTTATTTTCGGGTGCAAAGATACGCCCTTTTCCCGTAATCTGCAATACCTAAAAATGATGGTTTCGCAGAAATACCTAAATATGGGGATAGATAAAAAGTTTTAGGACGATTCATCCTAAAACTTCTCTAATTTCAAAAGTTTTAGGACGATTCATCCTAAAACTTTCTTAAATATTCTACTTTTAGGATGATTTATCCTAAAAAAATAGTATCTTCGCAGCAAATATATAATGAAAGAGCAATGAAATGATATGAAACGAATAGAAAGAACGGAATATCTCAATAAACTGATCGCTTTCAAAGACAAGTCTCTTATCAAAGTGATAACCGGCATTCGCCGTTGCGGTAAATCCACCATTATGGAGATTTATCGTGACTGGCTTAAGAGGCAAGGTGTCAGTGCCGACCAAATCATCTATCTCAATTTCGAGGATTACGACTTCTATGAACTTCGTAATCCACATAACTTATACGCTTATATCAAGCCATTAATTCATCAAGACAAGATGACTTATATCTTCTTTGATGAGATACAACATGTGGAAGATTTCCCAGACATCATCAACAGCCTCAACCTGAAGCCAACAGTAGATCTCTATATTACGGGGTCGAATGCCTATATGCTGTCAAGCGAAATCGCCACGTTACTATCCGGAAGATATGTGGAAATCGCAATGCTTCCCCTTTCATTCAGAGAGTATGTTGAAGGTATCGGAGGAACCGACAATCTTCCCAAAGCCTATACAGACTACATCACAAGGAGCAGTTTTCCATATACCCTTGAACTGGATACTCCCGCAGAAATCAGCGACTACCTGAATGGCGTATATAACACCATTGTAGTAAAGGATATCATGAGCAGGAAGAAGTTACCCGATGTCATGATGCTGGAAAGCGTTATCCGTTTCACAGCCGACAATATCGGCAACATCCTATCCACCAAGCGCATAGCCGACATCATGACTGCCGATGGAAGGAAAATAGACCAGAAAACCGTAGAACGATATCTGACCGCACTCTGCGAAACCTTCTTCGTATATGAAACCAAAAGATACAACATCAAGGGTAAGCAGCTGCTCAAGACATTGGGTAAATATTATCTAGTAGATATCGGTTTGAGAAGAATGCTCCTAGGTTCCCGCTCATTCGATGCCGGCCGCATCCTGGAGAACATCGTTTATCTGGAACTACTCCATCGCCAGCAGAAAGTATATATAGGAAAGATGGATAATCTGGAAGTAGATTTTGTAGCGATTGATGAAAACAATATCACGTATTATCAGGTAGCTGCTACCGTTAGAGATGAGACTACCTTAAAACGTGAATTGGCATCTCTGCAGCAGATCAATGACCAATATCCTAAGTATATCCTTACACTTGATGAAGACCCTACTGCCGATTACAACGGTATCAAGAGAATCAATGCCCTAAGATGGCTGATGGGAGAAATAGGATAGCCTATATTTCCTCAGAGTAACACCATAATATATAAGGCACAAAAATGATAATTCTATGAAAGATTTTGCAGCGATAGATTTCGAAACGGCCAACCAGCAGCGTACAAGTGTCTGCTCGGTGGGCATTGTGATAGTGAGGGATGGCGAGATTGCAGACAGCTACTACAGCCTCATCAAACCCGAACCGGAATAGATGCTGAAGCCTGTGCCTGGATAGCAAGAGAGCTGTTATAGTAAGTACCAGAACTGCATGAGGGTGTGTCATAAAGCCATGACACACCCTCTTCTGTTATTTGTCAATTTCAGCACGTATGAATATACCGTTATTGCTGTAATAGAGATCGTAGCCAGGAATATCAATTTCATATCCGCCAACCTCTTTTTCAATTTTGTAAGGCTTCAAATCAGGATATTTCTTTGCAATATCCTCAGCTATGACAGTAGGAATAATGCCTACAGGGATCTCAGAGTATTTGCACTCAACACTCGTCCACTCTCCCTTCTCATTAAACTCCACTTTAGAGCCATCACTGAGCAATACTTCATATTCCCAAAAGCCATTATCTTTCTCCTTTTCCACACGGCTGTATGATGCATCAGCAAAATATTGCTTTACAAACAGCTGTGCCGACATCGGCAATGCTGCATAATCAAACTCTTTATCTTCACTGCTGCATGAAACTGTAAAAAGGACCAGTAACATCGCAAATAATGTGGTAATAAATGGTCGTTTCATATTCATAATGTTATTGTTTAAAATTACTATAATATATTCTATAATCTCTTGAATCTAGGTTTGTTATGCAGATTCGTATCTATCGGTTACAAATATAATAGTTTTATTTTAGATAAGAATGATTTCAAACTCAAATTAACTATAATTCAATATTTTTTTATTTTTCCATTTGTTCTACTGCCATAGTTCTTAGTTGTTAGACTTATTCAGGTTACAATAGATATTGCATAGATAGAAATTACAAGGTAGACTTTTAGGTTCGGTTTTTGAAAGTGAATCCTGCTGGCAGTGATGCCGGCAGGATTCTGCGTTATTATGCACTAATGCAGACTGCGCTTACTTAAATTCTTCAATCTACGGGCAAACTCAGGTGCAACCTCTATCCTATAACTCATTAAGCAAATCCTCCGCAGGAATAAAATCCATTTTTCCTTCGCAATGAAGCTTCAATTCCGTAAAGGCCTGATTGATACTAGCAAGGGCTTCTTCCAAATAGCTCTCGTCATTAGAAAGTACGCCCAAGCTATGATAAATATCAGTATTCAATTGCATCACATTCATTATCGAATCCTTTCTTTTAGCGATACATTGCGTAGAAATTCTGCACCTTGTTATGGAGCATAGAAGCATGGAGAAGACCATTCTTCCATTCTTCAGGAATTTGGTTTATTCCAAATTTAGCGCCCAGGATAGCCCCTGCTACTGCAGCATTGGTATCTGCATCTCCGCCTGATAAAACAATCTTCAAGATAGCCTCCTTATACGAGGTTGCATGCCAATAAGCCCATAGGGCAGCCCCTAAAGTTCTGAGCGTATATCCCATACTCTTTTCATCATCCAGGCACAAAGAATCCAGACCTTCATAATATGCCAAGTCAACAAATGGAACGATTCGTTCATCATATTGTTTGGCAATGCCAATCACCTCTTCATAATCCAATATCCTGTTTTCAAAGACAAGAGCATGTATGATAGAAGAAACGATAACGCAAGAGCCCACACAGCGAGAATCATAATGAGTTAGCTTACAGATATTCTCTGCATTATAAGCCACATTGTCCTTCATAAGTCCTACCACCGAAGTTCTCATAACAGCCCCATTAGCTGCAGCTTTTTTCTTTCCCATCTTCCAGATAATCTCTGCAGCCTTCTGTGGATTCGAAGTATAGTCACCAAGAGCCATTACATTATATGTATGCCGACCAATTCCCATGCCTCCATTCATCATCCATTCCTTAAATCTTCTGGCTATATCAAGAATATCTACCTTTTGACAAGCCACAAAAGAATCTAAGATGCATAGCATCATGTCGGTATCATCAGTCCAATCGCCTCTTTGCCAACGACGACGATGATCATCCTGCACGATTTGAGAATAATCCTCTATCCCATTAGGATAAAAACGATCCACCTCTTGCTTGGACATAAACTCCGTGCTCAGCCCCAAAGCATCTCCTACAGCTTGCCCGAAGATGGTACCGAGGAATCTTTCTTTTAAAGTTTCATTTTCCATATTTTTTCTATTCATACAACCAACCAATCGTAAAGTCATCCCTATCTGGCAATAGTGCTGTACCGATTACACAACTTCACTTTTTAACGACATCACTTATTCCCTTTTATACTCCTTCAGATACAAATTAAACTCATTAAGAATCTGACGAAGATTATCATCAAGCACATTATTATATACACAACGAGCCAGATCTTCCGGCATTCCCATCCCTTTGGTTGCAACAGCTATTCCTCCAGCCATGCACGCCATGGTATCTGCATCACCACCAAGAGAGATGGCATTACGGATAACAGAAGTATAACTATCTGCTTCGAGATATGAGATGATAGATTCAGGAACACTCGACTGACAACTAACCCTAAATCCATAATCGGGACGTATTTCTGCAAGAGTACGGTGAAGATTGTAGCCTTCAAAATGAGCCTCAACATAATCACATATTTGCTTCTTGTCTTTTCCTTGACGAGCCAGGAAGATACAAGCAGCTATAGCCTGCGCCCCCTTGATCCCTTCAGGATGGTTATGAGTCACCTCTGCAGAAATCTTAGCAAGCAGTAAAGCCTCATCCAATGTCTTGGCATAAAAGCTACATGGACTTACTCGCATGGCAGAACCGTTGCCATAGCTGTTATACGGTTCCGTTTTTCTACTAATAATCCACCGCAAGAACTTCTTCCCATAGCCAACAAACATATACTTCCGTCCCAATTCTTTCATACACTCCACGAGCTTCTCATGAGTATGTTCAGGATCTATCGTCAGCCATTTTGCAACAGCCAAGGTCATAACCGTATCATCCGTAAAACGAGGCTCTTTATATATATCGAAGTCCCCATGCTTCACTGGATGAAATTCATACGCAGCCCCGAAGCAATCGCCAGCGATTGCTCCAATGATACCAGTTGTAGGAAAGGGCGACTCTGCCCTTTTAGTCTTGTGCTTTCCCATTTTACGTAAAAGCGCACTGCATGAATCCGATAATTTTCCTAGTAATACCATAATTGTAATTTCTTATCTATAAAGCCGTTTATAAGGAGTTGCTTGTAAGCCATCGGCTACCCCATCTTGTATCTTTTCAGAAATTATGGTTCAGGAGAGGTTGTGTATCCATGGACAATCTCTCCTGTCCCCAAAAATATCTATCATTTTAAGAACTCTTTCAGCGTAATAGTTGTTATGCCTAATCCCTTTGCTCTTGCAGCTAACATGTTGTCAGATGTTAGGAGTATAGGGTTCTCCTCAGAATGTTTAAGAGCCACAGATAAAATTTTACAATCAGGATTTCTTCGGTCAAACCCATTTGGAAGAAGAGAAATATTAGCATCTTCCATACAAGAATACTTTTGAGTAAACGCTACAGAAATGTTTTTTGCAGCTTTGCTAAGTATTGTCTTGTCAACACCTTCTTTAATTTTGAGCTTATCTAATTCTTCAAGAACTGTAGATGGTATTATTATTTTATACTTCTTACCAATCTTATTAATGATATCAGGACAATTTACAAAAACATTTGTATCTATAATGTAAATGTTTTCTTTTCCTTCAACTAACTCTGTTCTTTTTCTTTCAAATTTAGATAGGTCAATTTTATCCTTTATCGTTAAAGTAATAGAGCCAGACGAAATAGTTTTGGCCAACGACACATAAGAATCGTTAGAAGCTTTTAACAGATACTTACGTACATCTTCGTTCATATTTTCTTTTAAAAGCAATTTGTCCGCTACAATAATGGTACAATAACGAGCACGAGACGTTGCTACATTAAACAATTCACTTTGTAGGGAATATCTTGTAGATACATTTGGTATAATAAAAAAGCAGTAATCTACAGTAAGACCTTGCACACGATCAACAGTCTCAATCTTTATGTTATCCGGAAGATTTTTTACTGACAAACCTAACACAAACGCTTTCTGCAATGAACGAATTGAATCTTTAAATTTACACAATACTGCAATACTAGCCTTTGACGAAACCTCAAGAATACTTTTTACTTTGGAAAGTATAAAACTGATTGCTATCTCTGGAGATTTCTCGCCAAGAGGAAGTGACAGATATTCTATAACAGGACCACCATCACTTTTCAGCCAACTTATGTTCACGGGAATGGTTTGGTATTCGGACACAGAATTAAGCAAGTTATCATAAAACACACCTGTACATTCTGCCCCTCTTTTTGTCAAACGGAATGTATCCTTCAAAAGAAACGATTTATAATCAGTGCTGTTACAAAGTGTATTGAAACCATTGACAATGTCATTCCAATTATTCCCATTAATTATATCTTCATTCGTTAGTACAATAGGTGAAAGTTGCTTTTGATCACCAACCCATATCACCTTTTTACCCAGTTTAAATGAAACAGCAATCATTGGGTATAAAGCCTGGCTTGCTTCATCCATTATTACATAGTCAAAAACCGATTCTTCAGATGTCCAACCGCTCGACACATAAAAAGATGCAAGAGTCAATTCTCCTTTTATGGGGTTACACTTGTTCTCTTTGACTTTTTTTAGATTAAGTTGTCGAGTCTCATCAATAGTTAAACTCGTTTTAGAAACACATCCTCTTTTTATATAATCATCAAGAGTTTCCTTTGCTGCAAGTTCCATCAATGCTTGATTAGTCAGAGCGGTCACAAGCACACTTTTGTTCTTATCTAAAAGATGTCTGGCAAGATTAGCCATACGATATGTCTTGCCAGTTCCTGGAGGTCCTTGTATAATGAGATGACTAGAATTGTCCAAATACTCTAATAGTAAATTGTTAGAATCCTCGTTGGCCTCAATAGGAGTTGGAGTCCACATATGGGTACCCAACTCAGCATCCAAAACAGGGTCCGTAGATACTGTTTCTGTGTATGTTAGCAAATTTTGCAGATATTGAAGAGGAGGATCATTTGGTCCAAAAGCAACGATGACATTTGGGGTTAATAATTCGGCAAATTCGATGGCTATATTTTTAAAACCTACTAAACAAAAGTCATCGTCGTCGGATTTTGAAAGCCAACAACAATAAGCATCAGAAAAATCTTTCTGATATTTCTCTCGAAGTTCCAACCATGAAAAATCTCCCCAATGCCTAAACTTAGACATAGGGTCAATGTAATAAACTGCCGTCCAAAAAGAATTCTTACGAGGCATCTTATCAGACTGGCGGACTTTAAATATCGCAATTCCTTGATCGTTAATCTTTATGAACATTCCCACAAAAACATCCCCACGGTTCTTTAAAACCAAAGCTTTAGTGTTTACGATTTGCTCGTAACCTCTAACTTGGGTTTCTATTTCTGTAGAAAGAAAGTCTTGATATTGTTTTCTATTATATTTCATATCCTTATTTATTTAAATGTCTTTCTCACTGCCAACAGGCTGTGTTCCTTGTTTTTTATTAGTAATTCCAGAAATTGACTTTGCACGGTTTGGAACATTAAAACTTTCAAAATCAAAATGAATCTGTTTAAAGTAATGAAGAATGTCTGAGAATTGGGATATTCTGTCTTCAATATCCAAGTTCTCTGTACTGAACCGAAGAGTTATACAATTTTGATTTCTAATCAAGTCTTCCTTTCCTAATTCTTCATGATACCCATTTCCTCTATAAATCACTAATTTAGCATTAGAATCAGTGAGATAATCCCATTCTTCGGGATTGATAGAAAAAGGTGCTTTGTCTTTTTTAAAACTCTTCAAAACAATAGCTTTATTTTTCCCTTCTTCATCTGTAATCTCGAAAGTTGAGAAACAATAAGGTTTTCCTTCTTCGTCAACTTCTGCAAAATTTTCCGGGAATTTCCACATTGGTTTAATAGAGAGAAGATATTTTTGTGCCTCAAGTTGGGCTTCTATTTGTTCTTGTTGTGATAAGATGTTAGTATCTGCTTTAGCAAGATGAACAGTCTTATCAGATTTTTTATCATTTGGTATTGCTAATATTTCTGTATTTGATACTTTTATAGTGTTTTTTTTTGCGATGCTAAGTTCTCCGAATCTATCACGATACTTTTTCAATAATTCATCTTTCTCTTGATTTTCTTTCTGTAAATCCAAAATTTGTTTATTCTTTTCATCAATTTCTCTCTTTGACACAGAAACTCTTCCACTCATAAAAAGAGTCTTGTAGTCATCAAGACTTACCCCAAATCGGCCTTTACTTGCAATATCAAAGAATTTGATATTAAGCTCTACATCCTTACTGATATATAACTTAGAACTATCATATATAAAATCATTTTCAGAGAATCGCAATAGAACAGTATTTTCATACAACAATTCCATTGGAATTTTGCCATCAATAAGAAATATTTGAACCCTGCGTTCTTCCTTCCATTTATTATAAATATCAGAGTTCCATTCCTCTGATTTTGAATTTAACTCAGCGAAATTACATCTAGACACAAGATAACGTACCCCTTTATTGCGAATATTTAGTAATAAGTCTTTTTGATTTTCACCAATAAAAGGCTTCTTGTATCCATCTGTAGTAGCAATATATTCAATACTTTTGCGTAATTCTATATCAGATAGTTTTATGGACTCTATATATTTATCTTCCAAAAAAGAACTACGGAACAAAACATAATGACATGAGCCATCTAATACCCCATTTTGAATAAGATATTGTCTCTTTTCGATACTATCAGCCCACTTTTGGATGGAAGGAATAAGTTTTTCTTCATTGAAAAGATAGGCATCAGATAGATTTTTACCTCTAAAGTAGTGTCTTATGCGATAGGTAAAAGGAGATTCCTTTATCGAAATATCATTATTAAAAAGAAAATTCATCATTTCGTTGATAAAAAACTCTGTTTCGTTTTCCAATTTGATACTTATGACCCAACTACTAGTATACCCTTTTATTCCATAATAATAATATACATAAAACAAGTATTGGTATGCATTGCCATTTTTATCGTATACCCATTCACCTGGTGATAATCCCAAAGAATCTTTATCTTCTAAAGCTTTTACTATCCGATACAATGGCATAGGTTCCGCATTAAAGAATTTATTGAGATCTTTTTTTATTTCAAATAGTTCTTTAAATTTATTGATGGAGTCGGATTTATTTTTATATTGTGGCAATAATTTTGCTAAAGACATTCTTACCTTCTTTTTTACCCCATTTTGAGTATACTCACATATGACATCATCAATAATAGAAAATTCTTTAATACACTGATCGTTTAGAAACACTTTAGAAGAAAATACCGAAGGATTACTCAATACAGACAAAGCCAATTGAAGAGTGCGAGACTCGAAAGATATTTTTTTGTATATGGATGTAGAGAACAGATCCAACTTCTTAATACTATTTAAAAAGTACTTTTTAGTTTCAGTATCAGACTCTTCAACTATAGTTAGAAGTTCGTCATTAATGGTGCGATTATCAATAAGATGACGTATAAAAGGTCCTGTACATTGTGGCTTATAAGTTTCGTATAATTCAGAAATCGACACATCTAAATCATCATAATGCTTTCTGATTATCTCATCAAACTCGTCATCTTGACTTATGAGGTATTCTGATAAACATGAATGATTATCAATGTTATTTAACACATATGCAGACAACCATAGAGGATAATTCTTACGATAAGCGACCATTTCTTTTAATGGGGTGAAATCTCCATTCATATTTTTGAATAGAGGTATCTCTTTAAGTTTTGCCACCCCAATTCCGTTGAAATCTTTTAGAGCACAGAATAACGTAAATCTTTCTACAGCATCAAGATTAGAAAAATCACATACTTTAATTGATTGGAACAATTCCTCCTCATCTTGCCCACCAATAAAATCAAATAATGGAAAGTTTTTATCAATTAAATTATCCGAGCATTTGAATCCAAGTTTTGATAATATTTCTTTAATAGGAATGATATGCTCTGTAGTGAAGATATAATTAAAAGAATCTATTTCTTCGTATGATTTGTATTCATCTGCAAATTGGAATAATGGAAGATGTAAAACAAAACGTTTTAATTTGTCTTCATGCGTTTTACAACGTTTGTCCGCAATCCATTTATATAGTACTTGTTTGTCTTCTTCTGAAGCTTCTATATACCATTTGTTGAAATTGGAACTATCCGTGACAGAATCTATAACAATATTAAACTCCAACGCCTCAATCCTTTCAAATATACTTTCTTTTAAAATTTTACTATCAATAATATTAGAAGGTAATTTTTTAGAGGTATTAAGTATTTGACAAAATAGATCTTCACCGATAATTTCGGACAAACCTGTTTTATCGATTATAATTTCTTCTTGAAGTACCATATCCCCTTTATGGTTAAGGATAAACGCTTCTGATTCAAGAGCATTTCTATAAGTAGAATTAAAGTGTTCAGCAAGTCGCTTTGTGTCAGTTGTATCTTCTTCAAAATATTTAGGAACAAGAATGTTTAAAGCATTTCTATCTCGTCTTTCGCTCAATGAAGCACTCCAAGAAACCAATCTCTTTGCAATTTCTTGCATTAGGTAGAAATTCCATGGATTGTCACCTAAGATTCTTTGACGTGGTGGATCAAGAATAAAATTAGCATTGATAAAAAAAGGGAATTTAAAATCTTTCACCAATGTTGGCAAAAAAGCAAACATTGATATTTCGTTGCAGCCTGTATTTGGATTTATAGAACCATCCTCTTGGATTGAAATTGCAAATGAAATTGTCGTAGAATTATTAATAGCTATTTTCTTAGGAATGTTTTCTAATTCTTGACCATATAAGTCAACGAATTTTGCTTCGATAATTTTGCCAGTTTTTTTATCTTCCTCTTCAATTTTTATACGAATATCAATATCCGATTTTTCAAAAGAAGCATTGCTTACCAGTACTTCAAAATCTTTTCTTTTAAAATATTCTATTCGAGTTGAAGCGAATGAGTTTTTGAGGATAATTGTATCACCTTCTATTTCTTTACTAACAGACTTGTTGTTGAAATCTATTCTATTTGTTTTGCGCAAAAACAACATAAATTTAGGGTTATTGATAATTTCGTCAATCGCTAGACGATAGCCATCGTAACCTTCAATGTTATTCTTACCTAACAAAAGTGCTATAGCTACATTTGCTGACATGAAAGCATCTCCTAATTCTGCGGGATATGTATCTATCCAAATAGGTTCTAATTGCCATGGAATATCTGAAACACCTCGAAATCTACTACGTTCGCTATTATATTTTTGTAAGAATAAAGACTTCTGCTCATCGGTTGTCAATCTGTTGACTGAAAAATAAAAAGCATCAAAATCAGTAAATCTTTTATCACTTTTGTCAAATTTGAATTGATAACCACCAGTCTTTATAAAGACCTTACTAGAGTCTGTAAAAACAGATTTAAAGCCAATTCCCTTATATCCTGTTTTATTTTCATTTGCTTTTTTTGTTCCATTAGCTGCGGATGTTATTGCATCAAAATCATCTTTATCAAAACTATAGCCATTATGAGAAACTATTAAATAATCACCATTTGTCTTGACTTTGATGCAAACGCCTTTTTGGGACGCTGCGTCATCTGCATTTTGCACTAATTCAAAAAACATTCTATCCTTTGAAGAGTACATGTTTTTTCCTACTTCTTCCAACAAATGTGCCGTAGCAACATTACCAGCCGGAGAAGTAAATTTTTCAAAAGTCAAATTGACTCCTTCTTTATATGGATTTGGAGTTTCTTCAAATTCAGTCGCAAAGAATTGAAATAATTGATTCCGTTCTATTCGCTTAATTTGAGGAGTTAAACTTAGCGCAATTTTATAGAAATGTCCTTCTTCTATATTAAAGTTTGCATTTGGTACTATAGCACGAAGATTATACCCATATATAGGATCTATCAAAAGCTTTCCTCTTTGATTTTCACTGCATGAGTATAAATTTACTATGAACGTATATTTCCCATATTGCTTCGCTTCACCAATAAAGGTATTAGTATCATGTCCTGCGAACTTTAGAAGTTCATTCAAAGAAAGTTTGTAAAGAGATTCTTCGTAAGGCTTTTCATTTAACAGCTTAGTACTGAAGAATAACTGATGATTTTCGTGTTTTATAAATACAGCTTTAAGCACTTCCCCTTCAAAAACAGAATCTTCTAATCTATCAATTTCATTCCAATTAGTATCCTCTTTGTTGATAATTCCTTTCAGCTCACCAAGTCTTATAATTACTTTATTCTTTTTCACTTGGATTACTTCTACTTCAAAGAAGGTGCCTGCTTCAAATTTATGCACAAAATCATCAATTAGAGCATCTTGGTATTCTTTTTCTTTAATCTTTTCTTGTTCTTTTTCAAACGTAAGAATGTCTGACAAAATAATCCCACGAGCTGTAATTTTACTAATTATAACTTCTATATCATCTCCAACATTAATAGTAATGTTTCCATTTTCATCAAAGCAACTTGGCATTAAATAGTTGGGCATAAAACCAAATTGTTTTTGCCACAATGGGAAAAATGAGCAGAAACAACCATTGTCTTGAATCTTATTGATTCGTGTTTTTATTTTTTCTCCAACAGAATATTGCATAATGAATATTTTAAATTGAATAATTTTCTAAATACATTCTTGTCTCCCTAAACGTAATCACAGGCGTTACCTTCTTCAAAGTCTCAGGATTGACAATTTCTTCTATATGCAAGCCAGCCAATAGGTTAGGCTTCACCCACTCGTTGTTCCAGAGTTCCACGTTTTTATCCCCTGCAACGACACGGCACAATCTCATCTTATATGGTGATGTGCCATTTTCCTTGTCTTGCTGATATGTTATATTCTGAAGCCAAAGCTGGTTATAGTCGGAATTGGGTTGATTGCAGAGCTTGGAATAAACGAGATTGATGATAGTACTTTTCTCCTTTTCATCTTTTAAGGAATCTACCATTCTACTAAGCACACGTAAGGCATAATGGCAACAACCTATATTTTCTAAAGCTATTTGGGCACATACTGCCGACATAGCTCGGATGCTGCCTCCTACAAGACGGCGTTGCTTCATGACTTTTTCGGTCTTCTGTTCTTCACCTTCAAGAAGAGGTATAGTTATTATTGTCTCTTCATAAGGTTTAAGCCAATCTATTATACGCTTATCTATATCCGAAAGCATCATCTTAATGGAACCACTATCTTGATATTGGCGAGCGAACATCAAAATGTAGAGCAGATACTTTTCGAAACTATCAAAATCACAACCCTTCTTATTAATTACAGGTGTATTGTAGATATATGCAAGTTTATCGGATTTGATAGCATCAGTAACAATACTCTCGCTAATCTTAGTCTTCTTGCTATTCATGCGGAAGTTCAAACCCTCCAATACGTGTTGAAGTATGTAAGAAATCTTTTCGAGTTCATCCTTGTCGTTGCAGAATATGCGGTAGTCATCACGATAGCGTATTATTTCGTACGAAGAAATGATGCCTTTCCTTTGTATTGCTTCATGTAGCAATAAATCAGAATAGCCAAGAATAATTTCACTTATAAAATCAAATATTGCACATCCCTGAGGGATACCGATGTTGCGCCCTTGCTGAAAAGCGCGAAGATACTTTTGAATATTCTTAGCAATCGGATTTTCTGTTTTCTGCTCATGCTCTGTATCTTTGAATGAGAATGCCCAATCAAATGCTTGCGGATTTACCGAGCCGTAGCAGTTTGTTATGTCTGTAACAAACATATAACGGTATTCGAGAGATAGTTCAATACTCCGTTGTTCCATAGAACTCCACCAATTAAGAATGGTGGTAGATTTATGAAATGATTCCCTATCCTTTGGAATAACAGGTAAAGCACATGATGTAATATGCGGAACCAGGAATCTCTCAAAAAGTTTCGTTATCAATGTCCAAGACTTCTCATTGCATATTTCTCTTACAAGGAAACAGTATAAGAATGGATTCGCCAGAATAATAGGACGAACTGCATATCTACCATCCTTATTGAGTAAGATGTCCAAATTCACTCCAGAAAGATTCTCTGGTGATAACCCCTCCTGTAAACATTCCTCGTATGTTTTATCTCCAACAGCTTCTTTTACATTCTGTAGAAGTTCATCAAACACAAAATACTCAGGGAGTTCAAATCCATGATATTGTTCTGATTTCAAAAAGAAATCCATTGCCTCCTTATGATTAAGGCTAAGTATATTTTTCGTTTTTTCATCCATTGATATTGTAATGAATTAATATTCAACATACAATTTTACGGCATTCTTCGGTATGTAAGCTGTTGCCACAAAGCATTCGTCAAATATTTCAACAACCACCCTCTGTTGTCCTGCAATCCTTGCCACTCTGCCATGAATATCTTTGAATTCACCTTCTGTCACTACGACCTCATCACCCAATTTAAACTTGATAATACCAGTTGTTACAGGAATTATATGCGAATTCTTAATGGATGTGAGTTTGATGAAGTTGCTCATCGCATTATCTCGGATGGTGAGTGGAGGATTGTAATCAGGATTGTCTGGACAATGAATTGTGTGATCAAAGTAATAGCTGAGCAAGGCTCTGCTTTCATTTGCAACAACCCTATTGTCGTGAAGCAAGGTTTCTACTTGTTCTGCTGTAGCATAAACAAAGAGGAATGAGGAGAGTAGAGGCTCTGTAATGATTCTCTTCTTCCCATGCTTCCTTACCTCTTTATATCGCAAAGGAACATAGCATTCCAATCCTTTAGCTTCAATAAATGCTTTTGCCTTGATGATTCGCCCATACGAAACTCGTAGCACGAACCATTGCTTGTTTGCATCAAGCACGTTCTCTACCGACACCCCATCCTTGTTATTTTGGATGGAGGGCGTACAAGAGGTAAGTCTTGCACTTGGACACGATGAACCTGTGTCAGTAGGTTGCCCATTATACAATGAAGCATCAGCCATAAGAGGCTGATTGGCAGAATCTTCCATTTTCGTTAAAGAATTAGATAAAACCAGTTGGTCTTTACTTTATAGAATTGCCGTTATTTAACTACAAAAATAATAAAATTAAATTAGACCAAAGAAGAAAATAAGAAAAAAGTAGAGATAACCAAATAATTTAACGTTTGTTTATGGTTCAAATAATTACATCTAATAAAACCCTGCTGGGGCAAAGCAGAAACAGATACTGCAATCGCCCTAGTCGTTATTCTTTCGATTTTTACCGATTTGTTGTTGGGAACACAACTTATAAAACAACGAAACTGGTTCATTTCATTTTACAAGATAACACCAGCTACAACGGCATTTATATCTGTGCCCCCTCTTTGCCTATGTCATCAAGAACCTGGGAGTAACATTGCTTGGTTCTGAAAAAGTCATTAAGAATCGCAGCAAGATAGGCTTTTGTATTTGGAATGTTGTGCATTAGCAAACATTGCAACTTAGACAGAATATAATAAGACTTTTCTTCCTCATACGACATATACAAGACCGTATTATGCCCTAATTGATTAGTACGATTAACTGCCTTTTTCATATTCTCTACATCTTGGATATTCTCCGAATCCACCATATCCCAATGAAGATCCCAAATTGTAATAAAGGCTGATTCGTTTGATGCCTCTATCATAAACTTCTCATTTTGATACGTGAAGTAAATGTCATCATGCTCTATACGAACTTCACAATTAAGCTGCCGGAGCAACTCAAGACACAAGTCTCTAGTACCAATATTCTCATTGCTATCATTAGATGGCGAGATAGAATTAACGATCTCATCCATCTCTTTTTCTGCTCTTTTCTGGCGGATGTAATACATTAAACTTATGCCAATCAATACTGAAATAATTGGTAACACCATAATTATAATCTTTTTAAATTAATACTTTATGAGATGGCAAAGTTAGTTCTTTTTTTGCAAATAGATGTACAAACTCGGGAAAAACTTATCTCCACAAGCCTTGTGGAGCCTAAACATTTGTAACATCTACCACCATTTATTATTTTTGCAGCCAAAATAACAATAAAAATAATAGGAATATGGAAAGACTCTTTTTTTTCGTGATTGCCGTTGCGTTAGCATTCGGCGTTGGTTGCCTGGGAAGAAACAGAAAGATTGGTTTCGGATGGGCTTTTGGTATCTCACTCATCAATGTGGTGATTGGTCTCATTGTCGTATTATGCTCCAAGAAGAAAACGCCAAATGAGCTTGAAAAGAAGAACTAAGTTGAAGATTTGGGGATGGGCATGTATTCTGATTGGAGTAATTGGCTTTATCAGTATCATTATGCGTGGCAACCCAAACCTCGGACCGAGCGTTTGGGTTGCCATAGGAGTTTATTTGTTATCCAAGAAGAATACCTAAGAAAATTCACTTCCACTCCACAAGTTTTCTATCCAATGGTATCTTCTTGGGTTCGCCACGATTGCCATCAATGAAATAACTCCCGGCTAGACTTTCATCAAACTGGAGAGTGAAGGCTTGGCGGATACGGGCACATTTCTCATTGATAGAATTAGACAATGGATTCGTCAGGGCTTCGATGCTCTGGCGAATCTTCTCTTCTGAAAGATGTGCCCCGTTGTTGTTCGATTTCTTGCGAATATCCACATAGATATCATATAGCTCTTCCCTATAATCCGACAGACATTTGAAAAGGATTCCCTCCTCATGACGCAAAAAGAGAATATACACCGCCTTTACCAATGGCTCCATCTTAATAGTCATATCATGATAGTCGGGCAGTATGATATCGTAATTCTCCATGATGACCATTCTACTCAGATTCTTGGGTGGAAAGAGATACTGCTTCAGCACCCAATCGCTTACCCCACCAAGGCGTAAGTCCTGTACCTGTCGGTACACCTCCTTCATCTTCTGCCTGATATCATAGCTGAATGTTTCATCTGCCGGAATCGGTGTCGGATCAAATATACTGTATGGAAAATCATCGACAGAGCTGAACATCACTTTGCAATCCGGCAACTTATCATACGCAGCCTGCATCAATGGCATAAAATCCTCATCTTCCTCTATAGACAAAGAATAGGAATTGACATAATATATGCCATCCTCCTCATGGTCTAGCTGTAAGATGCTAGGATGTAATTTCTCCTTATTCTTTTCTTCTACCAATTGCGACAACAGCAAATCGGAAGGAACAGAGATGTTCAAATCCTCTTTATTCATCGCAGGATAGCTGTAGAGAGCTGTCTTCCTGATATGAGGACCCAGAAATGGAAAATAATTAAAATGAATTGACTTGCTGATAAACAAGTTGTTGATATCCAGGAGATGGTTGATGATGGAAAGGTTCAACTTTTCATCATACCCATTCTCTACAAAGAATATCTCGCCATGTAGGCGTGTTGGGAAGTCGCGAAACTTCAATACCTTTTTTCTTCCAATCTTTCCGGTCATTGCTTATCACTTGTTATATGGTTGATTACAGTATTGTACATGTCAGAGCTATCTTCTTCTGCATTTATCGAATAGCTAAATACTGAACATGGCAAAAAGACAAAAAAAAGACTCACCCTGAGCGCGCTGTTCTAAAGGGAAGCGGGGTGAGTATGTTGCTACAAAGGTACAAATGTTATTCGAAACAACAAAACTTTTAGCTAAAAAGTTTCGAAAAAAGTTATGTGAGGGGACACTATCGTAAAAAGGAAGGTATCTGCGGAACATGATTCTTCCAACAAAAGGGATGAGGCTATAATGATATTTAGAAAGAAGTACGCAAGCGATAAAGAACCAATAAATATACGCACGTATAAATCTTTTTTCTTCGAAAAAAGTATCAAAGTCTCATTTTTGGGTATAAAATAAGACTTATATCTTTAATACACAACACCTTAACATAAATGAGACTTCTCTGAAAATGCAGATAGAAGTATCATCGAAGTATCATAAATTAGGGAGAAGTATCATGATTTCTTGCTTGCATCGAAAAAAAATGCTTTATGAAGTGATAATAATACCGTTTGCAAGGCAATAAACAGGATGTATTTGCGTTTAGTAAAACAGAATGTTTTATTCTTAATACTTAAGAAACATGGATGAAAAGGAATTACTGAAAAAGGCTTTTGAGTACGGAAACGTACCTAGCAACATCACCTACTGTTTCACCGAACCATGTCCGATGAAAAACAAATGTATCCACTATCTATCCGGTCTCTACAAAAACGAGAAGACAGATAGAGGGGATGCCATTTTCCCAAATGCCCTGAAAAACGGAGAATGCAAGTACTTCGCACCGCTGCGTGTCGTGAAAATGGCATGGGGATTCGACCATCTCTTTACCGAAATGAAAGTGAAAGACGCTCCTGCACTGCGCGCCGAAATGAGAGACTACCTCGGTAGCAAAGGACAATACTACCGTTACAAACTGGGACAACTGAAACTCCTGCCGGAACAACAGGCATATATCAAACAGCTCTTCGCCAGATACGGATATAAAGATGTTGAATTCGACCATTTCTCAGAAGAGATTGATTTCACTAAAAGCTAATCTTTTTCTCTGCCCTCCAGATGTTCCAGCCATGCCATTTAAACGGTCCCACAGAGAACACGTGACGGGCTACCAGAGAACAAGTGACGGGCAGCCATTGCCCGTACAATGGGAAACGAGTGCCCAATTTACCAACCAAACTTTGGGCAACACTGATAAGATTTTATAGTTTATAGTTGACAGTTTATGGTTAACAGTTAACAAACAAACATTCTAATCAATATATTCAATGAAGGTAACAATCGTTCATACAAACAACAAGAAGCAGCTCCTCGTCAGCACCAAGACGATGGAGAAGTTGCTGGAGCGCATCGCTAAGGATGACAGCAAGAATACTGTTACCCATTTCCGTGAATATGTGCCCCATATGGAAAACAACTACGAGTATTACAAGGATATGCCAACATGGATGCACATCTACCCCGCTGCTGAATTCGCCAAAGACGAAAACAACAACCTGAAGATGAAGGCGTGCAATGGTATCCTGCTGCTGAAATTCGGAAACATCACAGATGCAGACGGCGTGGAGGGCGTGAAGCGCTCGGTTGCCATGCTGCCTTCTACCTTTGCTGCGTTGGAAGGTGCTGATGGTAAGTCGGTTATCGTATTGGTGAAATTCAGCAATGAAGATGACTTGCTGCCTGCTGAGGAGGCGGATGCCGAACGACTGTACCGCATCGCTTACCAGCAGATTCTGCCTGTATATCAGGCGATTGCCAAGGCTTCGGTGCTCACAGACGGACCGAAACCTTCTATAGAAGCGGGCGCAAACCTGTCTTTTGAGCCTTCGATGCACAACAGTTTTATGATGACGCTCGATGCGAAACCTTATTTCAACAGTAAGGCGGTGGCGATGAAAATTGACAGCAACATGCACCCTCAGAACCAAGCTTTCAACACGGAAGATAATCAGCAGATGAATCTTGGCTCCGATACTTCGGAAGAAGAAAAGAAAGTTGACAAGAATAGCGTTCGCGAGAATATCATGAGCATGATGCAGCTGCTGAAAAGCAAATATAACTTCAGATACAACACGGTGATGAAATTCGTGGAATACATGCCGAAAGAGAAAGGCTGGTATGGTTTCCAGCCCGTAGATCCGAGAGTGCAGAAGCGCATGACGCTGGAGGTGCAGCTCGCTGATATCCGGGTGAGCATCAAGGATGTCAGGAATTTTCTAGAGTCTGATTACATCAAGAATTATAATCCGATAGATGAATATCTCTTCCAATGCTACGACAAATGGGACGGGAAGGACCATATACGTGCCTTGGCTCGTACGGTTCCTACCAACAATCCTTACTGGGCAGACTGGTTCTACACCTGGTTTCTGGGCATGGTTGACCAGTGGCGCGGCTTTACCCATCGCCAGTATGGCAACTCGGTGGCTCCGCTTCTGATTTCCAAGCAGGGTTACAACAAGAGTACTTTCTGTCGCCGGCTGTTACCGCCGGAACTGCAGTGGGGATATAACGATAATCTGATTCTGTCAGAAAAACGTCAGGTTTATCAGGCGATGGCGCAGTTTATGGTTATCAATCTCGATGAGTTCAACCAGATTTCTCCACAGATGCAGCAGGGATTCCTGAAGAACCTCATCCAGTTGCCTACGCTGAAATACAAGCCTCCGTATGGTAGTCATGTCATGGAATTTCCTCGTCTCGCCTCGTTCATCGCCACGAGCAACATCACGGATATTCTCACCGATCCATCCGGCAACCGAAGATTCATCGGTGTGGAACTGACGGGACCGATCGATGTGAGTGTGCGTCCGAACTATCAGCAACTTTTCGCCCAGGCGCTGACTGCTTTGCACAATGGCGAGAAGAGTTATTTTGATGCAGAACAGGTGAAGTTGATCATGAAGAACAACTGCCAGTTTGAGGTGGCTGAGCCGATAGACCAGTATTTCCAGCTCTATTTTGATTTGATTGAGAATGAGAAAGAGGGTGAATATCTGACTGCCGCCGAGATTTTCGACTATCTGAAAAAGCAGATAGGTTCATCGCTCAAGGTGAACAGTTTGATGGGATTCGGCAGAAAACTGGCGAATATGAGTGAGTTAAAACATAAGAGATTTGCAGATGGGATGAAGTATCTTGTAAAGAAAAAGTGAAATAATGATACTTCTATGATACTTTAATGATACTTTAATGAGACTTCTCGGCACCAAAACCGAGAAGCCTCATTCTCTTTATCTTATTATCTATCAAGTCTTTAAGTCAATATTTTCAATAGAAAATGAGACTTTGAGACTTTTTTCTCAAAAAAAACTTTTCCACGTAAGAGAAAACTATTATCCTTTAGATAGCATAAAGGAAGGTGCGGATGAACCAGTAGCAAACGATACCTGCAATGTAACCTACGAAAGCAATCCAGGAGATGTGCTTCATATACCAGCCGAAGGTAATCTTCTCCAAGCCCATTACTACCACACCAGCGGCACTACCGATAATCAGCATAGAACCACCGACACCGGCACAGTAGGCGAGCAACTGCCAGAAGACGCCATCCACAGCCATATCACCAGCGGCTGCCACAGGATACATTCCCATACATCCGGCTACCAGAGGCACATTATCAACAATACTTGAAAGCACACCGATGATACCAGTTACGAGGTAGTGGTTGCCATCGAATACGACGTTCAAGCCCTGACCCAAAGCAGTCAATACGCCAATCTCAGCCAGGCAGGATACTGCCATCAGGATACCGAGGAAGAAGAGGATAGTACTCATATCAACACGAGAAAGCAACTTGGTTACTCGCTTCTGAGTGCCCTCGGCATCAGCTCCACGATGCAAACCGCGATAGAAAACTTCGGTAGCAGTCCAGAGAACGCCCAATACCAGAAGGATTCCTACGAATGGAGGCAAGTGGGTGATACTCTTGAAGATAGGAACGAAGATCAAACCGCCTACTCCCAACCAGAACACTGCCTTGCGCTGACCTTCGGTGAAATCGCTGACCGATGCATTCTGCTGGGCAGAAACCTCAGGCATCACGAGTTCGCCCTTCAACATGGTCTGAAGGATGAGGGCTGGAATCACCATGGAAACCACAGACGGGATGAAGATTTCGGCGATAACGCCGGCAGCAGTAATTAATCCCTTGTTCCAGAGCATGATGGTGGTAACATCGCCGATTGGTGAGAAAGCACCACCCGAATTGGCTGCGATGATGACGAGGGATGCATAAACCATGCGGTCCTTGTGGTCGGTAACGAGCTTTCGGAGAATCATGATCATCACGATACTGGTGGTCAGATTGTCGAGGATGGCAGAGAGGAAGAAGGTAAGGATAGCGATACGCCAGAGGAGCGCACGCTTCGACTTGGTTTTCATCACCTTGCGAACCCAGTTGAATCCGCCGTTCTGGTCAACGATTTCCACGATGGTCATCGCACCCATCAGGAAGAAGAGTGTTGTGGCAGTATCGCCCAGATGTTCCTGGATGATTCCGGTCACCTTCTCCACCATTCCAGCAGCGCCGCCTGTATAATCAGGGTGCATCAACTGGAGATACTGCATTGGATCCATCATGTAGAGGGTCCAACAACCTACCAACATCAACAGGGCTATCGCAGCCTTGTTTACCTTAGTCAAGCTTTCGGTAGCTATGAGTGCATAGCCGAGCACGAAAACGACAATAATAGAAATTGTAAGTGTAGTCATTACTTTTTATTTATTATTAGATATTCTTTTTTCCTTTATGTATGATTTGGTACTCACAATTGCCAAACGGCTGCAAAGATACAAAAAGAAAAGCAATAACCACACGATTCCTTATTATAATTGTATGTAATCGTTTACTTACTTACGGTTTTAACCTAATAATAACAGATTTTCTTTGCGCATCTAACTGATTATTCTTACTTTTGCACATCATTAAGTATTCTTTTTAAAGCATCATCAATATGAAACATCATCATTATATGAAATATCTGTTTGTGCTTCTCCTCTTCCTTCCTACCAGTCTTATGGCACAGAACAAGGAAGAGAAGATGCCTGGACATATCACAAAAATACTGAAACTGGAGGATGTGAACGTAACCGGGAACCGTCCTCACTTCATCAGACTTAAGGGATATTATCGCAGTTACCAGACCAACGACTCTGTAATGAAATACTTCAACGACGGCATCGTGGAGTATTACATCAACCTGAAGAATGGAAAGACGGATCTCAATGCCTATTCCAAAAGAAATCTTCACAACAGCCGACTCGTTTCCGAAGACAAAAAGCGAGCATTCATGGTCAGCGACAAAGGAACCTTCCGACCTTGGCCGGAAGAGAAGACACTTATTGAGCAATATCGAAAGAAATATCAGCTGAAAGATTCACTGGGCTCCCAACTCGTCCTGCTCAATCAGCAGACGATAGGCAGTATTCAAACGGACAGCAGCCGGAACATCTGTCAGATAGAAATCAACCACCTTCCTACCTACAAGAATCTGACACACCAGCTTTTCGGTTATACCCAGACAGATATCTACGACCATGTGGTAGAAACCTACCAGATAAGTCCTGAAGATTACTATTCCTTCAAGGACCTGCTCTTCCAAAAAACTGACAACAGCTATCTTTTCTCTCATAAGAAAGACAAGCAGCAGCAACTCATCCATGTGATTACCGAATTATATATCACGGAAAAGGAGTATGTAGAAAAGAAGCAATCCATCAAACCGGATTCTTCTACTCCCAAAGAATCAGCTGCCGCCATTACCGATTTCTGCATCAGAAACAAGATACCTTCCTTGCCTGAAGCAACAGAGCAGGAGATGCAGCAGTTGACTCCCTATAATCCTGCAAACATGAAAGAGATAAAGGAGTAAGGAAACTATACAAAAAAATCCGAAACAGATAGCTGACAACGCTTCTGTTTCGGATTATCTTTTCGTATTCTTTCTTATTCTTCCTTAAAATCCATGCGGATTCTGATATTTAATAAAGCTAGCAATAATCATGTTCACAGGTTACTTAGCCACCTTGAATACGGCGGCACTAATGCCTGAAGCCTTGATAGCATCGGTCTTCTTGCCTGATTTATATACAACCTTGCCTGTAGAAAGAACAGAAACTGCCTTGCCACCTACAGAGCTGATGTTGAGAGAGGCAGCCTTGGCACCAGGATTCACGACAACAACATACTTCTCATCACCCAAAGTGCGCTCATATACCATCGGATATTCCTGACCCTTCTGGTTCAGGAGCTTCCAATCTCCCTCATTGTCAAGAGCCTTGGCTGAATGACGCAAAGCGGTCAGCTTACGGGTATATGACAACAGAGAATTCTGATCTCCCTGCTGAGCCTCAACGGTCAACTTTCCGTTTTCCGTATCTACAGGGAAGTAAAGCTTATCAGGCGCACTCGTTGAGAAGCCGGCATTCTTGCCCTTGGTCCACTGCATCGGAGTACGGGTACCAGAGCGCTCATTGCTACCCTCCTTGTTAGGGAGATTCATCTGATACTTCATACCAATCTCATCACCATAATAGATAAATGGAACACCTGGCATGGTGAGGAAGAAGGTCATCGCCACCTTCAGCTGGTCTGGCGTGTTGCGGGTACCGATATTAGGACGCTGGTAATCGTGGTTGGCAGATGGAACAGCGATGTAGCCGAGATTCTTGGTGGCATTATATGCCTTGGTATAGTTCTCGCTAAATTCCTTAAGCGAACCCTTGCCCTGCTTGTCGAAATAGCAGTTCTTATAGCTCTGCTCCCACTTGCCCCATGGAGTCTTGCGGTCGAAGAACAGAGAGGCATAGCCCTTAAGACCGAAATGGATGTAGAAATCGATGTTGAAACCGGCAGGAATGGCTTGCTGCGGATTAGCCCACTCTGAAATCAGGACGGTCTCAGGATAGTACTTGTCCTTCCATGCACGCATCTCATTCCAGAGTTTGGAAACCTCCTTCTTGTCAGGGTCGTTCTTGATGAGCGATGACGCCATATCAACACGGAATCCATCCACACCCTTATCAAACCAGAAAGCCATGATGTTACGTATCTCCCTGCGAACAGCCTGTGGTCCAGGCGCATCTACGCTCTGCTCCCAAGGATGATTTGGGTCTGGATGAGCAAAGCCATAATTCAAGGCTGGCTGGCACTCGAAGAAATTCTTCTCATAATACTTGGCACGAGGAGCATTCGCCTCCACATATCTGCCTCGGGTACTAGACTCCGGACTTGCCTCCTGATGACGGGCTTCTATTTCTTTCTTCTCGCTCTCAGGAATATCGTTCATCCAGATATAATAGTCGCTGTAACGCTGGTTAGGATCTTTCTCGGAAGACTCCTTAAACCAAACACACTTGGTACTGGAATGTCCTGCCACCAGGTCGAGACAAACTTTCATGCCACGCTTATGGGCCTCATTGACCAATGTAACCAAATCAGTATTGGTACCGAATCGAGGATCCACCTTGTAGAAATCGATGACATCATAGCCACCATCAAACCATCCCGACTCAAAGATCGGATTGAGCCAGAGGGCGTTCACACCCAGCGACTTGATGTAATCCAACTTGGAAGTGATACCCGGCAGGTCACCAATACCATTGCCATCAGTATCCATATAGGAAGATGGATAAATCTGATAGAAAAGTGCATCACTCAACCAAGCCGGTCCCTTCTTCTGTTCTGCCTGAGCAGAAAGTGTGGTTGCCGCCAAGGCAGCAACCAACAACATTTTATTCATTCTTTTCATGAGCATCATTATTAATTCAAGAATAATTTCTTTCATAACAACTTAAAATCCTGCATTTTATTGCGCAAGAAGGCTAATTGCGAATCCGCCACCTGCAACGGAGTTCAACTTCAAGACAGACTTGCTGGTTACAGTCTTCTTGGTGATGACATAAGCCTGAGGATTTGTCTTGTAGTTGGCATTCTTTGCATCCTGATAGATTGTAGCCACATACTTCTTGCCCTTCTCGAGGAAATCGAGCTTTACGGTAGACTGATGAGCCTTCATGCCCGTAACGCCACCGACAAACCAGTTATCAGAACCCTTTGCCTTGCGGGCAGCGGTGATATACTCCATTGGTTCAGCCTCCAGATAGATAGACTTGTCCCAATCTACAGCCACATCCTTGATAAACTGGAAGGCATCCATGTGCTTCTCGTAATTCTCAGGGAAATCGGCAGCCATCTGCAATGGACTGTACATCGTTACATAAAGTGCCAACTGACCGCAGATGGTAGAGTTGCAATGAGAACCATTGGCGCAATCCATTTCAAAGATACCCGGTGTATAATCCATCGGACCACCCTGCAGACGGGTGAAAGGCAAGATGGCGGTATGTCCCGGTTTGGTACCTCCGAAAGCCTGATATTCAGTACCGCGAGCACTCTCGTTGCCAATCAGGTTAGGATAAGTGCGGCAGAGACCGGTAGGACGCACAGCCTCATGGGCATTTACCATGATGTGATAATCGGCAGCACGGGTTACGGCATGCAGATAGTGGTTGATTTCCAACTGACTGTAGTGATGCTCTCCACGAGGAATGATGTTGCCCACATAACCGCTCTTCACTGCATCGTAGCCATAATCCTTCATCAACTGGTAAGCTCTGTCCATATACTTCTCGTAGTTCATTACAGAAGAGGAGGTCTCATGATGCATGATGAGCTTCACTCCCTTGGAATGCGCATACTCATTGAGTGTCTTGATGTAGAAATCAGGATATGGAGTCAGGAAATCGAATACCTTTTCCTTCATATAGCCACTCCAGTCTTCCCAACCGATGTTCCATCCTTCTACCAGGACTGCATCGAAGCCATGGGCTGCAGCAAAGTCGATGTAACGGCGCACATTGGCATTGTTGGCAGAATGCTTGCCCGATGGCTTGGCATGTACATAGTCGGTTCCATCCAACTTCACGGTAGGATAATCATGGGTATAAGCCCACTCACCCTTACCGGAAATCATCTCCCACCATACACCCACGTACTTCACAGGATGAATCCAGGAGGTATCCTTGATCTTGCAAGGCTCATTGAGATTGAGAATCAGGTTGGAAGACAACACCTTGCGGGCATCATCTGTAATGACCATCGTACGCCAAGGGCTCTTGAACGGAGTCTGCATATATCCCTTCATACCCTGTGCATCAGGGGTAAGCCAAGAGGTAAAAGTCATGGTCTTGTCATCCAGGTTCAGATGCATGGCTGGATAATCTACCAGGGCAGCCTCATGCAGGTTGATGTAGATACCATCATCAGTCTTCAACTGGAGTGAGGTCTGTACACCGGTATCTGAAAAGACAGTCTGTGAGAGATTGCTGCTGACAGCAGCATGCAAGGCTGGACGGATGCCCGACAGACGGGTCTTGGTATATTCATACTCCTGGGTATCGTAATCACCCGGAATCCACCAGGCGGTATGATCGCCCGTCATGGCAAATTCTGTACGCTCTTCCTTGATGGTAAAGTAGTTGAGATTGCCTTTCTGAGGGAACTCATAGCGCAATCCAACTCCATCGTCATAAACACGGAAGCGAACGTTCATATAACTGTCTGTAGAATTCTGCTTCAACTCTACCAGCATATCATTATAATGATTGCGGATAGACTTATTCTCTCCCCAAACAGGAGTCCAGGTCTCATCGAAAGTGGAAGTTTTCTCATTGATGACACTAAAATCAGAAAGCAGATCCTTGCCGCCCTTGGCGAGCTGATAACCCAGACGGCTAGGCTTGATGATGGTCTTGCCCTGATAGGTCACACTATAGGTAGGCACTGTGCCATCCAAGGTGAAGTTCACCTTGATTTGTCCGTTAGGAGAAGTGATGTCTCCTGCATCTGCTGAGATGCCAAAAGCCATCAGAAGGCTTGCGAGCAAAAAGAGTTTTTTCATATTTTTTGTTTAAAATTGTTTGTTGCTGCAAAAGTACGGCAAAAATCGATAAGTTGGTACGAATAGTAGGTTCTTGGTAGATTACCGCTATCTACCAACCTCCTCACCTCTCTGAATATCAACATTTTGCAAATTCTCAAAAAAAACGGCTAGTAGATGCGAGATCCTCAATGTTTTTTATTATTTTTGCAGCAGAATCTAAAAACATAGGAAAAATGAGACATCTTTTCGTTATAATCATCACACTGCTGATGCTACAGCCGATTTACGTAAAAGCAGACAACAGCCAGCTCTACAAACAGCTGGATGCTGCCATAGAAAAACGTGCGCATTATGTAGAAGTAAAAGAGAAAAGTCTGAACGACATCAAGCAGGGTGCCAAGTATGTAACCAGCAACGAGGACAAGCTCAAGCTTTACGAGCAACTCGCCAATGGATACAAAGCCTACGAGTATGATTCGGCGATGACTTACGTAAAAAAAGGCCTTGTTCTTGCCCAAAAGAGCAACAACATCTTATATCATAAAAGATTCCAACTTAGCCAAACCAGCCTGCTTATCACACGTGGATTCTATGCTGAAGCAAAAAACATCATGCAGAAGATAGAACCCAAGAAAGAAGATCCACTTGACTATCAGTTTCAATACTATTATACACTTTACGGACTATACAACAACTGGTCAACCTATTGTGAGAACAATGAATTCAGCAAGATTTACGACCAGCAGAAAGTGGAATACCTGAAGAAAACATTAGAACTGTCGTCAAAGAAAGATGCATTCTATTACTACCTGCTGGGAGAGTTTTACTATTACAGCAATCATTCCAACAATAACAAGACCATCCAATACTACAAAAAAGCACTGAGTATGGAAAAGCCGGACAGCCGTCTCCATGCCATGACCGCCTTTGCGCTATCCGAAGTATACAAGAAATCCAACAACCAAAAACTGACGGAACATTACCTGCTGGTTGCAGCCATCTCAGACATCACTTCTGCCACAAAAGAAAACGTAGCCCTGCAAGACATCGCACTCTTCATCTGCAAACATAAGACCAGAAGTCTGAATAAAGCCCAGGAATACATCAACCTATCCCTGGAAGATACTTATGCATACAACAACCGATTGCGCCGCATTGAGATTTCATCCAAATTGCAGATGATTACCAATGCCTATACAGATGACATCAGAGCCACCAACAGCATGCTCTACATTGCGCTGTCGGTCATTTTCCTGCTCTTGCTCGGAGTGGGACTTAGCAGTCTGTTCATCCGCAAGAAGAACAAACTTCTGAAACAGAAGAAAGACGAAATCACGGCTACATCGGCAAAAATGGAAGTTCTCAACAGCCAGTTGCACCTCATCAACGACGAACTGAAGGACACCAACCAGAAGCGCGAGAGACTGATAAAGGTGTATATTGACCTGTGCTATAAGAACATAGAGAGAAACAGCAAACTGCGCACCTTGGCAGTTAGAAAGATCAAGGCCAACCAGAGTAAGGAGCTGCTGAGCCTCCTTTCTTCCTCAACCAATACAGAGAAAGAGAACAAGGAGTTTCTGACGGAATTTGACAAGGCATTCCTGTCTCTGTACCCAACTTTTATAACCGAGCTGAACAAGCAGCTTACAGAATCGGCACACATCCAGCTGAAAGAGAACGGAGAAATGCCCCCTATCCTCCGTGTGTGCGCCCTGTTAAGATTAGGCATCACAGAAAGTTCAAAGATAGCCGGCATCCTGTCTTATTCGCCACAAACCGTATACAACTACCGTTCCCTGCTCAAGAACAATGCCATCGACAAGGAGCACTTCGAAGAAAATGTGCTCAGACTCTGCATGGTTATCGCAGACTGATGGGAGATTAAGAATACGGCACAAATATCCGAAACAGATAGCTGCCAATGCTTTCTTCCGAAAAAATGGAGCTGATTTGCCAAAGTAACATCTTTGTCGCAGCTTCGTCAATGCCTTTCAACCTCATTGCAACCCCAGTGTAATATAACCACCGTACCTTTGCAACCGAAATCAAACGATATAGGTTATGAATGCTAAAAGGGGAATTATTGTATTAGGATTGCTCTCAGCGGCTAGCATGCCAACGTGGGCGCAGCAGATTAAGGGTGTGGTTATCGACCAGAAATCGAAAGAGACACTCATCGGTGCAGTCGTCACTGTGGATGGAACCAACGTGAAGGCTATCACCAACATCGACGGAAACTTCCTGATCGATGGAATGAAGAAAGATAAGACATATACACTATATATAAATTATGTAGGATATAAGACTCAAAAAATTGACGGGGTTCAGGCGAAGGACACAGACCAGGTGATTGCGCTGCAACCTGATGAACAGCAGCTGAAGGAGGTGACCGTTACCGCAGTGGAAAGGCGTAATACGGATGCGGCAATGATACAGGTGGCCAAAAACAGTCCCGTCATCGTGAGCAATGTTTCGGCACAGGAAATATCCAGAACGCAGGATACGAATGCGGGTGAGGTGATACGCCGAGTGCCAGGCGTGAGCCTCATCGACGATAAATTCGTGATGGTTCGTGGCTTGTCGCAGCGTTATAACAATGTGTGGGTGAACGGAGGAGCAGTGCCTAGTTCTGAGGCTGATTCCAGAGCATTCTCCTTCGACATCATCCCAAGTTCGCAGATTGACAACCTCACCATCGTGAAGTCGCCAACGGCTGAATATCCCGCAGACTACTCGGGCGGTTTCATCATCGTCAACACCAAGGAGATTCCGGCAGAAAACAGTTTCAACATCGCCGTGGGCGGAAACTGGAATACATCTTCTGCCTTTCAGAATTTTTCTTACTCGAAAGGTTCCGGAACAGATTTCCTGGGTTTCGACAATGGACTGAGAAGCCTGAATGGAGGCATCCATGCTGACTTGAATCCACAGCTCGATGCCAACGGAAAACCGGTGAGCGATTATGCTACTTCGCTCCTGGGCAACGGATTCAATAATGATTGGCTCACCAAGAACAAGAAGCCTTTGGGCGATTTGAAACTGGCAGCCAGCCTAAACCAGCGCTGGATGCTCGGCGGAAGAACACTCGGCATGCTCGCTGCTTTGAACTATACCAACGAATACCGCACCTACGAGAACATGGAGAACAACCTCTATGGCATCTATGATGCGGCAAATGACAAGCCGAACTATCTCCGTCACTCTGTTGACGACCAGTATAATAATAATGTGAGACTCGGAGCGATGCTCAACTTCACCTTCCTTTCCAAGGACGGCAATCACAAGTATCAGCTCAAAAACATCTTCAACCAGTTGGCTACCAGCCGATATACCTGGCGTGATGGCGTGAGCGCCCAGTCGAACCTGGAGCGAAGCGCAGAGTATTACTACCGCAGTCGAACTACATATAACGGTCAGCTTACCGGCAAGCACACCTTCACTAGCGATGCCCTTGACTGGAGCATCGGGTATGCGTATGCCAACCGTCATTTGCCTGACCGTCGTAGATACCTCATCGACGATGCTCTTGAATCGGGCGTTTATGCCCTGAGCACCGGCAACGACATATCCCGCGAGTGGACTCAGCTCGACGAACACATTCTCTCTCTTGGTGTAAATGACAAGCACCACTTCAAGTTTGGCAACTTTGAGCCAGACTTGCAAGTGGGTGCCTATGGGGAGTATCGGACCCGAGAATACCAGACCCGCAACTTCATCTACAACTGGAATGTTTCAGATAACAACATGCCATCCGACTTCCGCCACAGCGACATCCCAACCCTGCTCTCCAGCGAGGCAAACATGGGTTACGACAAGCTGTATCTTCTGGAGGAAAAGCAGATGCGCAATAACTACCGCGGACACAACACCTTAGGCGCCGGATACCTGGCGTTGTCTCTCCCCTTTGGCAAACTCGGCATCCACGCCGGTGTCCGCTTCGAGCATAATGATATGGAACTCATCTCCAATTCCCGTGACTACGAGAAGAGTGAATCGAGCCGTCATTACAAGACCGATGATGTTTTTCCATCTCTCAATACAACATATAAGATCAACGACCAGCACCAGGTGCGACTTTCGTATGGCCGCAGTATTAACCGCCCAGAATTCCGTGAAGTATCGTCGTCGGTGTATTACGACTTCGACCTTGCCAGCAATGTGCAGGGAAACACTGAGTTGAAGAACTGTTATGTCGATAACCTCGACCTGCGATATGAGTGGTATCCATCCCGTGGAGAGCTCATTTCGCTGGCAGTCTTCTACAAGCACTTCGATTCTCCTATCGAGTGGACCTATACGGTGGCTGGTGGCACTGACTTGATTTACTCTTACAAGAATGCAAAGAGTGCCAACAACTATGGTGTGGAGCTGGATATCAGAAAGAATCTCGGATTCATAGGATTGAAGGATTTCAGTTGGTCGTTTAACGGTGCCCTCATCAAGAGCAAGGTTCAGTTTGAGAAGGGAGCGAAGGAAGAAGACAGACCGATGCAGGGTCAGTCGCCATACCTTATCAACACCGGCATCTTCTATAAGAATGCGCCATTAAAGATGGATATCGCCCTGCTCTACAACCGCATAGGCAAGCGAATCATCGGTGTGGGCAGAAGCGAGGGGAGCACAGGCGATGACTCCAATTCCCGAGTGCCTCACAGCTACGAGATGCCTCGCAACACCATCGATTTCTCGCTGGCTAAGAAATTCGGCGAACATCTGGAACTGAAGCTCAACGTAAGAGATCTTCTTGCTGAAAAGATATATTACAAGCAGTTTGCTGATGTAACGTATAGCGACGGAAGCAAGAAGGAAGTAGAAGAAATAGCAAGATGCTACAAGCCGGGTAGAAACATCGGTTTGCAGGCAATCTATAAATTTTAGAGACTATCCGTAGAATTTCAAGAAAGATAATAATAGATGTTTGTTTAATAAAACAGGAAACAATGATGAACAAGATGTATTTTTTAGGATGCATGGGCATCCTCGCAGCATCTGCCATGTTGAGCAGCTGCAGCAGTGACAATGACGATCCAACTCCTTCTCCAAATCCTGGATCAGAAGTAGTTTACAAGTGGACAACCAATGGCGGCTTGAAGGCTTGCGACCACATCCTCTTCGGAACAGATGACAAGGAAAACGCCAACGGAACACAGATTGGCAACGGCGACCAGGAATTCGTTTTCACAGGCAAGCAGACTTTGAAGAAAGGCACTTATCTCCTCAAGGGATGGGTATATATTGCAGATGGTGCTGAGCTTACCATCGAACCGGGAACGATTATCAAGGGCGACAAGCAAACCAAGGCGGCACTCATCGCAGAGCGTGGCGGCAAGCTCATCGCCAAGGGTACAGCCACAGAGCCTATCGTCTTTACATCTGAAGAGGCTGCCGGTAGCAGAAAGCCTGGCGACTGGGGCGGCATCATTCTCTGCGGTAAGGCAAAGAACAACCAGACTGAACAGCAGATAGAAGGTGGGCCTCGTACCAAGCATGGTGGCGCAGATGATGCAGATAATTCTGGTACTTTAAGCTATGTACGCATCGAGTTTGCCGGTTATCCATTCCAGAAGGATAAGGAGATTAATGGTTTGACTCTCGGTTCTGTAGGTTCAGGCACAGAGATTGACCACGTTCAGGTATCTTATTCCAATGATGATTCCTTCGAGTGGTTTGGCGGTACAGTAAACTGCAAGTATCTCGTAGCCTACAAGGGCTGGGATGATGATTTCGATACAGATAACGGTTTCTCAGGAAAGGTGCAGTATGGTCTTTCTCTGCGCGACAGCAAGATAGCCGACACCTCTCAGAGCAACGGTTTCGAGAGCGACAACTGCGCCGATGGTGCTACCGTAGATCCTCGTACCAAGGCAACCTTCTCTAACATCACCTTTGTAGGTCCTAAGGTATTGGATGATAAGTTCCAGAACACCACAGATTATATTACTGCCGGAGCATACAATCCAAACAACGGTTCAGCTCTCGGCAAGTTCCAGTCAGCCATGCAGATTCGCCGTTCTTCTAACCTAAACTGCATCAACTCAGTGGCCTTAGGCTGGCCTATCGGTTTGATTGTTGATGGTGAGAAGGGTGAAACCGTGAAGAATGCCAAGGAAGGCAAATTCAAGCTTCAGAATGTATATTTCGCAGGTATGGATGCCGTTGGTACTGATGCCAACAAGAAGTATGAGGATTACCTCTATGATGCAGCCAACAAGAAGGATCTCGACAAGAATCAGAAGTCATACAGCAATACCTTCTTCTTCTCAGAGCCAAGCAACAAGTATTTTGACAGTTGGGTTTCATTGGTTGGCGCAGACGGTTATACTCCTATCGCCGGCAGTCCGTTGCTTGGAGCCGCAAGTTTCGCCGGCTGGACAGGTTTCGACACCGTAACCTACATCGGAGCCTTCGATGGCAGCAACAACTGGATGAGCGGTTGGACCAACTTTGACCCTCAGAATGCAAAGTACTAGAAAAAGATTAGTACCGGAATAAGAATTAGAATCGCTAATTTCTATTTTGACTATAAGGCTTTCTTTTATTGGAGCATGGCGCAGTGATTTGCGCCATGCTTTTTTTGTTGGGTTATGGAGGGAAACGTTGATTTCCTGAAACAGGACATCAACCTTCATTTATCTTAATCCATGAACTTTATCATGTCCTGGCGTCTTGGCTTTGCCTCCGGCGATTCGTCAGGATAACCCAGGGCGATGCAGTAGAGCAGCTTATAATTCTTAGAGAATGCCATGCGGTCGAGGTAAGGCTTGGCCGACGGAGAATCCAGTATCCAACGGGCAGAACTGCCCAGGCAGCAGGAACCGATGCCCCTTGACCATGCTGCAAGAATGATGTTCTCGCCAAGCAAACCGCAATCAATCTGCGCCATATCATAAGTAGTATCGTAGGCGATGCAAACCACGCATGGAGCATTCACAAAGATGTTCTTGAAGCCCTTGCGCTCTGCTATCTTAGGATTATCCTTTACCACGGCTTGGGTGATTGAATCGATGAGAGCAGGAGAATCTATCACTCTGATTTCGTACGACTGCAGGTTCTGCCCGTTTGGCGCATGGATGCCGCATTTCAGAATCTCGTTCAGGGTATCGCGGCTGATGACGGAATCCTTGTAAGCACGGATGCTTCTGCGACTCATCATCAAATCGGTTACCACACTTGCAGAGTCAACGCTGGTCATTGCCTCCGGCTGTCTGTTCTCATTGCAGGCAGTCAACATCAGTGCAGCTGCCAATCCTAAAAATATCTTCTTCATATTATTCACTGTATGATTAAACTTCATATTATTCATTGTATGATTAAACCTATATTTCAATTAGTATATACCCATGTAGCACTAGTAGTATTTATCCATGTAGCGTTATTAGTACATACCGTGCAAAGATAGCAACAAACATTGATATCCAAGAAGATACGTTATGATTTTTAAGAGTTTTTATCGGTCTCTCTGCCATTCTTTTAACAAGTATATATCATAGCCAAACATTTTCCACCTATTTTGCTAGAATTTCCCAAAAACTTCGTATCTTTGCAATGGCTTTATACAAGATAAGCTGTTTATAAAATCATCATACGTAGAATTATGGAAAGAAAAAGTTATTCTATAGATATAAATCGCATTGCACAATATGCCATGTATGCATATTGCATTTTCGCATTGTTTTCGCTGGCATTTTCTGTTTGCAGACAAGCGGGCTTATCCTTCAGAACAAGTCCCATCCTGATTCCAATAAGTCCCATCCTGGTTACCATCAAGCAACTGGTCTTGCAGCTCGCCCCTATAGCTTTATGGGGAATATTCCGCTACACGCTACCGGCAGGCGTAAAATTGCTACGACGCTGCAGCGAGTTGATGGTACTTTACTATGTGCTCTCATTCATCCTGGGCCAATGCTTCAATCTTCATCTCGTAACGATGATGCAGAACGGACAGATAACACTCACGGCAACTATTCTTACCTGGATACAAAGCTCTATGGGATTGATTTCCGTCATCGCCTCCCTGATAGCCGGCTGCCATCTGTACAGCAAGCACAGAGGTAACATGCGCAAACTGGGCTTAGCCCTTATCCTGGTTTTCATCGCATGGCTGCTATGCTCGAATCTCCTCCCGACGGCAGTGTTTTACCTGGCAGACAACACCCAGCAGACAGCCTTCACCAGCGTGAATATCATCAGTATGATAACAACGACATCGGCATATATATACGCTTACTACATGATGTATCGGGCGATAAACGACTGAAAAAAGTTATAAAAAACTCCGTTTCTGAGTTTTCAAGACATCAGGAACGGAGTTCAAACATTAATCCTCGAACAATTTATGAAATTCAACGGCATCCATAAATTGATAATTTGGATTATTTCCTACATTTCTTCTAAGCCTATTTAAATTGGAAGGAGTTGCAGCTTTCTTTGTCAGCAAAACATAGAAACTGTTATCAAAAGAATAGTTAGAAGTAACCATTGCCTTTGATTCACTAACCTTTTTTGCTATCTCCTTTGAATCCAAATTTCTGGTATTGCTTAGTCGGAATTTTGCATCGGCCAAAAGTAATCTCTTATCATTCACATGCAATAGCATATCTGCAGAAGATTTCTTATCAGCATGATGTTTTTGAGAAATAAATCTTTTGCTGTCCAACAATCAATCTTGATTCCCTGATAATTGCCAATCTTAAATTTCGCCATAGTTCTCTACGTATTTCTGAAGAGTATCAAAAGACTTGTTGAATGATTCAAATACAGGTTCAATATCACAGCCCAAATTCTTATAGTAGAACGAATCTGTACCTTCACTTTGCTCTGCCAGATAAAAGCGAGTAGTATTCAACAAGCCCTCTTTTTCAGAGATATACCTGATAGCCGATACCATATCGGGATTGTGACTCGTGATGAGTATCTTGGTTCCAAATGTTTTGTTGATGCGAACAAGAAGATGCGCCAACTCAACCACCCATTGTGGATGAAGATTTGTTTCAGGCTCATCAATCTCCAACAAAGTGTTTTCTGTCAGCCACCCGTTTTCTATCAGACGAAGCATATAAACCAGCGGTTTGAATCCCGATGCTATATCTTCAATTCTAATATCCTTACCATTGTTGCTGTGATAAACTAAATCAACAGCATCGAAATTTTCCTTTTCTACAATAGAACCATCTATCATTTTATTAATAGAATGAAGTAATTCCTGTTTGCCGGTAATCTCACTTCCTTTTTCATTTACGTGAACCACTTTATGTGCCAAGGAAGTCATCAGAACCCTATCTGATTGACGAAGAGAAATAGCTGCTGGTGTTCCTATATATATGGCATTATTTAAACTATATATCTTTCCAAGTCTATCAACAAGCAATTCCACTTCATCTTCCTTAAAGCTTATGCTGGCAGGAAAGCCATCCTTTTCCCGATATACAGAAGCGATTTTCTCTTTCAAGTAACTGATGGGACGATTTTTTTTGTTGTTTTCATATTTCTGAAGATATTCAGAAAACAGCTGAATGGAATTTCGTTCTATATCCTCATGAACATGATTTTGTTCAGTAATCCCAAAAAGATTAAGCACTCGACGCACCTGCTGAGGATTCTGCTCTTTCTGAAGGAAGTTAACCAGCATGTCATCAAGTGAACCAATCGCTCTTTTATAATAAAAATCGAGCTTCTCCACACCACCATTACTCAATGTTACCATTGTCATTAATGATAAGGTATGGTCAAAAAATCGTTTTTTATCATCATCCAGATAATTTGAGATATCATCCAGCGCAGTAGAATATTTCTCTAATGATTTGATAATCACATCTCTGAAATCAGAGAAAAAGAAACTGTCTAACACAGACAATGTATTGACGATATAATACAACCAACGGGACATAGTGCTTTTTCCACAGCCATTGCTACCCACGATAACTGTGATACCCTCTATTTCGATATCAGCATGCCCTATAGCATGATAATTGTCTATATTAAAATTATACTTGCTCATTATTCAAACTATTTTAATGCAAAAATACGATGTTTTTGTGTATCCTCCAAATTTTCATAGCACTTTTTACTGCCAAGGGTTCATAAAAGCCAGATTCCTATCACGAATATAAGTATAAAAGACTTAAAATGAGAGAATTTATTTTGGAAATCTAGATTTTATACCTATTTTTGCACATCAAAAAAGAAAAATAAAGAAAAAGTATGAATATCAAGGAGAATTATCAACAATATGTAAGCCGATACGCTTCTGAGGTGGCTGCCCTGAAGCGTAAGAATACGGGATTTATAACGGGCGAGCTGCTGGCTTTTGGCGGCATCCTCGCCTTCCTGATCTGCTATTTCGCATTGGATGGAGATACGCAGAACTATCTGATGGGGGCAGTGCTGTGCCTGATTGCCTATCTGGGAATCAGACGAATTGACGACAAGAACAAGGAGAAGATAGAGCATCTTTCGGCTTTGCTCAAGGTTTATCAGGACGAAATCAAGGCTTTGGAGGGCGATTTCTCGCCTTTCGAGACGGGCGATTCCTATCAGAATCCGCAGCATCCTTATTCCTTCGACCTCGATGTTTTCGGCAAGAGTTCGCTGTTCAACCGCATCTGCCGAACCATCACATCGGGCGGTTCGGAGGCACTCGCCAGGAATCTTACCCGGGAAACGCCTTTGGGCATGGAGGATATCAAAAGAAGAAGGGATTTGCAGAAGGAATTGGCTGGAGAAGGCGAAAACTGGCGGATGGAATTCCTGGCACTTGGCGAAAAGAACAGAAGCCAAACTGCGGATGGCAAAATGGTGAATGGCAAGATGAAAAAGATTGATTCTGCTGCGGTGATGGATGCGATGCAGAAGGTTTCGAAGATGGAGGTGCCGGCATGGTTTGGGTCTCCGGTATCGCTCGTTATCGGATGGCTGCTGATTATCGGAGTCGTTGGTTCCGTGATTTTGTCGATATGCAATATGTTTTCGGTGGATTTCGCCTTGTGGTGGGTGTTGGTTCAATACATGGTGGTATTCTTCGTCTGCAAGCAGACACTTGATAAGATAGATAGCAATGGCGGCAAGCTTCGCCATCAGCTCATCGCCTATGCCCAGATACTTCAGCTTATCAACAGGCGCAATTTCCATAGCGAATCAGGCAAGGAGATGCAGAATTCCCTAGCAGATGCCCTGCCTTCCTTTGCCCAACTGGAAAAGATATTGAAGGGGTATGACAGAAGAGGCAATTTCCTCGGTCTTTTCTTCACCGATGCCTTCATGCTGAGCGATTTCTTCCTGGTTCGCAGTTTCCTGAAATGGAAGAATACCTATATGGTGAAGATGGAGGAATGGATGCATATCATCAGCGAGATGGATGCAATGGTTTCGATGGCGGATTTCAGATATAATCATCCGGAGGCAGAAGAGGCGGAATTTGTTTCGGGAAGTCCGGAAGCAGATACCGAAAGCGATGTTTCTGAAAATGCAGGAATCGGAAGTCCGGAAATCGTGTTCGAGGGTAAGAATCTCTATCATCCTTTCCTGGGTGCCAAGGCGGTGAAGAACGATTTCACCATCAAGGACGACAACTATTATATCATCACCGGAGCCAACATGGCGGGAAAGAGTACCTTCCTGCGTTCGCTGGGCGTGAACTATATCCTGGCAATGGCGGGTATGCCGGTGTTTGCGGATCAGCTGAAGATTTCCCGTTTCAGATTGTTCTCGAGCATGAGAACCACCGACGATTTGACGCATGGCATCTCTTACTTTAATGCTGAGCTGATAAGACTGGAGGAGCTGCTGAAGTTCTGCAGGGAAAGTGCTGAGGGAAAGTGCTGCAAGGAAAGTGGAGAAGACAATAAGGAGCCACTCCGAACGCTGATTATTCTGGATGAGATTCTGAAGGGAACGAATTCATTGGATAAGCTGAATGGTTCGAGAAAGTTCCTCGAAGCCATTGCCAAGCAGCCGGTGAGCGGCATCATCGCTACCCACGATCTGGAGCTCTCCAAGATGGAGAATGATGCATCAGGAAAATTCCATAACTATTGTTTCGAGATAGATTTAGGCACAGATGTTACCTATACTTATAAGATACAGAAGGGCGTGGCAAGAAACCAGAATGCCACCTTCTTACTGAATAAGATTTTGGAGAAATATTAGAATAAAAAGAGAAACTCCCGATAATTTGATCAGTTTCAAATTATCGGGAGTTTTCCTTTTAAATTAAACATTATAACTCCACGCTATCCAGGCGGAATTTGAGCAAGCCGGCTGGTACCTTTACCATTACCTCTTCACCTGCCTTCTTACCCAGAAGGGCCTTGGCGATAGGCGACTTGATGGAAATCTTGCCACTATGGAGATCTGCCTCGTGAGGATTTACTATGGTATAATTCATGCTGCACTTGTTGGCGAGATTGGTAATCTTAATCTTGCTCAACAAGCCAACGGTATCGCTTTTCAGGCGAGACTTGTCGATGACACGGGCATTCTCCAAGACCTTCTGTTTGAAGCTGATGCGGCTCAACAGCTTGCCCTGCTCACGCTTGGCTGCATGATACTCGAAATTCTCACTGAGGTCGCCCTTATCGCGGGCCTCAGCTATCGCATCGCGAACGGCTGGCAACTCTACGTTAACCATGTGTTGAAGTTCGGCCACGAGCTCATCGTAACCTTCCTGAGACATATATTCCATTTTCTGATAATCTTAATGAATGATGTTTTTAATTTTCGGGGTGCAAAGTTACTAGTAATTCATGAAAACACCAAACATTTTTGATAAAAAGTAAATAAAAAAAGAGAAGATGTGCAGCCATGACAGACAACACATCTTCTCCTTGAATATATCATTATCCCCAAACTTCTTCTGAAATCTCTCTCACCAGATCTATCTTTGCCCACTGCTCAGCATCTGTCAGTTTATTACCAATCTCGCAAGAAGCGAAACCGCATTGAGGACTGAGACTGAGCCGATCGAGGGGGATATATCTGGCTGCTTCTCGGATGCGGGCGATGACCGTAGCCTTATCTTCCAATACCGGAGATTTGGAGGTTACCAGACCCAGCACCACCTTCTTGCCATCAGCCACATACTTCAACGGCTCGAAACCACCCGAACGCTCATCGTCATACTCCAGATAGAAGGTATCTACATCTTCATGAGCGAAGAGATAAGGAGCCACGGCATCGTAGGCACCCTTGGTGGCATAGCAGGAATGATAATTGCCACGGCATACGTGGGTGTTGATGGTCAACCCCTCAGGTTTGCCCTCGATGGCAAGATTGTTCACCTTCAGATATTGCAGGGCTTCCTGCTCAAGGGTGAAACCTGTGCCCACCTTAGCCGTCCAGTAATCGCTATCCACAATCATTCCCCAGGTGCAGTCATCCAGCTGGACGGTACGGCAACCGGCTGCATAAATCTCCTGGAAGAAGGTGCGGTAAGCCTGGGCAATATCCTCAATCAGTTGGGTGGTGTTAGGATAGAACTTGCGGGTATTCTCGGCATTCTTGCCACGGAACAGTTCGGCAAGGAACTGAGCCGGAGCAGGAACCGTCTGCTTTGCCTCGAAGATATATTCGCCATTGGCATCCAACTCCTCAAACTGCTTCACAAACAGGAAATCCTTAATAAAAGGATGATTCTCGCCGGTAATCTTGCCGGTCAGTTGGATAGAACCCTTGGTTGTCTCCTCGCCATGAAACTGGTAGCCGTGCTCCAATTCGATATGCTCCACGCCATTGAATCCCCACATAAAGTCGAGATGCCAATAGCTGCGGCGGAACTCGCCATCGGTGATATAAGGCAGGCGATGCGCCTTCTGTTGACTGATGACCTCAGTAATCAGCCGGTCTTCTACGGCGCGAAGGTCGATGGCAGAAATCTTGCCATCGGCAAACTTAGCTCTCGCTTCCTTCAACTCTGCAGGGCGCAAATAGCTGCCCACTGCCTCAAAATGTATATTTCTTACGTTGCTCATATTTTTATCTCCTTATTATTATTTGATGTGAATGACTCTTTATCCTGTCATTACCGATGAATGACGCTTTGCATCCGGAATTGCGGGTGCAAAGGTAAGAAGAAGAATTTTATTTGCCAAATATTCTCCGTAATTCAGAAAAATATACTATCTTTGCAGCGAATTAAGCAAATCAGCAGAATATTATTCTGTAAGAATCAGTAAAAACAGAAATAAAGAAACAATGACAACAGAAGAAAAGCTTGATGAAACAGACATCAGAATACTGAAGTTACTGCAGCAGAACTCCCGACTCACCGTGAAGGAACTTGCTGCAAGAGTACACCTCTCCCCTTCTCCCACCTTCGAGCGGCAGAAGCGGCTGGAACGCGAGGGATACATCCAGCGATATGGAGCCATCGTAGACCATTACAAGTTGGGGCACAACGTAATCGTGCTCTGCAATATCCGGCTCAAGCAGCATACTCACGATTTGATTCAGCAATTCATGGATACCGTGCAGACCATCGACCAGATAACGGAATGCTACAACACCACCGGTGATTACGACTTCCAGATCAAGGTATATGCCCGCGACATGAAAGCCTATCAGGACTTTATGCTCAACACGCTGGGAAACATCGACTGCATAGGAAGTCTGCACAGCATCATCGTGATAGGTGAAATCAAGGATTCGCATTATATACCCGTAGCTAAATAAGGAGAAACGTGATGAAAGCAAAAAATATATTGATGATATGCCTTTTTATTTCCGGACTTTTCTGCCTTCCATCTAAGGCACAGCAGCCTGGAGAAAACGTCAGTTCTCAAACCATCAGAAAACTGGGCGAGAAGCATTTCTTCTCCATCTCCACTATTCCTGATGATATCTTCCGCCTGATGCAGGGCAAGACATACAAGAAGAACTGTACCGTGGCAAGAAGCGAACTGAGATACATAAGATGCCTGCACGTAGACAAGGACGGCAGAAACATCGTGGGAGAAATGGTGGTGAACAAGGCGATAGCCACAGATGTGCTCGATATTCTGAAAAAGCTCTACGAGGCGAAATATCCGATAGAGCGGATGAGACTCATTGACTACTGGGATGCCGACGACGAAAGGGCGATGAGAGCCAACAACTCCTCCAGCTTCAACTTCCGCTTCATCTCACATACCCATACGGTATCGAAGCACGGAAGGGGACTGGCCGTAGACATCAACACCCTCTACAATCCTTACCACAAACGGCTGAAGAACGGCAAGGAAGTGGTGGAACCTGCCACCGCCCGCCCCTATCTGGACCGCAGCAAGAACCACGCTTATATGATAAAAAAAGGCGATCTCTGCTACCGGCTCTTCAAGGCAAAAGGATTCCGATGGGGAGGTGACTGGAAACACAGCAAGGATTACCAGCACTTCGAAAAATAGAAATGCAGGAAAGAACAGCCAGCAAGGAAAGGACATAAAAAAAGACTATGCCTATGTTACATCATTTCTTTAGTAACTATGGCATAGCCTTTTATTATCCTAACGATCTTTTTTATATGTAATACAAATTTAATTCACCTACTACAGCCTTTTTATAATACATTGTAACTAGCTGTACCAGACAGAATTATATTCTCTACGTTCATCGTCCTCATTATAGAGGTTCTCATATTCAAGGTTCATAGCCTCGAATGATTCCAGTGTCTGTTTCATGATAACTCCTCCTCTATTTATTAAGTTCAACTTTTAATATGGCAAAATTACTAAAAAAACAGATTTCTGATGTCAATATTTCAGAAAACTTTTGTATTTTTGCACCATCTCTGCACATCAGGGGCAAAAAGTGCAAAAAACAGCTCTGTTCAAGAGCCATGCAAGATAAAAAACAAGAAACAAGATGAAGATATTACATACTTTACGACTCGACAGAATGAAGTGGCGCCACTGGGTACTGCTGCTGTTGCTCATCCTCGTCACCCTTACCAAGATGATTCCGCTCTGGGGAGTTATCTACACCTACCATGTTTATCCCGTTATCGGCAGCCTTCTTTCGCCCATCTCAGGCATCTTTCCCTTTGCCGTGGGCGATATTTTCATTGCTCTCAGCATCGCCTGGGTCATCCTCTATCCTATCTACGAGATGGGATTACGGAAGAAACTCGCCCGTCGTTTTATCTTTCTTGCTGCAAAGAGCGGCGGCTATCCGAAGAAAAAGGCGGTTTTCGGGAGGGTAATTGAATATCTGCTGTGGATATATGTATGGTTTTATGCAGCTTGGGGACTGAACTATTCGCAGCCTGTTATCTATTATAGAGTTAGCATGCAGCCTGCTGAGGTTTCGGAAGAGAAGTTCCGGAAATTTGCCTACCAGTATGCCGACAGCCTCAACCTTTTGAGTGAAGAACAGAGAGGGAAGAGTGAAAAATTCAATTGTATTGTGGATGATAAACTGAAGAATCGGGTGCGGGATGCGGTTCTGAAGGAATATAACAAGATAGGCTATCGGGAGGGCATCAATCCGCCTTTCAACCAGCATCCGCATGCCAAGACGATGGTGTTTACGCCCATCAGTTCGATGTCGGGTGTAACCGGCAGCATGGGACCATTCTTCTGCGAATTTACGCTGAACGGCGATATTCTTGCACACGATTATCCTGCTACCTATGCCCATGAGTTTGCTCATTTTCTGGGCATTGCTAACGAAGGAGAGGCGAATTTCTACAGTTATCTCGTCTGTACGGCATCACAGGATAAGGCGGTGAAATTCAGCGGATATTACCACATTCTGCCCCATGTATTATATAATGTATTCGACATCCTCGGCGAAAAGGAAGGTGAGAAATATCTGAAACATATCCGTCCTGAGATAATCAGGCTGCTGAAAAGCGACCGCCAATACTGGCAGGGCAAAAGATGCAAGGCACTGGATGCTGCCCAGGATTTCTTCTTCGAACTCTATCTGAGAGGCAACCATGTAGAAGGCGGCAGAAAGAGCTATGCCGGTGTCATCGGTCTGATTCTGGCTTGGAAGGACAAGCAGGAAAAATCTCTTATGAAAAGATGATAGAAATAACTACATGAGAAAGAAAAGACGATTGGCGCGCGCTCTTGCACCAATCGTCGTTCGCATATATTTGAATATAGAAAGTAATCTTTTTTCCTTGTATAAGAGGACTAATATATTATTACGCTAAACCTATTCTGTTTTTTACTTCTGCTGTGCAGGTCTCCACATTCTTGGTCCTGGTCTTCCATTCTTACCCATTCCCTTGCGAAAACCTCTCTGGGCAAAGCGCTTCATCATCTGTCGCTCCAGTTCGTAAACACGCTGAATCTGCTGCTGGCTCAGGAACTGCGAATACTTCTTGTAGTATTTCTGACGGATGTTGAGAATCTTCTCGCTCATCTCAAAACGCTGCTTGATTTCCTGTTCGGTTTGAGCATCCGTTTTCATTTCGCCCTTCTTGTGATGAGGGCGAGGACCTAAAGCCCATACCTCTTTCTGATAATCAGTATAGGTCTCGATAAACTTAGCGTTGGTCTTTTCATCAAGCCCCAAATTTCGAGAGATGTACTGAGCCTGCTTTTCTGCCAACTGTTCACGACTGAGGCGCTGCTTCTGGTTAGGCGCCTGTGCACATACATTTGTAGCAACCGTCATCATGGCGATGACCATCATTAAAATACCAAAAAATCGTTTCATAACTCTATCATTTTAAAATATTATTGAATCGGTTTAATTGTTGAGGAACACATCCTCCTGATATACAGAGAGAAGATAAGCCTGATCGGCAGAAGACAGCTGAGCGAAAGCCTTATCTACCTCCTGTATTCCGTTATTCACCTGTGAAGGCTGGGAAGAAGAGGCTGAGAAATCGATGTTGAGTACCAGAAGTACTGCCACCGATGCAGCCACAGCTATTGCAGCCGTCCAAATCACCTTCCTCAGAGATCGTTTCTTCGGCTGTATCCTGACAGGCTGCGTTTTGTCATTCTTCACCTGCTCCAGGATATTGGCTTCCATCTCCTTGAAGAATCCTTCTGGCGTAGAATAAGGCATCCGCTTACCCACCTTACCGAAGTCAAACTTCCCGGTTTTGTTGAAATCAAAATTTGTATCCATATTCTTTTCCATTTTGAATAACCATTTAAAAACTCACAGAACTCTCACTTAATCGTTCGAATTCATGTACTTGATAATTTTCTCCTTGGCAACATGATAGCTTGCCTTGATACTGGCTGGCGTGGAATCAGCGACCTTCGCTATTTCGTCGAACCCAAGTTCATCGTAATATCTCATATTGAATGCCAGCTGCTGCTTAGGCGGAAGCGAGAGAATCGCTTTCTGCAGTTTTACTGCCACCTTATCATCGAAGTCGATATAATTATCTGCTGGGATGAGACTGACGCCCGTTGAATCTGATTCTAGAGAAACTTCTTCCTGTTTCCGTTTACTGATGAGCCGCAGGGCCTCGTTGGTAGCGATGCGGTAAATCCAACTTCTCAGTGAGCAGTCGCCCCGATATTGATTGAACGAGCGATAGATTCTCACAAAAGTTTCCTGCGAAGCATCCTGTGCATCATCATGCGAAACCACCAATCGGCGTATATGCCAGTAAACCGGTTCCTGATACTTCATCATCAGCATTCTGAATCCGTTCTCCGGACACTCCTTCAGCGTATCCACTATGCCTTTGTCATTTACACTCATATTCGTTTATTTTCATGAACGTTACGATTATATGACCTTAAGAAAAGGGAAAAGTAAAAAGCGGGATGCATTTTTTTCGATACCTGCTTAATTTTTCCTCCTTTTTTCTCTTTTAATATCATAGAGAAGAGAAAAAAGGAGCTATTTCTCCGCTTTCTCAAAGAAAAAGTATATATTTGCAAACGGATTGCGGATATCAAAAAGATATATCGATATGAAGAAAGAAAAGAATTTTTCAGAAACTGATTTTCACCGACAACCAGTTTGAGCACGATCTTTACCAGACGATAGAAGACATCGGCAATTTCTATTATGGCAGAGACAGCAAGAACAGCATCATTCTGAAGATGCTCTATATAGAGGGATTCCGGGGCAAGGACGTAGCCGCCCAGTTGAGCATATCCCATTCTGCCGTTACCCAGCGTTGCCAGAAGATGATGCACGATGCAGTGATTCCTTATTTCAAGAGATACTTCGATGCATCGGAATACGGAAGCTACCTGTCGTTCGCGGAGGAAGACACCTGTATCGAAAGTGCTCCGAAGATGTCGATGCCGAGAATGATGTCCGAGTGCATGCGCTGCGAGGAAGCGACTGATAATGGCAATAACATATTTAATAATAAGAAGAATATGGAAGATATGAAGAAGGGAAGAATCACTCCTAGCTGGATTGATTCATTAAAGGAGAACGAGATTTTTGTGTTTGGCAGCAATCTGGCTGGCATGCATGGTGGTGGAGCTGCCCGCATTGCCCGCCTGCATTTCGGTGCCGTCATGGGCAAGGGTGTAGGCTTGCAAGGCCAGAGTTATGCCATCCCTACGATGCAGGGCGGCGTGGAAACCATCCGTCCATACGTGGATAGATTCATCGCCTATGCCAAGCGACATCCCGAGAAGCATTTCCTGGTAACCCCAATAGGTTGCGGCATCGCCGGTTTCGAAGCCGAAGACATCGCCCCATTGTTCGAGAAGGCAAAGGAGATGAAGAACATCAGCCTGCCGGAGAGTTTCTGGGAGGTGATAGAGTAAAGTTATAGATTATTAGCAGCTTATGTTAGGAGCTATGATAGGAGATATTGCTGGCTCAAAATATGAGTTCAACAATACGTTTGATTATGATTTCGAGATGTTCGGCGAGGGATGCGACTTCACCGATGATACCATTTGTACGGTGGCGATAGCCGATGCGATACTGAACGGACGAAGCTATCAGGAAAGCCTGCTGGATTGGTGCCGCCGCTATCCTTCCCCGAAAGGAGCGTATGGCGGAAGATTCGCGGGGTGGATTCGTTCTCTTGATCCGCAGCCATATAATAGTTTTGGCAATGGTTCGGCAATGCGAGTATCGCCGGTGGCTTGGCTATTCGATGACCTGTCGCAGGTTTTGGAAGAGGCAGAGAAAACGGCTCTTCCTACCCATAACCATCCCGAAGGAATCAAGGGAGCCAAAGCCGTGGCTCATGCCATCTGGCATTTTCGCAAGAGCAGATTCTCAGAAGAATCTAAGGAGTGTAAAGATAAGAATTCTAAAGAATCTGATGATAAGGCAATGAAAGCCTTCAAGGATATCGCCCGCAGCTATTACGAGGATTTCGAAACACGAGATTATCCGAAAGGCAAATTCGATGAAACCTGCATGGATGCCGTGCCATTATCCTTCTATCTCCTCTCGCAAGCCTCATCCTTCGAGGATGCCATCCGCCTAGCCATATCTCATGGCGGCGATAGCGATACCATCGGAGCCATCGTTGGCTCCATCGCCGAAGCACGATTCTGTATTCCGCAAGAAATGAAAGAGAAGACAATCTCTTTTCTTCCGGATGATATGAGAGAAATATCGGCTAGAATATAGTGTTACCACTAGGCTCAGCAAAGCTGCTGACTGCAGTCAGCAGACCTGCCGACTAGGCTCGGCAGACCTGCTGAGCCTAGTGGCAACTGCTGAGAAGGTATCTTCTGGAACCCGAGGAGTAATGTCTTTCAACTCACGAAGACGCTTGCATCAACCTATTGAGTTGACTCCTTTATCCCATCGAGCCGACTCCGTCATCCAGTAGAACCAACTCATTCTACTAAATCAATCCTATCTACAACCTTCTCCAGGCAGTTAATCATTATGATACTGCTTATCAGAAATCGTGGTCACAATAGCACTCAGCTTCTGCATTTTCTCCCCATTTATTTCTTGCACATAAAATTTTTTTTCGAAAAAACTTTTTTCGTGTGCGTATAAACTCGACGCTAAATCTAAAAAGAATCTGATATGATACCTTATAGATACCCCAAAAATTACGTCCCGATGTAGACTTTACTACATGGCGACGTAATCTTTCCTACGTCCCGACGCAGAGATTCCTACATCGCCATGTAATTTCAAGGACAACGGGAAAAGAAAGATGTATTGAAACAATTTGCTGGCAAATGCGAAATAAAGCCCAAATAATTTGGTGTTATCGAAGAAAAACTATAACTTTGCCACCAATAGAATTTATCAAACAATATAATTTATGACAAACCATGATTTTTGGATGTCCATCAGTGACATAATCAATGAAGGATTTACATCTGAAGGTCTAGCAAAATTAGATGATTATGCAGAACAATTCAGTACTGGAAAGATCTTATATAAACGATTTTCACCGTCAGAGCAGCTTGGCTACGTTAAAGGGGGAACAATACATGTTATTGCATCCTTACTCGCGGGAGCAGAAGTTGGCACAGATCAACTCTCTGCGCCAGAACAACAGAATCAAAAAGTAAGCTGAAAAGTAGTATGAAAAACACGCAACATACTGCTTTTCTCTATCCTTAGTTTACTTTAATATTTATCTTTTCGTAAATGTAAGTTCTGTATCACCCTCATCCATTAAGCATACAGTACAAATCATCGTATTACCTTTGATAGAAACAATCTTAAAGCGCTTGCAAGTTTGCCAATCTGTTTCATCCCCTGAAGAATAGGAATCCTTAATAATCAAAATGTTGGCATTCAATTCATATTTAGTAATTCCTGAATAAGATTTCCAAGTCCCTGCATCATAATCATACCAAATGCAACCACCATTAGCATTGAGAGAAAATCTAAATTTATCATCACTTTCAGGACTTTTATCTACAATGATATGGCTTTCATCCTCATCATCAGCCCAATACCACCCCTTAATATGCGTAAGTTCCCATGTACCAACGATGTTGGTCTTAATATCACCAGTAGCCGGAGTGTCGTCATCATCCGAAGATGAACAAGCGGTGACAGTCTTTTTACTACCTTATCATCGAAAAAATGTATGATTTAACATTCGTTATCATCGAAAAAGTGTGTAATTTACTTGTTTTTATCATCGAAAAAGTGTATCTTTGCAACAGAAATATTTAAATTCCAGTTAGTTATGAAAAGAAAGATATACAAGCAACTTCTGAAATGGAAAGAAAGCAAGGACAGAAAGCCCTTGATGTTACTAGGTGCCAGACAAGTGGGTAAGACTTGGATCATGCAGCACTTTGGAAAAAAGGAATACAAAAACGTAGCATATATCAACTGTGACGATGAACCAAGAATGAAACAGCTCTTTGAGCTTGATTACAACATAGACAGAATCCTCATAACCATCCAAGCCATTACTGGCGTAAGGATTACACCTGCTGCTACTCTCATCATCATGGATGAAATACAGGAGATTCCGAGAGGACTCCATAGTTTGAAGTACTTTTGCGAAAAAGCTCCCGAATACCATATTATGGTAGCAGGTTCCCTCCTTGGGGTTACCCTGGGTAAAGGAGAGTCGTTTCCTGTAGGGAAAGTAGATATGCTTACCATGTACCCCATGGATTACGAGGAATATCTTGATGCAACCGGCAATGAAAATTGGATAGAATTACTCCATTCAAAAGACTGGGAACTTATCGACATCATGAAACCCAAGATGACGGAACTGCTCCGGCAATATTACTTTGTGGGCGGCATGCCAGGAGTGGTAAGCAAATTCATCGAAAATACAGACTTGCAGCAGGTTCGCACCCTGCAGCGTGATATTCTGGAAGCCTATCGCAGGGATATTTCCAAACATACTTCAGCTGCGGAATCTACAAGAATCCGGGAGGTGCTGGATTCTCTCCCTTCTCAACTGGCACGTAAAAACAAGAAGTTCATCTATGGAGCTGTTCGCAAAGGTAGCAGAGCCAAGGATTTTGAACTGGCCATACAATGGTTGGTAGATGCCGGCATTGTATATAAGGTGAGCCGCATCAAGGAACCTAAAATACCGCTTAAATTTTATGAAGATAGGGATGCCTTTAAACTGTTCTTATTAGATTGTGGTCTCCTGGCATGCATGACAGATGCCTCAGCAGGCCAGATGCTGATAGGCGACAATGCATTCACTGAGTTCAAAGGTGCATTTACAGAACAGTATGTGCTACAGCAACTGTTGGCCTTGGGATTAAAGCCCTATTACTGGAGCAATACCAAGACTCCTTCGGAGATTGATTTCATCATTCAAGATAGCCAAAGGGTTATACCAGTAGAAGTGAAGGCAGAGGAAAACGTACGTGCGCGTTCCCTGGCACAATTCATCAAAGACAACCCAGGGTTGAAAGGGTTACGTATCTCCATGAAAGGATATGTAGACCAAGAATGGATGGAAAACATCCCTATCATAGCCATTGGCACATATTTTGAGAAATGATATGTAAAGGATTATACGGTTTTTCTGTCCGAGAGGAACAAACTTAAGATTGTTCTATCAGTTAGCACGGACTGAAAAGCCGTTCGAAAGAATTGCAGAACATACTCAAAGAGAATAGCGGCAAGGCTGATAGTATATACAAGGAAATATCATACAAGTTATTATATATTATACATTATAAATAAGGAGATAAGAAGATGAAAGAAGTATTGATAGTAAGCATCGGCAGCTTCTTCGGAGGCGGCATGAGATATTGGATTTCAAAGTTGGTGCAATCCTGCACGGTGATTGCCTTTCCGTTCGGAACGATGGCGGTGAATGTGGCGGGATGCCTCATCATCGGGTTCCTCTCGGGATTGAACTGGCGGGAAGGGGGATGGATGTCGCCATCTGCCAAACTGCTGCTCACCACGGGATTCTGCGGAGGATTCACTACCTTCTCTACCTTTATGAACGAGGGAGCAGGACTGATGAAAGAAGAGAATTACCTCTATATGATGCTCTATCTCTTCGGAAGTCTGGCGCTGGGACTTATCGCCGTTCTCGCCGGACATTATCTGGCGAAAATTATCGCATAAAAGACTTCGGAGAACAGAAAGAAGAAGAGTCCGGATTATCACATAAAATACTGAAGATAGTATTCCATCAAATGAAGAAATGATGAAAATACTATCTTTTTTATTATTTTATATTTCCAAAATGCCTTAATTACGAAATTTATTCGTAAATTTGCAGAAATAATCTGCATTCGACAATTTGAAAGCAAGCTTTCATCATGCTCGTTTGCTTAATTTTTGCACCAATGAATACATTAGATACAAACAACATAAAATGGAGCGAGAATGTAATTATCGCTGATGCCGACTATATCGACCGAGTGGCTTTCGACCTGATAGTCAACTTCGAACGAATGATTAACCGTCGCATCCAACCAGCCGATATGGCACAATGGGCAGTCTGCATTGCCCTTGACGGAGGTCTGAGAGAGGGCGAGCACGAGACACAGGTTGTGCTTATCCACGACAAGCAGTCGATGGCGATGAAGAACTTCCGCCCTGCCAACTATGAGAAGGATCTGAACGCTCAGGCTTTCAAGGATGATAAGCTCGGAGAATTCATCATCTCTTCTTATCCTACAGAGGAGAAGATGGTAGGCAAGGATGACTTCCTCGTAGATGTGGCACGCACCGTATGCAACGCCAAGGAGGTGAAGCGAGTGATGGTAATCCCAAATTCTGAGGATGGAGATGCTTACGACCGACTCCGCGAGATACTCCGTAAGGTAGATGACGACGACAAACGCATCACCCTCTTTGCCATGCAGCCCATGCCAGGCGGCAACTTCAGACAGGAGATTCTCGGTTATTCACTCATGAATGCCCTGGGGATTTCGGCAGATGAAATAAAATAAACTTTAAATTAATAAACATAAAAAAATAAAATTATAAATGAGTAGAGTACTTATGATTGGCGCAGGTGGCGTGGCTACCGTGGCTGCCTTCAAGATCGTCCAGAACCAGGACGTTTTCACCGAGTTTATGATTGCTAGCCGTCGCAAGGAAAAATGCGATAAGCTGGTTAAGGATATCCATGCCAAGGGCTACAAGATGGATATTCAGACAGCTGAGGTGGATGCCGACGACGTTGAGCAGTTGAAGGCTCTCTTCAATAGCTACAAGCCTGAGCTTGTCATCAACCTAGCTTTGCCTTATCAGGATCTCACTATCATGGATGCCTGTCTGGCTTGCGGTTGCAACTATATGGATACCGCTAACTATGAGCCTAAGGACGAGGCTCACTTCGAGTACTCATGGCAGTGGGCATACAAGGATAAGTTCGAACAGGCTGGTCTCTGCGCTATCCTCGGCTGCGGTTTCGACCCAGGTGTATCAGGCATCTTCACCGCTTATGCAGCCAAGCATCACTTCGATGAGATTGAGGTGCTCGACATCGTGGATTGCAACGCCGGTAACCATCACAAGGCTTTCGCAACCAACTTCAACCCAGAAATCAATATCCGCGAGATTACCCAGAAGGGACTCTGGTATAAGGATGGCGAATGGATTGAAACCGATCCATTGTCAATCCACAAGCCGCTCACCTACCCTAACATCGGCCCTCGCGAGAGCTATCTGATGCACCACGAGGAGTTGGAGAGCCTGGTGAAGAACTACCCTACCATCAAGGAGGCACGCTTCTGGATGACCTTCGGTCAGCAGTATCTCACCTACCTCGACTGCATCCAGAACCTCGGCATGAGCCGCATCGACGAAATCGAATACGAGGCTCCATTGGCAGACGGTTCAGGCAAGACAGCCAAGGTAAAGATTGTTCCTCTGCAGTTCCTCAAGGCCGTATTGCCTAACCCACAGGATCTCGGCGAGAACTATGACGGCGAAACATCTATCGGTTGCCGCATCCGCGGTAAGAAGGATGGCAAGGAGCGCACCTACTACGTTTATAACAACTGCAAGCACCAGGAGGCTTACAACGAAACCGGTATGCAGGGCGTAAGCTACACCACCGGTGTGCCAGCCATGATTGGTGCCATGATGTTCCTCAAGGGCATCTGGAAGAAACCAGGCGTATGGAACGTAGAGGAGTTCGACCCAGATCCATTCATGGAGCAGTTGAACAAGCAGGGATTGCCATGGCACGAGGTGTTTGATGGCGATTTGGAAATCGACTAAACTTTAAATTAAATAAGATATGGCAAAAGAAATGCAAGAGGGAAAATTGAATCCCAATGAAGGCAAGCTGAAAGCTCTTCAGGCAGCCATGGCTAAGATAGAAAAAGACTTCGGTAAGGGCTCTATCATGAAACTCGGAGATGAGCACGTTGAGAACATCGAAGTTATCCCTACAGGCAGTATCGCTCTCGACAATGCACTGGGCGTAGGCGGTTATCCTAAGGGACGTATCATCGAAATTTACGGTCCGGAATCTTCTGGTAAGACAACATTGGCTATCCACGCCATCGCAGAGGCGCAGAAGGCTGGCGGTATCGCTGCTTTCATTGATGCAGAGCACGCTTTCGACCGTTTCTATGCGGCTAAATTGGGCGTTGATGTTGATAACTTGTGGATTTCACAACCAGATAATGGTGAGCAGGCGTTGCAGATTGCAGACCAGCTGATCAGTTCTGCTGCTGTAGACATCGTAGTTGTTGACTCTGTTGCCGCCTTGACTCCTAAGAAGGAAATCGAAGGCGATATGGGTGACAATGTGGTAGGTCTTCAGGCTCGATTGATGAGTCAGGCTCTCCGCAAGCTCACTTCTACCATCAGCAAGACCAACACTACCTGCATCTTCATCAACCAGTTGCGCGAGAAGATTGGTGTAATGTTCGGTAACCCAGAGACAACCACCGGTGGTAATGCTTTGAAGTTCTATGCATCAGTGCGTTTGGATATCCGCAAGGCAACAGCCATCAAGGACGGCGATGAGGTAGTAGGTAATCTGGTTCGCGTAAAGGTAGTAAAGAACAAGGTGGCTCCTCCTTTCCGCAAGGCAGAGTTCGACATCATGTTTGGCGAAGGCATCAGCCGTGCCGGCGAGGTATTCGGTCTGGCTGTAGCCAACGATATCATCGAAAAGAGCGGCAGCTGGTATAGCTATGGCGGTTCTAAACTCGGACAGGGTGCCGATGCCTGCAAGGCATTGCTCAAGGATAACCCTGAACTTCTCGATGAACTGGAAGCTAAGGTTCGCGAAGCACTTGCTGCTAAGGAACAGAAATAAAGCCAGATAAGGTTTCACACCTTATTATATATAGGAGCTTTATCTGAAAAGAAAGATTTTTCAATCATATTACAGGAATCAAGATAGGGAGAATGCGACATTTTATCGCCTCCCATATCTTGATTCCTTTTATTTTGTCAGCATTATCTGACACCTTGTCAGCCACTTTAAATTTTACAATCCCTTGGCACATGCTTTGTTATGACGGAAAGCGTGAACGCTGAATAGAGAGGTTCCCGACAGATGCATATCTTCGGCAGACTTCCATTAGCCAGCAGTTCATGAGATAAATAACATATTAATAACGATAAAAATAAAAAAAGATATAATTATGGGAAAAGTAATTGGAATTGACTTGGGTACCACAAACAGTTGTGTTGCCGTTTTCGAAGGTAGCGAACCAGTTGTAATCGCTAACAGTGAAGGTAAGCGTACTACTCCATCAGTAGTAGGTTTCGTTAAGGATGGTGACCGCAAGGTAGGTGATCCTGCTAAGCGTCAGGCCATCACAAACCCTAAGAACACAGTATATTCTATCAAGCGTTTCATGGGTGAGACATACACTCAGAGCCAGAAAGAGGCTGAGGCAATGCCTTACACAGTAGTAAACGAGGGTGGTTATCCACGTGTTGAAATCGAGGGTCGCAAGTATACTCCACAGGAGATTTCTGCAATGGTTCTCCAGAAGATGAAGAAGACTGCAGAGGATTATCTCGGACAGGAGGTTACAGATGCTGTCATCACAGTTCCTGCTTACTTCTCTGACTCACAGCGTCAGGCTACAAAGGAGGCTGGTCAGATTGCAGGTTTGAACGTTCAGCGTATCGTAAATGAGCCTACAGCCGCAGCTTTGGCTTACGGTGTTGACAAGGCTAACAAGGATATGAAGATTGCCGTATTCGACTTGGGTGGTGGTACATTCGATATCTCTATTCTGGAGTTCGGTGGCGGCGTATTCGAGGTACTTTCTACCAATGGTGATACTCACCTGGGTGGTGATGACTTCGACCAGGTAATCATCAACTGGTTGGCTGATGGCTTCAAGGCTGAAGAAGGCGTAGATCTCCGCAAGGACCCTATGGCTATGCAGCGTTTGAAGGAGGCTGCTGAGAAGGCTAAGATTGAGTTGTCAAGCTCTACATCTACCGAAATCAACTTGCCATACATCACAGCCGTTGACGGTATGCCAAAGCACTTGGTTAAGACTTTGACCCGTGCACAGTTCGAGCAGTTGGCTCACAACCTGATTCAGGCTTGCTTGGTACCTTGCCAGAATGCCGTTCGTGACGCTAAGCTCTCTACATCAGATATCGACGAGGTTATCCTGGTTGGTGGTTCAAGCCGTATCCCAGCCGTTCAGACACTCGTTAAGAACTACTTCGGCAAGGAGCCTTCTAAGGGTGTTAACCCAGATGAGGTTGTTGCAGTAGGTGCAGCTATCCAGGGTGCCATTCTGAACAAGGAAGAGGGTGTTGGTGACATCGTATTGCTCGACGTTACTCCATTGACTCTCGGTATCGAGACTATGGGTGGTGTGATGACTAAGCTCATCGATGCCAATACAACTATCCCTTGCAAGAAGAGCGAGGTATTCTCTACAGCAGCTGATAACCAGACAGAGGTTACCATCCACGTATTGCAGGGTGAGCGTCCAATGGCAGCTCAGAACAAGAGCATCGGTCAGTTCAACCTGACAGGTATCGCTCCAGCTCGCCGTGGTGTTCCTCAGATTGAGGTTACCTTCGATATCGATGCCAACGGTATCTTGAACGTATCAGCTAAGGATAAGGCTACCGGTAAGGAGCAGAGCATCCGCATCGAGGCTTCATCTGGCTTGAGCGAGGACGAGATCAACCGCATGAAGGCTGAGGCAGAGCAGAACGCTGCTGCTGATAAGGCTGAGCGCGAGAAGATTGACAAGATGAACCAGGCTGACAGCATGATCTTCACCACCGAGAACTTCCTGAAGGATAACGGTGATAAGATTCCAGCTGACAAAAAGCCAGGTATCGAGCAGGCTTTGCAGCAGTTGAAGGATGCTCACAAGGCAGGTGATGTTGCAGCTATCGATTCAGCTATGAACAACTTGAACACCGTCATGCAGGCTGCTTCTCAGCAGATGTATCAGGGCGGCCAGCAGGCAGGTCCTCAGGGTGCTCAGGGTGGTCAGCAGGCACAGGGCGGAAATGATGGCGCTCAGGACGTACAAGACGCTGACTTCGAAGAGGTTAAGTAATACAGATTAATATTATAATAAAGGCGTACAATGCTCAGAAATGAGTTTTGTACGCCTTTTTTGTTTCATTATGTTTTTTTATATCCCAATAGTTTGCTAATTCGCTGAAAATTATGTATATTTGCAAATTAAGGGAGAAAAACATTCCCGAAAGAGATAGACAGTTTAGGGTAAATATAAAAGAAAGGAGAACGAGATATGGCAAAGAAGAGACCACAGGTAGCGCTGGTTTATGATTTCGACGGCACACTGTCGCCGGGCAATATGCAGGAGTTTGGATTCATACAGGCTACAGGCAAGACAAAAGACGAGTTCTGGGAGAAAAACAGAAAGTTTGCAGAGGGTAAGGATGCCAACGGCATTTTGACCTATATGTATCTGATGCTCGACGAAGCCAAGAAGAACAATATCTCGCTCACCCGGGAATCTTTTCAGAAATTCGGCAAGGATGTAGAACTGTTCCGCGGCGTAAAACAATGGTTTTCGCTCGTGAATGAATATGGCAACAGTATCGGACTGGACGTAAAGCACTACATCAACTCCTCGGGACTGAAGGAGATGATAGAGGGCACACCTATCGCCCAGGAATTTGAGAACATCTACGCCTGCTCCTTTCTCTACAATAAGGAGGGAATCGCCTATTGGCCAGCCGTAGCCGTAGACTATACTACCAAGACGCAATTCCTCTTCAAAATCAACAAGGGTATCAAACAGGTGAGCGACAACAGAAGAGTGAACCAGTATATCCCCGACGAAAAGCGACCTATCCCTTTCCCCCGAATGATATATTTCGGAGATGGAGAAACCGATGTGCCTTGCATGAAGATGGTAAAGGAACATGGCGGCCACTCGATTGCAGTATATGATAACGAGGATAAACAGAAGACTGCCTGCCAGCTTGTCAAGGAGGGACGGGTAAACTTCATATGCTCTGCCAACTACAGCAAAGGAAGCGTGATGAATATCATCGTAAAGAGGATATTGGATAAAATCAAAGCCGACTTTGAATTCGACCGCCTGATAGAACTGAACCAGAAGAAGGCATGGAAGTGATTTAAAGGTAAAAAAGTAAAAAGGTAAAAGGGTAAAAAGGGCAAGAAAGTAAATGGAGAAAGGGGTTCTTTTGTGAATTCCTTGAAACTTTTCTTGGTTTTGTCGAGGATTATGCTTAATTTTGCACGCAAAAATAATAATATCAAATCATATTAATGGGAAGAAACAAATACTCAGCAGGAGAAATCAAGGAAATCGGCAAGTTGCTGCGACTCAAGAACGCAGGCAACCGTTTACAACAGAAAATGATACGCCACGACCTTCGTGTGGATCATGAATTCAATATCTCTGACTTCAATGAGCCTGGTAAGGCTTTCGGAGAAGAGGAGTTGCAGGCAGCCATCAAGCGTGGCGCCATTCAGATTCTCGACGATGCCACCATCGAAGCAATGAAGGCAAAACGTGCCCGAGATAAGGCTCGCGACGAGGCAGAGAGACAGAAAGAAGCCGTAGCCAGCGGTGAACAGACCGACTGGCAGGAGGCTATGAAGGAGTGGAATGAGTATTACGAAAAGTAAAAAGGTAAAAAGAACATACTGATTACGACATATACCGATTACGAAATATACTGATTACGAAATATACCGATAAAAAAAAATATACTGATTATAAATTATTATGGCTAAAGTATTGATAAAGACATCAGAGGGCGACATCAAGGTGCGTCTCTACGACGAGACACCTCAGCATCGTGACAACTTCTTGAAGTTGGCAAAGGAGGGATATTTCGATGGCACTCTCTTCCATCGTGTCATCAAGGATTTTATGATTCAAGGCGGCGATCCAGACAGCAAAGGCGCTCCTAAAGGCAAGATGCTGGGCACAGGTGGTCCTGACTATACCATCCCTGCCGAGTTCGTTTATCCACAACTTTTCCACAAGCGTGGTGCCTTGAGCGCAGCCCGTTTGGGAGATGAGGTAAACCCAGAACGAGAGAGCAGCGGTAGCCAGTTCTATATTGTATGGGGAAAGACCTACAAGCAGAATGAACTGAAGCAGATGGAAAAGCAGATGGGCATGCAGATGGAGCAGAACATCTTCAACCAGCTTGCCAAGGAGCATCATGATGAAATTATGAACTTCCGCCGCAACCGCGACCGTGAAGGCCTGATGAAACTCCAGGATGAACTGGTGGATGAAACCAAGAAGCGCTGCAAGGAGCAGGGCTATCCTAAGTTTACCGAGGAGCAGCAGAAGGCTTATACAGAAATAGGCGGAACACCTTTCCTCGATAACCAATACACCGTTTTCGGTGAAGTGGAGGAAGGACTTGACATCGTAGAAAAGATTCAGAACTGCGAAACATTGCGTGGCGATCGCCCAAAAGAGGATGTTTCTATGCAGATTTCAGTCATCGAAGAATAAGAAATCTCCATAACGCTCCGCCGGACGGTAAATCCGGCGGAACGCCTAATAAAAACCTAAACAAATATTATATAACTGAACTTTCAGGGCGTATGGGATGTGACTTATGACACACCCTCTTTTTATTCCTCCTTCGTCATTTTTTATTCCGACTTCGTCATTCTATCCGCAATATACATACCTGCCAGGATGCAGCAGGCACCTGCTAGGAAGTAAGGAGTTATCTTTTCGTCTAATACCAGAGAGGCGAAAATCATTGTGGTGATAGGATTGAAATAAACCCAGTTGGTAGCTTTCACGGCACCCAACTTAGAGATACACCAGTTCCAGGTAAGGAAACATATCATGGATGCCAAACAGCCCAGGAACAAGAGATTACCCACCACCTGAGGCTTCATAAACACATCCCATGACGGCCACCCAGGAATGATAAGATAATAAGGCAAGATAGTAAGCACACCATAAAAGAATACCTTGCGGGTAATAAAAGCTGCGCCATAATCGCCCGATACCGATTTCATCAGGAGCGAATAGACAGCCCAGCTCATACATGCCGTAAAAGCCAAGGCATCACCTACAGGCGACAGATGCAGCACGAATCTGCCATTCAGCACCACGATAATCATACCTACAAAAGCAAGCAGAGAGCCCAACAGCTGTATCATGTTGATACGCGAAGAATGGCGATAAACCAGACGTACCAGCAAGGTAGCAAAGAGCGGACAGGAGCATACGATGAGCGAAGTATTGGTTGTTGTGGTATAATTCATCGCCTCGTTCTCGCTCAGGAAATAGAGTGAACCGCCCGTAATACCCAGCATCGCCATTTTAAACTCATCTTTCCAGCTATCAGCAAACATCCGCTTATGATTCACCATCAGCATCATAATGTATGCGATACTGAAACGGAGCGTAAAGATCTGTGCTGGCGAAAGTCCGTTCAGCATCAGCACCTTGGTAGAAACAAAGGTGGTTCCCCAGATGGCTACGGTGATAAAAGCCACTAGATGATATAATAAATTACTATTATTCTGTTTCATTCTATTTTCCTGATTTTTGAAATTCAACTGCAAAATTATAACTTTTATTCGAAATGAGCAAATTGTAAGCAAGAAAAGCAGAAAAAGACAATAAAAAGAGCGAAATTGGAACAAAAGAAAAAGGTCTTAGGAGTAAGTGCAGATACGACTTATCCTAAGACCTTATTATTTCAATAGTTCGTTAATAATTCAATAATGTGCTAAGCAGCTATACGCTGTAAGCACGAGAGATCTTTGAAAATCTTGCTAATTAAAGTTCGGTTCGGGGTGTACCCGCTTGCTTTAAAAATTCGTTTCACCAGATAAATGTTGGTCATCAGTGACTTGAATGAAGACATAGAATATTTCATTCCCATCTCCTTCATAGTTACCTTGGCAACATTTAGTGATGTGAACGAAGCATTGAAAGCAAAATCGAGTTTCCACTTATCGCGAGCCTGGCAGTCCATAAGACCAGTATAGCCTTTGGCGTCACGAAAGCAAAATTCGATCTGGAACCTGGTTCTATAATAAAGAAGTACTTCTTCACCCGAAAGTGAGGTGTCTGTAGAGAAGAATAGTTTCTTCTTGCCATTCGGCATCTGCCAGATGACAAGTCTAACTTTACACCTGAGTGCCTTGGAATAGGCTATCAAAGTATAAGCTGTTCCTTCTATATCTTTCATCTCCATCTTCTCCATTCGAGTGAGGTCAAGATTCTTCATATCAATCTTGCCATCCTTGGTCTTTGGGCGACCACGTTTTCCAGTACGTGGACCAGCATAGACATAAAAGAGACAAGCATTGTCACGAAAGCGGCTTATCAAAGAGAACCCTTCTTTCTTTATCCCATTAACAAATGTACTTGTAGAGAAGTAAGCATCTGCAACTATGAGGGTTGAGAGTTTAAGAAGTTCCTTGCGGTAACGCTTAATGACGCTGATATAGAAATCTACCATAGTCTTGTTTCTAAGACTCAGTTCTTTATTACTTAGCGACTGGTGTGCTTTTAACATCATGCAGTCTTTGGCATCAATATCAATGAGGCCAATACCCATGATTTCGAGACCATGTTTAACAGACTGTGCACATCCCGACCAAAAACGACCGATATGTGGAGTCTTCTTGCCAGCTTTGCTGATGTAGCTGGGATCAATGGCAATAGCCCATCTTCCCTGTTTACCAAAGAAGCGCTTGGCAAGTGAGACATTAAGTTTGAGCCAGTCAATGCTTTTCGACTTTTTTAAGCCGAATGCGTTGCGATAGGTTTGCTCAACATGCGAGCCATACCTCCCCATTTGGGTGAAATTTATCTTTCTTGGTATTACCATGAACAAAATTATCACCTCGATGAGTATTTTCTCGAAACTTTTTGTTAACTTTGCAGCCGAATCTTCAACTGCATCTTTAAAGATATCCATATATTGGTCAAGTCCTGTATTCATATAATTTTGCGTTTGTCGTGATTTGCAAAGTTACTGAAAATCAGCGACTTGACCAACTTTTTATAGTTAAGTTTTCATAAGAATTTCTTAATATAAGTTATTGATTTACAGACGATTAAATATTAATTTAACGCAGTATTGTTATTTATATAGTTAAAAAAATCAAGCCTTATTTTTTCTGGAATACTCTCACGTAATCCACTTCCATCTGAACAGGGAGGGCGCTTTCGTCAACACCCTTCATGCCGCCCCAATCACCGCCCCAAGCCAGGTTGAGGATAACATAGAATGGTTTATTGAAAGGCCATGAACCCACATCATTTTTACCGTCATTGTTGAAATTGAGCAGTTCCTTACCATCCACGTAGGTCTTGATATAATCAGGAGTCCACTCCAGACGATAAACGTGGAAACCGTCTTCAGCACCCGCAGTCAGACGTTCCTTGGTAATCTGGGTTCCCATCACGTGATTAAACTTCTCTGTATGGAGCGAAGAAGAAGTATAGTTAGGATTAACGCCTACCTCTTCCATAATATCAATCTCGCCACATTTAGGCCAAGGATTTGCTCCGAAATCATTGTTGCAAGGCATCATCCAGAAAGCAGGCCATGTGCCTTTACCTTTAGGCAATTTGATGCGAGCTTCGAAGATACCGTAAAGCCAGCCCTGGGTTTCGTGAGCATATACGCGACCCGAATAAATCTTGCCGTTGCTGCCCTTGAAACAGTTGATATAAAGCCGGTTATCTGCAATTTCTGTTACACGCTTACCATCAGCAGAGCCGTTCGCATAATTCTGAAGTTCATTATTCACCCAGCCCGACTTCTGCACCTCATGACGCCAGTCGGTACTATTCAACTCAGAGCCTTCATTAAACTCATCATTCCAGACCAGTTTGTACCCCTCAGGAATCACCATTTCGCCCCCTTCAATAGGAGTGACCTGTTTTCCAGCCTGATGCACTGGCACCGATACCTTCTTATCCTCTAATGAAATCTCGACACTTCCGTCAAGAGCTACAGACGATTTATTCTCTTCCACATCTACAGTTACCATACCCGTAGCTTTGTTATTACCACTGGCACTCACTTTAAACCAAGGGTATACATTTGCCGTAGGACCTGCTCCAGGAAAGGATGCTCTCGCCTCCCAGCCACCTTCAGAAGCCACTACCATAAGTTTATAAGTACCGCCTTTGGCAGGAACATCGATGCTCGTAGGAGAGCAGGATACCGTTACATCCCCCCTATCGCCGTCAGAAGAGCTGCTGCAAGAAAGCAGCATGAGTGAAAGGAGGAAGGAAAATATTTTCAAGAATTTCATATCATTAAAAATTTAGAAAGGGAGCCACTCCCACTTATTCATAGGAGCAGCTCCTGTGTAATTCTATATAAACCTATAAAACCTAAAGCCTATTTCACAATCAAAACAATGTCGCTGATTGTTACCTCGGCATCCTTAGGAGCACCAGCAAGGTCGATGACGAGTTTCATCTTGCTCATATCCTGAGGGCCGCCATCAGCTTCTTTCGTACTGTTTGGTTGGTTCTCATAACGGAAGACGTATTCGCCTTTAACATCAGTAGACTCCTGGAAGAAGAGGTTTCCATCATTAGCGTCATCACAAAGTTTCAATGTCATCATTGGCAATGGAGCAGAAGTGGTAACCTTGCAAGAGAAATCAATCTTGCTATCAGCTTTGGCAGATACTGGAATACCAAGCATTTTCCACTGTGCGTGCCATAGCTCAGCAGGAGTTTCACAAGGCACGATAATGATGTGCTTGCTTCCCTCATGCTTGATAACAGGAGTTACATCAATCTGTGCCCAAGAAGCATCACCATACCAAGTTTCCTCGGTAAATGACTTGTTGGCATTAATATCCTTCCAAAGGTTGCCCGCTGTATTGTAGTCGAATGGCACCTTCAATTCTACAGGAACCACAGTACCGTCATCGTTGGCATGATCTTTCAATACCAGGCTCTCTATCATGATTTCGTCATCAGCAGCATTACCACCAAAGTCGAATACAATCTTCAAGTTATTGATGTCCTTGCCTTCGAGGTCTGAACCATAAATACACTTAGGCTCACCTGCTTCCAATTTTGTATTTGCATCCTTGGAATCGAAAAGGATGATGTTGTCACCACCTTCTCCAGAATCACAAAGTTTCACCTTAACGGCATTATGTCCTTTGGCAGATGTCAAGATGACAGAGAAATCGTAGTGCTTGTCGGCAGAAGTAGAGATACCTAAGTTGGTGAAAGGAACCTGAGCTTGCCAACGTTCGGTAGTTGCCTCAGGGAACTTCAATGTATAGCATCCCTTGCTGTAGCTACAAACCGGGTCAGCAATTTGGCTCCATCCTGGAGCATAATAGCCAGCAGAAGGTTTTTCAGGGAAGGCAATTTTCTTGAAGAGATTAAACTCACTGTCTTCAACAAAGCCCCCAAAGCCGTTCATCTTAGTCTTTTCGATAGAGAACAGTTTCCGAACAGATTCCTTGCTGATACCATTACGGTTTTTCACGAAGCACTCTACATCGTATGTTCCCTTCTTGCGATAGTACTTAGAGAGATTGAATTCTGAAGAATAAGCTCCATCTATTACCCAAACCGGTGTAACACCACTGGCTCCCTCAAAAGAGAACATAGCGGTATTCGTTTCCTGATCAACAGCAATATTAAACTTGTCTGCATAATCTACAATATCAGGCAATTCGCCATTGGCACCAGAGAATTCTTCTGCTGAACATGCACCGAGCATCAGTCCGCCGAACAGTGCATAAGCCATATTTCGAAATATCTTTTTCATATTGTTGGATTCTTAACGTTAATAATTATTTTGTACCAAAGCAGGATCAGAGTCAAGCTCAGCCTGTGCGATAGGAATATACTTCTTGGATTCTGTCCAGGAGTTGGTACGATAGCCATAGCTGTCTGGTACCAATACGGTAGCAGCCTTGCCTGTACGAACGAGGTCGAAGTAACGCTTTCCCTCGCCCACAAACTCCAAGCGGCGCTCATTGATGATATCATCCTTAGTTACGGCTCCGAGTTCTGCGATTCCTGCGCGACGTCGGATTTTATTCACATATTCCTTTGCCAAACCAGCATCACCACCAGTCTCAAGCAACAACTCTGCAGCATTGAGATAAGCTTCAGCTACGCGATAAACACGGAGGTTATTGTTATAATTCAGGTTGTTATCAAAGCCTGCATCCGCATTATTTTCTGTGAATGGACGATATTTAGCCAGCCAGAGATGAGTATCCTGATAGCGCTCTGTATACTCTACACCACGAACATCCCAGATGGTTGCATCACGGCGCTTATCGCCTGTACCATACATATCGTAGGTTTCCTGTCTTACCGGCAAGAATCCCCAACCGTCACCACCTTTGTCCCAACCGTCGCCACCTGGCCAAGAGTTTGGAGAAATCAAGGTTGGCAATACGGTACCGCCGATAGCAAGAGGAGAATTCCATCCACGCTCGTTGTTACCATCCTCATAGTTTACTTCCCAGATGCTCTCCTTGCACCATTCTCCACTCTCCTTCCATATAGAGGCAAAGTCGTCTACGAGGTCATAATTGCCTGTATCGCCGATGATTTCCTGCATATATTGCAATGCCTTAGGATAGCGTGTCTTGTCATTCTGATACATCACCATCTCGGCATACATCATGTAACACATCGCCTGCGACATGCGACCGCAGTTCTTGTCATCCCAGCGCATAGGCAAGACCTTAGAATCGATTACGGATTCCAGCTCGACAATAAGCTGGCTGTAAACCTCATCAGCTTTCAACTGAGGAGCAGTATAAGGGCTTGAAAGGTTCTCAAGATAGAACGGTATATTGCCGAAGTAATGCCACAGGTTGTTGTAGAAGTATACACGCAGTGCTCTGCCCTGCATCTCATAAGATGCCTTGTTTCTCTCGGTCAAATTTGCCTCTGCCCAAGGAATATACTTCAAGAGGTCATTACAACGCTTGATACCTGAATAATCCACGGTCCAGAGTGAACTCAGCGTATTATTAGCATTTGCTTCATAATTGGCCAGCATGTGCCAGTTCTGCATATCGGTCTTGTTGGAACCGCCTACCCAGAAGTTATCGCCCATTATCTCGGCATCGATATTAAGAGCATTATACTGTCCCAATCCCCAGTCTGGCCAGTGGATAGGATCGTAAGCCGCATTCAGAGCCTCATTGATATGGGCATCTGTGGTATAATATTCTTCGAGGTTTTCACCTGATGGGTTCTCCACCTCCAGGAAACTGTCGCTGCAAGATGTGTTTACCAGTGTCATACTGGTTGCCAACACTCCTAAAGCTATATATTTTATTGTCTTCATAATAGTCTTTATTTTAAAGGTTCTTATTTTAGAATGAAAGGTTTACGCCGATGGTGTAGGTGCGAGCCTGTGGATATACACCATAGTCTACACCGAGAGAAGTACCACCTGATGAGATTTCAGGGTCGAAGCCCCAATACTTGGTCCAGGTAATCAGGTTCTCTGCCATCACGTAGAAACGCAAGTGACTGATAGACAACTTCTGTGTAAGCTGCTTTGGCAAGGTATAACCCAGTGAGAGGTTCTTTACACGGAGGTAAGAGCCATCGCAGATATAGAGGTCTGAAACCTGCCAGTTGGTAGCATCACCGTTCTTCAGAATAGGATACTTGTTGCTGGTACCCTCGCCCGTCCATCTGTCGAGCATCCAAGAAGGGAAGTTGCCAGAGAATACGTCTGTACGATAGGTAGCATCAAACACCTTATTGCCTGTTACACCCTGCAGGAAGAGGTTGAGGTCGAAGCCTTTCCACTCTGCATTGAGGTTGAAACCGAAGGTCCATTTTGGTGTACCGTTACCGATATTGGTGCGGTCGTCCGGACTGATTGCTCCATCTCCATCTACGTCTACGAAGCGTACATCACCCGGCTTGGCATTTGGCATAATCATCTCGCCGTCCTTGTTGACATAAGCCTGAACCTCTGCCATATTTTGGAAGACTCCGGCTGTTTTGTAACCATAGAAGTAAGGGAATGGCTGGCCGTTGCTACCGCGTGTACCACCGCCAAAGATGCCCTGGAAGGTGTCCAAATCTATGAAACCAGTATCATTACCCAAATTGGTCAGTTCGTTGTGCAGATAGGTAACATTTGCCTTTGCATGGAAGCGGGCATCTGATACATTCCACTTATAGCCGAGTTCGAATTCAAGACCCGAGTTCTTCATATCACCCACATTGCCGATAGGTTTTGTCTCGCCTACATAGCTAGGAATTGGCATCGTAATCAGCATTCCGTTGGTCTTCTTCACATAGTAATCGGCACTGAAGGTCAATGCACTGCCGAAGAATCCGAAGTCGAAACCGATATCAGTCTGCTCACTCTCCTCCCACTTCAAGTCTGGATTGGCTGTTGCATTCGCCTTAGAACCATTAAACTTGATGGCATCCTTACCGAAGAGCACGTTGTTGCCCATGGCTGTCAATACGGTATAGCGGAAGTCTCCGATATTATCATTACCATTCTTACCCCAGCTGGCACGGAACTTGAGGTTGCTCAACCAGTTGCGGGTGCCCTCCATAAACTTCTCGTTCATGATGTTCCAACCAACAGAAGCTGATGGGAAGGTACCATATTTATGAGATGGTCCGAAACGGCTTGAGCCATCTCGACGGATTGTAGCCTGGAGCATATATTTCTCATCGTAATTGTAGCTCAAACGGCCAAAGAGTGAAGAGATGGCATGTACCACGTTGTTACCGCCCGATACGCTATGCTGAATCTGAGGCGCACCTACAGAGATGATCTTTCCGTCAGCATCCTTCACGATGGTCTGCTCGTAGTTGCCGGTAGCATAGTCGATAGAAGGCTTGTTTACATTCACAAGATTCCAACGGCTACCATTCAGATAGTCGCTCTTGTTCTTCATCGCACTCTGGCCCAGCACTACAGCAAAGCTATGTTTGCCGATGGTCTTGTCATAGGTCAGGGTATTCTCCACCTGCCAGTTGATGCCCTTGTCCGAACTCTTATAGGCCTCAGTATGCTCTCGTTTATTATTGCCAGAGAGATAGTATTTGGAAGCCACATAACTGTCTGTTCCCCAGAAGCTGAGGTCGGCACTGTAAGTGAAGTGATACTTCAGATTATCCCACAATTGCAGGTCGATAGAGAACTTAGGCACAAACTTGTGCGACCAGTTCTTGGCAGCAGGAATGCTCAACATGGCCAGTGGGTTGTTCATCTCCTGATAGGTACCTCCCATACCAGGGATTGTATAATAATTGCCATTGGCATCACGCAGCAATTCATAGGCATTGCGCTTGCCGGTAATATTTCCTTCTGCATCGTATGTATTAGGATCCTCATAGGTATCATAATACTTCTTAACCATTGCCGGGTCTGTCACCGTAGGAGCCAATGTAGGCGCCAGATAGAGCGAACTGCCGAGGATAGAACCATAGATAGAGTTGGCATCGATACCAGTACTCTTGACACGTGTATAGGCCATATTGACGTTTACATCGAGCTTGTTGAGGAAGTTGCGCTCCTTCGATGCATCCATCACATTATATATATTGTTAGAGCGGAGGGAGAGGCGCTCATAGTTGCTCTGTCCGTAGTTACCGCCTACGATACCCTCCTGCTTATAATAGCCCATAGAGAGATAGTAGTTGATTTTTTCTGATGCACCACTGATAGATACCTCATGATTCTGCACTGGCGCATTGTCATTGAATACCAGGTCCTGCCAATCGGTACCAAAGCCCTTGATAGGTTTTCCGTTGCTGTCGGTCAGGTTGTAAGGATCGGCATAGATAGGAGCCTGACCGCCGTTTAAGGCACGCTCATTCTGAAGGATTGCATAATCAGTAGCGCTGGTTACATCGCGCTTCTTCCATGCGCTCTGCCAGCCGTAAGAGAAATTGTAGTTGATCTGTGCCTTGCCCATCTTACCCTTCTTGGTGGTAACAAGTACTACACCATTGGCAGCACGGGCTCCATAGATAGCACCTGATGCGGCATCCTTCAACACCTCTATACTCTCAATGTCGCTTGGGTTCAAGTAATCCAAACCACCCTCGATAGGCATACCGTCCACGATATAGAGAGGATCTGAATTGTTGATAGTACCTGTACCGCGAATACGAACTTTAGGAGATGCGCCAGGCTGACCCGATGAAGAGGTTACGTTGACACCGGCTGCCAGACCCTTCAATGCGTTATCAACACGCACTGGGCTCTTGCCAGCCAAATCTTCGGTGCTCACTTTGGCGATGGCAGCTGTTACCACGCTCTTCTTCTGAACACCGTAACCTACAACAACCACTTCGTCCAAAGCCTTGTCGTCTTGTTTAAGAGTAATCTTCATGTTGGCTGAAGGACGGATCTCTGCATCCTTGTAGCCAATGTAGGTAATAAGCAAGGTCTGGTTAGCATCTGCATCGATGACGAAGTTACCATCAAGGTCGGTAATTGCACCGGCTCCCTTGACGCCTTTTACCTGAATGGTGGCTCCGATAACGGGTTCACCCAGGTCATCCAACACGACACCCTTGAAGGTGTTTTTCTGTGCGAACGCTGACGTCGACATCAATAATGCGGTCGCCAGCAATAGACTTTTTGTTTTCATATTCGATTATTAGTTTAGAAAAATATCTGTTTGTTAGTTCACTCTATTATAATAATGTTTAAGACTGTGCGGCTGTGCATTTCCTAAAATGCGTTAAGCCGTGTTTTCGTTTGCAAATATAATATGTTTTTTTGATAAATCCTAGCACCTTCAACAGATAAGTGGAAAGAAAACTTTTCCAAAACAGTCTATACTATTAATTTTCAGACACTTACCAATTTTTAGCAACTATATGAAAGTGGATGGATTAAAATTAAGAAAATGAGGCTGGAACACCCTTAAAAAGTTACATCAGTATTTTTCAGTGTTCACACTCTGCCACTTTTCATTCGCACTACAACACATTTAATTCCCTAACTATCAGCTATTTACAAAAGTTCTATTTTTACACCCATCCACTTTTCACTTATCACCCGTCATTTTTTCATTATTTATTTAGTAATTTTGCAGATGAATGAGCATATACGCTTAAACGCACAAAAAAAAACGTGAGAAGCGTTGTGCATAACAACAACTGCAAGAATAAACAAAAACATAATAAATATTCATTACTTATGAAACAGTTCATTTTATCATGTGTCTTGTCTGTGGCAGCCATCGCTCCATCACAGGCACAGCAGGCAAACAGACAATTGCCTGTCTATCTCGACCAGACCAAGCCGGTAGAGCAGCGCATCGATGATGCCATCTCCCGCATGACGCTGGCAGAGAAGATACGCATCATCCATGCTCAGAGCAAGTTTTCATCAGCCGGTGTACCACGCTTGGGATTTCCTGACTTCTGGACGGATGACGGACCTCACGGAGTGCGTCCTGACGTATTGTGGGATGAGTGGGAACAGGCTGGCCAGACCAACGACTCCTGTGTAGCCTTCCCTGCCCTCACCTGTCTTGCCGCATCATGGAATCCGCAGATGAGCCGCATCTATGGCGAAGCATTGGGCGAAGAAGCCCTGTATCGCGGCAAGGACATGATTCTGGGTCCTGGCGTCAACATCTACCGCACGCCTCTCAACGGCCGCAACTTCGAGTATATGGGCGAAGATCCGTTCCTGGCAAGCATCATGGTAGTGCCGTATATTCAGGGATTGCAGTCTAAGGGCGTATCAGCCTGCGTAAAGCACTATTGCCTGAACAACGACGAGGAATACCGCCATCAGGTCAACGTAATTGTCAGCGACCGTGCTCTCCACGAAATCTATCTCCCTGCCTTCAAGGCGGCTGTTGAGAAGGGTAAGACATGGGGTATCATGGGAGCCTACAACCTATATAAGAATGAGCACAACTGCCACAACCAGTGGACCCTGAACAAGATTCTGAAGGGCGACTGGAAGTATGATGGTGTCGTGGTGAGCGACTGGGGCGGTGCTCACGACCTGGAGCAGTCTGTAAAGAACGGGCTGGATATGGAGTTCGGCACCTGGACAGACGGTCTTACGATGGGCGCTACCAATGCCTACGACAACTATTATCTCTCCATGCCTTACATGAAGGCCATACAGGAAGGAAAGTTCACCCAGAAGGAGCTGGACGACAAGGTGCGCCGCGTATTGCGCCTCTTCTATCGCACCACGATGAATCCGAACCGCCCTCATGGTTTCCTCTGTTCCGAGAGCCATTATGCAGCAGCCAGACAGATTGCTGAGGAAGGCATCGTATTGCTCCAGAACAGGAACAATGTGCTCCCTATCAACACCCAGAAGGCTAAGCGCGTGCTGGTAGTGGGCGAGAATGCCATCAAGATGATGACCGTAGGCGGAGGCTCTTCTTCGCTCAAGGTACAGCGCGAGATTTCGCCTCTCGATGGTCTGAAGACGCGCTTGGGCAAGGACGGCATCGAGGTAGATTATGCCCGCGGATATGTGGGCGATGTAACGGGCAACTACAATGGCGTTACAACCGGTCAGAACCTGGAAGACAAGCGCAGCGAGGCTGAACTGATAGCCGAAGCCGTAGAGAAAGCCAAGACTGCCGACTATGTCATCATGTTTGGTGGTCTGAACAAGAGCGATTTCCAGGACTGTGAGGGTCACGACCGCAAGCATTATGAGTTGCCATACCATCAGGATAAGCTGATCGAGGCTTTGGCTAAGGCAAACAGAAACTTCGTTTATGTCAACATCTCGGGCAATGCGGTAGCGATGCCTTGGAAGGCTAAGGTTGCCGGCATCGTACAGGGCTGGTTCATCGGTTCGGAGAGCGGCGAAGCCCTGGCAAGCATCCTTACAGGCGATGCCAACCCTAGCGGCAAGTTGCCGTTTACATGGGTCAACTCGCTGAAGGAAACAGGTGCTCATGCACTCAATACCTATCCGGGAACCTGGCGTCAGGAAGGTGGAGCCAGCACGAAGGGCAACATCATTGATGAGGAATATAAGGAAGGCATCTATGTAGGTTACCGCTGGACCGATAAGGAGCGCATCAAGCCTACCTTTGCATTCGGTCACGGCTTGAGCTACGCCCAGTTTGCCATCTCTAATCTGCGCAGCGACAAGATGCAGATGAAGCAGGACGGCACAATCACCTTTACCGTAAACGTAAAGAATACAGGTAAGCGTGCCGGAGCCGAGACGGTTCAGCTCTACATCCACGATGTCAAGTCATCAGTAGACCGCCCTCAGAAGGAGCTGAAGGGATTCCAGAAGGTTTATCTCCAGCCAGGTGAGAGCAAGGATATCAGCATCACCATCAGCAAAGAGGCCCTCAGTTTCTACGATGAGGCATCTTCATCCTGGAAGGCTGAAGCCGGAAAGTTTGAGGCTCTTGTTGGTAATGCAGCCGATAACCTGAAGCTCAAGAAAGCCTTCGAGCTCTTTTAAAAAGAATGATTCGATTCTGAGAAATTGAACGGAGGGAAGAAATAAATATAACGCATAAAAGTTTGTTACGGTGAAACGCCGTAACAAACTTTTATTGTATTCCCATGCTTTTCATCCTATCGACAAACTCGTAGAAACGGGGATTTTCAAAAATATCAATATCTTGATTATCATACGATTAACCCACTTGACGTTTAAAACACAACGTCAAACTATTATGCGATTTCTATCGCCTATCATCCATCACAAAGTTCGCAGAAACAGGGATACACAAACATCAATATTTTGATTATCAGATGACTACCCATGCACCCTAAAACAGGGTGCATGGGTATCTGTAGCATTTACTCCTGAATTTTCGCAAGTTTTCGCCATACGCCCAGAAAGGCTTATTTCATGCCAATCTGCTTCACACGCTGCTCGAACTCTTCCCTGTCACAGATGGCACTATTCTTGATTTTGGCGCGATAATTATAGATAGTGTTCACAGAATAGTGAAGGAACTCGGCAATCTTAGAACTGTCCTCGATGCCCAGACGGATAAGGGCAAAGATACGGAGGGTGGTAGAAAGACGGCTGTCATCTTCGAGCAAGATACGCTCTTCAGGCTTCAAGAGGGCATTGAACTCCTCAACAAAGTCAGGGAAGAGCTTCAGGAAGGCGGAATCGAAATACTCATACAGCTCGCCCATGTAGGCCTCGCCAGCCTGCATCTGCTCCAACAACTTGTTGAGTTCTCTTGCCTTCACCAGTTTCACTACTCGCTTGCGCATGGTCTCTATCTTGTCGACATAGATGGCACAAAGGCGCAGGAATCGACCAATATATACTTCCTTCATCTTGTTACTCTCGCTGAGTGACTGGTTCATCTCGTTAAGACGCTCATTTGCCAACTGCAAGGCATGGTTGGTTTCCTTCAGCTTATGATGGGCCGCAGCAATGCGCTTGCGCTGCTTGTTGACATAGTAGAGCAAGAGCATAACCACAAAGAGAAGCAGGACAGAAAACGCTACCATGAGCCGCAGATGCTGGTTGCTCGAAGAAAGTTCTTTCTGATATCCCTCCTCAATCTGCGTGAGCACAGGCATGATCTGGCGGCTGCGGATAGGCGTATTGAAAACGGTAGCCGACTTCCAGGCAAACTTGATATACTCGTGAGAGCGCTTCTGCTCGCCCGGTTCGGCATTGAGCAGATTGGCGAGTTCCCAGAGCGACCCCTGGTCCATCACAGCCAACTGGACATCGCAGATAGCAGAACGCAAGAGGCAGCTGAGAAACTGCTCTTCATCGCCAAACTGATTGTAGGTCAAGCCGCGATAAAACTGTACAATGGCATACTGATGGGTGCCCGGTTTCGTCATCGCCAGCCGCTTATCGCTCAATCGCAAAGCCTCCTTCATATTGCCTGCATCGCGTGCCCTCACCTCCTGCATCTGCAGATAAAGGTCATCATCATGGCTGAATGTGCTGTCTATTGCAGCCTGATAGGCATTACGCTTGCCGGCATAATATTTCTTCAAGGAAGGAACGTTGGAATAATATGCCATCTCGCCATACAGGTGCTGGCAAGCCCAGAGGTAGTTGCGTTTGCCCTCAGCATCAAGATCAGCGATATTGACAGACTTCAGCAGGTCGTACGATTCGGCATAATCGCCCGTGGTAGATTCCTGGAAAGCAAGCAGCGCCTTGGCATTTCCCACCTTCTTTTTATCGCCCATTCTGAAGGCAAGTTCCATACACTGGTTGATGTATTTCAGCGCCATGTCGTTCTTGTAGGAGCGGTATTCCTCAAAGAGCGCAAAACAGGCATCATACTTACTGCTTAGGCGCCTGGCGGTCTTCAGTTTCTGCTCCCAATCGCGAATTCGGGCTTCACGTACCTTCACATAATCAGCCGAATGGGCAATGGCGTTGTCCAGACTCTGAAAAAGCTGCTCTATATTATCTGTTGTTTTTGCTGCAAGAGAAAGAGGCATCAAGACAAAGAGCAGGAAGAAGAATGCCTTTCCCCATAATTCATTTACGCGATACATCAACTTGATTCCGTTTAAGATTGATTTATTTTCATGAGGTTTCACGTGCAAAAGTAATAAAAAAATCGGAAACGACAAATCAAATATAGAAGAAATGTAGATTTCTTCGCATTTTTCACCTATGCCGTATCCACTTTTTATATATTCTACATTTTTCTTATCCATCTCATTATCAGACACATTTATATCTAAAAAAGAAAAGTTCATCCACATTTTAACATTTCTATCGCGCATCGTATCATCTTTTTTATTATCTTTGCAAAAGATAAACATAAAAATAACAATTAACATAATAAACAATGAGAACAGCACTTTTATCACTCACATTTCTTTTGGCTGGTTCTATGGCAGCACCTGCTTTCGCCCATACCGCAGCCCCTAAGAAAAAAGTAACTGCCACAACCAAGAAAGGCAAGATTCTACCCATGAAGGAGTATATCGACCAACTGATGGCGAAGATGACGCTACAGGAGAAGATTGGTCAGCTGAACCTGATGGTAGCTGGCGACATCACCACCGGCGGCGCACTTGATACTCAGGTAGGCAGCGATATCGCCCAGGGCAACATGGGTGGAGTTTTCAATATCAAAGGGCTCAACAAGATCAAAGCTCTGCAGGAAATCGCCATCAAGAACAGCCGTCTGGGCATTCCGCTGCTCGTAGGTATGGACGTGATTCATGGTTACGAAACGATGTTCCCTATCCCTCTCGCCCTCTCCTGCTCATGGGATACCGAGGCGATGAAGAAGGTAGGCGAAGTATCAGCCAAGGAAGCAAGTGCCGACGGCATCAACTGGACTTTCTCTCCTATGGTAGACATTGCGCTCGATGCCCGCTGGGGACGAATAAGCGAAGGAAATGGAGAGGATCCTTATCTGAGCGGCGTGATGGGAGCAGCGATGACTCAGGGCTACCAGGGCGTGGATATGCGCACAGAAGAGATTCTGAGAGCCAACCGCATCATGGCCTGTCTGAAGCATTTTGCACTGTACGGAGGCGTTGAGAGCGGTAAGGAATATAACACGGTAGATATGAGCCGCGTGCGCATGATGAACCAGTATCTGCCACCTTACGAGGCAGTGGTGAAGGCTGGCGTAGGCAGCGTGATGTCTTCATTCAATCTCATCGACTACATACCTGCTACAGCCAACAAATGGATGATGACCAATGTCTTGAGAAAACAGTGGGGATTCAACGGTTTCGTAGTTACCGATTACGCTTCTATCGCCGAGATTCTGCAGCACGGAACGGCAAAAGACATCCAGGAGGCTTCAGAACAGGCACTGAAGGCGGGTACCGATATGGATATGTGTTCCAACGCCTTCGTAAAGCATCTGGCTAAGAGCATAGCAGAAGGAAAGGTGAGCGAGGAGGATGTGAACATCGCCTGTCGCCGCATTCTGGAAGCGAAATATAAACTGGGCTTGTTCAGCGACCCTTACCGCTACTGCAACACCAAGCGCAGCAAGAGCGAGATTTACACCGCAGAGAACCGTCAGGCAGCCCGCGATGTAGCAGCAGAGACCTTCGTGCTTCTGAAGAACGAAGGCAATATCCTGCCACTGAAGAAGGAAGGAAAGATAGCCCTGATAGGTCCGCTTGCCGACACCCGAAACAACATAGCCGGTACATGGAGCGTGGCACAGGTACCATCTAAATATACCACCATCAAGGAGGCAATGGAGCATGCACTTGCCGGAAAAGCCACCTTATTATATGCCCAGGGAAGCAATATCTGGCGCAATCAGGAACTGCAGCAAAACGGCGAATGCGGCAAGCCAATCAACTGGGGCAACGAGGCTGAGATGAAGGCTGAAGCGCTGAAGATTGCGAAAGAGGCCGACGTGATAGTATGTGCTATGGGCGAAAGTGCCGAGATGAGCGGCGAATGCGGTAGCCGTACCAACTTGGAGATGCCGGACGTACAGCGCGAACTGCTTGCCGAACTCCTGAAGACGGGCAAGCCTGTAGTGCTCCTCAACTTTGCAGGCCGTCCTACGGTTCTTACTTGGGAGAAAGCCCATGTACCAGCCATCATGAATGTATGGTTTGGAGGTTCAGAGATGGGCGATGCACTCTGCGATGTCATCTTTGGCGACAAATCGCCATCGGGTAAGCTCACCACTTCGATGCCTAAGACTACCGGTCAGGAGCCTCTCTACTACAACCATCAGAACACCGGCCGCCCTGTAGCAGACGATAATGAGAAGTTTGCCAAGTTTGCCAGCAACTGTCTAGATGTAAGCAATGGTCCGCTCTATCCTTTCGGTTACGGCTTGAGCTATACCTACTTTTCATACAGCAACTTCCGCCTGAGCAGCCAGGAGGCCGGCATCAGCAATGAGGAGGCTACCGAATGGCAGGATAGCAAGAAGATTACAGCTAGCGTCACCGTTAAGAACAATGGCTCCCGCGATGCCGACGAGATTGTGCAGCTCTACATCCGTGACATGGTAGCCAGCATCTCCCGTCCTGTAAAGGAACTGAAAGGTTTCCAGCGCATCCATCTGGCAGTAGGTGAAAGCAAGGAGGTAAGTTTTGATATCACCCCAGATATGCTCAAGTTCTACAACGCAGATTTGAAGCACGTGATAGAACCTGGCGACTTCCAGATTATGATAGGAACCAACAGCAAGGATGTTAAGACAATGAAACTGAGCGTGAAATAAACAAGAAAAATCGCCCTGTAAAGAGCAAAGCATAGCTTGAAAGATGCTTTACTTCTTACAGGGCGATTATCATCTACTGAGCCCACTCCAACAGAAGGCTCAGTAATGGATTCTATCCTTCAGGATTACTTAGTCATCTCGAAACCTACACGCATACCATCGTAATTATTGGCGATAGTACCGAGAGCGCTGAGCGTAGAATTACCCTTGAGGGAACCGATGGTCTTGATGAGGTTGAGCAACTTCTTCTGGTCGAAGAGCAGGCTGATGCCATTGGCAGTCTTCGTAGCATAACCCGACATACTCAAGATTAATCCCTTCATCTGAATGGCGTGAGTCTTCTCATCAAAAGTATAATTACCCTGCCATGACTTGCCATCAATCTTGGCAGCGAAAGTTCCATCAGTTTTGAAGGTGAAATAGGTGTTTGAACTACTGAAGCCAAACTTGCTGTAATACTCACTCAACTTCTCCTCTACCTTGTTGGCAGCAATCTCACCGCCAGCCTGTGCCAGGAGATTCTCAGAGGTAAAGGCGCATCCCGGCTTGCTGTACTTCCAGGTATGGGCACAGAGATCCTGCTTACTGAAGGTACCTGAACCGATTACATTATTCAGAATGCCATTGATAATACTGCTACCTGCAGAACTGCTGCTGTTAGAGTTTCCGCCCAGTACAGCACCCAAGATACCTGCAACGGCTGAGCCTGCATTGCTGGTTGCACTGGTAGAAGCGACGGCATTGCTGGTTGTTGCAGCAGTTGTTGTTGCAGAAATTGTAGTTGCTGCTGTAGTGCTAGATGCTGCAGAAGTTGTTTTCTTTGTAGAAGTCTTCTTGGTCGTAGTCTTCTTAGAAGTCTTCTTTGTTGTCTTCTTAGCCGTTTTCTTAACCGGCATCATCTCAGACATTGAGGCATTGAGCGCTGCCTCGTTCATAGCGCTTGCGTTGCTGCCAGCTGTGCATGCGAGCACGAGGGCAGCCAAAAGAAATACCTTTTTCATTGCTTTCTATATATTTATTTTATCACTCTTATTTATATATACCCAATACTTCCTATTGTTCTTTCGGGTGCAAAGTTCGCAAAAAAAATCGGGAATATGATAAGAAAAATCCCTATTTCGCGTATGAATCTCCCTAAAAACTCATCATTTCTACTCTTTTTACGTTATTATAGACGATTGCGATGACAATTCGTTTAAAAGATAATGAAAAAAATCGTTCAGGAAATACCAATTATCATTCCAGGGGGGGGAACTGTTCAAACGATTGCACATTTTTTTGACATAAATCAAAAAATAACGAATAAAACACGTATTTTCATGCATTTTGTACCTAGAAATAGGTAGAAAACCCCTATCTTTGCAAGCGGTTAACAAATATCAATAGGTTATGAATGATTTAATTAAGGTAAATTCAGAAAATCAGAATCAGGCTATCGATAGATGCCAACAGATTCTTCAGGATCGCCGCGAGGCTCTTGCCTCTAAGGCAAAGAGAAGAGGTTAATACTCTTCGGAAACATGACGTAAAGGAGGGAAGATGATGCTCTTATACAATATAAAGACGCATCCTTTCTTTTTAAAGAGAGATTTTCGAAACGACTCTTAAATGATGAGTTTCAAAAATTTTGGGAAAAGAAAAAAACGTAAAAATCCCGTTGTCAGCCATCTGGCTTGTACAACGGGATTTTTTCGTTTATTATTCAAGTTTATTATATCAAGTCCGAGATTTTACTTCTCGTTCTTCACTGCCTTCATGATGATCTCGAAGTGATTACCACTCTTCAAGATGACATTCTTCAGGAAGTCTGAAATCTCAGATGCCTTCAGATTCTTCACCATCTCCTTGTAATCGCTATGAGTATCAACACCCATACGCTCGTATGTGCTCAACGCACCAAGCCAATAAACATTGGTTTTTTCGCTAACAGCAGCCTGCTTCAGGAGAATCTCCTTCACCTTCAGAAGGTCTTCTGCATTTGGCTGGGCTACGGTCTCTTCCATACCCTTGAAGAAGTAAGGAATAGCGATATCTGACTTCTCTGGGTTCAACTGAGCCACGGCTGAAATAGAGATGGCAGCCTTGTTATCATAATCGCGAAGCAAACCATAGTTTGCACCTGCATGATAAGCAGCGCTGAGTTCCTCACGGATAGTACGCAAATACTTCATCTCCAAAAGGCGGGCTGAAACATCAGCAAGAACCATATACTGCAAGGTGAATGGAGCCTTGGTATACCAGATCTCTGTTGCCTGGTTCTGTGGATTCTCCATTGCCTTGGTAAAGACATTGCTTACCTTACCCTTAGCATAAGGAATCTGCTTGTTCTTCAGCTTGAAGCCATTGTTTGGCAGACTGGCAATATATTGCTCGATGAGTGGGAGGAGAGTCTTCTCATCATAGTTACCTACGAAATAGAAGGTGAAGTCCTTGGCATTGCCGTAGAACTGCTTACCAATCTCCAGGATACGGTCGTAGTTGATATCCTTTATATCGCTTGCCTCTGGCACACGGGCAAGTTTGCTACCCAAATAGAGGGTGCTCTGAACAGAATCCTGATATACGAGGCTTGGATTGTTGCTCTTGTTGGCAAGAACAGTAGCCATCATGCTCTTCATATTGTCGAAGCTCTTCTGGTCCTTGCTTACTGCGGTCATCTTGAGATAGATGAGCTGCATCAGGGTTTCGATGTCCTTAGGAGTAGAATTACCCTTCAAACCATGATTGAAAGGACTCAAGCTGAACGAAACGCCAACCTGCTTACCTGCCAAAGCCTTATCAAGATCATTGCTTGAGAAATCGCCAAGACCACTAGCATCGAGCACATCTGCTGCAAATGCAGCATTCAGGAAGTCTTCCTTGCCGAAAGTAGAATAGCCCACATTGGCTGAAGCTGCGAAAGCAATCTCATTGTCCTTGAAATCGGTCTTCTTCAATACCACCTTAGCGCCATTAGAAAGAGTCAACTCCTTGAAGCCCAACTTCTTGTTCTCAACAGTCTTCTTAATCTTACCAGCCTTAGGAGCCTGAGCGATGAGAGGTTCCTGCTTAACATTATCCACATAAGCCTCGAGCTTCTCAGCACGTACCTGCTTTACGATGGCAGAAAGTTCCTGCTCGGTAGGATAAACGGCACCAGCCTGCTCGCGCATCATAACCAATGATACAAGGTTAGTATCGCTCTGGCAAACCAACTGCTTGGCATAGCTGTTGATAACCTCAAGAGGCAAGTTTGGAACTACCATCTTCCAAATCTGGCTCTCCTCTTCTACTGACGGAATAGGCTCGTTAGAAATGAAGTTATCCACATACTGGGTGGTAAACTGCTCGTTCTTCATCTTATCCTTGTTGGCAAGAGCCTTGTCAACCTGGCTCATGAATTCATCCTTGGCACGCTGATACTCTGTAGCTGTGAAACCGAACTCGTGCATACGCTGTGCCTCGCGGAGAACAGCAGCATAAGCCTCCTTAATCTTTCCTGGCTTAGCTACACCGGTAAGGGTGAAAGCATCCTTTGTGCTTGAAATCAGGTATGAACCATCACCGGCATTTGCCTGGAGATATGGACAGTCTGGCTCCAATGCCTTCTCTGCATAACGGGCAGCAATCATAGAAGAAATCACGTTATCCATGTATCCCTTCAGGAGATAGCTCATATTGCCCTTCAGAGAATCTGGCACAGCATTGTGCTTCATATAAATCTGGAAGAGATCAACCTGCTGCTCCTTATCCTTGTCGATAACATAGATGGCTGAATCATTATCAGATACTTCTACCTTCTCTATCTTAGCGGCATTCTTAGGTACCTTGATACCTGAGAAGAGTTCCTTAATCTTAGCTTCGATATGATTTACATCTACATCACCCACGATGATAATAGCCTGATTGTCTGGGCGATACCATTTGCGGTAGTAAGCACGGAGAGTTTCTGGCTTACAGCCATCGATAACGCTCATCAAACCGATAGGGAAACGGTAGCCATACTTTTCGCCCTGATAGAGCTTAGGAAGTGAACGCTCTATCATGCGCTGCTGACCTACAATGCGCATACGGTACTCATTGTGCACCACATCACGCTCGCTCTCGATAGCATCTTCAGTAAGACTGATACCATTACTCCAGTCCTTGAGGATAAGCATACAGGAGTCTACGGCTGTAGTACGGGTAGTAGGAACATCTGTGAAGTAATAAACAGTCTTCTCTACTGCTGTATAGGCGTTGAGATTACGGCCATACTGTACACCGATGCTCTGCAGATAGTCCTGCAGAGAGTTGCCCTTGAAATGGTCGGTACCATTGAAGGCAAGGTGCTCCAAGAGGTGAGCCAAACCGCGCTGGTCATCATTCTCATTGATAGAACCCACTTTCTGAGCGATGTAGAAACTGGCCACATTCTCAGGATAACTGTTGTGACGAATGTAGTAAGTCAATCCATTATCAAGACGACCTATCTTCACATTCTTGTCTACCGGAATAGCTGGCATCTGCTGTGCCATCGCTGTACCTGCAGAAAGGAACAGCACAACTGCTGCAAAAATCTTTCTTAGTTTCATCTGATTTTAATTATTTATGTATTTATTGTTTTCTATATCATTCTTTCTTTATACCTTATTATATATATATATCATGCTACTTAACAAGTTCACCTATATATAACGACAAAACCAGCAACATGGTTACTGTCTGCGATGCAAAATTAAGAAAAATAAAAAAGATTTGCAAACATTTTAGAGAATATCTTCGCGATGTATGCAAATCTTAACCTAAAACTAACATTGGAGGCAGAAAACCAATCCTAACCTACATGAAAACTCTTCATCCATGAACCTCTGAAGAGGCGGATAAGGAAGAGGATTCCCCTGAATGTGAGTTCGATAGCCATCGCTATCCATACTCCCTCCAAGCCATAGCTCTTGGAAAGAGCATAAGCCAGAGTGAGGCGCACCAGCCACATGGTACCGAGATTGATCATCGCCGGTTTTCTGGTATCGCCCGCTCCTACACAAACACAATAGGTCACGATGCTAGCTGCAAAGAATGGTTCAGCAAAAGCCTCGATACGCAAACAGATGGTCCCCATCTCACGGATACTTTCTACCGGAGAAAGAACGCCAATCATCTCAGGAGCAAAGACATACATCACCACTCCCATCACAGCCATTACAGCCATTCCAAGTCCTACTGTCATATAAGCAAAATTCTTGCACAAACCTACTCGCCCTGCTCCATGCGTCTGTCCCACCAGAGTAGTAGCCGCATCACCAATACCATAGCCCGGCATATAGCAAAGACTCTCTGCCGTAATAGCAAAAGAATGGGAAGCAATGGCTATATTGCCAAGAGGTGCCACAATCATGGTACTCACTATCTGCGCCCCGCTCATCAATATGTTCTGTATGGCTATCGGAATGCTGATTTTACAGGCATTATGAACATACGACCTGACCCAACGGAAACGGACATGGTCCTGACGGAGATTCAGTATCTTATTCTTGAAACCTGCAAGATAAAGATTAGGCAGAGAGATGCAGACATAAGCCATCGCCGTTCCTAAGGCAGCCCCCACAACACCCAACTTCAGGATATAGATAAACAGGTAATTGAATATCACATCGCAGATGCAGATCAATACTGCCATCACACTAGGCGTATGCATATTGCCCGCAGATTTCAGCATCATTTCGGATATATGATAAAGGAAAACGAATGGAAGTACCAGACCATATATCAGAAAATAGCGAGAGGAATTGGTGGCAATATCGGCACCTCCACCCAGCCAATAAGGCAGATAAGCATGAATGCCGACACAGAGAAGAGAAACAAAAATGCTGAACGCCACACCGCAAATCAGCGCATGACGAAACACCTGACGGGCATTTGCAAAATCATTAGCTCCGATAAAATGAGCTACCTGTACAGAAAAGCCAGTAGCAGCTGCACTGAGCAAGCTACCTATAAGCCAGGTAGTTGACTCAATCAATCCGATACTGGCAGAAGCCTCTGCTCCCAGATGCCCCACCATAGAAGCATCAATGAAGAACATCATCACCGTAGAAATCTGAGCCAGCATAGAAGGTATACTCAACCCTACAATAAGATTGAGTTTCTCGCGCCGATCCATCTCCCTACCCAGGCGAATCGACTCCATCAAATAATCTGTCTTCTTGCTATAAAGCATAAATTAATTTCTCGTATATCGCTCATACAAAAAAATATGTGCATATATCATTTCAAACATATGCACATACTTTTCTCTAAATCTTTATTCTTATTATTTAGTAATCCACTTCTTGCCAGAAGCTCTCTTATAACTCTTGAGCACCATCTCAAAACGGAGCATTGAATAGCCTTGGATTGAAGAATTACCGCTCTCACCATAAGCCAGCTGGTATGGAATGAACACCTGCCAATGGTCGCCCGGATGCATCTTGAGCAATGCGGTGGTAAAGCCATCGATAAATCCACCGGCCACACTACGGATAGGATTAGCTGTAGCAGCATCAAAAGTACCCGTAAAACTCTGGTCGAAGACGTAACCTTCCTTATAATTATCAGTAGGAATGAAACGGCCACGATAGCTCACCTGTACCGAATCGGTAAGGATAGGAGAAGTTGTACCCTCTCCCTTCTTCAGAACATGAACGATGATATTATCGCAATCCTTATAAGGAAGGGTCACTAAATTACCATTCTGATCTTTGTTCGTCGGAGTCTGGTTTTCGAACGTCCAGTTCTTATAAACGTACCAGCCGTTAGCTTCACCCATCTTTCTGGCATAAGCCAATGTATCGGCAAAAGCCTGCTCGTTACGCTCCTGCCAATTGGCATATTCCGAGACATTATCATCATCTTCGCTACATGATGACAGTGTGATCACTGCCATCATGAGGAAGAAGAAATATTTCAAACTCTTAAGATTCATCTAGATATATTTGATTAATTAGAAGTTCTTGATTTCCTTGCCAAGCTTCTTCAATACGCTAGTGATGCTTACGCGCTCCTCGATGATGCTGCGAAGATCAGAGATAGCTACGCGCTCCTGCTCCATGGTATCACGATAACGCAGAGTTACCTTATGGTCGTTTGGAGTCTCGTGGTCTACGGTGATACAGAATGGAGTACCGATAGCATCCTGACGGCGATAACGCTTACCGATAGAATCCTTAGGATCGCCATAGTGAGTATTGAAGTGGAACTTCAGTTCGTCAACGATTTCGTGTGCCAACTCTGGCAAACCATACTTCTTATCCAATGGGAACACAGCACACTTAACAGGTGCCAAAGCCTCTGGCAAACGCAAAACAACACGTGTCTCGCCATTCTCCAGCTTCTCCTCGCAGTAAGAGTGGCACATTACGCTGAGGAACATACGGTCTACACCGATAGATGTCTCTACATCGTAAGGTACATAGCTCTCGTTCTTCTCTGGATCGAAGTACTTGATAGAACGGCCGCTGTACTTCTCGTGCTGAGAAAGGTCAAAATTGGTACGGCTGTGGATACCCTCTACCTCCTTGAAGCCGAATGGCATCTTAAACTCGATGTCGGTAGCAGCATTGGCATAGTGAGCCAGTTTCTCGTGATCGTGATAACGGTAGTTCTCATTACCCATACCGAGAGCCTCGTGCCAAGCCAGACGAACCTTCTTCCAATATTCAAACCACTTCATCTCAGTACCAGGCTGGCAGAAGAACTGCATCTCCATCTGCTCGAACTCACGCATACGGAATACGAACTGACGGGCTACAACCTCGTTACGGAAAGCCTTACCAATCTGACAGATACCGAATGGCAACTTCATACGGCCGGTCTTCTGAACGCTCAGATAATCTACGAAGATACCCTGAGCTGTCTCAGGACGGAGATATACCTTGCTTGTAGCATCGCTGGCAGCACCCATCTGGGTAGAGAACATCAGGTTGAACTGACGGACATCAGTCCAGTTCTTGGTACCGCTGATAGGGCAGACGATACCCTCATCCTCGATAATCTGCTTCAGCATCTCCAGGTTAGGACCCTGCATAGCCTCAGTATAGCGGGCATGGAGATCATCAAACTTCTTCTGGTTCTCCAGAACGCGAGGATTAGTTGCACGGAACTGAGCCTCATCAAAGCTATCGCCGAAACGCTTCTTAGCCTTGGCAATCTCCTTGGCAATCTTCTCCTCATACTTAGCCATGTGATCCTCGATGAGCACATCGGCACGATAACGCTTCTTTGAATCGCGGTTATCAATCAATGGATCATTGAAAGCATCTACGTGTCCAGATGCCTTCCATACTGTAGGGTGCATGAAGATAGCTGCATCGAGACCAACAATGTTCTCGTGCAACAACACCATACTCTGCCACCAGTACTGTTTGATATTGTTTTTGAGCTCAACACCATTCTGACCATAGTCATAAACGGCAGCCAAGCCATCATAAATTTCACTACTTGGGAACACGAAGCCATATTCCTTGCAATGGCTTACAATTTTCTTAAAAACATCTTCCTGTGCCATGATTAAATCTTATTTTTTTCAAATTTTCGGCAAAGATACTCTTTTTTCTCGAAAAATTGTTGTATTTTTGCCATAAATTAATAAAATAAGTATTAAAAGCTATATATGAGCGACGAAATTAAAGATAAAAACGGTCTTGAAGAGGAAAAATCGCCAAATTTGGTAAATTCTTCTGCAGAATCTGAACAGGATGCTGCAGAAGATGACAACGAGGAGATTTCGACCGAGAAACATTCCGATTATAAGCCGGTGAACCGATTCGATGCTTCTGCTGTACATCACCTCAGCGGAATGTATCAGAACTGGTTCCTCGACTATGCATCGTATGTTATCCTCGAACGTGCCGTTCCTCATATTGAGGATGGTTTGAAACCGGTACAGCGACGCATCCTCCACTCTATGAAGCGCATGGACGACGGAAGATACAACAAGGTTGCCAATATCGTGGGACATACCATGCAGTTTCACCCTCACGGTGATGCGTCTATCGGAGATGCTTTGGTACAGATGGGACAGAAAGACCTGCTCATCGATACGCAGGGTAACTGGGGAAACATTCTTACGGGCGACCGTGCCGCTGCTCCCCGATATATCGAGGCACGCCTCTCTAAGTTTGCTCTCGATGTGGTTTTCAATCCTAAAACCACCGACTGGCAACTCTCTTATGATGGCAGAAACAAGGAGCCTATCACGCTCCCTGCCAAATTCCCGCTGCTCCTGGCACAAGGTGCCGAGGGTATTGCCGTGGGATTGAGCAGTAAGGTTTTGCCACATAATTTCAATGAGATTTGCGATGCTGCCGTCCACTATCTCAAGGGCGAGCCTTTCCAACTCTATCCCGACTTCCCTACAGGCGGTGCCATCGATGTAAGTAAATACAATGATGGACAGCGAGGTGGTGCATTGAAGGTAAGAGCCAAGATAGACAAGCTCGACAACAAGACACTCGTTATCAGCGAGATACCATTCAGCAAGACTACAGGCAGCCTCATCGATTCTATCACCAAAGCGGTAGAAAAGGGTAAGATTAAGGCACGCAAGGTAGATGATGTTACTTCGGCAAATGTTGAGATTCTTGTGCATCTGGCACCAGGAACCTCATCAGATAAAACGATAGATGCACTCTACGCTTTCAGCGATTGCGAAATCAACATCTCGCCCAACTGCTGTGTCATCGAAGACAACAAGCCTGTTTTCCTCACTATCAGCGATGTGTTGCGCCACAGCGTAGACCGCACTATGGGATTGCTGCGCAAGGAACTGATGATCAGAAAGGGTGAATTGGAGGAACAGCTCTTCTTCTCTTCTCTCGAACGGATTTTCATCGAAGAACGCATCTACAAGGAGCGAAAGTTTGAGCAGAGTAAGAGTCAGGATGAGGTTGTTGCCTTCATCGACTCAAAACTCGAACCATTCAAAGACAAACTCTTTACTGCCGAAGTAGACGGTAAGGGTATGGTAGAATATGCCTTCCATCGGGAAATTACCTGCGAGGACATCCTCAAACTTCTGGAAATCAAGATGCAGCGAATCCTTAAATATAATAAGGATAAGGCAGACGAACTGCTGATGAAAATTAAGGCTGAACTTGCTGAGATTGAGAACGACCTGGCTCACATGACCGATGTTACCATCAACTGGTTTGAATATCTCAAGGGCAAGTATGGAAAGAACCATCCTCGCAAAACAGAAATCAGAAACTTCGATACCATTGAGGTGACTAAGGTGGTAGAGGCTAACCAGAAGCTCTACATCAACCGTCAGGAAGGATTCGTTGGTACAGGGTTGAAGAAGGATGAATTCGTATGCAACTGCTCCGACCTCGATGACATCATCATCTTTTATAAGGATGGTAAGTTTAAAGTCACCAAGGTAGCCGACAAAATATTCGTTGGCAAGAATATCCTCCATGTACAGGTATTCAAGAAGAACGACAAGCGCACCATCTACAACTGTGTTTACCGCGACGGCAAACAAGGCGATTACTTCATCAAGCGATTCAATGTAACCGCCATGACCCGCGACAAGTTGTATGACATCACTCAGGGCACAGCTGGCAGCCGCGTCATCTATTTCACCGCCAATCCGAATGGAGAGGCAGAAATCATCAAGTGTACGATGGAGCCCGACCTGACGAAGAAGCGCCAAAGCATCTTCCTGGAGAAGGATTTCTCAGACATTCTGATCAAGGGACGTGCAGCCAAAGGTAATCTCCTTACCAAGCGCACCATTCGCCGCATCGGTCTGAAGAGTCACGGCCACAGCACGTTAGGAGGCAGAAAGGTTTGGTTCGACCCAGACGTAAACCGCATCAACTACGATGAGAACGGCCGCTTCCTGGGCGAATTCAATGATGATGAATTTATCTTGGTAGTACTCGACAACGGTGAATTCTACATCACCAATTTCGATGTCAACAACCACTACGAGGACAACATCATCCGCTTAGAGAAATGGGATGAACATAAGATATGGACAGCAATTCTCTACGATGCCGACAATCAGGGATATCCATACATCAAGCGATTCACGATGGATGCCACCAAGCGCCATCAGAATTTCATGGGAGAAAACCCTAACTGCAAGCTCATCTTGCTTACCGATACGGTTTATCCACGCATCAAGGTTACTTATGGCGGTGTGGATACCATCCGTCCTGCCGAAGAAATCGATGCCGAGCAGTTCATTGCGCAGAAGAGTTTCAAGGCAAAGGGTAAGCGCCTCACGACATGGAAGATTGAAAGTATCGAGGAACTGGAACCAACCCGATTCCCAGAACCTCCTTCTGAGGATAATGATGAGGAACCGGATGGTTCTGACTCAGAGAATGAAGGTGAAAACCTTGATCCAGATGCTGGCAAAAGCGAGCAACAGGTGATTGACGAACTGACTGGTCAGACCAACCTCTTCTCAGAAAAAGATTTCGAAGAAGACCAGAAGGATAAAGACTGGTTATCGAAGCAATAAAAAGCGCTAAGAAAGCGAAAAAGAAAGCGCAAGGAAAGCACCCATCATAAAAAAGGAGCTTAAGCCCAAAAAGCTTAAGCCCTTTTTTTTATTATCTAGCCATTTGCATTTCGCGCTTTAGCGTTTTGCGTTCAGCAAAAAAGAAGCCAGTCCCCCTCCTGCCCCCGTTCCAGGCGATTCCATCGCCTGTCCCCCAGCAGTCAGTAGCCTTCATTTTTACCTTTTATACCCCGCCAGCTTTTTCAAGCAATACTCCCTGAAGTCATTCCAGTGGTAATAAGGTGCCACATCGCTCTTGATAGGCAAAGTAGCCTCGTCTTCATTCAAAAGCACCTTCACCAGCACATCATTCGCCTTGTTTCTATAAAAAACGAACTGCAAATTCGTAGCCATCGGAGTAATCTTATAATCCCACCATTGAGAAGCAATCTTCTCCGGATCCTTAATCTCTTCGCCATATCCATTCAAATCCAGCAAACAGGTAAGCGGAGTAACCATTGTATCGTGTCCATATCTCAATGTAGCTCCCGGATGCGGCAAGGCGATGCAGCTATCCGCCTTCTGGATAATGTTTCTCAAGAGATTGCGCTGGGAGAACGGCTGCACATTGCCCGTATAAGGCGAGTTGCCGTAAGCCATCTGCCACGAGATGTTGGCATTCAGCCAGTTCTGATACAGTTCCTCCTCCGTAAAGAGGTCATAGAGCGAAACCTTGCCCCTCAGTTCCGTGCCTTGGATTGAGCTTGCCATCTTATAAAGTTTTCTGTTCAGGTCACTCTGGTTGATATTCTGTTTCACCCAGGCAGGGTCGTTGAACAGTTCCTGCATCACACGGCTATAGCTAACGTGCTTCTGTGCAAATTCCTGCTGTGCCACCTTGATACCCACGCTGTTCTTCAAGCTATCCAGGTATCGGTCGTCTTGGTTCATATAATACATATCATGCTCGCTGGCATCATGGAAGATATGAAGTTTCGGATTCATGCGCAGCATCTGCTGCAAACCGTTCTCCATAGAGAGGATACATCGGATTACCAAAGTACTTCGGGCCTCAATATTCGTATTACCGGCAAAAATCTCAGGGAATCGCTCCATCATTCTTCTGGTGATACCCTGATGCTGGAGAGCTCCGAGCGGAGTCAGTTCGCCATCGCGCCCCTTCGCCTCCTCACGAATCATCTTCACCTTAGCCAGCGTTTCCTCGCCCTTAGCTGTCAGTTTGCCCTCCTGCTTCGCTTTGAGCAGAGAGAAATAAGGCACATCATAAGCCTTCTTGCCAATCATATAGCGGGAACCATGCCGGCCATAATGGCTCAGATAGAAAGGCTTATAACCTTTAGGAGCCGCAGTCAACTGCTTCTGCGGACCACGATAAGCTACATAGTTACTACCCGAAAGCGTAATATCCCGCTTGAAATCCTCTTGCGGAGTCTGTGCTGTCAGAGGCATCGCCAATGTAAGAGATGCCAATAATAATAGATTTTTTGTGTTCATTGTTATCATATAATTTTGTTTTGGAAACATGCAATTTCATTTAATTCCAATTCATCAGTTTTCTCAGGAACGGAAGCAATTCTGCTGCCATCTTCCGATGCTGCAACATACTAGGATGCCAGCTGGCGCCATAACCTAAATCTCCTTTCTGGAAACAGAAATCGAAACGGTAAATATTCTTATCAGTTTTATTGGCATCAGCACAGATTCTATCAAGCACAGTTCGCTGCTTGCTACTCTCCTTCTCGCCGAGCATCGGACCTGTCAACATCACAATCTTTGCATGAGGATACTTACTACGTACCGTTTTAAGAAACATGCGATAATTTTTCTCGTAGAGTTGAATATCATAATTCTTGGTAGAAAGATCGTTCGTACCCAGATTGATACAGACTAACTGAGGCTGATACTTGGCAAAATCCCATTTTTCATCATGCTGGTCAAATAAGGTATATTCATATTGCCAAGGCATGTTATCGGCATCACCTGTCTTCGGACCATTATAATTACGATATACACCGATACCACTGCGGGAGATAGAAGTATGCTGAGCCTTCAGACTGTCACTTACAATATTGGCATAAGTAAGCCAATGGTTCTCCGTTTCATCCTCAAAAGGATCAGACATGTTGATACTTTCTACGCCATAACCGCAGGTGATGGAGTTTCCGATAAATTCAATCTTCCGTTCCGCAAGAGCCAGAGCCTCAACGAGCTGGCATCCCTTATCAAGAACGAATCCCCTGAATTCCGGTTTGCGGAACAAGCCTTCTATCACATACATCACCTTAGCATGATGCACCCCCTTTGGCAAAGCCGCAGCCAGGGTAACAACCGAATCGCGTTCGGCATTAAAGCCCACTTTGAAAGGTTCGCAACCATCAATCTGCGCCATGAAATATCCCGATTTCGGGCGACACAGCATTTTCAGAGAAGACCCTTGAAAACTAGCCTCAATCGTAGTTCCCGGATAATTGAAACTGGCTACATCAGGATTCTTAGCAAAGCTCACACGCCCAACATACTGAATCATCGGATGAGAAGCCTTTACGACCTCTCCCACAATAGGAAGAGTAGTTGATTTCTTCACATTTCCAGCCATCATCGTGGAAGAAACCATCAATGTAGCCAGCATCATAACCCATATTTTTTTCATATTCCTGTTATTATAGTTTTTATCTGTCCTTACTGTCCTGCCTTCGTTTTTTTACAAAATAAAAATAGAACAGTATCTGTTTGCAAAATTACCATTATTTCTCGTAAAAAGCAAGTAAAACCATCATTTTTTTCATTTTTATTCTTTTTATTCAAATTATTATTGTATCTTTGCACCCAAGAATGCGCTTGTGGCGAAATTGGTAGACGCGCTAGACTTAGGATCTAGTGGTTTAGGCCGTGTAGGTTCGAGTCCTATCAGGCGCACCAAAGAAAACCCTAACTGCTTGATAATAAGCGGTTAGGATTTTTTGTTTCTAGAAATTGCCAACATTTTGACAACATATTTCAATGCTAATCTATAGTAACAGCCAAAAGCAAGGGCTCATTTTACATTCTTTCACACTATTACATGCTATAACACAAGCGTTTTTTGTTATATCTTGTTAAAGATTACACTATAGGCACATTGTTATAAAAATAAATCACTTACTTTGCATCTAAAGTAATAAATTATGAGTAACGAGATACAATTTCTTCTTTATAATATGCCCAATGCTGATGGCAAAGTACAAGTTGTCATAAAAGACGATATGGTTTGAGCTAAAAGAGCATCAAATTGCTTCATAATCGAAAAAATTCCCCCAAAAGGAGTGAGTTTCTCAGATTTTATTTGTACTTTTGCCATGTCATTCAGAATTTTGTTTGTTTTTATTTTGCAACACTAAGATAAATGAAATTTCTGACATGGCAAAATTCTGAGCAACTTTTTGTTGCTCAGGTGCTTATAAAAAATATCAAATTATAGTGTTGCGGAAATTAGGTTTATGATACATATCTTAATTATTGATGACGAAGACCCTATACGTAACCTGCTGGCTCGAATGGTTGAATTAGAAGGTTACCAGGCCTCGAAAGCCGCAGATTGCCGTTCTGCTTTGAAAATGCTGAATACTCAACGTTTTGAAGTGGTACTTTGTGACGTTTTCCTACCGGATGGAAACGGAGTGAACTTCATTTTCGACATTCACAGAATTCAACCGGATGCAGCTGTTATCTTACTTACCGCGCATGGAAACATTCCAGATGGTGTACAAGCCATTAAAAATGGAGCATTTGATTATATTACTAAAGGAGATGATAACCGTAAGATTATTCCTACCATCAGCCGTGCCATAGAAGAGAGTGAAAAGAAAAAAGGGAAGAATGATGCTCCTCTAACATATTCTTTTCAGTCTATCGTCGGCCAGTCAGAGTGTTTGCAACAAGCAATCAGTCTGGCTCAAAAAGTAGCCAAGACCGATGTCCCGATTTTACTGACCGGAGAGACTGGAACAGGCAAGGAAGTGTTTGCCCATGCCATTCATACAGCCAGCGCCCGATCACAGTATCCTATCGTGGAAATTAACTGTTCGGCTTTCAGTAAGGATTTGTTGGAAAGTGAATTGTTTGGTTACAAGGCTGGCGCCTTTACCGGTGCAGTTAAGGATAAGAAGGGATTATTTGAAATCGCCAATCATGGTACCATATTCTTGGACGAAATTGGAGAGATGGCCTTTGATTTGCAAGCCCGTCTGCTGCGCGTTTTAGAAACAGGAGAATACATCAAAATCGGAGACACGAAGCGAACCCAAGTAGATGTACGCATCATCTCAGCTACTAACCGTCATTTAAAGGAAGAGATAGAGAAAGGAGGATTCCGGGAAGACCTTTTTTACCGTCTGTCAGTCTTTCAAATTCACCTGCCGGCTCTTCGGGAGAGAAAAGAAGACATCGAGAGTTTAGCCCGCATGTTTCTGCAGCGTTATGCTGCTAAGTTCAACAAACACATTGAAGATATAGATCCGGATGCCTTGCTTACCCTTCGGCAGGCAGAATGGAAAGGCAATGTGCGCGAATTGCGCAATGTCATTGAAAGAAGTGTCATCATCTGCGACAACCAGATAACCTTGGAAGACCTTCCCATTGAACTTCAGCATCATCCATGCTCACGCAGTGACGATAAGGGGGATGAGTTTGAATTGGCAGCTATTGAACGAAAGCATATTCTCAAAGTGCTCCAACATACCCATGGGAACAAGACAGAAACAGCTCGTTTACTGAAAATCGGTCTTGCCACTTTATACCGAAAAATAGACTCTTACGGCATTCAATAACATAAAACATCCGGTTTCTTTATCATTTCATTTCAAGAGAGCGACCTTCTCATTCTGAGAGGGCCGCTCTCTTGCTTTATAGTCAGTTGAATTTCTTTTTATAGCTGATACACAGTCTGTTAGTTCTTGATTTATTTTCTTGGCACATCCCTTGCCTATATGATACCATCATGTATAACTCATAATAATTGTAATAAATAAAATGAAAAGAAAATGAATGAAATGATTGGAATCGCCATCTGTGTAGCAAGCGGATTGGCCTGTTTTAAAATGTTTATGAAGTGTATCGATTGGTTCGATAACCTATAAAAAAAGAAAGGTATGTATACAGCATTGTTTATCGTAGGTTTTATCCTGTTCGGCTATCTTGCTTATGTCTTGGTTAAGCCGGAAAAATTCTAAAAAGTAGAAATTATGAATACAGAAATAATAGGTATAGTAGCCCAAGTGGTATTGATGGTTGTTCTCAGCTATCCGCTGGGAAAATACATCGCTCGTGTATATCGAGGAAAAAAGGTTTGGACAGATTTTATGAAGCCGATAGAAGGATGGATTTTCCGTCTTTCGGGCATTCATCCCGATGAAGAAATGAACTGGAAACAATTCTTGAGAGCATTACTCACCGTGAATCTGTTTTGGTTCATTTGGGGTATGGTGTTGCTTACCTTGCAAGGTTGGTTGCCTCTGAATCCGGATGGCAATTTGGCACAAAGTGCTCACCAGGCTTTCAACACCTGCATTTCGTTTATGGTAAACTGCAACGAACAGCACTACAGTGGAGAAAGTAACTTAACCTATTTTACTCAGCTCTTCGTTATTATGCTGTTCCAGTTCCTGACTGCTGCTACCGGTATGGCTGCCATGGCAGGAATTATGAAAGCTTTGGGAGAAAAAACCACACAAACTATCGGCAATTTCTGGAAATTTTTGGTACTTAGCTGTACCCGTATTCTTCTTCCGTTGTCTTTAGTTGTCGGCTTTATTCTAATTACGCAAGGTACTCCCATGGGATTTGACGGAAAAATGGAAGTAACCACCCTGGAAGGTGAAACCCAATATGTATCACAAGGTCCGGCGGCTGCCATTATCCCCATCAAACAGTTGGGTACCAATGGCGGAGGCTATTTCGGTGTTAACTCTTCCCATCCCTTGGAAAATCCGACCTATTTATCCAATATGATAGAATGCTGGTCCATCTTGATTATCCCTATGGCTATGGCTTTTGCATTCGGATTTTATGTGAAACGGAAGAAATTAGGATACAGCATCTATGGAGTTATGCTGGTAGCCTTTCTGATTGGAGCCTGTGTCAATGTATCACAAGAGATGGGAGGTAATCCACGTATTGATGACATGGAAATTGCACAAGAAAATGGCTCAATGGAAGGAAAAGAAATACGTTTGGGGGCTGGTGCCACCGGATTGTGGAGTGTTGCGACCACCGTAACCTCCAATGGGTCTGTCAACGGCATGCATGACTCTACCCTGCCTCTTTCAGGGATGATAGAAATGCTGAACATGCAGATTAATACGTGGTTCGGTGGTGTCGGCGTAGGCTGGATGAATTACTTTACGTTCCTCATCATCGCTGTATTTATCAGCGGGTTGATGGTAGGCCGAACTCCTGAATTCATGGGCCACAAGGTGGAAGCTCGCGAAATGAAAATCGCTTCTATCGTAGCGCTGCTGCATCCGTTTGTCATCCTGGTAGGAACGGCTCTGGCTGCCTATCTGTATGTTCATGCCCCGGCTTTTGTGGCGAGTGAAGGCGGATGGCTCAACAATCCTGGTTCCCATGGATTGGGAGAAATGCTTTATGAGTTTACCTCTTGTGCGGCCAATAACGGATCTGGATTCGAAGGCTTGGGTGACAATACCTGGTTCTGGAATTTTTCCTGTGGCATTGTACTGATCCTGAGCCGTTTCATTCCGATTATCGGCCAGGTAGCTTTGGCCGGACTGCTGGCTCAGAAAAGATACATTCCTGAAAGTGCTGGTACGCTGAAAACCGATACGGTGACCTTTGCTGTCATGACTTTTGCTGTTATCTTTATTGTAGCAGCCTTGTCTTTCTTCCCGGCACAGGCCCTGACCACACTGACGGAACATTTTACTCTCTAATTACAACTGATTAATAGCAAGAAAATATGAATACTAAAAATACAAACAACTCGTTGTTTCAGAAAGACCAGCTGAAAGCCAGTCTCAAACAGTCTTTCGTCAAACTGAATCCACGACTGATGGTGAAAAACCCTATTATGTTCACAGTGGAAATCGCCACCTTTTTCATGCTGCCGGTGACCGTCTATTCAGCGGTAAGCGGTGCACAGGGCTCGGTAATCTATAACTTCAGCGTTTTCGTCATTCTTTTTCTGACCTTGCTTTTTGCCAACTTTGCGGAAGCCATCGCCGAAGCACGGGGCAAGGCTCAGGCTGACAGCCTGCGCAAAACTCGTGAGGAAACACCTGCCAAGCGGGTCACAGATGGAAAGCTGGAGTCTGTAAGCAGTTCCCAACTGAAGAAAGGCGATGTCTTTGAGTGTGAAGCAGGGGATGTCATTCCTGCAGACGGTGAAATCATAGAAGGTCTGGCCTCCATCGATGAAAGTGCGATTACGGGAGAATCCGCTCCGGTTATCCGTGAAGCCGGCGGAGATAAAAGTTCGGTAACTGGGGGTACAAAAGTGCTCTCAGATCGGATTCGGGTGGTGGTTACCACACAGCCCGGAGAGAGTTTCCTTGACAAGATGATTGCATTGGTCGAAGGGGCTAGCCGGCAGAAAACGCCGAATGAGATTGCACTGACTATCCTGCTGGCTGTATTCACACTTGTCTTTCTGGTGGTGTGCATTACGCTGAAGCCGATGGCCGACTATTCCGGCACTACCATTACGATAGCCGCTTTCTTGTCTCTCTTTGTCTGTCTGATTCCTACCACCATCGGTGGACTGCTTTCCGCCATCGGAATTGCAGGTATGGACCGCGCACTGCGTGCCAATGTCATCACCAAATCAGGAAAAGCCGTTGAGACAGCAGGAGATGTGGATACACTTTTACTGGACAAGACGGGTACCATCACTATCGGAAACCGTAAGGCTACAGCCTTTCATCCGGTCAAAGAGATTCCTCTGCGCCCTTTTGTGGAAATATGCATGCTCTCTTCCTTAGCCGATGACACTCCGGAAGGTAAATCCATCATCGAATTGGGACGCGAACAAGGCATCCGCATGCATACACTCCAGACGGAAACGAAAGGGGCCCACATAATCCCGTTTACGGCGGAAACCAAATGCTCTGGCGTAGACCTGAAAGACGGTACCCAAATTCGTAAAGGGGCTTTTGATGCCATCCGCAGCCTGACGCAGGCAGCCGGTCATGACTTCCCCCAGGAAACGGAAGATGCTATTCAAAACATATCAGGCAACGGAGGTACTCCTTTGGTGGTCTGTGTCAATCAGAAAGTAGCCGGTGTCATTGAATTGCAGGACATTATCAAACCAGGTATAGAAGAGCGATTTGAACGCTTACGAAAAATGGGTGTCAAAACGGTGATGGTAACGGGAGACAATCCCTTGACGGCACAATACATTGCCAAAAAAGCGGGTGTGGATGACTTCATCGCCGAAGCCAAGCCGGAAGACAAGATGAATTACATCCGTCGGGAACAAGCGACCGGCAAGCTGGTGGCCATGATGGGTGACGGTACAAACGATGCTCCGGCTTTGGCACAGGCCAACGTAGGGGTAGCCATGAACAGCGGTACACAGGCGGCAAAAGAGGCCGGCAACATGGTTGACCTGGATAATGACCCGACTAAACTAATCGAAATCGTAGAGATAGGAAAGCAGCTGTTGATGACACGAGGTACACTGACCACCTTCTCCATCGCTAACGATGTGGCAAAATACTTTGCTATCATTCCGGCCTTGTTCATGGTTTCTGTTCCTCAATTGGGTGCCCTTAACATCATGGGGCTTCACAGTCCCGAAAGTGCCATCCTGTCTGCCGTCATCTTCAATGCGCTCATCATTCCTGCGCTGATACCTCTGGCGCTGAAAGGAGTTGCCTACAAGCCGATCGGTGCCAGTGCTCTGCTTCGTCGAAACCTGCTTATCTATGGGGTAGGCGGTTTAATCGCTCCTTTTGTGGGTATCAAGCTGATTGATCTGCTCGTTGGACTATTTGTCTAACCTATCTTTCATGATAATTTATTCAAATTATTTTAAATTGACTCGTAAAAATATTCATTATGAAGAATCTTATAAAATCAATAAAACTCACTCTTGTTTTTTGTGTGTTTTTGTCCGTATGTTATGTGCTGGTCCTGTGGGCGTATGCCCAGTTCGCCGCGCCGGGTGAGGGTGGCAATGTCGAAACCGTTAGCCTGAACGGAAAAGTAGTGGGGGTAGCCAACGTCGGACAGCGGTTTACCCAAGATATTTATTTTTGGGGACGACCTTCCTGTGCAGGTGACGGTTACGACGGCACCAGCTCGGCCGGCAGCAACAAAGGGGTAACCAATGAAAGCTACCTGAAAGAAGTCGAGGCCCGGATAGACACCTTTTTGCTGCACCATCCGTACCTGAAACGTGCGGAGGTGCCTGCAGAAATGGTAACGGCCAGTGCCTCCGGATTGGATCCTGACATCACACCTGCCTGTGCCTATGTGCAGATAAAACGGGTAGCTACTGCCAGGGGATTGAGCGAAAAAGAAGTGAAAGCACTGGTGGAAAACCATATCGAAAGACCGCTTTTCGGCGTTTTCGGGCCTTCCAAAATCAATGTATTGAAACTGAATGTTGCTTTAGATGAACATAAGAAAAAAACATTAATCTGTTTGTAATATGTATACTTTTATCAAAAAAAATCTGCTTCTTATAGGAGTAGTGGCTTGTTTATATCCTTTACAAGTTTCTGCACAAGACAAACTATCCGTTCATGCCAAGGCGGATTTCGTTTCTGACTATGTCTGGCGCGGGGCCGATCAGCAGTCCGGTTGTTCGGTACAGCCTTCTCTCACGCTGGGTTATGCTGGTTTTTCCCTCAATGTTTGGGGCAGCCAGTCACTCACCAAATGGGAAGAGGGAGGTTCCAAAGAATGGGACATCAACCTCGGATATACCTACCGGAATTTAACGGCCACCTTGTCCGATTATTGGTGGAGCGGTATCAACCAACCTTATGGCCATTACAAAAACAGCCATTATTTCGAGGCTACATTGGCTTACTGCTTCAGCGATTCTTTTCCGCTGTCCCTTTCATGGAGCACCATGTTTGCCGGGGCAGACAAGAATGAGAAGGGCAATCTGCAGGCATCTACTTACCTTTCGGCCTCCTATCCCTTCCGGCTACCTGCTGACATAGTGCAGACTCCCGCTGTCGGCTTTACTCCCTGGAAAGGAATGTATCACCATAAAGCCGCTTTTACAGACGTATCTCTGAAAGTTTCCAAGGAAGTATCGTTGTCAAACCATTTAACAATCCCCTTATCTGTTCAAGCTATCGTATCACCGGTATATGACCGAACTTACCTGGTAGCAGGGATCGGCATCGGATTTTAACATGTCCACCACCTTGTACTCTTAAGGACTATGGAAAGGAAAGACTTGTTTTCTCAAAATGAAAAGGTTTCTTCTCAGATTGAGAAAACAGTCTGCCTTTTCATTCCTCTTTTATATCTTCATAGCTACTGATTTTCAAGTGATAATGAAAGATTTCGAACAATGGCACAGTCCTTGTTTCTCATGTAATAAAATTAAAATAAAAGAACAATGGAAGAATGGTATCAAAGCAATAAAGTTTCTTTTCAGAGAAACAGGGGCTGTATGGTCAACTATCGAAATGTTTCATATGCATTAGGCGTGCTTGTACTGGTAGAAGCGGGGTTTTTCGCACTTTGTGCAGGTGTTTCCTTCTACTATCAGGAAGAAGACTATATTCATTTTTTAGAAACGCTGCTTATTAACGTTGTACTTGGTGGACTGCTGCTGTTGGGGGGTAAACGAAATGAAGTATCCATCAATCGACGTGACGGTTATTGTATTGTCAGTCTTTCGTGGATACTGTTTTCGGCACTGGGAATGCTTCCTTTCCTATTTAGTGGATATATTCCATCAATATCCGATGCCTTTTTTGAAACCATGTCAGGGTTCACCACTACCGGTGCCACGATATTGGATCATATCGAAACCCTTCCCCACGGACTGTTGTTCTGGAGAAGTCTGACCCAGTGGATTGGTGGACTTGGCATCGTTCTTTTTACTATTGCACTGTTGCCTCTATTTTCGGGCAGCAGCCAACAGCTCTTCCTGTCAGAGGCAACGGGAGTTACCCATGACAAGATTCACCCCAAAATCAAAGTGATGGCACGGTGGCTGTGGACAATCTATATCGGACTGACAGCTGTGGAAACTCTTCTGCTTGTAGGGGGTGGTATGAGTGGGGTTGATGCCGTCTGTCACGCCTTTGCTACAACCGCAACCGGTGGCTTCTCTACCAAGCAGGCAAGTGTGGCCTATTGGAATTCGCCCTACATTGAATACGTGATTTCTATTTTTATGATTCTGTCTGGCGTCAATTTCTCTCTTTATTATTTGGCTGCTATGCGTGGTAACTTTCGCCATTTATGGAAAGATGAAGAATTACGCTGGTTTCTGAAGTCCGTCGGAATACTCACTCTGTTCATTACTGGAGCCCTATTCCTGACTGACTACTACGATTTGGAAACGTCCTTCCGTAAAGCCCTGTTTCAAGTAGCTACTGCTCATACTTCCTGCGGATTTACTTCAGATGATTACAACTTATGGCCTCCTTGCACCTGGATGTTGCTGATTTTCGCCATGATTTCAGGCGGATGTACTGGATCTACCAGCGGAGGAGTCAAAAACATGCGGTTGCTTATCATTGCCCGTAACATCCGGAATCAGTTCAAACAGATGCTTCACCCTCGGGCTGTTTTACCGGTACGAGTAAACGGTATCTGTGTCCCAGTACGGACCTCTGCTACAGTATTCACTTTTTTCGGAACTTACTTGATATGTATTTTTATAGGGTGGATATTATTGATGTGCTGTGGAGTGGGACTGACCGAATCCATGAGTACAGTGATATCCGCCATAGGCAATGTGGGTCCCGGACTGGGAGCTTTCGGACCGGCTTTCTCCTGGGCGGCTCTTCCCGATGCAGCCAAATGGATACTTTCTGCGTTGATGCTCATCGGGCGTTTGGAGATTTTCGGTATCTTGCTACTCTTTTATCGGGGATATTGGAAAGACGAATAACGGAATCTGCCTCTTTGAGAAGGATGTAGGGTGATTTCCCTAATCGTCAACTCGGGCAGATTGCAAGAATATCAACAGAAATAAACATAAATATGAAGGATAGAAATGATAGAGAAGAAAACGCACAGCATTTCCTACAGCTGATACGGCGTTCACAGCGGGGTGTATTCAAGGTCTATATCGGCATGATAGCCGGTGTGGGAAAAACTTACCGTATGCTTCAGGAAGCACATGAAATGTTAAACAACGGCATTGATGTGCAAATAGGATATGTCGAGACGCATGGACGTGCTGGAACGGAAGAACAGCTAGCCGGACTGCCGATTATACCACGGAGAAAAATCTATTATAAAGGAAAGGAATTGGAAGAAATGGATTTGGATGCCATCTTGCTGTTACACCCAGAATTGGTAGTGGTAGATGAACTTGCGCACACCAATGTGGAAGGAAGCAGGCATGAAAAACGATGGCAGGATGTCATGGAATTGCTTGAAGCAGGCATCAATGTTATCACTGCAGTCAACATTCAGCATATAGAAAGCCTAAATGAAGAGGTAAAAGGAATTGCCGGCATCGAAGTAAAAGAACGGATTCCTGATAAGGTGCTAGAAGAAGCAGACGAAGTTGTGAATATAGATTTGACAGCGGAAGAACTGATCAATCGTTTGAAAGCTGGAAAAATATACCGAAAAGAAAAAATTCCAACAGCCTTGAACCATTTCTTCAAAACTGAAAACATCCTTCAGCTCAGGGAACTGGCTTTAAAAGAGGTTGCCTTTCGTGTGGAACGGAAAGTGGAGAACGAAATTATCAGCGGAGAGAAAGGTGTACATCGCGAACTTTTTCTGGTATGCATCAGCAGCAATGAAATAACTCCCAAAAGGCTCATTCGCCGCACTGCCAGGTTAGCCTCTCGATATGATACGGATTTTTTGGTTCTTTATGTACAGACCCCTGCCGAACATCCAGACCGCATTCCATTGGCTACCCAGCGCCATCTGCTGAATCACTTCAAACTGGCGGCGGAGCTGGGCGGTGAACTGATACAGCGGGCTTCACCGGATGTCATAGATACTATTCAAACGGTGTGCAAAGAGCGTCAGGTCACGACGCTGTGCATCGGACAACCGGCTTTCACCTATGTCTCGACTTTAGTTCATCTGAAACGATACCGGTCTTTTTTGAGATTTCTCTCGGATGAGAACATAAAATTGGTTATCTTTCCGCAGTAATAAACCTAAACCTCAAATCCGCAACCTATAGGGTTTAGTGGGATTTTGCTTGCAAAGCGACTTGAGGTAATACGCTGGTTTAACCAGAAAAGCATGGTCTAGAATCTCGCTATATTGATAACCAAACACATAGTGCATCTCAATCCCAAGGTGGAATCTATGGTTTGAGCCAAAAGAGCATCAAATTGCTCCATAATCGAAAAAAATCCCCCAAAAGGAGTGGGTTTCTCAGATTTAATTTGTACTTTTGCCATGTCATTCAGAATTTTGTTTGTTTTTATTTTGCAACACTGAGATAAGTGAAATTTCTGACATGGCAGAATCCTGGCAACTTTTTGTTGCTCAGGTGCTTATAAAAAATATTAAATGATAGTGTTGCGGAAATTAGGTTAAATAGATTGTTTTATGAATATCAAGACAAAACTGACGTTGAATATCGGTGTGCTGGTAGCCATGATTGTGCTGTTAGTTTCACTCTCTGTCGTCAACTTGCAAATTCTGACCGCCACCGAACCGACTAGCCCGGCGGCCGGTCCCGGTCTGCAACGGGCATTGGTATGGGTCTCCATCATCGGAGGTCTCTGCATTGTCTGCGGCCTTTGGATGTTGAAACAGTTGCCGTCCTCCATCAACAAGCCCGTCAAAGAAATTACAGACGGTATCAAGGAAATTGCCAATCACAACTACGAACAGCGGTTGAACCTCGAAAGCAAGGAGTTTGAAGAGGTGTCCAAAAACTTCAATCGGATGGCTAAACGGCTGGCTGACTACAACTCTAGCACACTGGCTGAAATAAAGGCAGCCAAGAATTATATGGAAACCATCATCAACAGTGTGAAGGAACCCATTATCGGACTGGACAATGCGATGACCATCCTTTTCATTAACGATGAAGCCCTCAGCATCCTCAACCTTCAGCGAGAAGAAGTCTTGCTGAAACCAGCTCAGGAGATAGCCCTGCGCAATGACCTTCTCCGCAGATTGCTCCGGGGATTGCAGGATGCATTCGATGAAAAGAGCACCTCTAAAAACGAGCCGCTTAAAATCTATGCCGACAATAAGGAAAGCTATTTCCAAATGAGGTGCATGAAGACAGGCAGAGAAGGTTCCTCGCAAAAAGAAGGATATGTGATTCTCTTAAAAAACATCACTGAGTTTAAAGAACTGGATTCCGCCAAGACCACCTTCATCTCTACCATCTCTCACGAACTAAAAACACCGATTTCGGCCATTCTGATGAGCCTGCAACTGCTGGAAGACTGCCGAGTGGGCTCTCTGAATGAGGAACAGAAGGAACTGGCTCAAAGCATTCAGGATAACAGCGACCGGTTGCTGAGTATCACCAGTGAATTACTCAACATGACCCAGGTGGAATCCGGTAAGTTACAACTGAAACCGCGCATCACCAAGCCTATCGAGTTGATTGAATATGCCATCAAGGCAAACCGGATACAGGCCGAGAAGTTCAACATTCAGATAGAAGTGCAATATCCGGAAGAGAAGATGGGCAAACTGTTTGTTGATAGTGAAAAGATAGCTTGGGTGCTGACGAACCTACTTTCCAACGCTATCCGGTATTCAGCAGAAAACGGGCGTATTATCATCGGTGCGCGGCAAACAAAGGACAACTGGATAGAAATGTTCGTACGTGATTTTGGAAAAGGCATCGATCCCCGTTATCACCAGAGCATCTTCGAACATTATTTCCGAGTTCCGGGCACCAAGGTACAGGGTAGTGGACTGGGACTATCCATTTCCAAGGACTTTGTCGAAGCGCATGGGGGCACTCTGACCATAGATAGTGAATTGGGGAAAGGCAGCTGCTTTACACTCCGGTTAAAGGCATAAAATCAAGATACAGAACGTGAAAGTTGTTTCCTATTTCCCCTTTTAAAAAGTTAAATTATGGGATACCGATCATCAAATTTTTGCAGTCTAATTATCCCATATGTGCTAATTTACTATATTGTTTGTTTTTATTTTGCAACACTAAGATAAGTGAAATTTCTGACATGGCAAAATCCTGAGCAACTTTTTGTTGCTCAGGTGCTTATAAAAAACATTAAATTATAGTGTTGCGGAAATCAGGGGAATGCAAAATCCAATATTGTCACAACGCTAAGAACTATAGAACCATTGTTCTGAAAGCCCTTATCAAAGAGGACTTACACAGACATCCTATGAGCAAAATTTCTGAAATAGCAAGTAGAATACCTGATGTTGAAATCAAAGAAATTCGCAAGTTTGTTTATTCTATGGTCGGAACCGAAATAGCGAAGAAAGGCGCTCGTGTAGATTGTAGATACTATTTAATTTGATAGCTAAAAAGAGAGTGTGTCATAAGTCCATGACGCACCCTCATCAACTTAAATTAACGTGACTCATTTTATCCTTCTCCTAAAGCAGAGAGATACCTACATCATCCCTTCCAGTTTTTCCTGTGCCTCGCGCATATCTTTTTCAAAATTCACATGGTCTAGAAGGTATTCCGTTCTGCCTTGAGAAAGAAGAAGATAGAGCTGCGGATTCATGCCCTCTACATACTGGGCGATGGCATACTCTATATCATCACGCTGCGTAGGATTGGTGGAAAATTCAAAAACCCTGAGCTTTTGATGAATAAAGCAATATGCCGACTCTATACAATCTCTGGTGATGCCCCCTGCCAAGAGAGCATCACCATTATTATTCTGATTCATTCTGAATATCCTTTCTATTTCACGCCCTTCATCGACAAGGCGATGCGCTTGCGCTTCAAATCTACTTCTGCCACTCTCACCATCACATGTTCATGAAGCTTTACCAACTCAGAAGGATCCTGAATGTAACGGTTTGACATCTGGGATACATGAACCAGACCATCGTTGTGGACACCTATATCTACAAAGGCACCAAACTTGGTAATGTTGGTAACAATGCCCGGCACAACCATGCCCACCTGCAAATCCTCTATCTCCTTGATGCTGGCATCAAACTCAAACTTCTCTACCTCACCACGAGGATCCAAGCCCGGCTTGTCAAGCTCAGCCATGATATCGGTCAAAGTAGGCATACCCACCTCAGCACTCACATATTTCCGGATATCAATCTTCTTCTGCAGCGCCTTGTCTTCTACCAGCTGCTTCACCGTTACGCCCTGATCTTTCGCCATCTGCTCTACCAGCGCATAGCGCTCTGGATGAACAGCACTGTTATCCAAAGGATTCTTAGCGCCTGGAATGCGGAGGAAGCCGGCACACTGCTCGAAGGCCGAAGGACCCAGACGGGGCACCTTCTTCAACTGGGCACGGGAAGCAAAGGCTCCATTCTCGCGGCGATATTCCACGATATTCTTGGCAAGCGTAGGTCCCAAACCGCTCACATAGGTCAGCAGATGCTGCGATGCGGTATTCAGGTTGACACCCACCGAGTTCACGCAACTCATTACCACCGTATCCAGACTCTTCTTCAACTGAGTCTGGTCCACATCATGCTGATACTGTCCCACACCGATGCTCTTCGGATCTATCTTCACCAACTCAGCAAGCGGATCCATCAGTCTTCGTCCGATGCTCACAGCACCACGCACGGTAACATCCTCATCCGGGAACTCATCTCTTGCAATCTTCGAAGCCGAATAGATAGAAGCACCATCCTCGCTCACCACATAGATATCTACCGGATGAACGAAATCGATGCTATGCAGCCAGTCGCTGGTTTCGCGGCTTGCCGTACCGTTACCTACAGCCATTGCCTCCACCTGATACATCTTTACCATGCGCTGGATGGCAGCCGTAGCCTCGCTCTTTTTGTTGCGGGGAGGATGAGGATAAACGATTTCATGATGAATCAGATTGCCCTGCGCATCGAGACAGCAAGTCTTGCAACCATTGGCAAAACCCGGGTCAACCGCCATCACGCGTTTCTGTCCGAGAGGAGCCGCCAACAGAAGCTGGCGCAGGTTTTCGGCGAAGACCACAATAGCCTCCTCATCCGCCTTCTGCTTGCTGAGCGCAGCAAATTCGGTTTCAATGCTAGGCTTCAGCAGTCGCTTAAAGGCATCATCCACCGCTTCACCCACCAGCGTCTGGCACTCACCGAAACCATGTACATAGTGGCGCTTCAGTTTATCCTGACACTGCTCATCATCAGCCGAGATGCTGACACGCAAGAATCCAGCTGCCTCGCCTCTACGCATAGCCAGCAGTCGGTGCGAAGAACATTTCTTCAATGGTTCTGAGAAATCGAAATAGTCGGAGAAGCGCTGCGCCTCTTCCTCATCCTTCTTCTTGGCTACCACCTTAGAAGTGATGATGGCACCGCGTCTGAACTCACCGCGAATCTGATTGCGACTCTGCTCATTTTCGCTTACGGTTTCAGCGATGATGTCTTTGGCTCCCTGAAGTGCAGCCTCCACATCCTTCACCTTATCGCCCACAAACTTCCTGGCAGCCTGTTCCGGATTGCGCTCACGCTGGAAGAGGAGCAGCTGTGCCAGAGGCTCCAAGCCTGCCTCACGTGCTATCTGTGCACGGGTGCGGCGCTTTGGCTTATAAGGAAGATAGATATCTTCCAGTTCGGTGGCATCCCAGCACTGTTCGATGCGTTTTTTCAGTTCATCCGAGAGTTTTCCCTGTTCCTCGATAGTTTTGAGGATAGTCTCCTTTCTCTTCGCCATCTCAGAGAGTTTCTCGTTAGCCTGTGCGATGGCTTCAATGTTTACCTCATCCATATTACCGGTTTTCTCCTTGCGGTATCGCGAGATAAACGGAATGGTGCAGCCCTCTTCGAGCAGCGCCAGAGTATTTTCTACAGCCTGCTCCTTCAGATTGAGCTGGGCTGCTATCTGCTTTGTAAATTGATTCATTTATGATATTAATAAAAAAAAGATTCAAACTGTTTGTTCATGCAAAGATAGAGAAAAAAGTTGGTTTGCCCAAATATTCCCTCATATTATTTGGCGGTTTCACTAAAAAATCGTAGCTTTGCAGCAGAAATAGCTTTAGATACATTCAGCATGCCTACTTTTCTTGATTTACATCAATAATACGGCTTGTTTTGCAAGAAAAACTGAGAAATAGTTTTGAGTTTCAAGTTATTTCCTATATCTTTGCCGCCGAATTAGAGAGTGCAGGGCATGTCTGGGATGTGCTTTGCTATCATAAATAAAGGGGCTGAAAAGCTACCTGATTAGAGTGATAAAAGAAAGTAATAATTAAAAGAAAAGATTGATTATGAAGAAGATTATGTTGAGCCTTGCTATGGCTCTCGTTTCAGTTTGCGCTAGCGCACAGGTTTACATCGGTGGTACAGCTGGTATTTCCAGCAACAAGATCGGTGATGGTGACAGCAAGACAGCTTACACCTTGATGCCTGAGATTGGTTACCAGTTCAACAACAAGTGGGAAGCTGGTCTCGAGATTGGTATCAAGAAGGGCGAAGTTTGCAAGCTTTCTCCTGTAGGTGAATCTACAACATTCAAAGTTGCTCCTTACGTACGTTACACAGCCGTAGAAACCAAGTTGGTTAACCTCTTCGTTGAGGGTACAATCGGTTACAGCAGCTTCAGCAAGGGCGGTGGCGATTTATACGAGGTAGGCATCAAGCCAGGTTTGGCTGTTAAGCTTTCAGACCACGTAAACTTCATCACAAAGGTAGGTTTCCTCGGTTACAAAGGTTATTCTCCTGACCATGGTGACAACTCATCAACATTCGGACTTAACGTAGATGCGAGCAACATTTCATTTGGTGCTATCTACAAGTTCTAATCTTAGGGTGCTCATTTACTCATAAGCAATAATATCAGGGGCGCAAGCGATTCCTTTCATGGAAACAGCTTGCGCCCCATTTTTTTACCTGCAAGCGAACACGCTTTTACTCTTCACTCTTCACCTTTTCTTCGGAAACCCCTGTGTATATCGGCATTCCGAGGGGTGAAGAGTTTGCAGCGACTCTTCACCACTCTTCACCACTCTTCACCGATTCCAAAGACTAACAGGCGTAAATTGCAGCGCAAGACCGCTAGGCGTCCCTGAGGAGGGTGTATCATAAGTCTGGATGTTGGTGCATAACAGTTGACCATCGCATGCACATCACCTGTTGTGCATGCGCATATCAGCTGTTATGCAAGCGCACAACAGCTGTTGTGCGACCGAAGATACAGACTGCCTCAACAACATATCCTATCTCTTCCAACAACATATTCTTACTCTTCCAACAACATATCCTCGCTCTTCAAACAACAAGAAAAGTGTGAATCATAAATTTATGACACATCCTCCGCCGAACCAGCTAAGGTGAAGAGTGGTGAAGAGTGGGTGAAGAGTGTCCAAGAACTCTTCACCACTCGAAACGCCCATAAACACTGGGGATTCCGAAGGAAAGGTGAAGAGTGAAGAGTATTTCTTTATCCCTTACTTACAACACTTTTACAGGCATTTACGCTGACTGTTGCAGTAGAACAGCCAACTGGCGAGCGTACGGCTAGTCAACTGTTCTTCATTCGCCAGTACACTATTTCCGATTAACAGTCAACTTATTCCTCGGCAAAATATTCCGGAATACAGTTTATACTGCAACAATAAATAAGGGGCGTGCTTAAATGAGCACGCCCCCAGACGAGAGACTTTATGTATTCTTTTCACAAAGAATCCTATTAAACATTATGTATATAATTTTATTTCATGATGGATGAACTCTAAAAAAGAGATTCTGGCATACTAGTTGTCAAGACAAACCAGTTATTTGGATTACTCTCATCAGTCAACTTTATAGAAGAAGGCTGTTTCGTTGTACCCTGCATCAACTCGACTTTATAAGTCTTGGCCACGTTGGCAGCATGAGTTCCCTCATCACCAGTCAGTGCATAAATCATATACAGCTGACCCCTTCCATAGAAAAACTGACCATTCGCACCAAACTTGCCAGGACAAGCAAATGAGATATGATCATCATCAACGATAGTAGGAGTAATGTCTATGAACGAACCATAGCCTGCCACATTGAACAAGATTCCCCAATGTCCTACATAGCCATCAAACGCAGAAGTGGTAAAAGCAGCATAATAGCAAGGAGAATAATACTTAGAAACCTCCTCATTACCAGCATTCCAATACGCCTGAGTATAGCTACCCATATTAGCTACAGAGAAGAACCAGTCTCCACTGATAACCTGCTCACTGATAGGAGGAACAACGCCCAACATCTTTACAGCGGCATCTGTGGATTCAAACTCATAGTTATCGCCCCCTTTATAGTTGAATCCCTTGACAGTAACGCCATTAAGAGTTATTGGCTCATAAAATTCAATGCCCTTGTCTGTAACAATATAAGGTTCCGTTGTAGAGCCTTCCTCGGCATTAGAACTAGTGAAAGTAATGGTACGATAGCTTGTTGTTGCCACATACTTGACATCATTCACCTCGCAAGTATATTTAGGAAACTGCATTTCCTGCTCCAAATCGTCTATATGATTAATGGTCTCAGTCCAATCGGCATCCTTCGCCATAGGAGTCATCACTATTTTTGTACCACGCTTCTTGCCAAGCATGACTACAGAATCAGCAGTGGCGGTAAGCACCCGGAACTCCAAGTCACCTTCCATACCCTTACCATTATCACCAATACCATCAGGGTTAGCTGGATCGGAGAAGAAATGAATCACCTTATTGTACTCATCAAAAGACAGAACGATACTAGCACTCTGCTCCAATTTATAATGTGATGTGGCTTTCGTGTCTGCACCCAAAGCATCGCTCATGGCAGTAACATTTCCATCTGTTCCAAATTTCAACAACAGATTATATCCACCATACTTGGTATTAGCCTTAGGATAATATTTCATCAGCCATCCATTCTCTGCAGAAGTAAGAACCGTCTTATACTCTGCTATTGCATCATTCACTCGCTCTGCAGAAGGTTTGTCGAACACTTCATCTATGTCGTTGGAACAAGATGTGAAAGACAAGACCGCAATCAGCGTAAATAATATGTTATATATTTTTTTCATATCCGTCTTACTTTAATGTTTCTAAATCCATTGCCTTTACTTCTGCCGTACGACGCAAGATAACTTCACGAAGCTTGGTAATATCCATGCCCCAAGTGTTGGCAAAATATTCCTTGAGAATGTTAAATTTCTGAATAATAGCTTTATAGCCACTTGCATCCTTCACTATAGGATTGCCGTCTGCATCAAGCACATAATCGCCATTTTCATCTGTTTCGTATACAATACCTGCACGCAGTATTTTTTGCCATGCTGCTTCAGAATGGGTTACATATTGGGCAAAGATCTCAGCAAAGTCCTCATTATACTCACCGCTGGCATAACCGGATACAAATCCCATGGATGGAGCTTCTTCATCCTCTACATTCACCCAACCTGAAGTCTGATACTTGCCGGCAGAAACAGTCTGGAACTCAGTAGAATAATTCTTTTTCTGAGTCAGAATATGACAGAACTCATGATTCATTGTATGGAAGAACCAGTAATTCAGATCGTATGTACCTTTTTCCTTGTCAACGAAAGGATTTTCTGAATCTATGATTGGATTATCAACATCGATAATATTTACATTATACAAAGTTACTTTCAAGCCACCCTCAGCAGTACCCATCACAATAGAAGACTGAGAATCATAAGCTGCTGAACCAACCAACTGCATCACACGAGGAGAATAGGTCTTCATAAACTGATCGCCCATCACTTCCTTATAAGCATCCAGCCAAATATGCTTGACCATAATAGCCAATGCCTTAGACTTATTAAAATCGGCAGGTGCAAGATTATACTTGTTGTCCGTCTCCTTGTCACTATATCGATAGTTAAAGCGGATATTATAGGTATCCACATAGTTGGTCTTGAGCCACTTGTCAAAGTCATTCTGCTCTTCCTTATTCTGCGTATCGAAAATACTCTTAGAATCAAGACTATCGTCTGAGCAGGCAGCAAACAGAGAGACTGACGCTATCAGTATGAATAATTTTATATATTTCATAGTTTACTCATTTTTTATTTGTTAGACTCTTCTCTTGGATTTGCAGGTAATCCTGCCTCAATTACATCATCTGGCAATTGAATCGCACCTCGCAAGTCACCAGCCTTGAATACAATAGGAGACTCTTCGTCAACATCATGGCTGAACTCAATGCCATAGCGCTTGATATCAAGGAAACGAAGACCTTGATACAGGGTCTCCAGTCGACGCATCTGTAAGATGAATTGCAAAATATCCTCTTGGGTACCAGCCTCAACCGTGAATCCCTGTGGATGGAATGTCTTACGAATGCTATGCTCCAAATTGGATTTTGGTGTAACAGGTGCATACGGCAAGCTTTCGATAAAAGTCTTGATACTTTCAACTGTCATTGTTGGGCGTTTTGCCGTACCATTCGCAGTCATAGTATGCGACACAATCCAAGTATTGATATCTTTCACCGCATTATCATAATCCTTCTTCATGGCATAAGCCTCAGCACGACAAAGAAGGGTTTCATCAGTAGTGAACACAGCATCTACAACATGAAGATATCCAGTTTGGTTTATCTTGTCGATAAACTCAAAATGTTCAAACATCTTTGGGAAGATAAGAATACGGGCATTGCCAAACAACAAGTTTGACTGGTAGAGAGTATTGTCTCTGGATCCACTTCCCCATGGCATCTTAGCCCAAATCGTTTCATACTGACCTACATTTTGATTGTGACAAAAACGCGCTTCATTACCACTGATATTTCTACCAATTTGACTAAATGCCGTCATCAACAAGAGATTGGCGTTCTCTGATGAAGAAATATACCGATTCTCTATATCCTCTGAATTAGACAAAGACATAAAAGGCACATAGTTGCGCAACAAAGAGGCTGGATTTGCTCCAAGCACCTTGCTAGCATATGTTATCACTTTGTCATAGTTCATATAGTACAGGTTGAAACGAGCAGCAAAAGCATACGCAGCCTTCTGATTGAAATGATACTTAGGCTGGGTATAGATATCATCGCTCACATCAGGCAAGGCAGCCTCAATATCTGCATCAATCTGCTCATAAAGTTGCTTCAGTGTACCACGCTTATAATCAGGGCTTACAGTTGTCTCAGGCTTTGTTGGATAAGGGAGTCCCATGCACTTCTCTGCATTATCTGGATTATAAGTCATACAGAAAGTTGTAGCAAGACGATACATGCTATAGGCACGACAGAGCAAAGCCTCAGCTCTCTGCGCCTTTAGCGATGCCGGATTACCCATCTCATCGATGGAAGCCAAAGCCTGGTTGGCTGCTGCAATTGCAGAATAATAACCATTCCACAAACTCTTTGGGCTATCATTTGTTTGAGCTGTAAGTGGCTGAAAACGATAAACCTGCTCTATATCCTGATTGGTACTATACTGCTTTCCATTGTCTGCATAATTATCTGAGCTCCATTCCAATATCAGATTGCTGCTTGCTGTTGGATAAGCAGACACAAGCAGAGAGGTCACCTTTTCCTCGGTATTTACCTCGGCACGATCATCTGGCAACTTGTCCAGGAAGCTGTCGCATGATGTGACCAATGACAATGCCGCAAAAGCCACCGATGCTATATATAATTTATTCTTTTTCATAATTATCTCTCTTTCTTTAAAGTCCTACTCTTAATGTCAATGTAAACTGACGTGGCATTGGGGTTGCCACACCACCAGTGTTGAAAAACTCAGGATCCTGTCCGTGCAACTTCTTGTCTGAATAAATCAAGAACAAGTTAGTAGCCTGAAGTTTCAAATTTACGCTGTTCAAGCGAAGGGCCTGAATCCACTTGCCTGGGAAATCATAAGCCAAAGAAATCTCCTTCATGCGAATGAAATCACCCTTAGCTACGCGAGCCGTAGAATAGTTATATGCATTATAAAGATAACCAATATAATTGTCATTCTGCTTCATGCGCTGGTCTGCTATGACTGGCACATCCGTATAAGCTTCATCACCGGCTTGAGTCCAACGATTTATAAATTCCTTTGGCATGGCAGTCATGTCTGAGTATGAAGAACTGAAAGCTGGATCAAGACGTACTTTATTTCCTGCAGCGTATGTAATGAACACATTCAGTTTTAAACCCTTATAAGAGAAGGTATTTCCGAAACTTCCGTTAATGGTTGGGTCTGTTGGACCTTCATACTTCAAGTAATCTGTTGTAGTTGACTGGAAGTAGAGATCGCCACCATAGCTTGTCTCCTCGCCATCCTGATTCACAACGATAGGCAGACCCTTATTGTTCAATCCCTTGAAATCAATAGAGAACAAAGAGCGAACAGGATAGCCATTCATTGTGAAACCGGTACCTGTAATCATCTGCATGATGTTAGCACGTGAATCCAAGTCGGTTACAGTATTCTTTGAGTGAGAGAAAATGAAGTCGGTACTCCATTTAAAATCCTTGGTCTCAATGTTGCGAGTGGAAATAGTCAACTCCTCACCATGTGAACGCATACTTGCCACATTGGCATATTTATAGATCTCACCACCAATACCCATGGTACGCTTAGGACCAATCAAATCATAATTGTTGCGGCGATACCAATCGAAAGTCACATTAATGCGGTTATTCAAAAAGCCCATATCCAAACCGAGGTTCAACTCATGCTTCTTTTCATAGGTCAAATCATCATTACCCAAGCGATAAATCTCAAGTCCAGTCTCCTTGTCACCGGCAAATGGACGCCAAGGGTTGTAACTCTGTATCACTACCAACGAGTTAGAAACGGAAGCAGGACCTCGATCAGCTGTCAATGAATATGATGCTTTTAATGTAAGATGAGAAAGAACTGGATTTAACTTAGTAAACCAACTCTCCTCATGAGCATTCCATGCTCCAGACACGTTCCAAGTAGGCAACCAACGAGCTGAACGACTCTTACCCAACTTATTGGAACCCTCATAACGAATGGTACCATTAATTGTGTAGCGACCCTTATAAGAATAGGTGGCAGTACCAAAGAAAGAAGCCTCACGCTGATATGAATTATCCAAACTATAATATTGACCATTCTCCTCCTCCAACTGCTTGAAGAAGTTATAGTTGAAAGCAGGGAGATACCCCATATCATACTGCATGCCAACGCCATTAAAATAAGAACGGCTACGGTCGAGTGAATTGATTTCCAAACCACCGAATAAGTTCACGATATGGTCTTTGTTGTATACATCATTATAGCTAGCTGTCGCACGGAAGTCCCAGCTATTCATCTTATATTTGGTCTCACGATAAAAACCACCCTTTTCCAATACAGAGAATGGCAAAGAGTTTGCCTTGTCTGGATCGGTATACAGCCATGGGTTTGCATCACGCATCGTAGCATCATCCATCGCACGATAGGCCCAAGCCTGATTACTCTGGTCAGTAATGGTAGCGGCATTGGTCGTTGTAGAATACTTGTAAGCGCCCAATACTGCGAGTTCTACTTTAGAGATTGGCTTATATTTCAATTCGCCCTGGAATTTCATGTCAACCACATCCAAACTCAAATAGTTGTTTTCCAATTCACGGAAAATATTGAACGGAGCATAGTTACGCACATAGAGTTCATTAGGATCCATGGTACGAGAAGTGTTCAACGCATAAGAATATGGGTTGATATCAAAATCACGAGACACCTCACCTGTCACATTATTTACAGACTGTGAAGTAGTACCAGGAGCGCGCTGCTTACGATAGGAAGCATTAGCTATGGCATTGAAAGACAATTTCGTCGAAATATTGTAAAGAGCATTTACATTGGCTGTATAACGCTGTACCTTGCTCTGCTTAGACCATCCTGGATCGTTCATCACACTGAAAGATGTATAATACTGAGCCTTATCGGTACCAGTAGACATGCTGACGGAATGATTCTGGGAGATACTATTACTGAAGAGTAAGTCAAACCAGTCGGTATTTTGGTATTCAGCCTTCTGGAGATAGCTATTCATCGCCTCCTCAGTATTAGGCAATCCAAAAGTTCCCGTCTTCGAATCATATGTATTCATCAGGTGATACATCTTGCCAAAGACACCACTGTTAGAAGCACGAAAACTCTTTTCAAAAGAGAAATAACCATCGTTGTACATCTCACGATATACACCCATCTGATCCTGAGAATTCATGATATTGAAATTGCGGTAGCTTGGCTTCAAACGCATGGTGAATTCACCAGTATAGTTGATACGGTTTGTACCAGCTTTACCTTTCTTGGTTGTAACAACGATGACACCAGCCATGGCACGTGCACCATAAATAGAGGTAGCAGAACCATCCTTCAGAATCTGGAAACTTTCAATATCATCAGCATTCAGACCTGCTATGGCTGAAGATATAAGGGTCTCAGCGTTACCAGAAGACAAATCATCAGCATCAACCTCAGTTACGTCCTCCATGATAACACCATCTACCACCCAAAGAGGTTTTGAGCTACCATAAATAGAAGTAGCGCCACGCACACGAATCTTTGGAGCTGTACCGAAAGTACCTGAGACGTTCTGCACAGACACACCGGCCGCTTTACCTTCCAAGGCACGACTGATGTCTGCGACACCATCCAACTTTGTCTTGTCGCCAGAAATTTTTGTAGTAGCACCAGTAAACAAACGCTTATCCATCTTCTGCATACCCGTTACAACCACCTCGCCCAAACTCTTGTTATCTGCCTTCAGGCGGATAGTCATCTTGGCGGCTGGAGTCAAGGTCTGACTCTGCATACCGATGTAGCTAACTACAAGTTTCTTACCAGCAGGTACCTCCAAAGAGAAGTGACCGTCAATATCGGTGACGGTACCTGTACGTGCCGCTCCGACGACTACGACAGATGCACCGATGACAGGTTCACCATCTTCCTGAGAAACTACGGTACCTGTTACTTTCGTTTGAGCCAATGCCCCCCCACATAAAAGGAAGAGATTGACTAACAAGAAAAGCAATCTTTTTTCCATAAAATCCTCTCTTAAAAATTAAACAACTCTTATAACTTTATATAATTATTTTTTCTCTTCTTACACTTTTTTAAATCTCTCTCATTACTTTACGGGTGCAAAGATAAGAAAAAGTATTGAATTAATGCAAACTTTATCGATATTTTTATAGAAAAAAGTTAGTTTTTCTTGATTTTCGTCAATATTTAGAAATATCGTCTATACTTTTAACAGAAAAAAGTCAGAAATAATAAATTTAAGCAAAGTTTACAAAAGAAAACAAAAATGTTTTAAAATACAAAAAAGGCAAGGTTTCTGTAAAACCTCATTCAGAAGTTTCTCAGAAGTCTTGCCTTTCTTTACCTATATTTACTACTTAAGTACCTTTATCAGCCACTTGATTATTTATATTTGCCGCTTAGATATTTTATTCAAAAAACATTTTTATTTCTTAAGCGTAAATTCAAACTTCAAGCCGCCTTCCTGCTGATTGCTCACACGGATGGTTCCGCCATGCAGGAGAACGGCATTCTTGACGATAGCAAGACCCAAACCGGTGCCACCCATCTTGCGGCTGCGTCCCTTATCTACCCGATAGAAACGCTCAAATAGACGGGAGAGATGCTCGGCAGGAACACCCTGACCGTTATCACTGAAGATGAAATGCCACTTATTGCCCTGCTCCTTGGCACTCAACGTTATCTTACGCCCTTCACCGGCATAGGCTATGGCATTGTCGGTAAGATTGCGGAACACACTATAGAGCAGACTGCGGTTACCCTTCACGATAATATGCTGGTCGGGAAGAAGATTCTCGAAAGTCATCTTGTGTGACTCTCTTTCCAGCGCCGTCTCACGGGCTATTTCACTCACCATCTGCGTAATGTCTACCGCCTCGAAATCTAGCATATCCGAACCGTCATCCAACCGGTTCAGGGTAGAGATGTCGCGGAGCAGAGAGGTGAGACGCTCGCTCTGGGCATAACAGCGCTGCAGAAACTGCGACTTCATCTCTTCGTTGATATGCGGATTGTCGAGTATCGTTTCCAGATAACCCTGGATACTTGCCACAGGAGTCTTCAGCTCGTGAGCTATATTCTGGGTAAGCTGCCGCTTCAGTACATCCTGTTCACATCGGGTGGTCTGTATGCGCTTATACATCTTGATGATACGCTCGGCTATCTCGCCCAACTCATCGTTAGGGAACTTGGCGAGATCTTCCACCTCAAGACTCTCGTTGTGATCTGCCTTATAAGCAAAGATGCTCAGTTTGGAGACATTCTTACCCAGACGGTCCGTAAAACGGTAGAGCACGATGGTAAGCAGAATGACGGCTACGATGGCAAACCAGATGAAATGCTGGTCAGCCTGCAGCGATTTTGCCAAATCATTATTGTAAGGTAGTGCCGTACGGATGATGAGCTTGCTTTCCGGAAAATAAGAAGCCACATAGAAATAATCATGCTTCAGGGTTTTAGACTGTCGCTCCACGCTTGAGCCTACCCTGTTTTTCAAGGCCTCTGCTATTTCCTCACGTTTAGCATGGTTGGCAAACTGATCATAGTCGGAACTCATGTTGTCATAAATCACCTTACCGTTCGGGCGCACCAGCGTAACACGAAGGTCCTTGCTTTCATGTTCGCGTACAAAAGCCTTCAACTTCTCATGAGCCACAATCACATCCCTATTGTGAATGCTATCCTGCAGAATAATTCCTTCACCAGGAGAGAGCGCCAGATCTTCTGCCAACAGTTCATTATAATTTTCCAGCTTGATAGTAAGCGTACCTATTTTATACTGCTTCTCTCGTGCCTGCTGGAACACGATAAAACTGACGGCGAACACAAGGAACACCGCCAGTACACTGAAGTACAACTTCCTACCTACACTATTTAACTTAAACATTTTAATTACGCATCAAAATAATAACCAAACCCCAGACGGGTAACGATGCACTTGGCAAATTTACCAATCTTCTTTCTCATACGGGTGATGTTGACATCCACCGTGCGGTCGAGTACCATCACATCCTTAGGCCATACCCGGTCGATAAGTTCCTGACGTGAGAAGACCTTGCCGCGCTCTTCGAGGAAAAGACGCAGGAGTTCGAACTCGGTCTTGGTGAAAGGGATTGCCTCACCATCGATGCTCACCGTCTTCTTGTCCAGATTCAACTGCAGTCCCTGATAGTTGATGATCTTCGATTCATCAGCATCACCAGCCTGTTCAGCCGTACGGCGCAAGACGGCACGCACTCTGACCATCACCTCTCGGATAGAGAAAGGTTTCGAGATATAATCATCGGCACCGATATTGAATCCTGTCACCGTATCGTTTTCCGTATCTCGGGCTGTAAGGAAGATAATCGGAACATTGGCTGTCATCGGATTGCCCTTCAACTGCTTAGCCAGCTGGAAACCGCTCATTCCTCCCATCATGACGTCCAGTAGCAGCAGATCGAACGAAGCGATGTCCATCTCCAAAGCCTCTTCTGCCGAATTGGCTGTTTCTACTTCATATCCTTCTGTTTCGAGATTGAATTTCAGAATCTCACACAAGTCTTGCTCATCATCAACAACAAGTATTCTTTTCATATTCTCTTCCATATTTCATGTTATTTAAAATACCGCTGCAAAATTACGACTTTTCTTTCGTAATAAGCGTTACATTCAGTTACAATTTCGTGACATTTAGTTCTTTAGAGAAAAAAAATATAAAAAAACGAGTATTTTGTTACACATTTTAACTTAGTGTTCCAAATTCGCTACATGTTTCTTTGCTAGTTAGAAACAGAAATACTACTTTTGCACCCGATATAACTATAAGTGAGCATATAACACAACTGAAAGAGTATGAAAGATAAAGTAAATGCAATTCCCTTAATCGGTGAAATCATCAAAGAGGAATTAAACAAGCAAGGCAAGACCACAGTATGGCTTGCTGAGCAATTAGGCTGCCATCGTACTAATATATATAAGGTATACGGCAGAGCCACTATAGATACGGGTATGCTTTACCATATCTGTCAGTTGCTGAACATTGATTTGTTTAAGGTTTATTCAGACGCTTTGCGTAAACGCAAGAAAAAGAATCAAGATTTAAACTAAAAATAACTAAAACAATAAGACCTGAGGTTAATCACCCCAGGTCTTATTGTTTTTATGCCAATCGCTTTTCCAGACGCTCGCGGATGGCAGCGATAAAGCCGGCAGAGTTTACAGCCTTAGCCTCAACACCTTCCATCAGGTTTACGAGATCCTTGGTAGCGATACCATCATTCAAAGTATCGAAACATGCAGCCTCCAACTGGTCGCCAAAGTTCTGAAGTTCCTTGATGCCATCCAGTTCGCCACGCTTTCTCAACGCACCGCTCCATGCAAAGATTGTAGCCATCGGGTTGGTAGATGTATCTTCACCCTTCAGGTAGCGATAGTAGTGACGGGTCACGGTACCGTGTGCTGCCTCATACTCATACTTGCCGTCAGGAGAAACCAATACAGAAGTCATCATCGCCAGAGAACCGAAGGCTGTACTGAGCATATCGCTCATCACATCACCGTCATAGTTCTTGCAAGCCCATATAAAGCCGCCCTTGCTGCGGATAACACGAGCCACTGCATCATCAATCAATGTATAGAAATACTCGATACCGAGTTCTGCAAACTTCTCTTTATAGTCGCTCTCATATACTTCCTCAAAGATTTTACGGAACTGGGCATCATAAGTCTTAGAGATGGTATCCTTGGTAGCAAACCAGAGATCCTGCTTGGTATCAATGGCAAACTTGAAGCAGCTGTGAGCAAAGCTGCGGATACTCTTATCAGTATTGTGCATGCCCTGGATAACGCCAGCACCATCGAAAGAATGAATCTCTATCTCCTGCTTCTTGCCGCTCTTACCCTCGAACACGAGTTTGGCTGTACCTGGCTCATCAGCACGAAGTTCCACGCTCTTGTATACATCGCCGTAAGCATGACGGGCGATGGTAATAGGCTTCTCCCAGTTCTTTACACAAGGGTGGATGCTTGGGATGGTGATAGGAGCACGGAATACGGTACCGTCCATGATGCTACGGATAGTTCCATTAGGGCTCTTCCACATTTTGTGGAGTTTATACTCGTCCATACGCTGTGCATTAGGAGTGATAGTAGCACACTTCACAGCCACGCCATATTTCTTAGCCGCCTCAGCAGAGTCGATGGTTACCTGGTCATTGGTCTGGTCGCGACAAGGCAGACCGAGATCATAATACTCAGACTTCAAATCAACGAAAGGAAGAATCAGTTCGTCCTTAATCATCTTCCAGAGAATTCTTGTCATCTCATCACCGTCCATCTCTACCAATGGAGTTGTCATCTTAATCTTTTCCATAACACAATATAATGTATAATTAATAATTTACAATGTACAATGATCAGGGCAGCCAAGTGTACCCTTGATATTTTGCCTGCAAAATTAATAAAAATAATCAAGAAAAGAAAGGAAATTAAGAATAATTCTAGCAAAATGATAACAAAAAGCACTTTTTTACGTACTTAAAACATAAAACCTGTATATTTATACCTAAAAAGGCATCAATGAGCCCGAAAACTCACTGATGCCTCTACTTATTTACTTTTTTACCCTTTTACCTTTTTACCTTTTTACCTTTTTACCTTTAAATAGTCTTTTTACTTCTCCTCTGGAGCCTTGTCGATCAAGTCCATGAACTGGTCGAGCTTAGGAGTGATGATAATCTGAGTGCGGCGGTTGCGCTGCTTGCCTACCTCTGTATCGTTAGTTGTTACAGGGTTGTACTCACCGCGGCCACCAGCAGTAAGACGCTTAGGATTTACACCGAAGTGATCCTGCAAGTACTGAACAACAGAAGCTGCACGGAGAGCAGAGAGGTCCCAGTTGTTGCGGATATTCTTCATCTTGGCACTTGTAGTGCTTACTGGTACGTTATCGGTATTACCCTCTACGAGCACGTCGTAATCCTTGTAGTCTGTGATGATCTTAGCAATCTTGCTCAATGTTTCCTGAGCACGGCTGTTCACCTCATAGCTACCACTCTGATAGAGCATATTGTCAGCCAGAGAGATGTAAACTACACCCTTCAGAACCTGAACATCAACCTCCTTCATCTCTTCCTTGCTCAAAGAGCGGGTCAGGTTGTTGGTAAGAACCATGTTGAGCGAATCGCTCTTGCTCTTTACCTCAACCAGGTGGCGGATATACTGGTTGCTCTCGTTAATCTGGTCAACGAGTTTCTCAATGCTCACATTGTTCTGGCTTGCATTGTTCAAACTCTTGTCAAGTGAGCCTTGCAACTTAGCGTAATCGCTCTTTGCAGTAGCGAGCTGCTCCTGGGCTGCTGCCAGACTAGCCTCTGTAGCTGCCAATTTCTCCTTGGTAGCCTGATAGTTACTTGACAATTCCTTATTCTCATTCTGGCAATTCTGAAGATCTTTCTTACTTGCACAGCTTGTAGCCATCAGAGCTACAGCCATCATTGCCATTACCATTAACTTTGTCTGTTTCATATTCTTTCTAATTTAAATTTTCTTGTTATTATTAATTGATTATAGTATATTCTGCGTCGTTTACTACCTTTTTTATATTAGAGTTCTCCCGGCTTTTATCCGTTATCCGGAAGCTTCTACATCTTAGGGCATTCAGAAGCTGATTCACTTCTTTCTGCTGCAAAGTTACAGATAAGACTCGAATAAACACCATTTGTCAATTGCATTTAGACATTTTTAACCTCTAAATCTTTATTTATCACCTTTTTAACCAAAAAAGGCAACTGAAAGCACTTTTCTTACGGCAAAGCTGTCAAATGTAGCCTCTAAAGGTAAGAATAGCCCAAATCTCAACAAAAAAAACATAAAAAACAGTGTTTTATTTTGTAGTGTCTTGAAATTGCACTATCTTTGCACTCGAAAAGAAATAAATACATTAATAATATAAAAGAAAGCAAGTATGATTCTTTTTTTTAGAACTCCATCTAAGAGTGTGATTGCGACCGAGATTGACCACAAACCATCTCAGGACGAAATCAATGAACTTTGTTGGCTTTATGGTGACGCGACTTTAGAGGACGCCCAGCAGTTGCAGGGCTTCTATGTCGGCCCACGCCGTGAAATGATTACTCCTTGGAGTACGAATGCCGTTGAGATTACTCAGAACATGAGTCTTAACGGCATTTCGCGTATCGAGGAGTACTTCCCTGTAGATAGCGAAAACGCTGAGCACGACCCTATGCTCCAGCGTATGTACAACGGTATCGGACAGGATGTGTTCACCGTGAACCACCAGCCAGAACCTATCAAGTACGTCGATGACCTCGAGAAGTATAACGAGGAAGAGGGTCTTGCCCTCAGCGAGGACGAAATAGCTTATCTCCACAAGCTGGAGAAAGAGAACGGACGCCCTCTCACCGACAGCGAAATCTTCGGTTTCGCACAAATCAACTCAGAGCACTGCCGCCACAAGATCTTCGGCGGCCAGTTTATCATCGACGGTAAGGAGATGGAGTCTTCTCTCTTCAACATGATCAAGAAGACCACCAACGAGAATCCTAACAAGATTCTCTCTGCTTACAAGGACAACGTGGCTTTCTCTCAGGGTCCTGTTATCGAGCAGTTTGCTCCAGCCGATCAGACTACCAGCGATTTCTTCCAGGTGAAGGATATCGAGAGTGTTATCTCTCTGAAGGCTGAGACCCACAACTTCCCTACTACCGTAGAGCCTTTCAATGGTGCTGCTACCGGTACGGGTGGTGAAATCCGCGACCGTATGGGTGGTGGTGTAGGTTCATGGCCTATCGCAGGTACCGCCTGCTACATGACTGCTTATCCTCGCTTGAAGGATGACAACGGCAAGAGCGATGTTGAGCGCGACTGGGAAGACATCATGCCAGTGCGTAAGTGGCTCTATCAGACTCCAGAGCAGATTCTGATCAAGGCTTCCAACGGTGCATCAGACTTCGGTAACAAGTTCGGTCAGCCTCTCATCACCGGTTCTGTGCTTACATTCGAGCACGAGGAGAATGGTGAGAAGTATGCATACGATAAGGTAATCATGCTTGCTGGTGGTGTAGGCTACGGCAAGAAGCGTGACTATAAGAAGGGCGAGCCACAGAAGGGCAACAAGGTGGTCGTAGTAGGTGGTGATAACTATCGCATCGGTCTCGGTGGTGGTTCTGTTTCTTCTGTAGATACAGGCCGTTACAGCAATGGTATCGAGTTGAACGCTGTTCAGCGTGCCAACCCTGAGATGCAGAAGCGTGCCTACAACCTGGTTCGTGCACTCGTTGAGAACGATGAGAACCCAGTAGTCAGCATCCACGACCACGGTTCAGCCGGTCACTTGAACTGTCTCTCTGAGTTGGTAGAAGAGTGCGGTGGCGAAATCGACATGTCTAAGTTGCCTATCGGCGACAAGACTTTGAGCGCCAAGGAAATCATCGCCAACGAGAGCCAGGAGCGCATGGGCTTGCTCATCGACGAGAAGTATATCAGCGAGGTTCAGAAGATTGCCGACCGTGAGCGTGCTCCAATGTACGTGGTTGGTGAGACTACAGGCGATGCTCACTTCAGCTTCAAGCAGGCTGACGGCGTAAAGCCATTCGACCTCGATGTAGCTCAGATGTTCGGTCATACTCCTAAGACTGTGATGGTAGATGAGACCGTAGAGCGTAAATATGAAGATGTAACTTATTCTGCAGATAACCTCGACGAGTACTTGCAGCGTGTTCTCCAGATGGAGGCTGTGGCTTGTAAGGACTGGTTGACCAACAAGGTAGACCGTTCCGTAACAGGTAAGATTGCCCGTCAGCAGGGTCAGGGTCAGATTCAGTTGCCACTCTCAGACTGTGGTGTCGTAGCACTCGACTACCGTGGCGAGAAGGGTATCGTAACAGCAATGGGTCATGCACCTCAGGCTGGTCTTGCCGATCCTAAGGCAGGTTCAGTACTCTCTGTAGCTGAGTCATTGACCAATATCGTATGGGCTCCATTGGCAGATGGCATGGACAGCATCAGCCTCTCAGCCAACTGGATGTGGCCTTGCCGCAGTCAGAAGGGTGAGGATGCCCGTCTGTACGAGGGTGTGAAGGCATTGTCAGACTTCTGCTGCGCCATCCACGTAAACGTACCAACAGGTAAGGACTCTCTCTCTTTGACCCAGCAGTATCCTAACGGCGAGAAGATCATCGCTCCGGGTACCGTTATCGTAAGTGCTGGTGGTGAGGTTTCAGATGTCAAGAAGGTGGTTAGCCCAGTTCTCGTTAACGACAAGAACTCTAGCCTCTACCATATCGACTTCAGTTTCGACGAGCAGCGTCTCGGTGGTTCTGCTTTCGCTCAGAGCCTGGGCAAGGTGGGCAGCGATGTTCCTACCGTCAAGAACCCAGAGTACTTCGTTGACTGCTTCAACGCCGTACAGGAACTCATCAACCGTGGTTGGGTAATGGCTGGTCACGATATCAGCGCCGGTGGTTTGATTACAACTCTCCTCGAAATGACATTCGCCAACGTAGAGGGCGGTATGAAGATCAACCTCCACGACATCGCAGATGCCGACATCATCAAGACTCTCTTCGCAGAGAACCCAGGTGTTGTCATCCAGGTAAGCGATGCTCACAAGGACGAGTTGAAAGCATTCTTCGATGAGAACGGTATCGGTTATGCCAAGATTGGTTATCCAGCTCCTGAGCTCCGCAAGATTATCATCAAGAAGGAAGGCTTCGAGCACGAGTTCGATATCGATGCTTTGCGCGACGACTGGTATAAGACATCTTACCTCCTCGACCGCAAGCAGAGCATGAACGGTATGGCTAAGAAGCGTTACACCAACTATAAGAAGCAGCCTATCGAGATGAACTTCGGTTATGGCTTCAAGGGAACCCTCGCTAGCTACAGCCTCGACGCTAACCGTCGCAAGCCATCTGGCATCAAGGCAGCTATCATCCGTGAGAAGGGTACCAATGGTGAGCGTGAGATGGCATACTCTATGTATCTCGCTGGCTTCGATGTAAAGGATGTGATGATGACCGACTTGATTTCTGGTCGTGAGACTCTGGAGGATGTGAACTTCATCGTATTCTGCGGTGGTTTCTCTAACTCCGATGTTCTCGGTTCTGCCAAGGGTTGGGCTGGTGCATTCCTCTACAATCCTAAGGCTAAAGAGGCACTCGATAAGTTCTATGCCCGTGAGGATACCCTTTCACTCGGTATCTGCAACGGTTGCCAGCTGATGGTTGAGTTGAACCTCATCAATCCTGAGCACAAGCATCGTTCACACCTCTGCCACAACACATCCAAGAAGTTCGAGAGCACATTCCTCGGTTTGACCATTCCTCAGAACGACAGTGTGATGTTCGGTAGCCTGAGCGGTGATAAGCTCGGTATCTGGGTAGCTCACGGCGAGGGCCGTTTCTACTTGCCTGAGCCAGAGGATCACTACAACATCATTGCGAAGTACAACTACGCTGAGTATCCAGGTAATCCTAACGGCAGTGACTACAATGTAGCAGGTATCTGCTCTGCAGATGGCCGCCACTTGGCTATGATGCCACACTTGGAACGTGCCATCTTCCCATGGCAGAACGCCTGGTATCCAGCTGATCGCCGCAACGACGAGGTTACTCCTTGGATTGAGGCATTTGTCAATGCACGTCAGTGGATTGAAGAAAGAGTAAAATCATAGTTAAAAGTTAATAGTTTATAGTTGAAAGCAAGATTGCCGTAAACTATAAACTATAAATTATAAACTATAATGAAGTATATTTCATTATTTAAGACATTTATGAAGATTGGCATAGTCACCTTTGGTGGTGGCTATGCCATGATTCCTATTATAGAATCCGAAGTCGTCGACAAGCATCATTGGATGACGAAGGAGGAATTCTTGGATGCCATTGCTACTACCCAGGTTTGTCCGGGCGCCTTGGCCATCAACATGAGTTCCCTGCTCGGATATAAGTTGGCAAAGACACCGGGAGCCATCGTCTGCACCCTCGGCGCTTCGTTGCCATCGTTCCTTATTATCTTAGCGATAGCCATGTTTTTCCATCAGTTTGAAGACAACAAGGTTGTTGCTGCCATGTTTGCAGGCATCCGTCCTGCCGTCGTAGCATTGATAGCCGTACCTACATTCTCGCTTGCCAAGAGTGCCGGTATTTCGCTTGTCAACTGCTGGATTCCTATTCTATCCGCCCTTCTGATCTGGCTTTTGGGCGTCAACCCAATCTGGGTGATTATCGCAGCTGCCGTAGGTGGCTACATCTATGGACAGTTTATCCAGCCAACGGAATAAGATTAGTTAAAAGTTTATAGTTAATAGTTTATAGGGGCTACGCCTTATTGTAGGAATGCCCTATTAACTTTACACATTATTATATATATATGATATTTCTTCAGCTTTTCATCGTATTCATTCAGATAGGCATCTTCGGATTCGGAGGAGGCTATTCCATGATATCCCTGATTCAGGGACAGGTTGTTACGCAGTATCATTGGATGACGATGCAAGAGTTTACCGATGTGGTTGCCATCTCTCAGATGACACCGGGACCTATCGGTATCAACACCGCCACCTACTGTGGCTATACAGCTGTCCATAATGCCGGCATGAGTGGCATGATGGCTGTACTCGGAAGTGCCATGGCAACCTTTGCGCTGGTACTCCCATCCTTGGTTTTGATGATTCTTATCAGCAAGATACTGTACAAGTATATGAACACCTCAGCCGTCCAGAGCATCTTCATCGGTCTTCGCCCAGCCATTGTCGGTCTGGTAGGAGCCGCAGCCCTGCTCCTGATGAATGGCGAGAACTTCTCTACGCCAGCCAATCCCTGGCATTTCTACATCTCCATCGCCCTCTTCTTTGCCACCTTTATCGGCGTGAAGGTGATGAAGATCAATCCTATCCGCATGATACTCTACTCGGCTTTTGCCGGACTGGTATTACTATATTAAAACCGATTTTATTTACCAACAATAAACAAAAGGTGGATTTTCATCAGAAAATCCACCTTTTACACTATAATTCGCTTTTTGTCCACCTCTTCTTTGTGTTTTTTGTGTACTTTTGCAACTGTGTATTAATAGCGGCATGAATTTAGGCTTAGCTTGGTTTCATGCCAACCAACAAGTAAACAAACAAACCTAAGAATAAGAAATGAATAAGAAAAGACAGATTTTACTTTCAGCAGTATTGGCCTCTGCTTTGGCATCCAACGCACAGGTTTCCATCAATGTAGATGCCTCTAACCCAGGTATCAAGGTATCTCCTAACCTCTATGGTATCTTCTTCGAGGATATCAACCATGCTGCAGATGGCGGTCTCTATGCCGAACTCATCAGCAACCGTTCTTTCGAAGACGATGACAAGAATATTCCTACCTGGAAAACTGCCGCTCAAGAAGGTGCAAAAATCAATGCACAACTCATCAATAAGGGTTTGCTCAACAATGCACAGGGCAAGGCACTCCAGCTTACCATCGCTGCCAAGCCTGCAGCTACAGCCTCTCTCATCAATGAGGGTTTCTGGGGAATCAACGCCGTGCAGGGCAGAACCTATAAACTCTCTTTCTGGGCTAAGGGTAGCTACAAGGGCGGATTGAAGGCTCGCCTCACCAACGCCAAGGGCGATAAGGTTTACGCAGAAACCACCCTCAATGCCAAGGTTGGCAAGAAGTGGACCAAATATACGGCTGAGTTGACTGCCAACGGAAACGATGCCAAGGCTCAGTTTGAACTCGTAGCCGACGGAAAGGGTACCATCGTTCTCGATGTGGTAAGCCTCTTCCCTCCTACTTTCAAGAATCGCGAGAATGGCTTGCGCCCTGACCTGGCTCAGCTTCTCTATAACATCCATCCTAAGTTCGTCCGCTTCCCTGGCGGTTGCTACGTAGAGGGACAGGAATCTCCTGAGAATGCTTTCCATTGGGAGAAGACTATCGGTCCTATCGAGGAACGTCCGGGCCATAAGAACGTAAACTGGCGCTACCGTACCAGCGACGGTATGGGATTCGATGAGTATCTGCAGCTTGCCGAGGATCTGAACGCCAAACCTCTCTATGTTGTAAACGTAGGTTTGTGGCACGGCGGTATGACTCCTGTAGACAGCATCCAGCCTTGGATTGATGAGTGCATGAATGCCCTGGAGTATGCCAACGGTCCTGTTACCTCTAAATATGGTGCGCTCCGTGCTAAGAACGGTCATCCGGAACCATACAATATCGAGTATCTGGAGATTGGTAATGAGAACAACCAGCCGGATCCTGCGGCTCAGAGCGACCATTACTACGAGCGCTTCAAGAAGTTCAAGGATGCGGTTCTGGCAAAATATCCTAAGATGCACCTCATCGGTAACGTGGTGGCTTGGGGCGATGACAATCCTAAGTGGGAAAGCAACGAGAGCGTAGAACTCCTCGACGAGCACTACTACAGAAATCCTGCCTGGTTTGCCGAGAACTTCAACAAGTATGATAACTACGACCGTAAGGGCAGCGAGATTTATGTAGGTGAATATGCCGTAACCCAGGGCTTCGGCAATATGGGTTCGCTCGATGCTGCACTCGGTGAGGCTGTCTATATGATGGGCATCGAGAACAACTCTGACATCGTGACCATGGCATCCTACGCTCCTATCTTCGCCAACCTCAACAACCGTATGTGGGCACCGGATATGATTCAGTATACATCAGACAAGGTATTCGGAACTCCATCTTACTACGTTCAGAACGTGATGGCAAACAACATCGGTACCCGTGTACTGAAGGTGAACCAGGAGAATCCATACAAATATGAGCAGACTCAGGTGAAGCCAGCTATCTGCCGTGTAGGTATGGGAACATGGGGCACTCAGGTTTCTTTCGAGGACAAGGGCTACAGCGATGAGAACGGAAAGGCGCTGCCGATGACCTTGCAGGAGTTGCCTACCGATATCCGTGGACAGTGGAAGACTGAGGGTAGCCTCATCAAGCAGACCAGCAACGAAGAGAGCTGCATCCGTCTGAACCCAGGCGAGATTACCAGCAACGGCTATATATATAAGGTACGCGCGAAGAAGGATGCCGGAAACGAAGGTTTCCTCATCATCTTTAACTACGTGGATAAGAACAACTACTGCTGGTTGAACCTCGGTGGCTGGAACAATACCCAGCACGGTGTGGAGTCTATCGTGAATGGTGCCAAGAGTCAGATAGCTACTACCCCAGGCAGCATCGAAACCGGCAAGTGGTATGGCATCGAGCTGAAAGTAGTAGGCGACAGCATCTTCGCCAAGTTGGATGGCAAGGAAATATTCTCTACCAAGTTGAAGGCAAACACCCTTCCTGGCATCTTCTCTACAGCCACACTTGATGAACAGACGGGCGAGGTAATCCTGAAGATTGCCAACACCAGCACCGAGCACACCACAGCGAAGATTAATCTTCAAGGCAAGGAAATCAAGAATGGCAAGCTCATCCGCCTTTCTGCCAAGAATGGTCTGGAGGAGAACACCATCGACAATCCTACCAATATCTATCCTGTAGAAAACTACGTAACTACAGAGAAGAACGGTGCTACGGTAGAGATTCCAGCCAGCTCGCTGAATATCATCAGATTGAAATAACAGACTACATCCAGGGCAGAATGCCCTGGAATCCATATATAGGTAATAACATTTTGAATAGTTGATAAGAAAGTTAGTTAGAAAAGAGAAGGCGGCAACCTGCGTGATGCAGTTTGCCGCCTCGTTTTTTATGATTGTCTATCACCTTAAAACTTATTTTACTATCAACTTATAAGTTTTGCGCACAAAAATTTGGTAATTGAAAATAAAAGTTGTATTTTTGCACGATATTAAACAAAAACAACAGATGAAAAGAAAGCAATTCGTCATATCAACAATTATCATATTACTTCTTGCTCTTTTTGCTGGATGTAAACAGAGTTTTTCTCCTGCACTCAAGAAAGCAGACCAAGTGCTTTCAGCAGATACAGAGAAAGGAAGCAAAATGCTTGACAGTATCTGCCAGGCAGAGCCGAACATGTCCACTGCCAATCAAAGGTATTGCCAGCTTTTGAAATTAAAGGCAAGCGACAAGGCATATCGTCCCATTACGAATCAGAAACTTGTCATCGACTCATTAGTTTCATATTTTGAGCATGCAGGTGAAGACAACCTGCTTGCCGAAGCATACTTCTATGCAGGAAGAGTATACTACGAAATTGGCGACAAACCCGAAGCACTCAAGTTTTATCAGAAAGCGAACGAGAAGGTTGCCAAGGACAACTATGCCCTGCAAGGAGACATCTATTGCCAAATGGCAAACGTGTATCGCTATACAGACTTAAATAAAGAAGCATTAGCGGCACTGCGCCTTGCCTATCAGGCAGACTCGCTCAGCGGAAATATCAGAAATATGCTTTATGACATAAGAGATATGGGAGAAGTATATTTAGGACAAAATAATATTTTAAAAGCACAGAAAAATTTCTCATTAGGAGTAGAAAAGGCAAAAAAAAATAAAGACACCTTACTTCTTCTACTTTTCCATCATGGTCTTGCAGTGGCTTACAATAGAAAAGATGAGACAACTAAAGCATTGTCTCACATAAACTATTGCATCAACAATATTAATATACTTAATGACAAAAACGGAGTTTATGTTACTGCTCTTGACATATATACAAAAAATAACAACAAGAAACTTGCAAATATATATCGAAACGCTATTTTAGATTTCGGTAATATCACATCCAAACGCTACGCTTTAGAGAATTTACTAAAAGAAATAACATCCAAAGATGCTATTACCAATAAGTACTTCAAGAAATTTACACTCTACAATGACTCTGTTCAAAAACTCAAAAACTGCGAAGCTACTAAAAAAGCAGAGCAATTGTACCAATACAATCTAAAAGAAAGAGAAAATACGAAACTCAAAGCAAAGAATCATTTCAAAAATATTTCAATTATAATAGCATTTTTTTTCTTGATTATCATATTCTTTAGCTTTCAAATGAAAATTAAGAATATGAAGCAAGAGCAAGAATTGCTTAAACTTAAAATTGATAAATTGAAACAATTAGAAAAACTTGCAGAATTAAAAACACAAGCTAAACTCAACTCAGAGCAAAACTCTATAGGCACTTCCAAAATACAAAATACAATTAACAAAGAAATAAAGGAAGGTACTTATAAACTATCAGAGGAAGGTTGGAGGAATCTCAAAATATTAATAAACTCTACGTATCCGGAATTTGATAAAAATCTAGAGGCATTCCTCTGTACAAATCCTGTAGAATACAAAATCTGTTTAATGATAAAATTAGGTGTTACCCCTTCAAATATTGCAAAATTTGTTAATGTAACAAAAGAAGCAATAACAGCATCTAGAAGAAGAATGTATATAAAGGTTTTTAAGAAAAAAGGAACACCTTCAGATTGGGATAAAGTAATCCTCTCCTTATAGTCACCTGTAAATCAAGCATATCCATTAATATACACGTTTGTGTACATCAATGGATATGCTATTGTACACTCTCTGTACACTCTTTTTTTTTGCACTTCATCTGTTTTTCTATATCTTTGCAACCGAATAAAAAATTTATTAGATTATGAAACATTTATTATTTACCGCATTGCTAATTGTTGCAACAACAAAAGCTTATGCAGAAAGGGAGTTTATTCCTTTACAAGTACACTCGTCAGACCCGACTGATAGTTATGGTCAAATTCGTCATGCTCCACCTAGAGTTAGCACACCTATTGTAGAGATTGTCGAGAACGTTATTTACATTCGTTCTCGACAAACGGGTGTAGACTTAACTATTGCCTTAGAAGATATTGACGGAAATAACATATATAATGTATGTACTACCACAAATGACAATTTGTCTATTTGGATATCACAAGATATACTAAATAAAGCTCACATCATCACAATAAACATAGATGGAAAAGAGTATTTTGGAGAGATTTAATAATATTATTAATAATAAAATAACAATTATGAGAAAGATTTTATGCATTTTAGTAGCCTTTGTGCCTTTCGTGTTCAGTTCATGCTCTAATGACATGACTAGTGTTGCAACCTCTACAACAGCTAACAATTCTTTTACACAGCTTTGTACTTCTATTGACAGTTTAAACAACACCTACAATGTAGGACCTCAAACTAGAAGTCTCAATAAATGGGGTGGTAAAGTATTCTCAGCTGTAGTTGATGGCATAACAGGATATATTACCGGACCTGCTGGTCCTATTGTAGGCACTTTATGCTCATGGGCCTTTGATGCCCATTGGGAAAGCTGTTCAAAAGCTATGGCAACAAGAAGTAGCATGAAGATACCCTTAAAAGATTCGCTACTTCTTACAACAGAATCACCTACATATGTAAATGCAAATAATACTACACTTAAAACAGATTCCATCGGATATTATCACAACAAGATTTTAGATAAAATCAGCATGTCAAGCTCCAAATATATAAGGGAAGATAATGAAATTGATTATGATAATTTATTCAAGGACTGTATCAATTATGCTAAGAATTATGGCATAAACACTTCTGAAGCAACACAAAATTATGCAAAATATTTAGCTCTATCAAAAGACATAATTAATGCATTTTCAAAATGTGTACAAGAGAAGAACGATATAGAAAGTGCCTATGATGAGGTTAACAAATCATACATAAAACGATTCGAAAATAACAACAGAATAAAAGATGCTGAAATAATCCAAAAGAAGATAGTTACAAAATTATCAACTCTAGACAAAAAAGAGGATATAAAAAAATACGCAGATCAAGTATTCCAACTCTATGATGAAGCAAATATTGAGCCTCAACAAAAACAAGATTTCAAAACGATTACAAATGTAACAGTTAATAGTAAATTATATTGGGACAATGCAAAACTACAAGAATTTGAGTAAATGTTTAATGGTCATTCTTGGCTTGACCATAGCATTTTTTATTGGAAACTTGATGATCGATGCCATATTCAATGATAGTATTGAATGGAAGACATCGCTATTCAAAGCTATTATAGCTGTATGTATTATTTATATCCTCAAATACTTTGAAAAAGTGTTTCAAAGGAAATAAGAACGTGCAAAATATCATAAAAGATACGGAGAATGGCTACACCCGTAGCCATTTTCGTACTTTTGCTTACGTTTTCGTTCTTTAGACCATTACAACAAATGGGCTATCGGACCATATATTAACATTACAAGATAGATCATTATGAAGAAAAGTTTAATTCTAATCATGGGTGCCGCAACTTTGGCGATGCCTATGCACGCCCAAGAGGAAAGTAATGCCTCACATTACTCCATCTTAGACCATCTGACATTTGATCTCGATGCTAGCGTGGGAATGGAGAACAAAGGTATGACACCTACTACTTTGAACTTCGCCCTTGGCTACCAACTTACTCCACGCTTCTACGCCTTCGCCAAAACTGAAGGTAGCATCAACCTCTACAAGAAAGATGATGTGAAGACTTATTTCAAGAGCCAAGCTTTAGGTGGTGGACTGGGCTTCAAACTCTTCAACCCTAAGACTACCGCACAAGGGGTAGATCTTCGTCTCTCCATAACCAATACTATCGGAAATGCCGACTGGAAATACACCTCCTATAATGCTGATCTCATCCTCTATCCGAACTGCAAGAAGAGTAGAAGTGTTCCCTATATCGGACTAGGTTTCAGACACATTAATTCTCACACCTCAGGATTATCCAATTGGAATGGCATCACTGGAACCATCGGTTTCTGATTCTAGAGATTACATCTTCAATATGATGATAAGAGCCAACAATATAATGCAAGATATTTATCAATATGCCAAGAAAATTGATACAAATAAATCATTTCTATCTGGAAGTGGTTAACAAAATAAACCAATATAAAGGCGATAACCTGCGTGATGCAGATTGCCGCCTCGTTTTTTATCTGTCGTTTAATTAACCGAAAACATAATTGAAGAGCAGGAAGATGCTCAGGATATACAGCGTAGGATTCAGATCCTTGAACTTGCCCACCATCATCTTGATCAATACATAGCTCAGAATACCAAGGCAGATGCCATCGGCAATACTGTAGCAGAGTACCATCGTAATCATCGTGATAAAGGCAGGGAATGACTCGGAGATATCCTCCAACTCAATTTTCTTGAACGAATCGATCATCAATACACCCACCATTACCAGGGCACCACTGGTGGCTGCGCTCGGAATCAGCAGGAAGATTGGAGCCAGGAAGATACTCAGGATAAACATCAAGCCAACAAAGAAAGATGTCAGACCCGACTTACCACCCTCGGCAACGCCCGAAGCACTCTCCACATAAGTGGTGATGGTAGAGCTACCCAGCAATGCACCGGCTGTAGTACCGATGGCATCACTCATCATCGCCTCCTTCACACCCGGAATCTCGCCCTTCTCATTTTCCTTGACACCGAGTTTGGAAACCAATCCCAGAACCGTTCCGATGGTATCGAAGATATTGACAAGCAACAGGGAGAATACCACCATGAACATCTTAGGAGTAAAGAAGCCGGTGAAATCGAACTGGCAGAAGATAGGAGCGATGCTGTGAGGGGTAGATACCGGCATCCAGTTGTCAGAGAACTGGGTTACGCCCATCGGAATACCTATCAATGTAGAGATGATGATGGCGATAAACAAAGAGCCCTTCACTCTTCTCGCCATCAGACAGCCGCAGAGCAGGATGCTGATGAGACCCAGGATGCTGACTGGTGTAAACTTGCCGAGCTGCACGAAAGTATCCGCATTGGCAGTAATGATGCCCGCATTCTTCAAACCGATAAAAGCGATAAACATACCGATACCAGCCGAAATGGCGAATCGGAGATTCTTCGGAATACACTCCAATATCTTATCGCGGATATTGAGAAAGGTGATGGCAAGGAAGATGATACCCTCTACGAGCAACACCGCCAAAGCTTGCTGCCAGGTCAAGCCCATAGCCTGACAAAGGGTGAAGGCGAAGAAGGCATTCAGTCCCATACTAGGAGCCTGGGCGAAAGGCAACTTTGCCATGAAAGCCAGCAGGAAGGTGGCGATGGCTGAAGCGATGGCTGTGGCAGTAAAGAGAGCTCCCTTGTCCATACCTGTGGTAGCAAGGATGGTAGGGTTTACTGCCAGGATGTAACACATGGTCAGGAAGGTAGTCATACCAGCAACCAACTCAGTCTTGACCGTAGTAGTCTTTGAGTCGAAACCCAATAAAGCTTTTAATTTGTTCATTTCTTATATTTATATTTATCTCTATTTTCTCTTTCCCCCTTTCCACAACCCAATCCCGTTGTTTTTTCGGGGCGAACAAAGGTAAGAAAAAATAATGAGGAAAGCCTTATTTTACATGTTTTTAACTCATCAGAACAGCTTATTTTACATGTTTCGGGGTATTCAGAACAGCTTATTTTACAAGTTTCAGTATCTTTCAGTCTCTTCTACGCTAAAATACTATGGCATAGAGTGTATCGAAGGCAGGATAACGCATGATAGTAAGTTTCATTTGCCAAAAGCCCGATAGTGGTGCAAAAAGTGCCTAAAAAAGCAACTTTTGGCACCACTATCGGGACTTTTTCCGCATTTTCGTTTTCTCATCTTGAATTGTTTTAAAAAAATAAGTCATAGTTTTCTCCCCCACAACTCATAGTTTCTTTCATCATAACTCATAGGTTTCTTCCCAGCATCTCATAGGTTTCGGCATCATATCCCAAGGTTTTCAAGCCCAAAAGGACTAAAAAAACAAACGGACAAATTGAATTTGTCCGGACAAATTGCCCGCATCCTCACAAGATTCTTATTTTCAAGAACTTACAAGCCACCGGACAAAGAGCCGGACAAATTCAATTTGTCCGTGTTTTAAAAATCGAGGCTATTCCAGCGTCAGCCACCCATCTTCCGTCCAGTTGACTTTCTTCTGAACCAGGATGCTGGCGCCATTCTTTGGCATGCTGTAACCATGACAGAAGAAGAAATCGCCATCAGGGAAAGAGTAGGCAGAGCAATGACCCATCGCCTCATATTCTTTCTTATCGCCTTCCAGAATCAGCGTACCACCGCCATTGCGCATGTCTCTGCCTGCCTTATCCAGATAAGGACCGGCAACCTTCTTGCTTCTGCCCACGGCAACACGATAGTTGCTCTTGATGCCACGGCAGCAGTAATCCCAGCTCACGAAGAGATAGTAATAACCACCATGTTTCATGATGAAAGGAGCCTCGATGGCATTGGTACCGGCAAACTTAGAAGTAGGATTCGGTTCTGCTGATGCATCGCCTACGGCATGACGGCGGGCGATGGTCTGAGGCTTGGCGCCCTTCTTGACATGCATCGACTTCTTATCCAACTTGATCATCTGGATGCCATCCCAGAAAGAGCCCCAGGTAAGCCAAGGGTTTCCCTTCTCATCAACAATGAAATTCGGATCGATGGCATTCCAGTTGTCTCTATCGCCCTTAGAGGCGACGAGGCAGCCCTCATCCTTCCATCCATCCTTATCAGATAAGGAAGTATTGCTCAGCAAGCCGATGGCAGAAGTATTCTTGCCAAAGGTGGAACAGGAATAAGCCAGATACCACTTGTTCTTGAAGCGGATAACATCCGGAGCCCAGATATGCGTGGTAAAACCTGGCACACTATCATGCGCCCATGCCGGAATCTCGCTGTTCTTGAGCACGCCCTGAGGAACGATGGTCCAATGCTTGCGGTCGGTGGAAGTCATCTGCGTGATGCCATGACCTGTGCAGTAGAGATAGTACTTGCCATTCTCATACGCCATCACGGGGTCGTGGACAAAAGGAGTATCTACAACCAAAGGCTGTTGTGCACGAGACTCAGCTGGCGCTAGCATCATGGCTATCGCCACAATGCCAAAATATTTCATTGCAGTTTGTTTCATCTGTATATCTTCTCTATTTTTTTAACAAAAAAGGGGAGTCATAGCTTCACTGCTTAACTCCCCCAAAGATTCTACTTAGATTCTTTTATACCTTAAAAACTAACTAACATTTATTTTTTCTTGCCCCAGAAGCTCTTGCTACCACTGACGCCAGAGTATACGATAGTCAACTTGCGAGGACTAGCCTCCCAGTCAACCTCACGCTGTACCTTGAGCTTGGTAGTACCGATGGTGAGTGTATTAGAAGAAGTATCAAAGTTCCATACCTTCACATTAGGCCAAGCCGTACCACCCGTCATTGAGCCGTCGGCATTGAGTGTAAATTCGGTGCTGACGCGCTGTTTGCCATACTCATAAGCGAGGTCGATACCTTCCCAAGTGCCAGCCAGTTCGCTAGCCTTGATAGCCACTTGTGGCACAGCGCCATAACGCTCAGGCATGACAACAGGCCATCCGTTCTCATTCCACTTGATACTGCGCACGCCACCCATCATCAGGGCGTTGCTATAAGCATTTCCACCTACATTCTGTGGGAAACGCTGCTGGGATACATAATACCAGTTGCCCGCGCCATCGTCGAAGACGGCACAGTGGCTGATGCCTACCCAACCATATCCCTGGCTGAACTTATAAGGATGAGTCAAGACGGTAGGATTGTCACCTGCGCCATTGGCTGCATTAGTCACTCTGTTGTTCATCGTCTCGTAAGGACCGTCCACATTCTTGGAACGAAGCACACGGGTGTTGTAAGGAACATCCAAGCCATCGTAAGCCAAGAAGAGATAATAATATCCATCATGGTATACAACCTCAGGAGCCTCAGCTCCCTGCCAACGACTACCGTTGGTACGAGTGAAGATAAGCTTTCCGTAAGGAGCAATCTCATCTGCTGTACCGTATGACTTAGGAAGTTCTTTCAAGGTCTTGCCTGTCTCTGGGTTCAACTGCACGGCAGCGATACCGCTGTGCCAAGAGCCATAGATAAGCCAGTGCTCGCCATTAGGTGTGATGATGAACGAAGGGTCGATGGCATTGAACTTGAAGTAGCCGTCCCAGTCGCTGTTCGATTTGCGAGTCCAGTTCTTACCCTTATCAGAAGAAGAGCAAATCACGAAACCCTTGTCTGTCCACTTGTTGCTGGCTGGGTCCGTAGTCTCTGCCATACCGATGAAGGCACGCTCCGTCCAAGAGCCATCATAGGTAATGCCACCTGTCTTGATGTAGTTGTCCACCACGATGGCATAGTACATACGATAAAGATTATCCTTCACTTTTCTTACGCAAGGAGCCCAATAGCCATATTTTGGGTTGGCGATAGGAGCCAAACCTTGCTCAGCACGAATCTCGTTCAACTTAGCCTTCACCCAAGCAGGAGCCACCTTCATCGTACCACCGAGATATTCCCAGTTTACGAGGTCTTTGCTTCGACGAGCATGGAAGTGTCCATGACCATCGTGGGCATTGCCATAGCTGGCATCAGTCTGATACATATAATAATAGCCGTCGGCTGCCTTCATCACCGATGGGTCGTGCACATTGGCAAGATTCCACTGGCTACGCTTACTCCAGTCGGCTATGGATACATAGTTATCAACATAGGTTGGGCACTTGTAGTTTGCTAAGTCGGCATCCGTTGGATCACTAGGTGTTGGAGTAGGCGTAGGAGTTGGTGTAGGCTTTGGATCGTCAATTGGGTCATCGCCTCCACTGCTACAGCCTACCGCCAAAGTACAAGCGAGCAATAGTACTAAAGTATGAAGTTTCTTCATTGTTTCCTTACGTTTAGTTAGTTTTTATATCCTTTATATTTTCTTTCTAATAAAGGCAGGTCTATGGAAGCCTGTTAGCATCAAGACCTACCTTTATTATTATAGTTTTGCCAAAGATTTCTCTTCGAGGATTATCTGCGGTGAGCACGAGTATAGTGCTTGCGAGCAGAAGATGTAGAATCGAACTTCAAGCAGCTGCTATCTACAGTAAAGTCAACATTGACATCATCAGCCTCTACAGGAATATCCAAATAATACTGTGTAGAAACCTGTCCTGTAGTACCAACCATCACTGCCAAAATATTAACCTTACCATTTTGATTGGCTACATAAACTTGTACTTTGGCACCATTCATACCAGCAAGCCAAGTTGCCCATTCACCCTGAGTTCCTGCATGAGAGATACTAGGAGCACCATCACCACCTACAGCGGCGCCCCATCCCCAGTTGTCAGAACGGAACACACCATACTCACTCAAATCAGCCTTGCGGAGGACTATTACATAATTGTTAAAATTAGCAGCTGCGCCATAATTAGTCAGAGAGAATGCACGAACTTCACCAGAAGGGACATGAACATCTGCATCAAGGTGAGCACTCCACCATGGACTAGTGCAATCCTCTGCACCCAAGACTGCAGGGCTAGGGGTTACGAATGTAGCAGCACTCTTCGTTACATTAACATCGAAAGTTGTCTTAACACCATTTTTTGCTGTTACCGTAATAGCACGCTTACCAACCTTCATAGGTACACTAGAGAAAGTTAACTTATCAAGAGCAATGTCACGAGTCTTGCCATCCAAATATGTAGCTTGTACTGCCAAGCCTTTTACATCTAAAGCCAAAGTTGCATTTTCTGGCAATGTTATACCAGAAGCTTCATAATATGTATAGTCAAGACGTTTAGGCGCACTTACTATATGGAGAGCTGTGATAGCTGGCACAACTTCGAATGTCTTCTGTGCAACGATAGGAGTAGAAGCATTCTCGCCCTTGAATGTCTTGTTATAGATGACGATGAGGTTCTTGGTGCCAGAAACATCCATATCGTTGATGGGAGAGAAATAAAGTTCCTTGGCAGGAATTACCTTGGTTATACCTTCCTCGAAGGTTACGGTAGCAGATACATTCTCCATTGCCTTCTCTAGGGGTGTATTCTCGTCTACTTCGGCAGGAACATTGTTCAACACCATAGAAACCGGAGCCTTATCCTGGGCAGATGTATAACCGCCGATAGGTTCTACGTTGCTCTGCATGAAATCGATGTAAGAGCCCTCAGGTACCAGGAAGCAACGGATGTTGGTATTGCTCTCGTCTGCATTCAGATTAGCAATCTTAGATGGCTGAATGTAGGTCTTGGTAACAGTACCATTGGTAATCTTCACCATGAAAGTATCTACACGGGAACGGTCAACCGTCAATGTTACCTTACCACCCAACTTATCTACACCCTTGTCTGTATCAGTTTCAAAGGTGAGATTACTCTGCACGCAGCTTCTGTCGATATGGTCACCCCACTCAGAGTTACCGCTTGGCTGGTTATCAAAACGGATAGCACCATACTCGGTATAACCTGTTCCGCCACGATCCACATCATTGGTGATGACGAGGGCAAAGTTCTTATAGGTGTTAGTCGCAGAAGGATTGATGTTCAGATTGAACACGGCATTCCACTTCTGGTTGTCTTGAACCAAATAATACTTTGAGAATGAAGTCCAAAAGCCTGAAGAGAAATCAGTATTACCTACAGTATAGACATCCTCATTCATACCTACGAGCACTTCCTCTGTAGATTGGTTAGCTTTTTCGATTGAATCAATCTTTTCAGAGAGCCAATCAGGAGAGTTGACGCTAAACATGTCACTTCCCTCACATCCTGTAATCGCTGTCAATGCCATGGCTGCCACGCAGAAGACGGCTGCTAATTTATTTAGACGTTTCATATTATATCCTATTATAAATATATAAATTGTTATTTTGGTTTTCCTATGGGGCTATCCTTAAGACCCCCCATAGGAATAGATATTATTAGTTGCCCAAGTTAACTACAGGATGAACAGTCCAACCTCTTCCGAAGAAATCAGATGAGTTATCCGTATTCGTATTAGCTGAGTTACCTGTCAAGTTAGGGTTATCATTCAACAAGCCCTGATAGATAGGCAGGAACTCATGACCTGGTACGTATGTATCGTAAGAGCTCTTCACCTCTGAATCAACACCTACCAAAGAGTAGCTTACCGACTCCTTTGCCTTGTATGGAGAACGACGGAAGGTTCCGTGCTCCTTCAACTGAGCCAAACGACCCTGATCATAGAAGAATCCCCAACGAATCAAATCGAAACCACGACCATACTCGCAACCGAACTCCTTTGGACGCTCTACATTGGCAATCTGCTCGAAGAGCTTATCCTTGGTATCGAAGTCTGAGAGACTCAAATCCTTCAGGTTGGCACGCTCACGAACCTGGTTAATCCAGTCGATAGCCTGCTGTGTAGGACCGTTCACCTCGTTCTCGCACTCTGCAGCACGAAGCAAAACGTCAGAGTAACGCATCATACGGAGGTTGATACCGCAATGAAGACCGGTTGTCACCTTATCATAAAGGTTGGTACGGAAATTGGTCCACTTAGCGATAGGAAGACCACCATAGTTGTTGTTGGTTATGATGGTATCAGAAGCTGTCATCTCGCTCTTGTAAGCTACGTTACCATTCTCAAAACCAACCCAGTCTGTCTCGTATGTACCGATGGTCCAGTAGAGACGTGGATCCAACTTACCAGCTGTGGTACGCTCCTGCTTGAAGAGGTTGTACAACCATGGAGAAGCTGAGAGGTCTGCCCATCCACCGAATCTACCTGGAGCGAAGTTAGACTCTACGGCATGACCCTGTGTAGCATTAGGACTGGTATTACCAGGAGTCCACTCATCATCTACACCCTGTGAACCGTAGTCGAGATACTGGATTTCGAAGAGGCTCTCGGCATTGTTCTCATAAGCAGAACCCTCACGGAAGTTGTCGCCATAGTTGGCCATCAGCTTGTAAGAGCCATACTTCTTGTTCATGATGTCCTTGAGTACAACGAGTGCATCGCTATACTTATGGCGCTGCATCAGAGTGCGGGCATAGTAGCCGGCAGCAGCACCGCAGGTAGCACGACCCTTTGCCCACTCGCCACCCTCATCACGTGATGGGAGGAGAGTCATTGCCTCTGAGAAGTCCTTCTCTACCTGATCGAGCACATCGTCGTAGGTACTGTTCTTGCCATAGAGACCATCCAGAGAAGAATAGTTGGCATAATCAGTTATCAGCGCAGGATTCTGGTAATATCCTGCCAATGTATAGTATGAATAACCGCGGAGGAAGAGAGCCTGTCCCTTGATTCGCTTCATGCTTTCGCTGAGCGAAGCATCATCGCCTGTGGTACGTGAAAGAATGAAGTTACATACATTAATAGTATAGTAAGCCTCACGCCAAGGCCACATGGAGATTTCATCCGTCACAGGGTCGTTCATGTCATCGAATGGCATGTACCATACCTGTGATGAGTTCCATACCTCATCGCCACGTGTCACATCGAGGGTATAACCCACACGTGCCGAAGAACCTTCCATACGAATATGGTTGTATGCTGCAATAACGCACTCCTCCAGATCATCAGCATTGAAACCGAAGGTACCGGTGGTCTGCTGGTTAGGATTGGTAACATCCAACTTGTCCTCGCAAGATGTGGTAGCCATAGCACCGAGGCCAAGGAAGAGAGCTAATGATAATTTATATAGTTTCATATCAAATGTTCTTTTAAATAATAATGAATCTTATTCTTGTCTATTCTCATTATTAGAATGTGAAATGGAGACCGCACATAAACGTTCTGGCACTTGGGAAAGAGCAGAAGTTATAACCTGGGGTAAAGGTACCGCCAGCGTAGTCTACATTATATCCATGATAGCCTGTGAAGGTGTAGAGGTTCTGTGCTGATACATAGAGACGTACACCACTTACATATCCACCAAACCACTTGTCTGGGAAGTTGTAGCCCAACTCTACGTTGGCTATCTTCCAGTAAGCAGCATTCTGAATCTTGCGAGAGCTGAAGAGGTCGTTCCAGCCTAATGTTGCATTGTTGGCTGCATAGGTGCGTGGAACACTAGAGAGGTAGGTAGAACCATCCTCTGACCAGCGGTTGGCATCCAGCATTCCTACTTCCTTGTTGCCATAGCCGTAGCAAGAGTTCAAACTGTTATAGATATCATCTGATACATGATAATTCAAAACTCCGTAGGTTGAGATGTTGAGGTCGAAACCCTTATACTCCATGTGAGTGCTCAAACCGAAGTTCACCTTTGGAAGACCACTGCCCAATACGGTCTGGTCGTAAGCATCGATTACGCCATCTGGTTCTCCGTTAGGACCTGAGATATCCTTGTAGAGACAATCACCAACATTGGCTCCCTGCTGGGTTGCATGTCCATCAAGTTCATCCTGTGTACGGGCGATTCCCTCGTAAACCCAACCATAGAACTTACCAATCTCCTGACCTACGTAAGTAGCGTATGCACCCGTAATGTATGAATTCTTACCGATACCCAGAGAAGTTACTTTATTCTTCAAGGTACTTACGTTGGCGCTGATATCATACTTGAGGGCATGATCGCGGTTGCGGTAGGTAGCGCTGAACTCGAAGCCACTGTTCTCCATAGAGGCAGCGTTCATGGTTACAAAGGTGTTGGATACACCGGTCTGTGCTGGCACAGGAACTGAGTAAAGCAGGTCTTCTGACTTGTTCTTATACCACTCGGCAGTGAACTCCAAACGGTTGTTGAACATTGCCAGGTCGATACCCACGTTGGTGGTCTTCTTCTTCTCCCAGGCGATATCGTTGTTCACGAAGGTAGAAACGGCAGAACCGGTTACAAGACTGTTGCCGAAGCTGTAAGTCATGTTGTTACGGTTCATGCTAGCCATATACTGGTACTCACCAATGTTCTCGTTACCGAGCTCACCATAGCTGGCACGAATCTTGAACATGTTAACGATGTCGCGGCTGATAGGGAAGAACTTCTCCTTATCGAAGCGCCAACCTAAAGATACAGATGGGAAGGTTGCCCAACGGATGTTCTTGCTCAAACGGGAGCTACCGTCACGACGTACTACTGCAGAAAGCAGATACTTCTCATCATAGTTGTAGTTCAAACGACCTACGTACGATGCCAGACTATGCTTATACTCGTATGACTCAGAGTAAGTATTCTTGGCATTCTGAAGCTGGAGGAAGTATGGCTCAGTGAAGTTGATACCCCAACCAGTCAGGAGGTTGGTATTTTCCTCCTCGTATGTCATACCGGCGAGCAGGTTGATGTTGTGCTTGCCAATCTTGCCATCGTATGTGATGGTATTCTCAACCAAGGCGTCGCTGTAGTTGCGTGAGCCCTTGGTAAGGCGCTCATTCTCCTTGGCAAGATATACACGGTTGCTCTGAATCCAGGAAGGAATCCAGGTCTTATCCTTTGCCTCTGTCTTGCTGTAAGAGAGGTTTACATTATAGTGAAGACCATGGTTCTTGCTCTTGATACCTACCATGCCCAACAAATCTACGTCGGCAGAAGCGGTACCTACGAAGCGGTCAACCAAGGTGTTGCGCTGCAGGAGGTTATTAACCAGCAATGGGTTAGAAGCTGAAATATCACCATGTACGCCATCATAGTAAACACCATAACCGTAAGCATCGTAGCGATAACCGTTTGCAGCACCTACCTTGTCATCGAGAACCCATGTTGACTTATCGTAAGCCTTGATGGTTGGCTGCATCAGAAGTGTACCACGGAGCACGTTGGTTACATCACCATACAGACCCTGGACATACTCTGAGGCATTGGAAAGACCCATGTTGTCCTGGTTAGAGTGAGAGTAAACCATGCTGGTACGAAACTTCACGAACTTGGTGTCCATGGTATTGTTCACACGGGCTGTGTAACGCTCGTAGTTAGGACCTGCACCTTCCAAGGTACCCTTCTGGTTATAGTAGTCGAGAGATACATTATAAGTACTGTGAGAGCTACCACCGCTGAGGGCTACGTTGTGGTTCTGTCGGATACCGGTCTTGAATACCTCGTCAAACCAATCTGTGTTGGTTTCGTCCTGGAAATGATACATTCCATCCTCGCCCATCTTGTAACCGCCAGGCAGAGGAGTGTTGGAATTCTTGCAAGCCTGACCCAGATAGTTGCTATACTGGTCGGCGTTCATTACATCATATACATCGCCAGGAATCTGGTCAACACCAAAGTAACCGGAGTAGTTCACCTTCAGAGGCTGGTCTTTCTTACCATTCTTGGTAGTGATAATAACGACACCATTCGCAGCACGAGAACCATAGATGGCACCCGCAGAAGCATCCTTCAGAATCTGAATGGTCTCGATATCATTTGGAGAGAAGTCACGGATAGTGGTACCCATTGGCACACCATCGATGACATAAAGAGGAGCTGTGCTACCGAAAGAACCGATACCACGAATTCTCACACTAGGATCTGCACCAGGCTGACCGTCTGATGTAATCTGCACACCGGCAACCTTACCTTCAAGCATAGTAGAGATGTTAGAGTTTGACACCTTCTTCATCTCCTCAGCATTTACGATAGATACAGAACCGGTAAGGTCTGCCTTTTTCTGTGTACCATAACCCACTACTACAACCTGGTCGAGCACCTGATTGTCGGCAGAGAGTTGGATAGATTCGATAATGGCACGACCGCGCACTGCAATCTCACGCTCCTTGTAGCCAAGATAGCTCACGAAAAGAGTCGCATTAGCCTTTACTCGAATTTCGAAATTACCATCTAAGTCGGTAACTGCACCAGTCTTGGCATCTTTAGTCTTAACTGTTGCACCAATCAGAGGTTCACCCTGATCATCTACAACATGTCCCTTGACCGTGATCACCTGATCTTGTGCAACTGCAGCCATTGCAGGCATTGGGGTAACAAAAGAAGCACCACCAACAGCACCTAGGCATAGCATCATAGAGAATAATTGTTTCCTCATTGCTTATCAATTTTTAAGTTTATACTTTGTTTATTCTATTTTTAATATTTTTGCTTCGTCCGTTTTTTTTTTAGGTTGCGGATGAAATGATAAATGTCAGCTAAACTAGACATCAACCATCAAATTTCAGTGGCAAAAGTACAATTAACCGGATTATATTGGGTGGACAATTGGGTTTTATAGGTGGACAAACCGCATAAACAGTGGATTTTTAAGGATATTACGTGCTTATCCACCAGTTGTGTACCCACACATACAAAACAAGGGGTTACTTGACTTATATCAAGCAACCCCACGGTTTTATTTTGTTTACTTAACAAATTATCACATCCAGGAACATTATTTCTCCGAAGAATCCAAGGAGAACTATGCCATATCTGAACCCTGAGAATCCAACTGATCCTTATATGCAGTCGGCGAGATACCAAACTGCTTGGTGAAGCAACGGGTGAAATACTTCGGATCGTTGAAGCCTACACGGTAGGCTATCTCCGTAATATTTCGGTTGGAAGTTTTATCAGCCATCATCTTGCGCGAGATGTCGAGACGGTAGTTGCGGATAAACTGGGCTGTTGGTAAACCTGTCTCCTTGGAGAGATTCTTGCTCAGTACACTGCGGGATACACCCAAGGCATCTGCCAGTTCCTGTACACCAAACTCCGAATTATCGTAATTCTTCTCCATCACATCCATCACTTCTTCCATGAATGGACGCATAGTCTCCTCTACCATCTTCCTGTCAGCCTCAATGCTCTTTTTCTGACTGTCCTGATAACGCTTCTGGTTCTGCAGAATCATCTGGATGCGACTCTGCAGCTTTTCTGGTTCATCACTTTCCTTCATCGCTGCCTCGATAGGACGGTACAGAGCCTCAACTTCCTCTTCGCGCATCTTGTTGAGACGGCGCACATAAGCATATTGGAGCAAGGCAATGATACCTATTATAATAAGAGCAACAAACCACCAGCTCTTCCAGAAATAAGGAGTAATCTGAACTTCTACAGAGATCACCTGCTCCTTGTCGGAATTGATAGATGGGATATATTTCACCTCAAACTTATAGTCTCCAGCTGGCAGAGTGGAATAACGCACACTATGCTGACCAGCCTTGAGCTGAACCCATTCATTCTCGTATCCCTTCATGCGATAAAGGTACACGCCCTGTGTCTCGCATCCATAATTGAGCGCTGAGAAAAAGAGGGTGAACGACTTATCACTCTCATGGATACGCAACTTTCTGGCAATAGAAATGTCTTCTTCCAGATAATCGCTGCCGGCAAAGACAGGCTGGTTATCTACCAGAAGTTCGGTAAAGCACAACTTACCCGTCTGATGCACAGAACGGTTTATGCCCTTTACAGCCATCATACCCGCATCGGTGCCCAGGAATATCTCGCCCTTGGCATTGCGGATGGCACCATTGAAATAGAACTGCGAACTGATCAGACCGTCTTCACGGGAGAAACTGCAGAATGCCTCGGTCTTCGGATTGAAGATAGAGAGTCCGTTATCGGTAGCTATCCACAACATACCCTGGTTGTCCTCTACAATACCCTTCACGGTATTGTTGGCTAATCCATTATTCGTGGTATACGACTTCACTTGAGTCTTTCCGTTTTTATCGCTGGTATAGCAATACAGACCGTAGCCGTTACTGCCCATCCATATCTTTCCATCCTTAGCCTGGCAGAAAGACAATATCTTATCGAAGACTCCACTCTTCGGATTGTCGAGTTTATACTGATGATACGTTACAGCGAAATCGCCCTTACCATGAGCACGCGACTTGAGGTCGACCTCTACCATTCCCTGCACACAACCCATCAGGAGTTTGCCCTTTCGGGTTATCAGAGAACCAATGCAGCCGCGCACATTCTGGCATCCCTTGAAAGGTTCGATGAGTTGGCGGCGCTTCATATCATAGAAGAAGAGACCATCATTGGTTCCGAGCCACATACCATCATTGATAGGATCGTAAGCCAAAGCACCGGCAAAGTTAAGTAAATGCTGATGCTTAGCATCTATCACCAGAGGAATAATCTTGCCCGGCTGACTGAGATTCATCACAGCAAAGCCCCTACCCCAGGTACCAATCCAGAGCTGATTGCGGTTATCGGCTGCAAGTACCGAGACGGTATTATGCGGCAAACCGGAATTTGCCACCGTATAATGAACAAAGTTCATGCTGCCTGGAGTCAAGGCATTGAGACCTCCCTCTACAATTCCTACCCACAGGGTTCCGTCAGCTGCCGCATACATGGCATTGACTGCGTTGGGAGAGATGCTGCCTGGGTTGGCGGGGTCGTGACGGTAGAATTCCAAAATCAGCTGACGTGGAGCCAGCTTGATAACACCACCTGTCTCGGAACCTACCCATATCTGTCCGTTCTTAGAGAAAAGACTATTGATAAAGTTGCTGCTCAGCGGATTCACAGCCGTAGCAGTGTTCCAATGTTCTATCTCTCCGGTCTTATCATTGAAGATATCTACGCCACAGAGCGTTCCTACCAGAAGTTTGTTATCTGGAGAAACAGCAAGGCTCGTCACTACTTCGTGCTGGAGCGAATGGTCGGTAGCAGAGCAATGGAATTCCTGCTTTGCACTATTAAACAATCCGCGATTCGTACCCATCCATATCTTGCCATGGTATGAGATGATGGCACCGGCATACCAGCCTTCGAGCGGAGGAAACAGGGATGAGATATTCTTTGCTACGAGCTGATTGTTTTTCACAGAAAACTCGCTCACCACTCCATTGTTGCATAATACAACCGTTCCTCTGCGATAGACATCACAGATTCCGAGGTCGGGAGCATTATAAGGATAGGATGTGGACAAGACGCTGCTCACCTCGCCCTTTTCGTTAAAGTCGAAACGGGTAAGCTGGTTGAAAGACAGCATCCATATATTGCCCTTTGCATCACAATATATTCGGGTGCAAAGGTTCTTGAATACTTTGTTGAGTTGTGCCTCTACCTGGCTGTTCACACAAGGTGGAACAACAGGCTGCATGGTATTGAGGTCGAGCACCTGCGGACCTTCCTCAAAAGCTATCCAAAGACGCTTGAACGGATCTTCGCAGACATTACGGCAACTGTTGCTTCGCAGACTGATTCCTACAGACCCCAAACCGAAGTTCATGAAATTGAAACCATCGTAGCGTACCAGTCCACCACCATGCGTACTGATCCATACGAAGCCGTAAGAGTCCTGAAAGATATCATCAGCAAAATTATTCGGCATACCTGCAGCCATATTGAGATAGCTTACATTATAGCGACTAGGCAGTCCACCTTGCGCCCAACTGCTCAAGGTTATGAAGAATGCTGCTATGATGGAAAAAATGTATCTAATCATTTATCTATATAGGTTATGCTTGCAAAAGTACGAAGAATAATCGAAACAAAAGAATAAATACAAGAAAAAAAGTGCCTATCAGTGTAAAATAACACCGTTAGGCACTTTCTTGAGTTTTTTTCTAGAATTCAAGAATCATGCTCTGGCGAGGACGGAGCTTCACGTTCTTGTTGATAAGAACGGTGCGACCGTTTGTAACATCCGTAGCCTTGTCATGAGAACCGATAATCTCTGCATAACGGGAAACATTCAGTTCGTTTGCCTCGTTCTTGCCGTTGATAACCGTCATCACATTCTTACCCTTATACTGGCGGGCAATTACGTAAACACCCTTCTGAGGACAGAACTGGGTCTGCTTGCCCTTGGTAATCACTTCATTGCCCTGACGCCAGTGCAACAGGTTGCTGAGCCAGTTGAACATCTGGTTTTCTGCCTGTGTTCTGCCCTCTGCCGTAAAGGCATTGTGCTTGTCACCAGCCCAACCGCCAGGGAAGTCCTTGCGTACATTGCCATCGGTTACACTCTTGGTACCATTCATCAGCACCTCTGTACCATAATAGAGCTGAGGAGTGCGGTTGATGGTAAGAAGCAATGACAGCGCCTGCTTCAAAGCCAGGGTATCCTTGCCTTCACCCAGGAAGCGGTCGGTATCATGATTCTCGATGAATGCCATTACGCTCTTTGGATTAGGATAGAGATAGTCGTAGCAGAACACGTTGTAGAGACGGTTCATGCCGTTCCACCAGTCATCGGTCTCTTCTTTCTTTGCACTATTGATGCGGTCGAAGAAGGCGAAATCCATAACGGTTGGCAGATAGCTGTTCTTCTCTGAAAGTTTGCTGTCCTTCTGCCAGGCTGCAGTATAGGCTGGTTCGGTTACCCAAGTCTCGCCTACGGTATTGAAGTGAGGATACTCCTCGCCCAGCACCTTCATCCAGTGTGCCATCGCATCGCGGTCGGCATAAGGATAGGTATCCATACGGATGCCGTCGATACCTGCACTCTCTATCCACCACTCGCTGTTCTGAATCAGATACTTGATAACGTGTGGGTTGCGCTGGTTAAGGTCAGGCATAGTTGGAACAAACCAGCCGTCTACGGTTTCTGTAAGATCTACCTTGCTGGCGTATGGATCAAGTACCGGAGTCAGCTTATAACTGGTCTGCAGATACTTATCGTTCACCTTAGCAGCGCCATCCACCGTACCGATGTTCTTCTGATGCTCGGCAGTCTGATTTTCAGGAGCCAGCCATTCAGGTTTATTGAACCAGTCCTTTGAAGGCATATCGGCAACCCAAGGATGTTCGAAGCCGCAATGGTTGAAAATCATATCCATCACAATCTTCAAACCTTTCTTGTGAGCCTCATCTATCAGCTGCTTATAATCGGCATTGGTTCCGAAACGTGGGTCTACACGATAATAATTGGTGGTAGCATAGCCATGATAGCTGCTGTTCTTGCCGTTACTTGGACTGTCGTTCTCCAAAACCGGGGTAAACCACAGAGCGGTTACACCCAACTGGTTGAAATAATCCAAGTGCTGGCGGATTCCCTCCAGGTCGCCACCATGTCGCAGACTAGGCTCTGCACGGTTGCAGGTCTTATCACGCATCGTCTTAAAGGCATCATTCTTCAGATTGCCGTTGGCGAAACGGTCTGGCATCAGCATATAGAGCACGTCCTCATTTGAGAAACCGATGCGCTTGTCGCCCGCCATCTCACGGTTCTTCAACACATACTTTACCTTCTTCGACTGTTTGCCCTGCTTGAAGTTGAGGGTCATCTCACCAGCCTTTGCCCCATTGAGATTAAGATAAACCAGGAGATAGTTAGGAGAATCAAGGCGGGCGATGCTGTCTACCTTCACACCCGGATAGTCTACCGTTACATCGGCATTCTTGATATCCTTGCCATACACCATCAGCTGGAGCGAAGCATCTTTCATGCCCACATACCAGTCGGTAGGTTCAATGCGGTTCACGTTAACCGCTGCATTCATACTTATTGCACTACTCATAAGCAATAAAGAAGCTATTATCTTTTTCATATTACACCTTATTATATATATAAACTATTTCTGATAAAGTATCAGGGCTGACTGAGGGGCAACCTCAACATCCTTTCCCGAAACAAAGCCTAAGCCTTCCTCGTTAATCACACCGTTGCAGCAAGCCACGGTATAATTACCCTCAGGAATCTGCATCTTCTTTGCCTCCTTATTGAAGTTATAGATCACGATGATGTTCTTCCACGCATCAATGCCCTCCAGATTCTTGAGCTGGAAACCTACGAGACAAGTTTCCTGAGCAGGCAGGAACTCCAGATGCTGACGTACCTTATCGCCTGTTGAAAGACGGAATGCCGGATGATTCTTGCGGAGCTGGATCAGACTCTTGTAATAAGCAAACGCCTGCGGATACTTCTGCAGATTGGTCCAGGTAAACTGGTTGATGCTGTCAGGAGAATTATAGCTATTGTGTACTCCCTTCTTGTCGCGGAGCATCTCTTCGCCGGCAAGGATGAAAGGAACACCCTGTGAAGTGAAGACGCAGGTCTGCGCAAGCTGGTCGATGCGGAGCAACTCGGCAGTACGCATTGCTTCAGGGATATTCTTGTCGGTAAGAGATGCGATGCTTGCCTTCAGACGGTCTACCAGACACATATCGTCATGGCAGCTTACATAACTGATCTGCTCGGTAGGATTGTTGGTCCAAGGCTTCTTGTCATAGTTCACCTTTGTCATATCCACCTGCGGATGGGCGATGCCACCCACAATACCGAACTTCAGACTCTCCTCCTGACCTGTAAGACCAGCCAGGAGCGCTCCCTGATGGTCATCAGAGAAAGGACCACGGAGCGCATCGCGCATATCATCGCTGAAAGCACCGATGCCCTTGAGCTGCTGGGTATTCGCCTTCACCGCCAGTTTCTCGGTAGGATAAGCACAGCTGCCTGCACTCCATCCCTCACCATAAATATAGATGCTGGGATCGATGCGGTTTACCATCTCACGGATAGCCTGCATGGTTTCGATGTCATGAACACCCATCAGATCGAAACGGAAACCATCGATATGATATTCGTCTATCCAGTATTTCACGCTCTCCAGCATAAACTGGCGCATGAGAGGCTTCTCTGAAGCAGTCTCGTTGCCACAGCCTGAACCATCAGAATACTTACCATCCTTGGTTTTGCGATAATAATAATCAGGATAGGTACGCTGGAAATTGCTGCCATTGATATCGAAAGTATGGTTATATACGGCATCGAAAATCACTCGGATGCCTGCCTTATGCAGCGCCATCACCATCTCCTTGAACTCCTTGATGCGGGTTGCTGGAGAATAAGGGTCGGTAGCGTAACTGCCTTCCGGCACATTATAGTTTTTCGGATCATAACCCCAGTTGAACTGCGGTTTGTCGAGTCGGGTCTCATCTATAGAAGCGAAATCGAATACAGGCTGGAAGTGGATGGCGTTGATGCCCAGATTCTTGAGATATTCGATGGCCTTTGGCTCGGTGAGAGCGAGATATTTGCCCTTATATTTCAAGCCGGATGTAGGAGAAATGGAGAAATCACGCACGTGAAGCTCGTAGACAACGAGATCGGCTGGCGATTTCAGGGCAGGACGCACGTCCTGATCCCATCCAGATGGATCGGTATCATACAAATCTACGATGGCGCCACGGTTTCCGTTCACACCTACTGCTTTGGCAAATGTACCTGGTGTTTCACCCTTGCCAATATCAAAGGTATAGAACTTCCCCTTGAGGTCGCCCTTTACTGTAGCCTCCCAGCGTTCATCACCCAACCTCTTCATTTTCAGCGTTTTATAAGCCTTTCCTCCCTGACCTTGCTTATAAAGACGGAGGGTTACAGAAGACTTTTGGGCTGTTGGAGCATTCAGGATAAACATGGTTTTCTCCTTGGAATACATCATCTCATTGAATGTCTGCTGGGCATTCAATGAAGTTGGTAAAACGGTTGCTGTCAATGCTGCAATTATTAGTTTTTGGATATTCATATTGTTAAGTTATTGGTATACAGGATATTAAAGCGAACTGAGCGAAGAAAACTGTGACAGATTATCTACGCTCATTTTTAGCGTATTTCCGACCAACCGGACAGTTGGACGGAAATACGGAAATTATAAGCTTATTTAGCGAGCAAAGAGATGGCGAAACCACCACCACGTGCTTCGTTAATCTTCAAAACATCCCCCTTCTTCACAGTCTTGTGGATGATCTGATAAGATTTAGGGTTCTTCTCGTAGTCAGCAGTCTTGCCGTCCTGATAAATAGCGCAAGCATACTTCTTGCCCTTATCCAGGAAGTCGAGCTTTACTACGGCTGTGCGGGCTGCATCAGTCTTACCGCCTACAAACCAGTTATCGGTTCCCTTTGCCTTGCGGGCTACGGTGATATACTTGGCTGGCTCTGCCTCCAGATACTTGGAGTCATCCCAGTCGCAAGCTACGTCGCGGATAAACTGGAAGGCATCATCATACTTCTCATAATGCTCTGGAAGATCGGCAGCCATCTGCAGCGGACTGTACATTACGAGATAGAGCGAAAGCTGACCACAGAGAGTGGTATGAACATAACTCTTATTGTTGCTCCACTCAGAAAGCTTGGTCTCAAAGATACCAGGAGTATAATCCATCGGACCACCCTGCAGACGGGTGAATGGCAACATTACGGTATGATAAGACTTGTTACCGCCAAATGCCTCATACTCTGTACCACGTGCACTCTCGTTGCCAACCAGGTTAGGCCAGGTGCGGCAGATACCTGTAGGACGGGTTGCCTCGTGTGCATTTACCATGATATGATGCTTGGCAGCGGTCTCGATGACACGCTGGTAGTGATTGTTCATCAACTGGCTGTAGTGATACTCACCTCTTGGGATGATATCTCCCACATAACCGGTCTTCACGGCATCATAACCATATTTGTTCATCAGGTTGAAGGCATCTTCCATGTGGCGCTCGTAGTTGAGAGCTGCAGAAGATGTCTCGTGGTGCATCATCAGCTTCACGCCCTTAGAGTGAGCATAGTCGTTGAGCATCTTGATATCGAAGTCTGGATATGGAGTCACGAAGTCGAAGACATCGAGCTTCTGGTGACCGAACCAGTCTTCCCAACCTTCGTTCCAGCCTTCTACCAATACTTCCTGCAAACCGTTCTTGGCTGCAAAGTCGATGTAGCGCTTCACTTCCTCGTTGGTTGCACCATGAGTACCGTTAGGCTTGCACTTGCTGTAATCGGTTACACCGAGACGCACAGATGGCAGATCGTTGGTATAGCTCCAGGTCTTGGTACCCACAATCATGTTCCACCATACACCGCAGTACTTGGTAGGATGAATCCAGGATGTATCCTTAATCTTGCAAGGCTCGTTAAGGTTCAATGTCAACTTGCATGAAAGCATATCACGGGCATCATCACTTACCATCACGGTACGCCAAGGTGTATTGAATGGAGTCTGGATAAATCCCTTTCTGCCCACGGCATCAGGAGTGAGCCAAGACTCGAAGGTCAATGTTTTCTCATCCAGATTGAGGTGCATGGTAGGATAATCCAGGCAGGCAGCCTCATGGATGTTGATGTAGAGTCCGTCCTTGGTCTTCATCTGGAGAGAGGTCTGAACACCGGTATCAGAGAAGACGGTGGTAGATGAATTGCTCTTGTAAGCTTCACGGTTTTTCGCAATAATTGGGCGAATGCCTGTCAATGGAGTAATGTTGTAATCATACTCCTGTGTATCATAATCACCAGGAATCCAGTAAGCGGTATGATCGCCTGCCATGGCAAACTGGGTATGCTCCTCCTGGATGACGAAATAATTCAGACTTTCCTGTTGTGGGAACTCATAGCGCAAGCCCATACCATAATCATATACACGGAAACGGATGGTGATGTTACGCTTAGAAGCAGCCTGGTTCAGGTTTACCTCCATCTCGTTGTAATGGTTGCGGATGGTAGCGGTCTCGCCCCATACCGGCTTCCAGGTTTCATCGAAAGTCGATGTCTTGCTGCCGGTTTCAGTAAAACCATCCATCAGGCTGGTTTCCTCCATGCCCTTAGAGGCATGTTTATCCTTAGCCAGTTCCAATCCTAAGTGGGATGGCTTGCATACAGTCTTTCCCTTATAGCTCATCTCATAGGTAGGCTGTCCCTTTTCGGTCAAAGAGAATGTTACCGAGACGTTGCCGTTAGGCGACTTTACGGTCTGGGCTGCTGCCAACATAGGAAGCAAGAGACCCATCACTAATACATTCAGTTTTTTCATACTGTTCAGTTGTTGTTTATTCTTTTTTTGAATCTTCGTTAGTTTATCTCAATCATTATCTGTTTATTCTTAAGATAGTGCAAAGATACAAAAAACAAAAATACCCTCCACGTTTTGGGAGGGTATTTTTCTGCAAATGAGTGTGCAAACGTTTGCACTATATATAATCATGTTAGTTAGCATCTTCCAGACTGCGAAATCATTTCTGTGATATTCTGCACGAAACGCTTATCTGCAGCCAGATCCTCTATGTTGAGGTGCATGCGGTAACGCCAGTAATGCTTAGGGTTAGCCGGGATATTGATACGCTCAGCATCGGCATCAGGCAGACGAAGAGCCTCATCGGTAGCCAACCAGTCCTGGATGCTCAATATGCAGAGCATGGATGGAGAGGTAAGATGGCGGCTGATGATGTCGCTAGCCAACCAGCCTGGGAGTGGATGAGGTGCTGATCCCTGACGGTAGAGCATCGTATTGTAATACTCCTGGGTACGCTGGATATTCTCATCCCACCACATGCGCAGAGTAGGCATATCGTGGCTCGAAATGGTACATACCGAGCGGTATGGGTTACGGCTCAGATGTCCGAACTTAACCGATGGATCCTTTGGCATGCTCTGGAGTTCCAGACTCAATATCTTCAACTCGTCCATTACCCAAGGCACACAGTCTGGAACCATACCGAGGTCTTCGGCACAAACTAGCATGCGGGTAGCCTGAACCAGCTTAGGCAACTTTTTCATCGCCTCCTGATACCAGAACTGGTTGTTGCGGCGATAGAAATAGTCGTTGTAAAGGCGGTTAAACGCAGCCTTGTCATTATCATAGAGCGACTCGTAGATAAAGTCGAGCTGGGCTGAGATACGTGGATGGAAGACGCCAGGGTTGGTATGATTGCGTACGAAGAGTACATCGCTGATCAGGGCATACAAGCCATCACGCAGCCAGAGTTCCTTCTCATCTGTTACGTCAGCAAAGAGAGCCTCTACCTTGCGCTGGGTATCTACCTCAGGCTTCATCTGATAACGCTCGTCATCCAGACGGTCGAGATACTTCTCCTTTACCTCGCCGGCACGCTCATGGAACACACGATCCAATACCCAATCGGTAATGAACGGACGGGTAAAACGGTCTTCCTGGAAGTGCAAACCATAGCTTTCAATCTCTTCACGGCTCATGGCAAGCGCCGGTGCAAACTGTCCGAGCAATCCATGTACGCTATGTACCGGAATCTCCCAGATACGGAAGAAGCCCAATACGTGGTCGATGCGGTAAGCATCAAAATATCTTGCCATGTTCTTGAAACGGCGGTTCCACCACTGGCAGCCATCCTTCAGCATCTCAAACCAGTTATAGGTAGGGAATCCCCAGTTCTGACCATTGGCAGAGAAGTCATCTGGTGGAGCACCCGCCTGACCATTGAGGTTGAAGTATTTAGGTTCCGTCCATACATCGCAACCATTGCGGTTTACGCCGATTGGAATATCACCCTTCAAAATAACGCCCTTAGCCTTGGCATGCTCGTGAGCCTCCTGCATCTGGCGGTCCAGTACGAACTGTACGAAATAGAAGAACGCCACGTTCTTGTAAGCAGCAGTCTTAGGGTCGGCAAGCACCTTGCGCTCAGCCTCATCCCATACCTGATGATCTGGCCACTGGTTGAAATCAGCCGTACCATTCTTATCACGCAGGTATGAATACTGTGCGTAAGGAACCAGCCACAGTTCAGAAGCCTGGAAGAAAGCCTTGTATTCGGCTGTCTTCATCATCTTTTCACCTTCCTGATTGAAGATTTGGCGCAAGTAATTTATCTTGAAATCATTTACTTTCTCGTAATCTATCTTATCCAGTGCGTTCAACTCAGCACGTGTCTTCTCAGCCTCAGCACGAGCCTTGGCGTCCTTCAGCTCAGGGAGAGCATGGAGGTCGGCATACTGCGGATGAATAGCGAAGACGCTGATGCAGCTGTATGGATAACTGTCGGTCCATGTATGGGTGATGGTGGTATCATTGATAGGAAGGAGCTGGAGCACCTTCTGACCGGTAGAAGCCACAAAATCAATCATGGTCTTCAGGTCACCGAAGTCACCAATACCGGCACTCTTACGGGTACGCAATGAGAATACAGGCACCTGCGTTCCGGCAAGTTTGCGGTTATACAGAGCGAAGAAAGCCTGGTCGAGTTCATAAGATACCAACTCACCTGCCTTCATCTCCGGCAAATCCACGGTTCTGTTCATGCTGGTTTCCCAGAGAAGCTCGCTCTTCGCATTACGGAAAGCAACGAACTTAAACTCCAGATGGCTGCCCTCAAGATGAGTCGCATCAATATCAGCCACCCATTCATTATAGGTATGCTGAGTCATCGGAAGAATCTTCTGCACATCCCAGACACCCAAAGCTTTATCTGCACCCAATACCCCCAGACGCTCACCATCGCGAAGCTGAGGAGCACGGACTATCAGACGCACAATCTTGCTGTCCGTTTCCGGCTTCATCTCCTGTGGAGCCTGATGATTGATGCAATCGGTAAAGGCACTGCTGTAGAGGTAAGCATCCTCCGGCATAGCCTTCCAATGATCGTAAAGGGTATAAACCTCTGCCTTTCTGGCATTTACATCGAGCTGATGCTTGATTATAAGCCATTCGGTCTTGACTGCTCTTCCTTCACGTTCTACACTATAATAATAGGTATACGATTTTTCTGGTGATTCAACACACCAGTCGCATGCCCATCTTTGACCATCTGTCGTCTCGAGAGGAAGTTTCAGTTCACCTTCCTCCGTCTGAATGTTTACGACGATCTGTTCGCCGAACATTGCTTTATATTCAATATTAAACTGTACTGTCATAAGACTCTTAAAGGCTCTTGAAAATGTTATAATTTATGTTTGATGCTACAAAGGTAAGAAAAACGAGCGAAAAACGTATCTGAAATTTGCATATTTTTTCTCACAAATCGTGCAAACGTTTGCACTACCCCTACTCTGTAGAAACAATAATTAATCGTTCATCACATTTTATTCTGATTTCTTATCCTTGATGATACTCACAGACAGTGCACCCGCAATCAGCAGGATACCTGCCACAATCATCATATCGCTCTGATGAGAACCCACCAGACTCAAGACAATTCCACCGCAGATAGCAGCCACAATCTGAGGGATACAGATGGTTCCGTTAAACAGACCGAGATAAGCACCCATGTGACCATATCCCTGCAAAGCATTGGTAACAAAGGTGAAAGGCATCGCCAGCATGGCTGCCCAACCGGCACCAATCATCAGGAACGGAACAAACTGCAGATACTGGTCATGCAGGAAAGGTATCAGGGCAAAACCCACACCACCGATAACCAGACTGACAGCGTATGCCACCTTCGTATTCTTAAACTGAGGGAGAATCACTGCCCAGACTACACTACCTACAGCCTGTACGGCAAAGAGAATGCCCACCCAGTTGCCTGCCTCCTGGAATGCTTCAGAAGCAGGATCGGTCGTATTCCATACGGTTTCAGCGATGGCTCCCGTAGAATAATTCCAGAGATAAAGGAAACCAGCCCAGCAGAAGAACTGAACCAGTCCCACCTTCCAGAAGGTAGATGGCGCCTTGCGGAGCAAAGTAATCCAACCGGCCTTGTCTTCAGAAGCCTCAGCATTAGAATTCTTCACTCTTCCCTCTTCCCTCTTCGCTTCATTATACTCCGCATACTGCTGTGGATTCCACTCCTTCACCTTCATCGTGGTGTAGATAACACAGAGAATCAGGATAACCGCACCGATATAAAACGACCAGATGACAGAATCAGGAACCACACCCTTCTCAGCATAATTCTTGATACCGAGGAAGGTAAAGAGAAATGGGAAGATATATCCGGCTACAGAACCGGCATTGCAGAGGAAACTCTGGATAGAGTAAGCCTTTGCCTTCTGTTTTTCATTTACCATATCGCCTACCAACATCTTGAACGGCTGCATCGCCATGTTGATGCTCGTATCGAGGAACATCAGCGCTATCAGTCCGAAGAGCATCGCACCGCTCACGGTCAGTCCGAGCGAACCGGCATTCGGGAGCAGGCACATTACCAGGACGGCAATCGTAGCACCCACAAAGAGATAAGGGATGCGGCGACCGAAGTGGCACCACGTCTTATCACTCAACGTGCCCACGATAGGCTGAACCAGGATTCCCATCAGAGGAGGGAGAATCCAGAAATAACTCAAGTTGTGTGGGTCAGCACCCAACGTTGCAAAGATTCGGGAGATGTTGGCGCTCTGTAGGGCGTAGGCAATCTGTACTCCGAAAAATCCGAAGCTCAAGTTCCAGAGCTTCCAGAAACTTAAATCAGGTTTTTGTTTCATCGTTATATTGTTTTTATATTTTTATCTTGTTGTTCCTCTCACCACAAGTCGTGTTCTCACCACTCGCTTCTCCACCTCATCTCTAGGGATGGAGCCTTCCACCTGACCAATCAGGATATTGGCAGCTTCCTCGCCTACGGCTACACCTCGCTGCTCAACCGTAGTAAGCATCGGGTCGCACGCCTTGGCACGGTCACCATTGGTGAATCCGCAGATGCTGATTTCTTCAGGCACCTTGAATCCCATGCGCTTGGCGGTATAGAGGATACCGATTGCCGTATCATCATTGATGGCAAAGAAAGCATCCGGACGATCTTCCTCTATCAGAATATCCGGCGTTATTGCTTCGGCATTGGCACGGTCATCGCAGATCTTCACCCAGTCAGGGTTCTCCGTCAAGCCATGCTTTACCAGCGCATCATGATAACCGTTATATCGGTTCTTTGAGATTTCCAGATTCATCGGCGAGCCGTAGAAGGCAATCTTCTTACAGCCCGTATCAATCATGTGGGTAACGGCAGTAAAGGCACCCATATAGTCATCTACCACCACTCGCGAGCAGTTCACGCCCGTACATATTCTATCATAGAAGATGAGCGGCACCCCATTCTGCAGCAGTTTTTCGAAATGGTCATACTGCTTGGTATCCTTCGCCTGTGAAACGATGATGCCACAAACCTTGTTCTGATAGAAGTCTTCACAGATGGCCACCTCCTTATCGTAACGCTCGTTACTCTGCGCCACCATCACACGGTAACCTCTGGCTCTAGCCTCTTCCTCTATACCCGAAAGCACCGACATGAAGTAATAGTGTACCACCTGAGGCACAATAACTCCAATCACCTTCATCGGCTTCACCTTACTATGTCTTAAAGCTTCACCCAGGAAATTAGGAAAGAAGTTATGTTCACGCGCGTATTTCTGAATACGCTCCTTTTGGGCAGTACTGATACGAGAACTGTCCTTCAATGCCCGGCTCACTGTGGCAACACTTACGCCCAGATCGCGAGCAATATCTTTCATTGTTATTGTTTCTTTATCGCCCATTGCTATTAGTTGTGCTGCAAAATTACGAAATATCCTCAATATCAGTTCAAAGTTCTTGACTTAAATCAAGTAATTTCTGTGCAAACGTTTGCACAAAATAAATAACGGAATTAACACAAAAATAGTACAACATTAGAGAAAAGAACTTAATTTTGCACACAGAAACGACAAGTTTATGGGCAAGCGCCCCCATTCCTACCTTATATAATATAAGTAAGATGCCAGAAAGACTAAACAAGAGCCAGAACGGCATTTTGAGTAGGAACGACAACAACTTAAGCCAAGAAGAAAAGAAGAAAAAGTAAATAATTTAATATTATACATTAACTTAAAAATCAAGCAAATGATGAAGCAGGTAAAAATTAAATTGCCTCTCAGAGCGTTGACCCTAGCAAGCGGTCTGCTTCTGACGGTGAGTTCCTTTGCGCAGACAAATGCAGTTAAGGGACATGTGAAGGATGCTTCTGGTGAGCCTATCATGGGTGCTACCATTACAGTTAACGGTAAGGCAGTAGGTATTACCGACATGGATGGTAACTTCTCAGTTGATGCAGCGCCAGGTGCCAAGATTACATTCACCTATCTGGGTATGACACCGCAGACAGTGAAGGCATCTAGTAACATGAACATTACCTTGGAAGATGACTCAAAGGCTTTGAATGAAGTCGTTGTCATCGGTTATGGTGTGGCTAAGAAGTCAGACCTGACCGGTTCTGTAACAGCTATCAAACCTGATTCTAAGAATAAGGGTGTGGTTGTTAATGCACAGGATATGCTTACAGGTAAGGTTGCCGGTGTAAACATTACCAGCAACGACGGTACTCCTGGTGGTGGTGCCAAGATTCGTGTTCGTGGCGGTTCTTCTTTGAACGCATCTAACGACCCATTGATCGTTATCGATGGTCTGGCAATGGACAACGATGGTGTTAAGGGTCTTTCTAATCTCCTTTCTGTAGTTAACCCACAGGATATTGAGTCTTTCAGTGTCTTGAAGGATGCTTCTGCAACTGCTATTTATGGTTCCCGCGGTTCTAATGGTGTCATCATCATTACAACCAAGAAGGGTCGCAAGGGTCAGAAACCTACCGTTTCTTACTCTGGTAGCATAACCATCAGCGAGAAGAAGAACACAATTGATGTTCTTAACGCTGACGAGTTCCGTGCAACAGTTGAAAAACTGTATGGAAAAGACAGTGAAGCTTACAGCGCACTGGGTACAGCCAACACCAACTGGCAGGACTTGATTTACCGTACAGCTATCAGCCACGACCACAACATTACAGTTTCTGGTGCAGCAAAGTCACTCCCATACCGTGTTTCTGTAGGTTATACAGACCAGCAGGGTATCGTGAAGACATCTGACTTCAAGCGTGCAACAGCATCTTTGAACTTGAACCCATCATTCTTCCAGGATCACTTGACATTGAACCTGAATGCCAAGGGTATGTATGCTAGAACCTTATATACAGATGGTTCTGTTGTATCAGCAGCTGTAAGAATGGATCCAACTCAGGATCCATACAACTTTACATCTGAATATCACAAGAATCAGCTTAGAGACAAAGATGGCAACAGTCTCCTGGACCAGACTCTCAAGAACTATGGTGGCTATTTCCAGTGGTCAAAGAAAGCAGAGTATGGTGACAATACATGGCCTTTCACTTATGACAGCACCACACAGATGCCTAACCCTCTGTCTTTGCTGGATCAGGGCAGTCAGATTGCTCACAGCCGTTCATTCATCGGTAGTGCAGACATCGACTATAAGGTACACGGTTTCGAGGACTTGAGATTGCATGCTACCTTGGGTGCAGATATCTCAAAGGGTCGCCAGAGCCAGTCATTTGCTACATCTTGCACAAACGCATTGTACTATGGCAGCTACGGTGGTGAGGAAATTCTGAAGCGCAACCTCTCTTTGAGTGCTTACGCTCAGTACTACAAGGATTTCAACAAGATTCATCACTTCGACATCATGGCTGGTTATGAGTGGCAGCACTTCTGGCGCAGCAAGAACAATGACTATGTAGGTTATTATCCTGAAACAAATAACGATGCAAGTCTTGCTGGCACAGAGCGTCCTCATACTCCATATAGCGAGAAGAGCGAAAGCTACCTGGTATCTTTCTTCGGACGTGCCAACTACACATTGCTCGACCGTTACTTCCTGACAGCAACCGTCCGTGATGATGGTTCTTCACGTTTCAAGGAGCACTGGGCATGGTTCCCATCATTCGCTTTTGCATGGAAGGCTAACGAAGAAGCATTCCTGAAGAACGCTAACTGGTTGTCTGACTTGAAGCTCCGTCTGGGTTATGGTAAGACTGGTCAGCAGGCTGGTTCTATCGGCGATTATGAGTGGATTCCATCTTATTCTATCAGCACAGGTACAAATGGTTTCTATCCTGTTACTGGCACAGGTGAACTTTATAGACCAAACAACTACCGTCCTGACTTGAAGTGGGAAACAACCTCTACCTACAACGTAGGTTTGGATTGGGGCATCATGGATCAGAGATTGTCTGGTAGCGTAGATTGGTACTACAGAAAGACTACCGATCTGTTGAACTATGCTCCACTTTCTTCTATGGCAGGTTACAAGAACCAGGCATGGCAGAACATCGGTTCCTTGAAGAATACCGGTGTTGAAGCAGCTATTACCTGGCGTGCTATCCAGACCAAGGACTGGTTCTGGACCATGACATACAACTTCACTTACAACAAGAACGAGATTACCGACTTGAATGGTGTATCTGAGAATGGTGCTCCTGTTGTTAATACAAACATCAAGGTAGGTGATGGTTCTGGTGCTTATCTGCAGGCTAACCAGGTGGGTTATGCTATGAACTCATACTATGTTTACCAGCAGGTTTACGACAAGAACGGCAAGCCAATTGAGAACTGCGTAGTTGACCGTAACGGTGACGGTAAGATCAATGAAAGCGATAAGTATCTCTACAAGAGCCCAGCAGCTCCTGTAACCATGGGCTTCTCTTCTCGCTTGGAATACAAGAACTGGGACTTCGGTTTCTCTTTGCGTGCAAGCATCGGCAACTATGTATATAACAATGTTGAGCAGAGCATGAGTAACATGAATACAGGTGAGTGGTTCTCTAACTCTTTGAAGTACTTCTCTAACCGTATGAAGAGTACTGTTGAGAGAAACTGGCAGACCTACGAGATCACTTCTAAGTTGTCTGACTACTATGTGAAGAACGCTTCATTCCTGAAGTGCGACAACATCACATTGGGTTATAGCTTCAACAACCTGTTTAAGTCAAGCGGCTGGCATGGACTTTCAGGTCGTGCATACGCTACTGCATCAAATGTATTCACAATAACCAATTATGACGGTTTGGATCCAGAAGTAGGCGATGGTAACGACAACAACCTCTACCCACGTCCATTCTCTGTAGTAGTTGGTCTTAGCTTGAATTTCTAATAAGAAAGGATATCAATTATGAAAAAATATATTAAAAATATTGTTCCAGTAGCAGCACTTCTGCTCACAATGGGAACAGCAACATCATGTGTCGGTGATTTGGACGTTACTCCGATTAACCCAAACATCCAGACAGGCCTTAACATCGATGGTCTTTTCAACAAGTGCTATGCTAACTTTGCCCTGGCTGGTAATGGTGGTGCTAATGGTGACTGCGACATTGATGGTATTGACGGTGGAACATCTGGTTTTATACGCCAGACATTCAATGCAAACGAATTACCAACCGATGAGGCTATCTGCGGTTGGGGTGATGATGGTATAGCCGGCTTCTGCTATAATAGCTACAATGCCTCAAACCCAATGTTGATTGGTTTGTATGCCCGTATCACAACAGGTATTGCTTATTGCAACCAGTATCTTGCAGAAGCAGGAGATCAGGATGCAACCAAGCTTGCAGAGATTCGCTTCCTGAGAGTATACGAATATTTTAGCTTGATGGACGGATGGGGCAACATCCCATTTACACTTCAGCCATTGACCAAGCCTGAAAGATATACCAGAGCACAGGTTTACGAATGGCTTGAGAAGGAGCTTCTTGAAATAGAGCCAAGCCTTTCTGATGCAAAGGCTAAGAAGTCAACAGATGCCGGTTACGGTCGTGTAGATAAGGCTGCATGCTGGTTGCTTCTCTCCCGCCTCTACCTCAATGCAGAGGTTTATACAGGCACACCTCAGTGGGAGAAGGCTAAGTCATACGCCAAGAAGGTGATGGATTCTTCTTATAAGCTGAACACCAAAAGCGTAAACGGCTGGAGTGCTTACCAGATGCTCTTCATGGGCGATAACGGTGAGACAGATGCAGCTTACGAGGGTATCTTCCCTCTCTTGCAGGATGGTTTGAAGACCACAAGCTGGGGTACTACACTCTTCCTGTTGGCTTCTACCTACGATCAAGATATGCACGCAAATCCAAACAACCCTTCAGCTACCAATGGTACTGACCAGGCTTGGGGTGGTAACCGCGCTCGTCCTGACTTGGTGAAGAAGTTCTTCCCTAATGGTAACGTTCCAAATCTTGAAAGCTACGCTACAGCAAAAGCTGCCGGTGATGACCGTGCTCTCTTCAACGGTGTAAACCGTTCATTGGATAATGATGACGTTGCTACTTTCAAGAGCGGTTTCGGTGTTGCTAAGTTCACCAACTTCAAGACAGATGGAAGCGCAGGTAAAGATGCTACATTCCCTGATGCAGACTTCTTCCTGATGCGTGTAGCAGAGGCATACCTGAACTTTGCAGAGGCTGATGCCCGCATCAATGGTGGTCAGACTACAGAGGAAGGTACCGCAGCTATCAATGCTATCCGCAAACGTGCAAATGCCTCTACTCGTGAAGACAGAGGCTATTCTCTGAACGATATCTGCGATGAATGGAGCCGTGAGTTCTACTTCGAGGGTCGCCGTCGTATGGATCTGATCCGTTTCAACCGTTATGGTGGCAATGTCAACTACAACTGGCAGTGGAAGGGCGGCACCAAGGAAGGTCGCAACTTCTCTGAACATTTGAACATCTTTGCTATCCCAACCAATGAGTTGACATCTAACAAGAATCTGATTCAGAATCCTGGATATTAATTTGCAAACATAAAAAGGAATTCATTATGAAAAATATAATTAAATCAGCTCTACTCGTTGTCATGAGTTTATTTCTCATGACAGCTTGTAGCGACGACAATGACTCTAATCCGACTATTCAGTCACCAACAGAGTTCAAGTTGAATACTCCTGCATTGCAGAATACCCCAATCGACCTGGCGAATTCGTCTAAGATTATGTTGACCTGCTCACAGCCTAACTATAGCTATACAGCTAGCGTTCAATATACAGTACAGGTCGCTACAGATGAAAATATGACTGATGCTGTTGAGCTTTCAGAAACCAGCACAAGTGCCAAGGTTGCAATCAATGCATCTTCATTGGCAAGTGCTTTGACCAACATCTTTGTGGAGAAAGGCAAGACAGAGGCTGATTTCCCTATGGACGTAAAAGCTTACTTCCGTTTGAAGGCAAATATTGTGACCAGTAATGGTAATGTTGTAGAAGGAACAGAGATTCTTTCTAATGTGGTTTCACTCAACAAGATTCACCTCTTGTTCTCATTGCCACCTGTCAACTTACCTAGCCATGTACATATAGTAGGTAACTTCTGTGACTGGGATTGGGCAAAGAGCTTCGACATGGTTCAGGTTTATGGTACAGATAATACCTTCTGGCGTCTTGTCTATATCGACGATAGCGGTATCAAGCTCAATACTGTAGCTGAAAGCAATAAGAGCGAAGTTGGTTATGCTGGCATTACAGTTTCCGGCGACTGCAAGGACGATATCATCGACAAGGATGGCAATATCGCTTCTAGCAAACCAGGCTGGTATCTCGTAATCGTAACAACATCTGTTGTAAACCGTGAAATCCACTATGACGTTCAGTTCAACAAGCCAACAATCTGGCTGATTGGCCCTGCAGCTGGCAGCGACGATTTCGCAGAAGAAGCAGAAGGCTGGTCATTCACTGTACCTACAACCATGGACGGAGAATTCGTATCTCCTGCATTCGTAGGTTCAGTTCCTGCTGGTACTGATAAGGGTGTACGTATGTACGTTAAGATTCCAGGACACGACTGGTGGCATTCTGAGTTCGTTGTATTAGACGGTAAGATCAAGTACCGTGCAACAGGCGGCGACCAGGATAGAGTTACAGGTGAAGTAGGTCAGCAGGTTCACCTCAACTTCTCTAAGGGAACTGGTGAAATCAAGTAATAACGATTTAAAATCGAAGTAAAATGAAAAAGTTATCATTATATATCTCTATCGCACTTGCAGGCCTCTTCATGGGGTCCTGCAGCGAAGATTTCAAAGACTGGGCAGATCCTCAGACTAACCCACAGGAAGATGCCATCACAATTCCTGGCTTTACTGCAACAGCAGCTCAGGCCATCGACTTTGCCAGTGTGACTACAGATAGTGTCAACACCTTCTCTTTAAGCAGCGCTGCTCTTCCTGAAGGTTTTACCTTGGGAAATGCTCGCATTGAGCTTACTCCTCAGGGTGTAGAGAATGCAACCAAGACTACAGTTAATACAAGTCTTGATGGTAAGGGTGCAGTAGCTGACCTCGCATCTGTTGTAGAATCAGCTTATGGCAAGCGTCCTACAGCCCGCACTTTTGATGCCCAGGTTTATGTAAATGCTATAAAAGAGGGTCAGGCTGTTCTCATTGATGCAGGCAAGATTAACCTCGTAATGACTCCAAAGGCTCCATTCATCGATGCAGCTTACTACCTCGTAGGTGACATGTTTACTACAGATGACGTAAATGGTTGGAATACTATAAGTGACAAGCAGACATTCAAACACAGCGATAAGGATGTATATGAAGATCCTATTTTCACTATCACTTTCGAAACAACCAAGGCGGACCAGTATTGGAAGATTATTCCTAAGGCGAACGTTGATGCAGGTAATACCGATTCATCTGCTGCTGGTGTAGTAGGTCCTAAGGTTGACGGCGAAGACAGCATGACTGGTTCTTTGACAAATGGTGACGCTAAGGCTGGTAAGATAGCTAAGGCTGGTAAGTATAAGCTCACCCTCAACATGATGGACTACACTTATACCTTCGAGGAGGTTAAATACGATCCATTCATCTACTTCATTGGCGCAACTGACGGTTGGAAGAACTCTGACCAGAAGCTCGCTCTCGTGGACGAGGCAAAGGGCGTATACACTGGTTATGTATATGTAGCCGATCCGAACGGAGCTGGTCTCCAGTTCAAGTTCCAGCGTGTAGCTGGAAGCTGGGACAACGAAATCAATGCTGGTGCATTTGTAAGCTTTGGTGGAGCTGCTACCAACGAAAATGGAAACATCGGCGTGAACGCTGGAGAGGGTGTCTACTACTTCGATGTTAATCTTTCAGAAGGCACTATCACAGCCACTAAGGTTGAGACCATGGGTATGATTGGTGGTTTCAACAATTGGGATGGCGACGCAGTCATGACTTGGAATGCTGAAGAGTATTGCTTCGAGGCAACAAATGTAGGTGTTACTGCCGATGGTTGGAAGTTCCGCGTAAATGGTGGTTGGGACATCAACCTCGGTGGAAGTCTCAATAACCTTACTGCTGGTGGCGACAACATTACAGTAGCAGGCAACACAGTCAAGTTGTATCCAACAAGAAAGACAAATGACAATATCTACTGCACAGTAGAATAAGCATCTGTTTCATCATAATAAAAATAGTATAACCAATAGGCGGCTCTCAATTCCGGGAGTCGCCTATTTTTTTCGTTCTCCTCCCCCTTTTCAAGTATTTTTTCCCTAAAACCTTGGAAGTTATGAGGAAAAGTCATATCTTTGCAGAAGAAAAGCTATAAAAAAGAAATTATGGGACATCAAGAAGATATTGTAAAAACAGAAAGAAAAATCATTATCATCAGGGATACGCAAGTTATCCTTGACAGAGATGTTGCTGAATTATATGGAGTAGAAACCAGAGAAATCAACCAAGCACTAAGGAACAACCCTAAAAAGTTTCCTCCAGGTTATGTTATTGAGTTGAATGACAGCGAGAAAAAATGAACTGATTAAAAATTTTGACCACCTCGAAACATTGAAGTTTTCTCATGCAACTGTAAAGGGATTTACAGAGCAAGGACTTTATATGCTTGCCACAATATTAAAATCACCAATGGCAACAGCCACCGAACTTCCACTGGAGGAAATCCAGAAATTGAAGGAATAAGTAGAGGCTAGCTGGACTTTCGCAAGTTTTGCCCCTTCAGGGCGTTCTTGAACCGCATGCTAAAGTTCAGTCAACTTATAGTTGAAAATTCAGCAACATCAACCGCCTCATTCAAGTACTTCATTCTGCAACATCAACCACTTCATTCTGCAACATCAAGTGCTTTATTCAGCCAACGAAATTGCCTCTTCCACCCAGCGAAGTCGAATCCATCACCCAACGAATTCGTATCTTTAACCCAGCGCAGTCGTATCCTTAACCCAGCGCAGTCGTATCCTTCAATTCAATGAAACGTATGAACTTGCGCAATGACGTACATGAAGCGAAAGAGGCTCACTTGATGATTACCAGGATGCTTCTGAAACTACGTCCCGACGTATCTGTTACTGCGTCGGGACGCATCTTTTACTGCGTCGGGACGTAGCAAATGCTGCATCAGGACGTAATTTTCATTTCCTCAGTTGGCTATGATTCCTCCTCTCACCAGCCATTTTGCAAAGAAGCGGTCGCAGAAATACTCTGCGCCCTTATAGCCATATACCACAAAAGGATTGTTCAATCTTGCCATATCTTGTTATCATTCATTATACAAACGTTCATTGCGCTTTTTACGCAACGCAAATTACGCAATAAAAAACGAGACCGTCAAATGTTTTCTAGTTTTTTAATCATAATTATCTCCTAAAGCTACATATACCTTAAATTATATATAGAAGAAAAGCGCACCGGAATGCAAACGTTTGCACAATTTATTCGCTTGATTTGCATCAATTTTTGAACAAGCTAATGAAATAAATCGTAACTTTGCCAACGTATAACAATACAACTTGCAATTAAACATAAAATAATAATCACAAAATACAATGATAATTATGAAGAAGATATACTTTACACTTATCGCTTTACTGGCAAGCATCAATATGTTTGCACAAGGTTGGCCTGCTAACTATAGTGGCGTCATGCTGCAAGGATTCTCATGGGATTCTTACGACTACTCCCAATGGACTGTTTTAGAGAAGCAAGCCGATGACATGAAAGGTTTCATCGACCTAGTATGGCTCCCACAAAGCGGTAAATGCATCGAAACCACAAAGGTGATGGGCTATAAGCCATATTATTATTTCAACCAGAATTCCTCATTCGGAACTGAGGCTGAACTCAGAAGTCTGATTGCCAAATTCAAAGCCAACGGCATAGGCGCAATAGCAGATGTTGTGGTCAACCACCGCAATACAGACGGCTGGTTCACCTTCCCTGCAGAGACATACAATGGAGTGACTTACCAGATGTTGTCTACCGATATCTGCAAGAATGATGATAGTGGAAGTACGGCAACACAGGCAAAAAAAGACGGGGTTAGCCTCAGCAATAACTATGATGAGGGAACCGACTTTGGAGGATGCCGTGATATTGACCATAAGAGCGAGAACGTACAGAAGATTATCAAGGCATATCTGAAATTTCTGAAGGAGGATATAGGATATACCGGTTTCCGCTACGACATGGTAAAGGGTTTCAGCGGTACCCACGTGGCTGACTACAATGATGCTACCGGTGTAGAATTCTCGGTAGGTGAATATTGGGATGGAAACCAATCTATCATCAACTGGATAAACAAGACTAACAAGAAGAGTGCAGCCTTCGACTTCCAGTTCCGTTATAATGTACGTGATGCAGTAGGCGTAAAAGACAATAAGATTGTTTCATCACCAAACTGGTCGAAGTTGAAGAGCGATATCAATCTGATGCATGACCCAACTTATCGTCAGTATGCCATCACATTCGTAGAGAATCACGACATGCAATTCCGTTCTAAAGATGAGCAGCAGGATCCGCTTATGCGAGATACGCTTGCTGCAAATGCCTATATGCTCGCCATGCCGGGAACTCCTTGCGTGTTCCAGCCACACTGGAGAGCCTACAAACAGGAAATCAAGAGCATGATTGAAGCCCGCAAACTTGCAGGCATCACCAACATGAGCAATTATACCAACAAGATGGCACAGACCGCATGCTTTGCCAATGAGACTACTGGCAACAAGGCGAAACTCATCGTGGTTGTAGGAAACAACACCAAGGCATATACTCCAGGCACTGATTATGCACAGATTCTCGAAGGATACCACTACCGTTATTATCTTTCTAAATCAGCAGAAACCGCATGGTGCAATATACCATCAGGCGAATACGAGGCAGGTTTCAAGGCTAAGCTTACGGCTGTCAGCCAGAACAGCAATGCCAAACTGGTATACACTACTGACGGCACAGCCCCTACAGCCAAGAGCAAGCAGGTGGCTACAGGTAGCAACATCAACATAGATGAGACCTGCACCTTGAAGGTTGGCTTGCTCAGCAACGGAACCGTAACAGGTATCCGTACCTACAATTATACCGTCAAGGCATTCGAGCCATATACCATCACCGTATATGCCAATGCTGACCAGGTAACAAACTGGGGTTCAACCATGTATTTCTACGCATGGAATACAAGCGGAGAGCTCACAGAAAAATGGCCAGGTACTGCTGTCACAGCAACCAAGACGCTGAACGGTAAGAAGTGGTACTATATGGACTTCAAGATCAAGAGCAAGGATGCTATCGTAAACATCATCTTCAATCAGGGAAAAGACAAGAAGCAGTCCGTAGACATGAACGCTGGCAACAGCACCAAGTTCTACGAGATTACCACTGCACAGAGTAATGGCAAATACACCTGCAAGGATGTTACCGCCACCTGGGCACCACCAACAGGCATCACAGGAACTCCAACCATAAGCAATACCACAACAGACAATGCATGGTATACACTTAGCGGTATGAAATTGGGTAAGAAGCCTGCAAAGAATGGTGTTTACATCCACCAGGGAAAGAAAGTGATTATCAGATAAGAATATAACAAATAAGTTCAAAGAATAGTTTAAGTTTTTCAGTTTTAGGCTTTTAGGTTTATTAAGGTTTATGTTTTTAGGTTTAGTTTTGTGTGAACAAAATTATTAGTTAGTTGTTTTAGGTTAGGAAAAAGAGGTATATCCAAGATTCATCTTCGGGATATACCTCTTTTCTTATTTTAATTATCTTTCTTATTCTAATTATCTTTCGCGCTGGTCAGCACCCCACATCAGTTTTTCTCTCAAGGTAGAGAAGTAACGCTGGTTGCGCTGCTTCACAATCTTGATGCTATGAGGAGCCTTGCGGATAATGAGGCGGGTTTCCTCCGTCATACGCTCACTACGTCCATCGATGGCTACCAGATAGTTGTGGCTGCGACTCTCGATATCGAGCGTGATGACTGCCGTATCGTTGATTACGATAGGCCGGATGTTCAGACTGTGAGGAGCCACCGGAGTAAGACAGATGCTGCCACTCTGCGGAATGATGATAGGACCGCCATTAGATAGATTGTATGCCGTAGAACCTGTTGGCGTGGTAACAATCAGACCATCCGCCTGATAAGTAACGAGAAATTCGCCATCAACCTGCGTACGGATGGAAATCATCGAAGCATCATCACGCTTCAGCACGGCGATATCGTTGAGGGCGAACGGATTGCCGGCAAGTATGCCACCTTCTGCCTCCACCTGAATCACCGCATGCTCCTCTATCAGACATTCACCGGCATAAAGACTGTCCAGCGCCGACTCTATCTCGCTTGGCAGCACATCGGCAAGGAAGCCCAACCGGCCCATATTCACACCGATAATAGGCGTACCCTTGGCTCCCACACGGCTCGCTGCCTTCAGGAAGGTACCATCACCACCCATAGAGATGACGTAATCCACATCGAAGTTGTAATCCTCGAACACCCCAGCCGCCTTCACATCGAGATGCTGGTCGCGGGTAAGAAACTCGTAATAAGCATTCTCCACATAAACTTCAGCCTCCTTCTTTTCGAGATAAAGAAGGATTTTCTCTATCGAAGCCGACTTCTTAGCCTGGTATTCATTACCAAATATTGCGAATTTTAAATGTTGCTGTGCCATTTATTTTGTTATTTCAATAATTATTCTTACTTTTGCAAAGGTAATCATATTATTTGAATAACAAGACAAAAAACAAATAAATTATGGCTAAGGTATATGAATTTCTTGCCAATGGCTTCGAGGAAATCGAAGGATTGGCTCCGGTTGACATCCTCCGTAGAGGTGGTGTAGACATCAAGACTGTAAGTGTAACGGGTACTGAATGGGTAGAAACATCGCATGGTGTTACCATCAAGGCTGACCTGAAGTTTGAGGATATTGCCAGCTTTGAAGATGCTGACATGCTGATGATTCCGGGCGGAATGCCAGGCAGTACAAACCTGAACGAGCACGAAGGTGTACGCCAGGCGCTCATCGCCCAGCACAAGGCTGGTAAGCGAATCGGTGCCATCTGCGCAGCCCCAATGGTTCTGGCAAGCACAGGCATCCTCGAAGGAAAGAAGGCTACCTGTTATCCTGGCTTTGAGCAGTATTTCGGCGAGAACACCGAATATACCGCCACCCTCTTCCAGGAAGACGGCAACGTGATTACAGGCGAAGGTCCTGCAGCAACCCTCCCATACGCCTATAAGATATTGAGCTATTTCGTAAGCAAGGAAACCGTAGCTGCCCTGCAGGATGGCATGATGTATGATCATCTCATGAAAAGCAAGTAAGCCCTATAAACTATAAATTATAAACTATTAATTAGTAACAAAGTGGATTACGTAATCATAGTAGCCGGAGGCAAGGGCCTCCGCATGGGAAGTGAGATTCCCAAACAGTTCTTGCCGGTAGCGGGCAAGCCTATCCTGATGCGCACCATAGAGCGTTTTCATGAATACGACCCTGCATTGAACATCATCCTGGTTCTGCCGGAGAGTCAACAGGAATACTGGCACCAGCTCTGCGAGGAGCAACATTTTGATATCAAACACCAGATAGCCAATGGTGGCGACACCCGTTTCCAGTCATCCAAAAACGGACTGGCACTCATTTCTGATGATGAAGATGGCGTAGTGGGTATTCACGACGGCGTGCGCCCATTCGTATCTAAGGAAGTGATTGAAGAATGTTTCGAGACGGCTCGCGAAGAATATGCAGCCATCCCTGTATATGCCGTAACCGACACCCTGCGCTATATCGACCAGCACGGAGGCGGAAAGAATGTGCTGCGCAGCGATTACCGCGTGGTGCAGACTCCCCAGACCTTCGACATCGGTCTGGCAAAGCAGGCTTTCAACCAGGAATACAAGGAACAGTTTACCGATGATGCTTCGGTGGTAGAAAGTCTTGGCTGTCAGGTTGCAATGGTAGAGGGTAACCGTGAGAACATCAAGATTACTACCCCATTCGACATCAAGATAGCTGAAGCGTTGCTGGGGTAAAGCGAAACAACAAGACATAAAACAAAAAGCAGGAGATTCCTCACGGAGTCCCCTGCCTATTTTTTATAACTATAATAAACCTATTTTTGATAATCACTAACCTAAAAGTGCAAATCTCTATTTCGGGTCTACCAATAACATCAGTCAAACACCTTTCTCCTTCAGAAGAGTTTATACTGCTACGGCTGCACGTAACTTCAACATGCCACGATGTACCAGGTTGCGTACACTATGATAGTTCATCTGCATGATGTCGCAGATGTCCTCATATTTGCGCTGCTCTATATAATATAAGGTGAACACCTGGCGCTGGCGTGGTGTCAGCTCATCCATCAGGATCTGTACCTTACGAACATTATTGAGCGAACTTTCATCAAGGATATAAGAGTTTTCCACATCTTCTACAGTTGTAGAGATACGGATATCCTCCACCGCAGTCTCCGTCATATAGTTCTTGCGGCGAAACTCATCCAGCAATCTGTTGCGGAGAGAAATGAGCAGGTAAGAGGTTACCTTTGTAACTTGTAAATCCTGGCTTTTAGAGATGAGTTTGATAAACACATCTTGTACACAATCTTTTACAAGTTCTTTGTCTGATGTAATACACAGACCATAATTGAGCAACATTTCCGCGTACATATCATATAAAGACATGAAAGCGTTCTGGTCGCCTTGGCGATAGGCAGCGAGCAACGTCTGTGCTGCTTTCTCTCTTTCTCTGATGTTATTGTAGTTTGTTTTCATCTTAGGTATACTTTTGTTTGTTGATGGTGCAAAAGTAGCCTAAATGCAGCAAACTCTAAGGAAAAATCAGGTAAATGAATGGGAAAAATTGGTATTCAGTGTATTTTTCCTCCCATTTTAAGGGTACAAGTGGCTTTTTATGCGATTTTTCAGTTCTTCTATATCTGTTTCAGACAACAAGTCAGAAATCTCGTCAAGATGAAGAAGAACATATTTTGCCTGCTCTATTTCGGCAGGAAGATACATTTTCTCAAACTTTCGAGAAGATGCCGGCCTCCCAGAGTTGGCATCCGGTTCTACGATAGGAGAACCGAGTACCGACTCCAGAAAGTCGGAATCCAATAAAAGATTTCTTACAGATTCTGTTATCATCATTCTTTTCATCTTCTCTATTTTTATTACATCTTACATATTACTTCACATTCGGACAGGAGCCGCCGGCATCCATCACTGCCTTGCCATTCTCGGGTGCCGAAGCCCCACTGTAAATGACAGCCTTCTCAGGATAAGCCTGACGATACTCGCTCACACTCTTGAAGACATCATCATAGGTAACCTTGCCCGGACGAAGGCGACGCTGATACTGGCGAGGTGCCAGATTCTTGCCTCCTTCAGGAGCATAAAGTCCCTTCTGGGTATAATACCACTGTTCAATATGAATGATGTCAACCACCTTTCTCAACTCCGGATCCTGGAGGATGGCATCTTGCACATCCTTGTTGCACGACAAAGCCACCCAGACATGCTTGCCCGTCTTAGCCTCCCATTCGGCAACGGTCTGCAACCAGAACTTCGTAAAATGATAAGGTCCCGTATATTCCTCGCCAATCGACTGAATCACGTTCGGCTCATCAGCAAAGGCATCCAGCATCTTCATGATATACTGCTTATGCAGCTGGCGCATCACCGGATTATCTATATTATAGAAGTATTCAGCCATCCATACACGCTTATCACCAGCAAAAGGAACAGGTTCAGGGAACACCGTACCATTGATATTGTTGACTGGGCGCCATGGACAATCTACCCAATGGGCACCTGCCTCCAGGATATTATGCTGGAAATACTGCTGGTTGATAACCAGCAAACCATTTTTGGCTCCCTTTTCTGCCAATTCCTTAATGCGGCTGATGTACCACGGGTTCAACTTTGTAAGGTCATACTTACTCAGTCCGTCCCAAGCCGTGCCCTGTCCGCTTCTGGCAAAAGGCTGTTCATAGAACGGAGCCCAGACATCTCCATCACGGCGGCGCACACGTTCGTGGTCGTCACGACGGCGGTCATACCACAAGCCGTAGTTCTGATTAAAGAGCACCACATGCTTATTACGAAGATGAACCACCACACTATCCACACGGGTGGTAGTGCCCTGTCCCTCCATTCCCGGCACAAAACGGGTCACGGCATCGGCAATCTTAGGGAAAGCCGAGTAACGAACACGTCCGTTCCACCAAGGGGTATTCATTCTTGCACCCTTCAACAGCGTATCAGCCACCATGATTTTACCCTCCTTTATCGCGAAGACAGGCTTCCCGGCATGGGCAAGATCCGCCTTTTTCTTAGAACGTTCCTTGATTTTATCCACATCCATAGCCCTAACAGGAGAAACAGAAGCCATGAACCGGGCGCTGTCTGCTATCCACATCTGCATGGTGATGCGAGGTTTGCGCGCCTCTTCCACCATCTTCTGTGCCACATCATAGGTAGGATTATTGCTCACATTGTTGCGTTCTCTCTCCAGCACACGACATTGAGCAGAGACATCCCTACCCAGGCGTTTCTCCAGAAGAGATGCAAAGTGGCTCCATGGTTTGGCATGATTGTTACATTGCTGGAAATCGCCAGAACCGTTAAACTGCGCCCAACAGGCAAACACATGGTTGTTGCTGCCATCAGGAATGCTGTCGGCAAAGATTCCGGCAGCCGTACATTGGTAAGCGAGGCTGTTGGCTGTATTCCATCCGATGCCGTAACCTTCGAGACCGAGATTGCAGAACTTGATGTCATTGCCATCGATATTCACATTATCGAAGAGCAATCCTGTACACCAAGGTCCCACTGCACCACTATAACCCAGCGATTCATAACCATCACATTGTACGAAGGCATTAGGACCCGCTGCACAGAGACCAGCCACAAAATCGTGCATGCCCTGTTCAGAATAGCAACGCTGGAACAGACATTGTTCGCCCATACAGAGAAAGGTGCGACGACGATAGCCACCGATTTCAGAGACAGGAGCCTGAGAAATGCAATCCTCTACCGTGATACGGGAAGCATCACGCTGGGTTACTACAGCCGAACCAGCCAGATGGCGGAAATTCACCATTCTCACCCAACCATCTTTCACCTTATTAATATATACACCCTCCCAGGCATGGTTTTCATCCTTCGGATTGGTAGCATCATATTCAGAATCTATCGTGAGATTTTCTACACCCACATTCTTCAAGCGCCAGTCATTACCGGCGATGCGCTGAACGAAGCATTCCGCATCATCCTGACCGAGCGACATGGATAAAGGAGCATCCAACTGCAATCCTCCCTTTCCATCAGAAACCACACTACGGGTCCAGCGCACATCGATTTCTCCCGGATGCCAGCCCCAATAGCCCAGATCCTTGCCTGCACCAAAGTCAGCACAGCCCATCTTCTGAATCCATTCCTTGGTAGAAGGTCGGACAATCAGGATCTCATCGCCCATCTTGCAGCCGGCAGGCAGTGTCACCTTCCGCTCTCCCAACTTCCAGGGAGCAGACAGTTTCATTGGTTCGCCCAGCATCTGCATCTGCTTTTCGCTTTCCAGATACACCACCGCCCCACGGTCTACACCTTTTTTATATAGCACCGTCTGATTGCGGTCAGTACCTCTCAGCACCACGCCCGAAGTCTGGATGCGAAGCGGCTGTGAGAGTTCGAATACACCCTTACCGAGCAAGACAGCCCCTCGTAGTCCCGTCTTCTTATCCATTTTGCGGGCAGAAACAAAGTCGATGGCTTTCTGTATGCGAGCGCTCTGGTCGCCTTCTTTCCATTTTACGAAGACCACAACGTCCGCATCCGGAATCTCCTTTTCGCTCTGCTGGTAGCCCACGTAGCTAAAATCAAACGCGAAGGGTTGCGCAAAGATTTGCACAACCCCTACTAACGTAAATATCCATATAGAAAATAATCTTTTCATACCTCTTGTTTCATCAGAGTTTTTATAACCTTACGGAAACTGTTTATTTTTTCTTTGCCGCTTCAATACGCTTATACCACCCCTCGCGCTCCGCCTTCAGGTCGTAGCCCCGTTTGGTGAGCCAGTTATTGATGCGTCCTTTGTATTTTCCGAACCAGCCATGTTTAGCCTTGGAATTTTCGGCATCAATGGCAAACTCGCGAGCTTCTTTCAACCAATTGAGAATTTGGAGTTTCTCGTTTTCTTTCAGAGAAGGAATCATCTCCAGATGAGCCTGATAGGTTTTCGGAACGACACCGAAGGTCATACCATCCTTCACCTGCTCTACCTGCTTCTCTGAGAGATAGTTTTCCAGATTGGCAGCAAATTCAAAGTGGTGCTTATAGAGTTCCGCATCACGCTCAGCCTTATTCTTGCCGAACTTCTCATAGATATCGTTCAGCAGGAAATAACGGTTACAGATGATGTGGAGCACATTCTGCTTGCTGCTTTTATCAGTCAGTTGCAGCGCATCCACGATTTTCTGCGAACGGGCGATGATGTTGTTCACATACTTGGCATCACGCCCCACGCTGTCGAGCTGTACCTGTGCTCCTGCTCCCAAAGGAAGCAAGAGCAGACAGGCTGCGCCTAACAACTTATTTCTCAAAAGTTTTTCCATATTCTTGTCATGCATTAAGAAATGAGTCCGGAGAAACAACTCCGGGCATTCATTTCTGATTTACAGGAGTTTTCCCTTCTCAGCCAAAGTATCGTGGTTGTTCTTCATGTCAGTCCAATCCACCTTTTCCTTGGTGCTGATACCATTGATATACTTCTCGATATTGGTATATCCGTCACCTGTGCAATCCTTGTTGGCATCGCTAGGGTCGTTAGGATTCAGGCCGTTGGCAATCTCCCACTCATCAGGCATACCGTCGCCATCTGTATCTACATAAGGCTTCACCTTCTTATATTTAGGGAATCCACCAACCTGGCAGATGTCTGTGATGATACCCAACTTATAGGATTCCTTGTCCAGACGGCGGTACTTAAAACTGCCATCTTCAGCCTTCGACTTGTCAGCCAATCCCCAGAAGTCGCCATATGGATTCTTCTTAGGCAGTTTCTTTACATAGTAAGCCTGACCGGTACGAACCTCTTCTACGATGCGCTGGTCCACGATATCGCGGGAAGGAATGGTTGCACCCACATTCTCAAGTACCTTATCAAAAGTCTGGTCCTTAGGAATAATGGTCATGTGTGGCATGGCGAATGGTTCGTTAGAACGCATCAGAGCCTTTACATCTGCAGGTATTCCATTTGGAAGATCCTTATCAGCAATCTGAATACCGCCGTTCCAGTTATCCTTGGTTACAGCCTCGTTGCCTTCTACGATATTTCCTTCAGCATAAATACGACCATACTGAGCCCAAGGGAAGAGTTTGTTGCTTCGGCTTTCGCTCTTCACGATACGGTAGCTGATGGCACCCTTCGGAGTAAGAGGTCCTGGCTTATAATAGTTGTTGATGAAGTTGCTCATGGTTGAGAACTCACCACCATCTGCTGTACGATGTACCCAGTTGTAAACGATGTTGTTCACGAAGTTGAACACACCACCCCATCCGATAGAAGGGTTACGGCCTGTATTATCCGCCCAGAGGTTACGCATGAAGGTAGAATTCTCTCCACCGATTGTACTGCCAAAGGCATGGTTCCAAGTATCGAGTGCCTTGGCAGAGATGGTATTCTGGATGGTTACATTCACCGTTGGCACCTTGCGTTTTGGCTTACCGTCGTGCAAATCGAACATATGGCGGTAGAAAGAGATATTCTCATCCAGACCAAACTCGCAAGAGCAGTGGTCAATCATGATGTTACCTACCGGATTACCACCGAAAGAATCCTCACGATACCATACATGGGTATTACCACGGCGGAAACGCATGTGGCGAACGATGACATCATGGGTATCAACCTGGAAAGATTCACCCGAAATCATCACGCCCTCACCAGGAGCTGTCTGTCCGGCGATGGTGATATAAGGAGCACGGACAATGATTGGAGTCTTCAATACAATATTTCCCGATACATTGAAGACAATGATGCGGGCACCACCCTGTTCGCAAGCCCAACGGAAAGAACCAGGACCAGCATCATTGAGATTGGTCACAGTCAGCACCTTGCCGCCACGGCCACCGAAGGTAAACATACCGCCACCCTCAGCACCTGGGAATGCAGGAATCTTAGCCTGGCGCAAATCGTATGGACGGGAAGCCCATGGCACATAAGGACGTCCTGCCATTGCCTCTTGTTTTACAATAGGGAAAGCCACAGCCCAAGCAGAATCAGAATGGGCAGTCCATGCAGCTTGCATAGAATCAATCTTCGCCTGAGCCTCCTTTGTAATAGTAGGATACTGAGCGAAAGTTGCTGCTGGCAAGATAGTCAATGCCATCGCAGCGAAAATCTTCTTACTTCTTTGCATTGTTTTAATATTGTTTGTTCGTTATATCTTAAAGACGCCTTTCCCTTTCTTTTGTCCTCAATGAACATGCGCATTTTTTCGGGAACAGGTGGGGACATTTCATCCGCAGGAACGTCTTACACCTATAATATATAAACGAAAGTTACTTATCTATTATTTTATTGAAACATAAAACAAAAAACATAAAATTGAAAAATGATGAACAGAAGATGTTTTCCTTTAGTTGCCGCTTCGCTGATGGCACTTTCAAGCCAGGCGCAGCAGGTTGACTTCAACATAGCCAGCAGAAAGGCTGCTGAAGTTACTGCCCTCAATTTCACTCCTGTTGGTGTGAAGCAGGGCAATACATACCAGTTTGCTCTGAGCGAACTGGAGATTACGCTCGACGCACCCGTAAAAGACCAGATTATCAAATCCAACTGGTTTAAGCAGGGCATACAGTTGGGCGACCGACTCACCAGCGATGGTATCGTAGTATATCCGTCAAAAGGCGATAATGCCCAGCTCCGCATCACCATCCGAGGTCTGAAACCGGGGCATCACTCTCTCCTTGCCTATCACAACATCGTAGACGGACTTACCGGCAATATTCCTTCTATCCAGGTTTCCAGAGAGAAGGAACAGATAATCACCGTGAAGAAGGGCAAGAAACGTATCCAGCAGAAGAGCATGATGCAGGAGATTCTTGCACAGGATATTAAGCAGACCGTAAGGGAGATGAAGGCATCGCAGAGCGGCCAGTCGTACATTGAATTTGATGTAACCGACGACCAGCCTGTAGTTATCCACTATCAGTTACAAGGTGTGGATAACGCAAACAACACGCTCACCATCAATGGTTTGGTATTCGACAAAGCCAACCCGAAAGCCACCGCTCTCAACCCTTATCCTACCGATGATGATCTTCACGTCAATGCAGAAGGAGGCAAGGTTGTTCTTCGCTGGCAAGCCGGCGAAGGTGCCAAGCAACACCTTATTTATATAGGACAGCGCGCCGACCAGTTGAAGAAGGTTGCCACCACAGAAGAAGCCGCTTTCGAAGTCACCGGTCTCAGCAGCGCCAACGATTATTACTGGCGTGTAGACGAGGTAGATGCCAACGGCAAGGTTTCAGAGGGCGAAGTATGGAACTTCCGTCCACGCCGTCTCGCCTTCCCAGGTGCCGAGGGATATGGAAGATTTGCTATCGGCGGTCGTGGCGGTTCGGTTTATCATGTTACCTCTTTAGAAGATAACCCTGAGAATCCGCAGCCAGGCTCTCTCCGATACGGAATCACAAAGGTTAATGGACCTCGTACCATCGTCTTCGATGTTGCCGGCATCATCGACCTGAAAGACCGTCTGGTTTGTTCCGATCCATTCATCACGGTAGCCGGACAGACTGCACCCGGCAAGGGAATCCTTCTCCGTGAGCATCCTTTCGGTTTCGGCTCAGAAGGCATCTTCCGCTTCATCCGTCTCCGACTGGGAAAATATCTCGATAAAAACGGCAAGACCATTACCCTCGACGGACTGGGTGCTGCAGGCTGCGACAATACCATCATCGACCACTGTTCGGTAGGCTGGACCATCGACGAGGCTTTCTCCAGCCGCAACGGCAAGAACATCTCTTTCCAGCACAACCTCATCTCCGAAGCACTCAACCAGGCTGGTCATCAGAATTATGTCAACGCCAAGCATGGTTATGCTGCAACCATCGGTGGTAATGTAGGCTCGTTCCACCACAACCTGCTTGCCAACAACGAAGGAAGAAACTGGAGTATGGGTGGCGGACTGGACGGAGCCGGATATTATGCCGGAAAGCTCGATCTCTTTAATAATGTAGTATACAACTGGGGCAACCGTGCCTGCGACGGAGGAGCCCACGAAGTAAACTTTGTTGGCAACTATTACAAGATGGGACCAGCCACCAGCATGAAATATATCCTCAATGCCCAGTTGGAAGGTACCGGCCAGGGAAGTCAGGCTTACTACATGCACGATAATATCCGCCAGAACTATGTGGGCGATATGAAACAGAATGCAGGAGCTGTGGTAGGAAAGCATGGAGAACTGGTCAGCGACAAGGAAGGCGAAACCTACAAATATACCACTTCTCACGGACAGGTAGTCAACTGGAAGGTATTTACCGACAAACCATTCTTCCCATCCTATGCCAAGGTAGAAAGTGCCCGCGCTGCCTTCAAGAACGTATTGAGCGATGTGGGAGCCAACCAGCCTTGCATCGACCAGCACGACCAGCGCATGGTAGAAGAAACCTTGAACGGAACCTATAAATATGTTGGTTCCAAGACCGGCAAGAAAGGACTGATAGATGACAACCTGGATGCCGGCAACGATGCCTGGAAGGAGTTTGAAGCACTCACCGACCGTCGCCCTGCCAACTGGGATACCGACCAGGATGGAATGCCAGACTGGTGGGAGAAGCTGGCTGGTACCAACCCGTCAGCTGCCGACAACAACGAGCTGACCGATGGCGAATATACGCAGCTGGAACGTTATCTCAACTGGCTTGCAGAACCACATTTCATCACCTCAGCAGGCAATAAGCTGACTATCGACCTGAAGCAGTATTTCGCCGGTTACAACCAGCAGCCAGTCTTCACCCTGGAGAACAGCATCCAGCCACAGGAAGGCAAGATGAAACTCAATAAGAAGGGAATCCTCACCATCAGCCTCAACAAAAAGGCTGCCGACTGCCTCATCGACATCAAGGTGAAGGCAACCGACAAAGACCAGGTAGCTTCCCTGCAACGTACTTTCCACATCGCTATTACCCGGATACCGACCAGGACGGAATGCCAGACTGGTGGGAGGAAGTAAAAGGCGTAAGTGATGGAAATGCCGATGAAAACGCAGATGGCTACACCAACAATCCTCAGTTTGAATGCGAGGCTAAGGGTGATGCGATGAGCAAGATGAGTCATGATACGGGTGCCAACGAGGGTGAATATATCTTCACCGCCAACGAAGATTGTGGCAAGGCGCTCGTAGATTATACTGTCAAGGTAAGCGATGATGACAACATCAGCACCTATACCCGCACCTTCCATTTCTATCTGACAGACGGTTCTGCAACAGGCATTCAAAACATTCAGACCTCAACCGCAGCCGATAGCTACGAGGTATACAATGCTGCAGGTATCAAGGTGAGAAAAGGCAAGAATCTCGATTCTCTCCCATCAGGTGTTTATATCATCAAGGCATTGAAGGATGGCAAGGTAATCAGTTCGAAGAAAACTTGCATACAATAAGGCAATCTGCACCTTAGAAAGTGCATTTTTCATATAACTCAGCATCCTGAGAGATGCAAAAAAGGGAGCGCAACCATTAGTGATGCGCTCCCTTTTATGATTGTTTCTTTTATCTTAAAATTCTAACCGAATAACGTCAGATTATTTCTGAACGAACTTCTTGCCATTCTCGATAACGAGACCCTTATAAGAAGCATTCACCTGCTGGCCAGCCATATTATAGCGAACAGACTTCTTGGCAGAAGTTGAGGACAAGCCCGCTAGGCGTTCCGGCGGATTTGCAATCCGCCTCAAGCGAAAATGCAAATATAGTTTGGAGATATGAAAAGCCTACGGCTGGGGATTACAAATCCCCAATAAAGAGGTCGAGCCTTTTTTGTCTGCGGATTGCAAATCCGCAGGAACGCCTAGCGGACTCGCGTTACTTATTACGCCTAACGGACTTGCGAGCCTGTATTATGGACTTACGGCACACCCTCTCTTCTTGTTGCTGGAAAACATAGGATATGTTGCTGGAAAAGATAGGATATGTTGGCGAGATAGTTAGTATCTCCGGTCGCACAACAGCTGTTGTGCGCTTGCATAACAGCTGATATGCGCATGCACAACAGGTGATGTGCATGCGGTGGTCAACTGTTGTGCGCCAACTATTATCCAGACTTAGACACACTCTCCTACAGAAAATATCAGAGACAGAAAACGGGGTGCATTCTCTAAAAAGAGAACACACCCCGCAACCTTAATATATTATGTTATGACTATATCGTCATTCCTCTCTTGACATTACTCAGCCAATGGGTCGAAGGTACCATTGGCACCACCATTGTTGTAATCACCCCAACCGATGGTCTGAGGCAAAGCCTTGTTGGCGATAGATGCACCGGAAGTGAAGCCTAAGAAGTAATACTTAGGACGGAAGTTCATGTAGAGGTAATTCTTGTTAGAATCGTAACCGTCACCCTTCTGTACCTTCATCTTCAAGTTGTTCTTATACCATGTAGACAAGTTCTCGAGCTGAGTATTCAAATCATCCTCACGGAGATCAACACCCTTAGGACGCTCAGTACCAGCTTTCAACAATGGGTCAGAATTGAAAGTTGTACCACCTACGCCATACTTATCAGCAACACGATACTGGATATTTTCACGACGCTGACCGTTCAAAGCCTTGAAGCCAAGCCATGTACAGGTATTGCCACCCCAACCAGTCAAAGTCCATGTAGAAGGAGCACCCTCTACCTTGCCAGTACCACCATCGAAGAGCATCCAACGGCGGAGGTCATCGAAACGCTTACCCTCGTAAGCAAACTCAATCTGACGCTCATAGAGAATCTGAGAGATACAGGTAGCCTGATCATTGTAAGCTGCAGGTGTGATACCATCATCCTCAGAATTTGCAGCTGAATAACCAGCACGCTCACGAATCTGCTTAACATATTTTACAGCCTCATCCAGATGACCAGCACCTGCTGCAACCTCAGCAAGGTTCAGGAGAACCTCAGCATAACGGAGTTCAATCAACGGAGCAGCAGAATAGAATGGAGCTGCACCCTTGGTATCTTGAGCTACGTACTTATAAAGAGGAGAAGAATTGACATCCAAATCATCACTCTTCTTGCGTACATATACACCCTGACGGCTCTTCAACAGGTTGTCTGCACCATAAGAATCACCACTCTCAGGGTTGCCGGCATCATTCATGCTGGTATACCATACATAGTTCCAAAGTACATAGTTGGCACCATCAGAAGGGTTGTTCGCATCGCGCTCTGACGCATTACCACTGTAAGCCCAACGGAAGCCAGGAAAAGCGAATGTACGATAGAAGCGCTTGTCACGATTCAGGAATGGAGTCTCGCTATCCAAAGTCTTCTCAGAACGAGCCAACTTAGTATAAGTATCGCAACTCTCAGGAAGTTTACCATCTGACATTGGGAACATATTAATCAGCATCTGAGAAGCATTCTTACCGCTACCACCTGTATTAGCTGGACGAATCTGACGCTCCCAGTTGTTGTTCTTCTGATTATCGAGACCATCACCTGTTACATTATTGTATAAGGTAACGAACACAGCCTCTGGATTATTACCGCCATCGGTAAACATCTTGGCAAAGGTAGAACCATTCTTATTGTCATTGTCTGTATACAAGTGATAACCACACTTGTTGATACGCTCCAAATCAGCCTTCATGGTTTCATAAGCAGTCTTCCAACGGTTTTCATCGTTAGTACGATTGAAGAGAGGGCTACACCACAAAAGCATCAAACGACCCTTCAAAGCCAAGGCTGTACCAGTAGTTACACGGCCTTTCTCCGACCATCCCGAGCCATTCTCTGTCTTGGCAGCCAACATATCAGCAGCCTTATTCAAATCATCAAGAATAAACTCGTAAGTCTCCTTAGATGTAGCACGAGGAGTAACAGAACTTTCTAAAGGATCTTGTGTTTCCTTAACCAGAGGCACACCGCCATACCACTTGAACAAGTTGTAATAGCACCATGCACGGAAGAAATATACCTGACCGAGCAATTCATTCTTCTGTTCCTCAGAAAGAGTGCTGCCGCTGATACCCTGGATTACATCATTGACATTACGGATTCTACCATATACAGATGCCTGGATATTAGACTGGTCGCCCATGAAGAAATCAGGAACCGAATTTGTGGAACTGGTAGAGCTCAGCTCAACCTGTGGGTCTACAAAAGAGCTGAGACCACTGTATTCCTCAGTAGACTTACCAGCCTCATCCGCATTACCCATAGAAGGATACTTCCAGGTCAAATCGTTGGTTGTTGGCAAACACCAACTGTAGATATCGTTTAGACGACCATTACATCCTTCATAATAGTTGTAGATGTCTTTATTTACATTGTCATAGTTCTTCTTTTCCTCCAGGAAGCTGTCACTACAAGAGCTGAAAGCCAAGGCTGAAACCAGACCAAGACTGAATAATTTTATTGTCGTTTTCATTGTTCTTTTCTTTTTAAAATTATATAAGTATCTCATTAGAATGAGAGATTCACACCCACAGTCCACTTACGGAGGTTAGGATAGCTTCCGTATGATCCCGACATAGGATTCATGAAGTTGTCTGGATATGGATTGTAGAAGTTGATGAGGTTCTGACCGGTAATATTGATACGGCAGCTGTTGATGCCGATGCTACCCAACCAGCTCTTTGGCAAAGTATAAGCCAAGGTCAAGCGGTTCAGAGCCACACGTGCTGTACTCACTCTCCAGAAGCTGGATGCTACAGCATTCACATCTGTATACTTCAAGTTAGGATAGTAAGCCTCACGATTCTCCTTTACAACGAGATTACCTGAGCCATCATATACATCCTGATAAACATACATATTGTCTGGATTCCAGAATGAAGGCATGTTGCAATACTCCAGATTACCAGTTGGCTTCAATGCTGCACCAGGAAGTGTGGCATAACCGCCCCAGCTTGCACCAATCTGAGCTGTCAGAGAAAGTCCCTTCCAGTCTGCACCCAAATTCATGGTCAAACCATAGAGGTTGCTGCTGCGGTGACCTAACTCTACCTGGTCGTTGTCTACATCTACGACACCATCAGGTCCGGCATAAGTACCTGTCTCAGGATCGTAAGCACCACGAACATCCTTATACATCAACATACCAGGGCGAACCTGGTCTTTGGTCAGACCCATATAAGTAGAGATGTTGTACTTCGTGAAGTATTCCTCAATATCCTGGAAGCTACGGAACATACCGATGCATTGCATACCCCAGAGACCTACGTCTGTACGGTGACCAGGAGTAATCTGACGGTAGAGATAGTCTGTAACCCAGTCCATATTCAGTACCTTGTTGTCAGACCAACCTGTGTTGATACCAATACGATACTTGAAGTCCTTACCAATCTTATCCTTCCATGTAACAGAAAACTCACCACCCCATGAATCCATCTCACCGATGTTGGATGCAGCACTCTGTGTACCTACGGTAGAAGGAACAGTCTGCTTGATATTCATCAGCATCTCGCGGTTCTTCTCATAATAGTAATCGAAGGTTACAGCCAGACGGTTGTTGAGGAACTGTGCATCAATACCCACGTTGGTCTTGTAGTCTTTATCCCAATGAACGTCTGAATTTACAGCAGAATTGTTCTTGTTGATGGTGATACGGTTGCCAGAATCCTTACCAGTCTCGAATACTGTACCACGGTTGGCATCCTGTGCATAAACCTGCATCCACTGCCATGCCGCTGTATTGTCTCGACCGGTCATACCCCAGGAAGCACGGAGCTTCAGGAAGTCAACTCCCTTCACCTTGTTACGGAACCAGCTCTCCTCTGAGATTACCCAACCTGCAGAGAAAGCAGGGAAAGTTCCCCAGTAGTTCTTTGGAGCAAACTTGGTTGATGCATCAGAACGAACCAGAGCCTCGAAGAGATACTTGTTGGCATAGGCATAGTTGATACGGCCGATATATGAAAGGGTACCGCTCTCACTACGGGTAAACATAGTAGTCATCTCACCTGTTGCAGAGTTATACTGACCGGTAGTGAAAGGATACGGGGTCAAACGCTGTCCCTGCAAGTACTCACTCTCTGCCTCAGACTTCTCTATAGAGAACAGACCACCCAGATGATGCTGACCGAAATCGCGCTGATACTGGGCTGTGAAGTTCATCTGATAGTTATCAGTACGAACCATGGTACGAGCCAGATAGTCACCATTGGCGGTTGTCACACCATTGAAGTTAGACGCTGCCAGGTAATCGAAATCTGCATTATCGCCGCTGGTAGGAGTATAAAGGTGGTTACCGCTACCATAACGAGTCAACATCTGATAGAGGGTGAAGTTTGAACCATACTCATTACCCTTATCGGTATTGATACTCTTGGAATAAGAGAAGCGCAACTTCAATCCCTTCAGAATCTTGCTCCAACCGAAATCATAATCAAGGCTTCCGCTGATATTCAGGTTAGAATTCATGTTCTTGCGGTAGTCGCCATTGTTCTGCAAAGTAGCAAAGTTATACTGCTGGTTCTGGTTCTTCTGTGTATTGCTAGGACCATAAGCCAGGAGATCATAACCATTTACTGATTCAGGCATGTAAGTAGGACGGGTCAGAAGGAGGTTGTAGTCCTTCTCATCGCCAGATCCACCCACCTTTACCAATGGCTTTTCCTTTGTAGCATAGTCACCGCTAACAGTCAGATTAGCGCCCAACCACTTGCTTACTTTTACATCCACACCGGCACGATAGTTCCAACGGTTATAGTTGAGTTTACCGAGGTTACCATCCTGATCGAAGTAAGATATACCTGCAAAATAGTTCACCTTATCGGTAGCACCACTTACGTTTACGCTGTGCTTCTGGGTCATACCAGTTTCCCAATACTTATCGAGCAAGTCGTAATTCAGTCCCTTCATAGCCTCCAACTCATCAGCCTGAAAAAGGGCAGTAGTCTTATTGAGGGAAGTATTGGTTGGGTCAGCTGCTGTTACAGCATTGTACAAACGACCATACTGGTAAGCATTCAGCATCTTTGGGCGAGAAACCTCATCGGTGAAACCGAAAGAACCGCTATAAGAAATGCGAGGTGCACCCATCTTACCCTTCTTGGTAGTTACGAGGATAACACCATTGGCAGCACGGGCACCATAAACGGCAGCAGAAGCATCCTTCAATACAGAGATACTCTCTACCTCAGAGGCATCCAGGTTATTGAAAGCCTCAGCACCGAGGTTCTGGTAACTGTTACCAACCTTTACATCGTTAGGATAGATATAACCATCGATAACGAAGAGAGGCTGCTGGGCTGTAGAACCAACTTCGCCCAATGAGTTGGTATCACGGATCATGATACGGGCATTCTCACCAGGACGGCTCTCACCACCACTTACGCTCAAACCGTTAACCAGACCGCCCAAAGAAGAAGCCAAGCCACCATTAGCAAGGTCCTGGATTTCATCTGTTGGGATGTTAGCTACAGAACCGGTCAGGTGAGCCTTCTTCTGGGTACCGTAACCTACGACTACCACCTCCTGAAGAGTCTTGTCGTCAGCAACCAGCTTGATAGTACCACCATTGGTAGTAGCATCCCTAAAACCGATATAAGAAACGGTAACCTTGCCACCCTTAGGAACAGACAACTTATAGTTACCATCCATATCGGTAATCACAGCAGTCTTGGTACCGGCAACCTTTACGGTAGCACCGATAACAGGTTCACCGAGGTCATCGAGTACAGTACCCTGCACTACTTTATTTTGAGCCATTGCAGGCACAGCACAGGTAAGTGCCATACCAAAGGCCAATGTCTTTATATATTTACGTTTCATCTTGTTTCGAGATTAGATAGTTTAAATTATTTCCAACGTGGATCACCGATTGTACTTGAAATCGCACCGGTAGCCTTGAAATTAAGCCCGAAGTTAGGCTGGGTGAAATCGAGTTCCTTCTTGGTCTCTGCCTCAGCAAATCCAGCATCCTCTTCAGTAGCCAGCTTACCCTTATCGGTTCCATCTACTGAACTGCCGACACCCCAGACAGTATTCAGATTCTGGTGATATTCCAATTTACAGTTGCCCTGAATGAACTTCTGCAAACGGAAGCAGTCGTAGAAGATATTGTTATCATAAGTAATCACATATTCCTTACGATTAGGAGTATTGTTACCGAACTCCTTCTTGTCATATACACGGATAAAGGTATTATCCATCATGGTACAAGAACCACCTGCTGTAGGGAAGGCATGGTCCAAATCCTTGTTGTTGAAACGGAACATACGATTCTTACTATTGCTTTCAATATTGTAGATAGTAGAGTTCTTGATGGTAATGCTCTTGATACCACCATACCAGAACTGACCGCCACTAGGAGCCTTGAAGCCATTAGAAAAGCCGCAGATGATAGCACCATTAGAGTTCTTCTTTCCGTCATTACGCATCTGAACCACGCTGTTCATCACACGTACATCAGCAATACCCCAAGAGCACTGGCCTACAGAGAAGAGTCCGTCGATGACATTCTTGAAGGCACAATCCTGAATGATAATTGGGTCTTGCAGGATATATACATCGGCAGGCTTACCACCATTCTTGCCAGCACCAACGCCCTGAGACTCTGCAGAGCAAGATGCAGGTGGCTCTGGAGACATCTCGATGATACCACCCTTATGAGTTGTGGCAGAGCAGTCGAAATTGATGAACTTCACCTTCAGCTGAGCTGAAGTATAGATGGCAGCACCTTCACCCATAGTAACCAAAGCATGGCTCAGTTTGTTACCACGAAGGGTCATCTTGTTGCCCTTGAAATCAATTGAGTTATTGCAGGTATAAGTACCACCTGCTTCCAACTCGAAAGCCTGCTCCTTATCTGATTCCTGCAAGTTGGCAGCAATAAAATCAGAGATGTCAGAACCTGTAGGAATGGTCGTCGCTGGAACCAAAGTACTGTAAGACTTAACTGTTGGCTTATCAGCCTCAGTATTGTTCTTTGCCTTGTTTCCCAAGGTACGTACCTCAATCTTATAATTGGTATCTTCAGCTATCTTGAATTGGAAAGAAGTACCATCAATGGTATCACTCGCCACCTCCTCAGGATTGTCTGGATCATCCACATTATAAGCCTTACACTCGTAACCGCCAGCGCCATAGACTACCTTCCATGATACTTGCAACTTATCTGAACCATCAGAAGCAGCAACTGTCTTTGTCGAGAGTTCAGGTGACTCAAGTTTCACTCCAGACACGCCGTCGTCAAACTTCTCTTTGTCATCAAAACCATCAACGGCACACGAACCCAAGAACATCGCTCCTACGGCAGCAAGTGCCAGAGAGAAGAGTCCTTTCCGCGCAATGAAATGATTTTTCTTCATAATTGTCTTTTTTAGGTTTAACTATATTTTTATTTATTTCTTTTCTAACACGATTTACACTTTCCTAATTATAAAAAAGTAGTTTGCCAGTTATTCCCCGAAACTGTTACCGCTCTTGAAATACCTGTTTTAAGTAAGCGATGTTTCTACCGAAATTATATTTCACGTCTCTTACCCTCTTTACATCACGGCTCCGCTCTACCACCAGCCAGCCGCTCCATTTCATCTTGTCAAGCGTCTTCCTGATTTTCGGAAGATTAATCTCCGGGTCTTCCTGAAGATTTACGCTATCTGTATTGGAAACATGTATCTGGACGATACGCTGGGCGCCCAACTTCCGGAGTTCCTTGCAGATATCACGATGATGATCGGCTGCATCCTGGAAATTGTAGTAGACCTTAATCTGACTGCTGCCTACTTTCTTCAGCAGTTTCTTATCAAACTTAGCTCCCATTCCGGTTCTGATACCGATGGTGATACCCTCCTGCTTTGCCATCTCACCGGCTGTGCGAAGGCGAGAAACCATCTGCTGGTATGCTGCACAGCCTTCCTGCTGCCAGTCTTTTCCGCTACCTCCGAGTGGAAGGAAAGCCACCTTGCTGCCAAAGAGTTTCATCGTCTGGAAACAATCTTTCAAAAGGTCTTGATAATTATCACGAGTCAGGAAACTCTGAGCGAAGAAGCCACTCATCGCCATAGAAGGAACAGCTACGCCATACTGACGGGCTGCAGCCTGAAACTTTTCTGCCTGTTGTGGTTCTCTAAGCTGATTATCAAATAACACGCGTTTACCCAATCCGCCCATGTCAACCTCAACGCCATCTGCTCCTAATTCATGAGCCAGTTTAAACTCGCCCAGCTTCTGACGTTTCAGCATCATCCAGTCGCAAGCAGCTATCCTGTACCTAGGAGTTGCCGCCTGTGAGCATATTGGTAAAGTGTTCAACAACGTAAATAACAGAACCAATATAAACCTACTATGATAAGACAGTTGTTTCATTAGCCTTTTAGGTAAAAATGATTAGTCAACATTTAATTTGTTTGTTTCAATTGCCTAAAAGACGCACATTGGTTCACGCTGTAATCACCTTTTTTGAGATTTTTTATAAAAAACTTTATTTTTTTATTTCACTCTCCTGCTGCTGCGCTACATACTCTCTTGGCGACATGCCATATTTCTTACGGAAGCACTTGCCGAAATAGCCTACATCGGTGAAGCCGCAACAGTAGGCTACATCTGTGATACTCTGACCGGAATGCTTCAGCAATTCTACGGCATGACTCAGTCTGAAATCCTTCACCATATCGCTTGGCGAACAGCCCATCACAGCCTTCGTCTTCTTGAAGAAGGCTGAACGGCTCATGCCCAATTCCTGTGCCAGCATATCTATCTCGAAATCGGCATTGGTCAGGTTGGCTTCCATAAACCGGCGCACCTTGTCAGCAAACTGCTTATCCTGCTGTTCGGCATTAAACTTGCGCTTATACTCTGCCAGCTGGTTCTGGATGTAGATATTGTTCTTCAGCCGAATCTGATACTTCGCATAGCGGAAAGCATAGTAGCTGGCTACGGATATCAGAATGATGTAGATGAGATAAGCCCACCACGTAGCCCACCAGGGTGGAAGAATGGTGATGGTCAACTCTCTCGTGCTGTGAGAATCAGGATTGGTGGCATCCATTACCTCTACGATAAACTGATAGGTTCCCGACGGCACATTGGTATAGGAAGCCAGACGGTTCTTGCCGGCATAATGCCAGTCATGGTCGTAACCCTTCAGCTGGTAACGGTAGCTGATGCGCTCCGGATTGCAGAAATTCAGGGCAGCAAACTCCAGAGTGAACATCGACTGGGAATGACGCAGGGTGAGACGATCGGTATAAACCATCGATTTCTCCAAGATGGCTGGCTGATTGTAACTGCGGATATCGCGGTTGTTCACCTCTCCACCTATTATATATATAGGATATTGCAGACGGGTGGTATGGATACGTTCCGGCTGATAAGCAAGGATTCCTTCCTTGCACCCCAGCCATATCTCCCCATTCTGGATCAAAGCCGCAGAAGATTCCTCAAGCTGGACATCAGGGAAACCGTCGGAATTGTCGAAATGCTGGATGCGGTCTGATTGATAATCATAGCACGACAAGCCATCGGCATTTACCAGCCAAAGGCGTCCCATCTTATCCTCTAAAATCGAAATGATGACATCATTATGCAAACCTTCCTTTGCTCCCAAAGAAGTAAGGATAGGCAGATGCGTCACTTCATCAAAACCATCCAGACGACTCAGACCTCCACCAAAGGTACACATCCAAACCTGCCTGTTGTTATCTTTGTAAAGTCCGTAGATGTCACTATTGGCACGGGTATTGATATCGGTATTGCGATAAGTCTCGAAGCGCAAGTCGCCTACCGATTTGAAATCTGTCTTGAAAGACATCAGTCCGTCCATCGTTCCTACCCACATTCTCTGATGACTGTCCTCTACCAGGTTGCGGGCATCCATGTAGAGTCCGTAACCGGGATAGTTTTTCATACCATGATATTTATTATAGAAGCGCATCTTTCCGCCCTGTTCCTGCAGCAGATTGAGACCTCCATCCAGCGTAGCCACCCAGATGCGATGGTAGGAATCCTGACAGGTCATATAGACATTGTTGCCGCTGATGGAATAAGGATCCCGGGCATCATGACGGTAATGATCGATGCGATACCCTATTGGTCTGGAGGCATCGGGAGTCAGTTTTACCAATCCGTCTCCCTTGGTAGAGAGCCAGAGATTCTGCCTGTCATCACACATGGCATGATAAATGCTGCCGATTTGATGATGGGCATAATCGAACACCTGCTTCACCCTGCCCTGCATATCCAACAGATAAACATTCTTGCTGCGGGCACCCACCAGCACATCACCATTCTTCAACTGGCAGATGGCTTTCACTCCACTCTTATCACCATCCGGCAAAGGGATGACACGGAACTGGTTGGGGGTGAAACTGACACGGTAAATGCCATTATCAGCAGAAGTGAGCCACAACAGTCCGTCCTTGTCCAGGTTCATGTTCAAGAAGTGGCTATCTGGCTTATGGTCTTGGAACTTAGGAAGGAAAGCCAGGTTAACGCCTTTCATCGTCTGCGGATCAATATAGATAATTTCGCCAGCACCGGAAAGATAGAAGTAACCATGATGAGAGGTGGCGATGAACTTAGGTTCCACCACCTTACCTACGCCCGAAACCGGATAACGGCGTTCCCATCCGGTCTTCGGATTACGGCACACCAGGGCGGTATGCGACTCATCCAACTGCCACACACATCCGTTCGGGGTATGATAAACAAAATGTTCCTTCGATTTACGGGCGAAATACTGCTGCCACATGCCGAGCGTCCACTTCCTGTTTTTCGCAGTAACAGGAACGGAATAAATCTGATAATCCTTTCCTACATAGTTGGCACGCGAAGCCTTCAGCTGTACCACATCCTGGCGCAACTGATAATTGAACGTATTGATATACTTTCGGGCATCTACCAGCGTCTGGATACGGATGTTTCCATCCTTTAATGTTTCTGCAAGAAGCAGGTTCTTATCTTTGGTGAGCAGGAGAATCTTGCCGGTACCATCTGCCTGAATCTTGATGACCTGCAGATTACGGGCATAAGGTTTCAGTTCTTCATAGACATCTTCGAAACGTTCGGTCTGCTTGAAGAAGACGCTGAGTTTCCAGTCGAGCGTCTTGATCCAGAGATTGCCCAGAGCATCTTCTGCCAACCATTCTACCTTACGGGGTGGCTGGTCGGAAGAAGAGTTGTAAGCATCAGAATAATTGGCAAAACGGGAACCGTCGAAACGGGATAAGCCGAACCAGGTTCCAAACCACAGGAAACTGTCTTCCGACTTCAGAGAACAGTATACGATGTCGTGAGGTAACCCTTCCTTCGTAGAATAATGAGCTACCTGCATATTGTTCTGTGCCATACCCAACAAGGCATAAAGCGAACAGAAAAGTATGGTAAAATATCGTTTCACGTATGCAAAAGTACAAAAAAGTCTTGAAATCTCCAATAAACTTTCTGTTTTTTGAAGATTTCAAGACGATAACGATTACGTAAACGGAATCTTCTGCAAAGAACTCTCCGGTTACGCATTATTAATTATTAATACCGAAATCAGCCTGCTGGTCTTCTACCTCTTTCAGCATCTTTGCCTTCTGCTCGGGTGTAAACTCATGAGAAGAAGAAGAAGTGGCAGAAGAAGCATTCTGAACAGATGATGAAGTGGCAGACTTGGCAGTCTTTGTACCCATCATCATGGTTCCCTGATAAGCTACGCTCTCTATCTCCAGGTCGGCAGGAGTAGGAGCATGAGTACCCGGGAACTGAACCTCGGCATGAATCTTAATCTTGCCCGGCTTCATCGTGCTGCGCACCAGGATAGGAGCACTACCCCATTCTACAGCTCTCGGATTGGCATTGATGCTGGCATCACCAATGATTTCGCCCTCACCCTCCAGGGTAAAGCGGATATTCTCTTTAGTCAGACGGCGAACATGACCGTTATCATCGGTCACTTCGGCTACCACAACCACAAAGTCGCTGCCATCAGCCACCAGCGGTTTGCCCATCTCATCAACATAAAGACGGAGTTTGGTGCTGCGGCGGGAAGGCATGCGCTGGTCGGTACAAACCACCTTGCCATCCTTGTATCCCTCTGCTACCATCACTACCATCTGAGGAGATTTCTTCTTATAACTGTATTCGCGAGCCTCCCAAAAATCCCAGGCATTCTTGAATACCACAGGGGCATTAAAGGCGGCTGCCGTAGGATGAAGAACTGGCAAAGTATAGGTATGAGCACCTTGATAGGTGGTAAGACGAACGCTGTCACAATTAGAGAATACCGTCACATCGGCATCGCTGAACTGGGTCATCTCGTGAGCGATATGCACAAATGGCTGGTCGCTGCGCTGTGACTCAAACATATAATAAGCAGTCTTCTTCTGTCGGAATGCATCATAGATACCGCCCCAGTAAGGATCTGGATGATAGCCGCGCTGATGATCGAAAGGATGCCATTGGCAACCACCGATAAACTGTCCCGGTGTGTGCATCTCCTCTGTTGTCTTCGCCAGAGAATAAGCCTGGGTCAGCATCGGTTTCTCACCCCAGCTGCGGCTGGCACGGTTCAGGTTGTTATGCGCATACCAGTCATCCACATACTCACCAAACTCTCGGGTAAAGACACACTGGCTGATGCCGCTCATATCCATATCCGGCCATCCGTAAACCACATCATAATTTTCCTTGACACCTGCCGAATTCCAGTCGGCAACAGCCACAGGACGGTATGGATAAGGATACTCATCCTTGGTCAACTGCAGCGACTTCAGGGCGAAATCCTTAGGATAGCGGGTCTCATTCAGGATAGGCTCCCACATCAGAACCGAAGGATGGTTGCGGTCACGACGGATGATTTCACGGGTATTCTGGAACACACGCTCGGCAAATTGAGGGTCCTTGTTCCAATACTGCCAGCCCGGTGTAGCCACGATGATGAAGATTCCGAGTTCATCGCAGGCATCCATGAACGACGGGTCCTGAGGATAGTGGGCAGTACGGATGATGTTGAAACCGGCATTCTTCAGACGGAGCACATCTCTCCATTGCTGACTGTTGGGAAGTGCATTGCCCACATAAGCAAAATCCTGATGACGGTTGGCACCGATAAACTGACGGTATTTCTTGCCATTGAGCCAGAAACCTTCCTTGCCACGGAACTCGAAGCTGCGGATACCTAACTTGGTCTTTCCGCCGTCCAATACCTGCTTACCATCCTTGATGCGGGTAACCACACTATATAAATAAGGTGTCTCCGGCGACCAGAGATGCGGATTCCTGACAGAGAACATCTGTCTGACGGTCTGATGTGCATCGCCAGCTGCCAGGAGCACATTCTGCGAAATGGTCTTGAGCACCTTGCCCGAAGCATCCAGCAGACTCTGCTCCACCTTCACCTTGCGTGCCTTTCCGCCCACATTCTGCAAGTCGACATCAACAAACACCTTCGCCTGCTTCTCTGAAATATTCGAGAAATGAACGAAGATGCCGGCATCACGGCGGTCGGCTTCAATCACGTTGGTGATAGAAATCTCCTTCTTATTGATAAGCCATACATCGCGATAGATACCACCATGATAAGCAAAGTCGAGTGTATACTGCGGTTTGCCAGGAGGATAACTCTTGTCATTAGAGTTGTCAGCCATCACAGCCACCACACACTTATCGCCCTTCTTCAGTCCCTGCTCTTTCAGGTTGACGATAACAGGCAGGTAACCGCCGAAGTGCTCCTTAGCCAGTTTGCCGTTCACATAAATCTTCTGCTTGCCCATTATTGCCTCGAAATAGATTTCAGAGCGATTGCCCGGCACGATAAAGGTTTTGCGATACCAGGCTATACCCTGATAGTTGCGGCAACCCGAAGCCTCAGCAGGTTCCAGTTTCACACTATGAGGGGTAGAAACTACCCCCCAGCTTGTATCATCATAGTCGGCACGTTCTGCGCCCAGCACATCACCCAGATGGAACCGCCAGTTGGGATTGAAATTCCACACCTCGCGTCCCTGGTTGTTGACAGGAAACAAACCCGCCACCGATGTATCATCGTAAGCCGATGCCTTTGCCGAGCCTGCGCCCAGCAAAAGCATCATAGCCATCAATATGTAATATCTCATCTATAAACTATTAACTATAAACTATTAACTATAAACTATTACTTCACTTCCCAATCGTCGGTACGGAAAGAGCTGACAGGCAGACCATCGTGGAAAAGGTCGCCCACAACCCAGTTTTTGAACGCATAGCGCACAGCCACAGGTTTCTTCACGTCCTCACTCTTTACATAAACCTTGTTGCGTGAAATCCAAGCCTGTGCCTTGTGGAATACCTGATCTTCGCCGGCAATCTCGAAGTTGTCGCTCTTAGGACCATTGTTGAAGTAAACCCACTCCTTGCTGCGGTCGAAGCTGACTACAGCGGTATCGCCCTTGAACTCAACACTCTTGTAGACAGCGAAATCAGGCAATCCCTTCTGACCATAAGTATTGGCAAGAGAAAGCAGAGCCAGACGCTCGCCCACCTCCTTCTTCTTACGTGGATGGATGCCATACTCCAGACCGGCATCAAGCAATACAGCCATACGGCAGTTGCTGATGCGCTTCTCTGCCTCCATCTGCTTTTCACGAAGCAGGGCACTGTTGTTTTTCCATTTTATCAGACTATAATCGTAGGGTGCAATCTGACAATAATAGAACGGAAAAATCCCCTGCTTCCATTCCTTGCGCCAACTGTTTACCAGGGTCTGCATCTGGTCGGCATAAGTAGCATAGCGATTGCAGTTATCCTCACCCTGATACCAGATAACACCCTTCATGGTGTAACCGATGAGCGGATGGAGCATACCATTATAGAGAGCCGAAGGACAGCGCTGCTGATATTTCTTCACATCAGCCTCATTCCAAGGTGTATGAAGTTTAGGGAATGCCTTGAGCCAATCGCTCTTGATGAGATTGCCGTTGATCCATGCCTCACAGGCACTACCGCCCCAGGAAGTAACAATCAGACCTACTGGTACACCCAGCGATTGGCGCAACGTCTTACCATAATAATAAGCAGCAGCACTAAACTCACGAACGCTTGCAGCATCAGCTTCCTTCCAGTCGCCAGCCACCGTATCAACAGGATGCAACTGGGCATTGCGCTGAACCGTAAAAAGGCGCAACTGCTGGTCTTTACACAGCATCAGTTCTTCAGGAGTGCCCGCAACAGGCTGTGCCTTGAATCCCTTCATCGGCATCTCCATGTTACTCTGACCCGAACAGATCCAGACCTCACCAATCAGGATATTGTGAAGTTTCAGTTCCTTTCCATCGCTCAGACTCAGTTCATAAGGGCCGCCAGCCTGAGGCGTTTCTATCTTCATCGCCCATTTTCCCTGGGCATCGGCTTGAGTCTTATAGGTCTTGCCGTTCCAGGAAGCACGCACTTTTACCACCTTGTTGGCATCAGCAGTACCCCAGAGGTTGCATTCCGTCTGCTGTTGTAATACCATATTGTCGCCAAAGATCTTTGGCAGTTTCACTTCTGCCTGCGCTGCCAGAGTCATGGCAAGCAGCAGAGCTGAACATAACAGTTTCTTCATTTTATTCAATGTTAAATGTTAAGTGTTAAATGTTAAATGAGCAGTCTTGCTATGAACTATTAACTATCAACTATTAACTATAAACTAATACACGATGTTAATCGTGGAGAGTAATCCGGCAGGCAGAAGCGCCTTGCTCTTGGTGCGATATTTGGCATTGGTCCAGATTCCCTTAAACGGAGCCTTTCCCTCGCCAGCACCCTGCAGCGCATTGTGCCAGGTATTGGCTACAACAATCTGTATTTCGTTGCTGCCATTCTTCAGGTCGCGCTTCGGAACATACACCTCGTAAGGAGCTGTCCAGGCATAACCATATTGCTTGCCGTTGACCAGCACACGTGCCACATCACCAATCTTGCCCAACTGGATTTTGATGAATCCGTCATTAGAAGGAGCCGTCTTCGTTTTCTCGGCTGGAACTTCCATTTTCTCTTCTGCTGAAACCGGAACAGAATCGCCCCATTCAAAAGAAGAGGTAAAGGTTACGTGACCGCTGTAGTACTTCATCTTCTCATCTGCCGACTTCGACCAGTCGAAAGGAAGCGTAACGGTGGTATCTTTGCGGATATCATCGAAATGAACCTTCCACTTATCGGCTACAGCCAGCACAGAAGGATAGTTTTCTGTAAAACCTGCACCTTCTTCTTCAACCAGTTTATGACCTGTCTGACTGATAACCTGCATGTCTTCCTTGTTCGAGAGGATAACGAAAGCGGAACCATAAGCAGGCAGACTCAATTTCACAATCTGGCGGATTTTGGAAGTTCTGGTACGGAAGGTTGCCGTAATCTGGCGTTCCTTATCCTCCTGGTTAGTCAGGAAATAGATGTCCTTTCTGCCTGTTGCCTCCAACACACAGCGGTGAGCATAATCCATATTCTCGGGCAGAACGACATCCGGTTCGATGCCATACTGAGAGAAGTCCTTTGCCTGATAAGGCTTGTCGATGATAATGATGCCTTCCTCGCGCAACTCCTCTATCTTCGCCTTTACCTCGGCAGACAGGGTATTTGCCGGCTGCGGAACCACCAGGATGCGGTAGTCCTGGTTTCCTGGCAACTTGCCCTTCGGACTGTATTCGAAATTCCATTTCAGCAAGGCATCCTTATTCATCGAATCATATTTGTAGCCATGCAGGGCATTGCACCAGTCTTTCAGATCGAGAATATTCGCCGAATGAGTTACTCCCACAGGCGATTCTTCCATCGGAATGCCCACATTAGCCATACGTTTCTGTTCACTAGCCACCCGTTCTGCGCCAAACACACCCGGAAGCATCGGAACGAGTTTATCCGGAGTAAGCGAACGGCTCGGAATCTCTTCGCCTGTAAACACGGCGATGTCTACCACCGGTCTGCCCTGCTGCAGATAATTCTGACACAGGGTGATGTAATCCACAAAACCGCGTGCCTCAGGATACCAGGTATTGTCGCGCTGGAAGAAGAGACCGATGCCATCAAGCGTCATACCAGGCTTGCGGTCCATCCAAGGATTATGGGCAGTTACATGGAAGAAGAGTTTGTTCATGCCAAGCGCCAGATTGCGGTCAAGCATCGGCTTGAGCATGGCTGGTGTCTCATTCCATACACCACGAACCTCGGTGAATCCCTCTGCCTGAACGATGTTCTTATTATAAATATGTGCACCGCTCACGGCATCGAGCATGTCGTTGGGTTTATCGTGAGTAGGCGAATTGAGCCAGTATTCTCCCATTGGATTGTCGGCATACTGATAATGCTGCAGACCATCGGCAGGGAAGGTTGGTGCAATACTCTCGTGAGATACTTCTATATCCTGTTCATGAGCCAGATCGGTAAAGGTCTTGAAGAACTTCTCGTTTACCAGGTCATTGATGGTGAGACGGATATCCTTCAGTACCTGTTCGTATCTGGAAGCCGACTCCATCGGAACACCTGCCATAATCGGGAGGTATGGGATGAGGTCGTAACCGCGGCGTGCCTTGAACTCCTCGGCAAACTGATAGCCCCAGTTCTGACTGCCACACTCCCAGGAGTCGATGTGCAGATACTTCACCACATCGCTGTGCGGACGGTTCAGGAACAATGCATACCAGGAATTGAAAAGTTTCCTGACGGCTGCCGGTGAGAACTTATCCACTTCGAGTCCCTTACCGGTTCCGGCTGTTGCATTGGTCTGTCCTGTTGAGGTATGTCCCATTCGCAACAGGCGCCAGGTGCCCTTAGGCAACTTATTCATCAGGTTGCCGTTCACCATGACACCCATCACCATTCCATTTTCCAGTTTCAAAGGCAGTACATCTGCCATCGCCACGGTCTCGCTCTTAGCTGCCGCATCGGTTTCGATACGCCATACGGCACCCGTTTTTCCCTCATACTGGTTAATCATCGGCTGATTGCTCAAGATGATATTCTCCAGTTTCAGCAGCGGTTTCCATTTAGCTGCATCCAGGTCTTCTGCTCCCGGCTCTGTACCTTCCGGCGTCCATGAGAATCGGAAATAGCGGGCGGTGGTAGTCGGCAAACTAAAGGTATAATCACACATCGTGTTCTGCCAACCCTGACGGGGAGGCACCAACTGCTTGATATCTATGAAGTTGATGCCGTCATCAGAAGCCTGTACCAGGAGGCGCTGCGACTGGATGTTGTTGCCGTTAGGCACCACACGCATGCTGCGCACCGTGACGGGTTTATGAAACGAATAGATGATAGAGGCAGGTTTCGCTGCCAGATAATAGCCCTTGGCGGTAGAAACAGCCTCGGTATATTCTATCTTCTCCGGTTTGAAGAGTTGGGGTTTCTCCTTGCATCGGATGGCAAAAGCCGCGATGTCCTGATAATATCCACCCTCGCTTCCAGCAGGCTGCAACTTCCCGTCCTTATAACTTTCGGGTTGCCACATCTGCATGCCTTCTATCTTCTTACCGCCACCCACAATGGTATCGGTCCATACCACCTTCTGCATCGATTCGGCAGGAAGGATAGACGGATTGCCTGCCAGGGCGAAACCGTCGCAGATATGAATGCCCATGTCAAGGCCCAGGGAGTCGGCTTGCTGGAAAGAGTAATCCACCATCTCCCAGAACTTAGGTGACAACTGTGCCGCCTCGCCCTGATACTCCGGACGTTCGCTGACACCACGGATTGGCATCAGATAGGTACCGCCCAAACCAACATTCTTCATACCGACCAGATCGGCATGAATACCAGCCTTGGAAACGGCGCCATACATCCAGTACCAGAAGGTCCAGGGCTTAGCCTCGTCATTATGAGCCATTGTCGACGCTACCAGAAGCGCCGACAATGCCATCACCGTATATCGTTTTTTCTTATTCATAACAGTTCATAACAGTTCATAACAGTTTAAAGTTAACAGTTCAAAGCTCAAAGTTCAAAGTAAACACAGTCTTACCCTTACCGTTCAGCCATTTTGGCTGGGCTGAAGGTCCGTTGAGGTCGGTGGTATTTACCTTGTTTCTTACTGAAGGTATCACCTTGAAGACTGCCAGACCGGTTTGTGGCAAGGTATAGAGCAGACCATCTCTACCATCACGAGGGGTATAAACGCCCATGTGCTCATCGGCAGTCAGACCAGAGAAGCCGATCTTTCCTTCATCAGTCTTGAACTGCATCCACTTCACGTTGGCAAAGTAGCCTTTAAACTCTGGATAATCCCAGCTTTCGGCTGGAATCGGGTCATTATAGTCGTTCTGCCAATAGCCGTATTGCGGACCCTGTTCGCGGTTCTGCCAAACCCGGTAAGGACCATTGCCCACCCAAGCCTTGCTGCGAACCTTGCTTTCCGGATAGTCGAAAGCCATGCCCATCATATCTACTACGCCACCGAAATTATAATGACAGGTTACAGCCACCGAACCGTCAGAAAGGAACTGCCAGTCTACCTCATCGAGTGAGCCATGCTGATATGTAGCCACCAGCTTTGCCTCCGCTTCCTTCCATTCGAAACCGGCAAAAGCACCCTGGTCAACAAACTCGGTATAGAGTGTCTTTTTCTTCTCAGCCTCTTTGTCATCGTGATTATAGAACTGGTCCAGACTGCGGTCGCTTCTTCTGGCAGCCATGAATCGAGGTCCGTTGCTCAGCGAGATTGCCTTGCTGCCAACCTCAACACCCATCAGTCTGCCATCTTTCTTGGCAAAGCGATAAGTTCTTCCACCCGCCTTCACTTCAACAGCATCAGCCTGGTCAGCATAAGCAGCAGATGAAGTACTTGGAGCACTTGAATTTTTCACTCTTCGTTCTTCACTCTTCACTCCCCTGCTCCATGTCATGATTTCCTCACCTTCATGGTTCACAGCCTTGATTTCTACCGCATCAGCATTCGCCATCATCGGTATCTTCACCTGGGCTTCCTTGCCCGGAGCTACATCCGGAGAAGAGAGATTGCCCTGCTTCAATACCTTGACCTGAGTGCTGCCCATCGCTGGCATCTGCAACAGACGATAAGAGAAGCGGCAATCCTTCAGATTCACGAAGTTATACTGATTAGATAAGGTGAGTTCACCTTTCTCCACATCATTCCAAGTCAACTGTACCGGGCACCATACCTCTTTAATCGTATAGTAAGAGCCTTCCTTCTCGGCATGAGGACCCACGATACCATCGGCTCCAAAGTTACCCATACAGTCTACATAATTATTCTTGTCGGTACGCACCACACCCTGGTCCATCAGATCCCAGAGGAATCCGCCGGCACAGCGAGGATTCGCCATCATCATGTCCCAGTAATCCTTCAGTCCTGCTCCATGTCCGCCGTCATACAGACCATGCAGGAACTCGGTAGGCATGAAGATTTCCTTCTGTCGCATATACTCCTGGGTCTCGCCATAAGAGCGGTAATGCTTGGTTTCAAAGCCGTTGCGGTTAGCCCAAGGATAGAGTACCACGCGTTTCTGCTTATCCCAGAAAGCGAAGTCTGGCTCAAGTCCGTAGTTGAAACCACCCTCGTTACCGTTGCTCCAAAAGATGATGCTAGGATGATTCTCATCACGGGTAATCATCTCCTTCACCAGCTGCTTGCCCACGATGGTAGGATGTGCCCAGTGCCATCCGCTCAACTCACATTCGACATAGAGACCGAGCGAATCGCAAGCCTCCAAGAACTCCGGATCGGCAGGATAATGACTCAATCTCACGGCATTCATGTTCATGCTCTTGATGAGTTTCACATCCTCTATATTCTTCGCCTTGCTCAGCGTTCTACCGGTCTCCGGACGGAAGCTGTGACGGTTCACGCCTTTGAAGATAACTTTCTGACCATTGATATAAACGCCATCGCTGGCACGGTATTCGATGGTGCGGAAGCCGAACTTCTGACGTTCTCTGTGGAGCGTCTTGCCTGCTGCATCCTGGAGTGTGAAGACGGCAGTATAGAGATGCGGAGTCTCGGCAGTCCACTGCTTAGGTGCTTTTGCCTGGAAGTCGACATGCGCCTCATCGCTGTTTCTGGCATCAGCCACGTTCGATGCCACCACCTTTCCTTTCTCATCCAGAATCTCAGTCTTCACCTTCGCACCCTTGATAGCACGGTTCAGGTAGCAATCTGCCATAAAATGACCATCACCCTTGGCATCAATCGCCACACGGTTGATGTTCTGAGCAGGTTTTGCCACGATAAATACAGGACGGAAGATGCCACCGAAGTTCCAGTAGTCAGCACGGCGCTCCGCCATGTTCACCTGACTGTTGCTGCTTTCCTTGCTCACCTCCACTTCGAGTCTGTTCTTATGTTTTCCGAAGAAGATGCGGTCGCTCACATCATAAGTAAAGCGATAGAAACCGCCCTGATGCAAGCCGTTTCCCGCCTTTCTGCCGTTGATGGTCACCTTGGCATCAGTCATCACGGCTTCGAAGACGAGTTCTATCTGTTTGCCCTCCCACTCCTGTGGCAGCGTAAACTCATATTTATATTTTCCTTTTTCGTCAGCAATACCTTCCGGAGTAGCCTTTCCGTAGAATCGCATGCCATACTGATAGGTACCGAATCCCTGCAGTTCCCAGCAGGAAGGCACACCAATCTTGGTCCACTTGCCGGCATTTCTACCACCTGTGCAGTAGAAGTCCCAGTTCACCATATCATCACATCCATGTCCCGAGAGGTACTGGCGCTGTGTATCAATACTAGCCTGTGCGGCAGCAGTCATCGCCATCGCCCCCAAAGCTATTATTAAAAACGTTTGTTTTAGATACATATTGTTTATTCCGTATTTGTTTATATTCATTTTGTTATTCATCAATAAAGACTCATAAACACAGATTTTGTAACTATTTAGCAAATCGGAAATACGCCTATAAGCTGCGAAAATATATCAAAAATCATCAACTTTCGCAGATTATAGAGCTAATTCAGCCACAGCTTCATCAGTTGGTCATCAATATAGTACGTACCCAACGAAGTAGATACCAGATGATACTCCAGCAATTTCTTGATGGCAGACTGAACGCTGCTGGCAGAGCGTAGATTATGCCGTTTTACAAAAACAGTGGAAGTAATCTGCTTGGCAATGCCATCCTTGGCTATCGCATAGAGCAATTCCTTCTGAGGGAGCGTGAGACGCGACAAGATTTCACTAAACTTACGGTCGTTGTCCAATATCATCATGTGGATGATGGCTTCCGCCATCGCCTTGTCAGCCTTGCCCTTTACATCCGTCTGGTTGAAAGCTTCATGAAACACCTTCTGCATATAATACGTATTTCCTCCGAACGTATCATAGACATCACGCACAGCCTCTTCCTCCACGTCCTTCCCAAACCTGGCAAACAAACTTTTCGCAAATTCCAAATACTTATCGTATGGTATCACCTCCAAGTTCATCATGTCGGCACTATTGTAGAATGGATGCGCCTTTTCGGAGAACATCTTCGTAATGAGATGGCGCTCGCTACCAGAGAATATGAAGTTGGCATTGCTGCACTTCTGCACATAAGTGCGTAAGATTGCTTCCATGTTCTTCTCTGGATAATAGCCAATCTGCTGGAACTCGTCTATCGCCACGATACATTTCTTGTCGGCATGCTCCAAACAGGCAAATATCTCATCCAGGGTATAGAGCGGATTGGAGATATCACCTAGCGAAAGGTTAAAGGTCGGCGTGTTCGAGATGGGGTCATAGCCGAAACACCCATTGATAGATTTCAATGTGCTGACCACCATCTTAAGCATCTTCTGACTGCGATGAGCCGCCTGTTCGAAAACAGCCTTACCTAGTTCGAAGGCAAACTCCTGGATGCTCGAAGTACGGAGTATGTCGATGGAAATGGCGATAAAATCATTCTTGACCATCGGCGAGTCGAGACAAAAGTCGATAAGCTTACTTTTGCCCACACGCCGTGCAGCCATCAACACAATATTTTCACCCGAAGTTACCTTTCGGATGATTTTCTCTGCCTCTACGTCTCTGTCGCAGAAGTACTCTGGCTTAATCTTGCCTGTGATAATAAAAGGATTCTCCATACTCTTTACCTAACTAAATCATTGGTTATGGCGGCAAAGATAATAAGATTTCTCGAATTATGCAAATTAAATTATGCAAATTGCATAATGCAAAACAAATAATTCGAGATAAGCTGCGAAAATATATCAAAAAACATCAACTTTCGCAGATGATAAAACTAAACTTGTCGGAAAAGAACTTTTACGCACCTTTTCCGACAAGTTATTAATTTACCTCAAAACGGCATCCCCAAATACCTGATGCCTCATAGTATTCTCATCTTGAAATGCAGGGTATAACTGCGAGTTTTGTCGATGGCATATTTCTTCAATACACCAGGTCCGCAACTGCTGTTACCCAAGCCCAGAACGGCACAATCGAGACTGAGATAGGTGTAGCGCAGGTTAGGATTACCAGACTGCTTCAGTTCGAAATCGTGCCGGGCGGCATAGAGGTCTGCCACGCTGTATGGCAAGGCTGAGAAACTCAAAGGCGTATCGCCGACTGCGATAACCTGCAGGGCATTCTTACCATTCTTGTTGGTCAGTTCGATGTATGAACAGTCCTCATGGTTGCCGTTGTCCTGCGGACGGGGATAGTGGGTAAACTGATCCTCCACGCTACTCTCGTACCATCCTATCGGACAAGACTGCTTGCGGTCAGGATAATTCTCCCAAGGTCCCCTGCCATACCATTTCACCTGATCGTAAGCCACTCTTGGCAGCTTCATCATCAGGCCCAGTCGAGGAAGTTCAGGCAGATTGCCCTCAAAACTATAGGTAGCCTTCACATCGACGAAGCCGTCCTGCTGAGGAGCTACCTCTAAACGGAGACGGATATTACCGCCAGACTTAGCCGATGCCGAAGAACCAGCCTTATCTGATGCCCCATCCTCACCATAATGATATACATACTCCCCATCCTTCAGCGGGATAGCAGAGAGCGTGCTGTCGAGATGAGTCTTCTTCCAATCCTTCGCTATCCAGTTGCCGAAACTCTTGTCGTTGTCGGTTGGCGCACGGAAGAACTGAGGAATCACGGAAATATTGCGTGCCAGCAACTCGGCAGTTGACAGAGTTGCCAAACGGCGGGAAGACTTGTATCGCTTCATGGCATCCGCAGCCAGTTTCCAGCCAGCTTCATACAAGTTATCGCTGAGGGCTATCTGTTCCCTTCCTACCTCTACTCCCTGCTGGGAAATAACTGAGATATTCAATCGGGAATCCGTATTTTTATACGCTTTGAAATCATGCAAGCTGCATAACTTTGCACTATCACCCGGCTGTACTGAAGGCATTTTCAGCACACTCTCCTGACCGACAACCCCATTTTTCGTCACCTGATACTGGCAACTGAAGCCCTCCAGCGAGAGATGAGAATGATGATTCTTCACCCAGACCTCATCCCCTTTCTGAGTTATCCACACCGGTGCATAAACATGCTTTACCTCCTGATACTTAGCCGATACCGAGCGGTCGGAGAAGACCACGCCGTTCAGACAGAAGGCTTTAAGATTAGGCTTATCACCGAAATCACCGCCATAGAGCACGTGGTTGGTTCCCGGAGCATAGATACCCTGGTCAACCCAGTCCCAGATAAAGCCGCCAGCCATGCGGGGATGACTGTATATCTCCTCCCAATATTCCTTGAAATTACCCAGCGCATTACCCATACAATGGGCATATTCACTGGTAAGCACAGGACGATTATCGTTCTTTCTCATCGCAATATCCAGCAGATGTTCCCATCGGGCATTCTCCGCTCTCTCCTTGTCAGAACCTTCGGGAACGCCCGGATTCAGATACTCAGCCTTTACACGGGGATAGAAACGGCTCAAGACATCCACACAGTCCGGGTCAGTCTCATCAAAGTCCTGCTCGTTCAAGCCCTTCGCTGGCTGATAAGGCGTCTGAGCACCTTCATAATGTACCAGTCTCGTTGGGTCGAAGGTATGAAGCCAGCCTGCCATGGCTGCATGATTGGCACCGAAACCGCTCTCGTTGCCCAGGCTCCAGAAGATGATGCTCGGGTGGTTCTTGTCTCTCTCTGCCATTCTCACGGCTCTGTCCAGAAAGGCGGCATTCCAGTCGGGAGTAGAGGTGAGCGTACCACGGAGTCCGTGGGTCTCGCAATCTGCCTCGTCCATCACATAGATGCCGGCGCTGTCGCACAGCTCATACCAGCGTGAAACATTCGGATAATGACTGGTTCTGACGGCATTCACGTTCGCCTGCTTCATCAGTAGGATATCGCGCTGCATCATCTCCTCGGTCATCACTCGTGCCAACTTCGGATCATGCTCATGCCGGTTCACGCCACGCAGTTTGATAGGTTTTCCGTTCACCATCAACTGTCCGTTTTCTACCGAAACCCATCTGAATCCGATGCGCTGCTGCACCTGTTCCACCACACTTCCCTGCTTGTCGAGAAGTGCCAGTTTCAGGGTATATAAATAAGGTGTCTCAGCAGTCCAGGCATGCGGTTTTTCCACTACTCCCTCCATACGTTCGAATTTTCTTCCACCTCGCTGCGGATACCATTCGTTCATCAGGGCTGCCTTATGATTCAGGTCGAGAATCTCGTCGGCAGAAGCCTGCAGAGAAGCCTCCAGTCTGTCAGTTCCCGGCAGTTTCAGCATCACGCCTTTATCTTCAGCATCCTCCAGCCACGCCATCAGCCGGTAACCTTCTCCCTTCTCGCCTGCTGCCACCGCCAGTTGCGGATTGATCTGCAGAGTGAAATCACAAGGAGAGGATGTAGCGGAAGAGAGCTGCGGCAGGGTGCGAACGGCGAAATCACGGATGCGGACATTCGGTGTGGAATAGAGCCACACATCACGGTGGATGCCACCGAAGCGCCAGAAGTCCTGATCTTCCAGATAACTGCCGTCGCTATACTTGTAAACCTCCACGGCTATCTCGTTCTTGCCAGCCTTCAGATAAGGAGTCACATTAAATTCGCTCGGCTCCATCGAACCCTGCGAATAACCCACCTTCTCGCCGTTCACCCATACATAGAATGCGCTCATCACGCCCTCGAAACGCAGGAAGGTTTGACGGTCCTGGCGGAACAGCAGCGAGTTTGCCTTCAGCTGGAAGGTACGTTTATATTGTCCGGTAGGATTGCGTTCCTCGTAGGTGGTCCAGTCCTTCTTGGGTGTAGTCATCACATAAGGAGGATTGATTTTAAAGGGATAACCTGCTGATATATAGATAGGTGTACCATATCCATTCACCTCCCAGTTGGCTGGTACCGCGAGCGATTTCCAGCCCTTGCAGCTATAGTCAGTACGATAGAAATCCACGATTCGTTCCTCCGGCGTCTTCGTCCATCTGAACTTCCATTCACCGTTGAGCGACATCTGGCTATCTCCCTTCTTTGCCTGATAAGGCATGAATGCAGCCCGTGCCGGTTCCCGGTTGATGGAAAGCACATGCTGGTCTTCCCAGTCATGGTGCTCTGCAGCAGCTGAAGCCTGAGGTGCAAGGATTGGCAAAACCATCCCAGCCATCACGATCATGATTTTCCGTTTGTTCATCATATTATTTATTTTTTAAACAGTTTACCAGTTTATCGTTTTTGTCCATACAATAAAGACGCCCCACCCCATTTTTTGTAACTGAAAAAGAGTACTTTTTAGATTTACCGTCACGCGCACACGTAACAATGTTTTTTCACGAAAAATTACGCTAAAAACTGCCGAATAGCTTAAAATGAGCTATTTATGAGTCTTTCACCTCAATAGAGGTAATGATTTGGCAACAGTCCTAAATTCTGCTATCTGCATACGTTTGCTGCCTAACAACTCTTTTCGGCTGCAAAAATACAAAAAAATAATGAATCTAAGATTTTTAATTCCAAAAAAACATCAAACCGAAATACATGTTACAAAAGGCACCAGTTTCCTTACAAAATAGCAGCATAATGTTTAATCAGATTTAATTTTGCCGTCAATAAGTTTAATTCAGTTTAAAATAACCATCAAAAAGTTCTATCAATCATTTTTTTTTGTACTTTTGCAATCGAAAACAAAGAGGTTTATACCTCCGCAACATGTATAACATTTAAAAAGGAGAAAACATGAAAAAGTTTTTGTTTTCTATGGCTTTGGCATTAGGTGCTATATGCATGCCAAGTCAAGCAAGTGCGGCTGAAGTATCTTCACCAGTAGTAAACAACATTAAGGCAACAACAACGTTCCAAGCAACTCCATCAAATGGTCCTGTCGTTATTATTACCAAAGATGGAACAGTCATTATTGTTCTCTAATGTCGTAGTCTATTGCTAATCAACAACGACTGCATATTACATGAGTAGGCACTCTTTTTAATTGGAGTGCCTACTCTTTAATATTTTCTTTCTATTCTGTACAAATATGAAAAGGGTTATATTATTCACGCTTTCGTGCTTAGTCTCTTGTCTATTAGTCTCCGCACAAAAGATAGGATTATCCATACATTATAATATGGTGATGCAAATTCCGAAGGAGGTCTATAGTATGAGTGATTTAAGTAAAAGACAAATGATTATAAATCAATTGTCCAATCAGCATAAAACTTATACTTTATTTACTAATGGCAACGAATGTGCATTTTCAACCACAGGCATAGATAACAATGTTATCAAACTTGAAGGAAGTGGCTCATACTATACAAATACAACAGATAATAAGGAAATAAGTATAAAAAGCATTGTAGATAAGACGTTTGTCGTTTTTTCTGATTCATTAAAAAATGAATGGGATTTGTATTTTGATGAGACTATAGAAGTTTTAGGAAAGAAATGTACAAAGGCCGTATATAAGAAAAATCGTTCTGTAGTAGCATGGTTCTGTCAAGAAATACCATCCCCCGTAGGACCTTGTGGATATATAGGGCTGCCAGGGGCAATACTCCGCTTGACGACATCAAGCGAAATTTATGAGGCAGAAAGTATTTTGCCTATAAAAGGGCAAGTCAAGATAGAGTTACCAAGAGGAAAAATAATGCAAAAACCTGCTTTTGAAAAGTTACAGAAGAAAAAGATTGAAGAGTTGAAGGAAAGCGGCAATGACAATGTCATAGTTTTATAGGATAAAACATAAGGATGTATGGGACGTTTAAGAAGTTTACTGTTATGTATGCTAATCTGCATATGTAGATTTTCTATAGCACAGAATATATCGGGTATGGTTGTTGATGCACAAAATACAGCCATACCCTTTTGTACTGTTACATGTTCACAAGATAGTGCGGCACATTCCATCGTTTCGTATGCAATATCAAAAGACGATGGTTCGTTCACTATCCAATCCAACAAGGCTTTGTCCTCATTTTGGTTGACAGCAAGATGTGTCGGATATACTACACTGAGAGTACATTATAAAGAAGTGCCGGCAACCCCATTACACTTAATGATGAAAGACGACAGCTACACATTGTCTGAGGTAACAATAAAAGGTAGAAACTTAGGGGCGAAAATCAAGAATGACACAATTGAATTTAGTCCAGATGTGTTTAAAAACGGAAGTGAACAGAACATGAGCGATGTCATTAAAAAGTTGCCAGGAATGACTGTTGATGAGTCGGGAAATGTTTCCTACCAAGGGAAAAAAATAGATAAGTTCTTGGTCAATGGCGAAGATGTGCTTTCTACAGGAGGACATGCACTAAAAACTTTGTCTGCAGACTTTGCTTCTGGTGTGGAGCTACTGAACAATTACAATGACGGAAATGTAGGAAACTCTTTCAATTCAAAAGAGACAACTGCACTGAACCTTATTAATAAAGACTTACACAACAAATGGGCAGGAAACTTTACAGAAGGGGGTGGTGTTAAGAACAAGTTTGACAGCAAGAACTCAGCTTTGAAGATGGACAAAAAAGTGTCTGCATCCATCATTGCAAATGCTAACAACACCAATGAGACAGTTTTCTCTATAATGGACTATCTCAATGCCAATGGCGGTCTTACAGGAGTAAAAACAACCAATGGATTTGCGCAACTGAGCCTTTCAAGTGCAGAAAGAAATGTCTTGATGCCAAGCAATGACGAATACAAAAGGACTTCTGGTATCGGTAATGTCAACTTAACATTGAAACCGACTTCGCACTACAATGTCACGATAGGTGTCATCCACAATGAAATGGATGCAAAGTCTGCATTGTCAACGGAACAACATGTAAAGGTGGCGCAGGAAGTTATACGTAAGTCAACAGAAGAGAATGGCAAGAAAAGAGGTAACTTTAGTTCATTTAACCTCAGTCAAAAATGGGATGTCAATCCATATGCAAGTTTGCGTTTCCAAACGAAGTTGGCATATAGCGACATGAGAAACAATATGTCTATCATGGATTATTATAACAATAATTCCGATAGAAATGCAGACAATGACAAGAACAAAGGATTTAATGTATTACAACAGGTAAACTTAAATTCATTGATAGGCAAAGGCCTGCTTTATGGAAGTGTAGATTTCGCTTTTTCTAAATCAGAAAGAAACTTGGATGTTCTTTCCTCTTATGAACTGCCTAACGAATACAAACAGGCAGATGATTCTTACTATATAGATAAAGATTTGAAGAAGCTAAATGTGGCAGGTGCTGTAGGCTATGTATTTCCTATTTTCCATAAAATCAACTTGAAATGGGAATTGTCTGGTCAGAACTCCGATTCATGGATAGACCAAAATGTAGATAGCGAACACTTGAACAGTCACAATTTCGGGATTTATGGAGGACTTATGAAGAACAAAGGTCTCTTTAGGTTTGATGCTGGTGTTAGATTTTCTGATTATGGGAATAGCACAAACATCAATGGACTAGTGACAAAGTCTGTAATCAAGTGGGAGCCATCCTTTGCAACAGAATTACGTTTCAGTCAGCAACACTCTGTTGCATTTGGACTGAGTTACAAATATGTTCCAACCGATATTGAAGCACTATCGAGACTGTCTGTCATCAATAGCTACGATGAGGTCACAGATGCTTCCTCATATTCAAGGTTGGGCAACAACGCCCTGAACATGAATATTGCTTATAAGTTGTATAGTTTGTATAGCAGAACAATTATATTTATGTATTTGACTTATGAGAAGGCTGATAACACCGAAATGCTGAACTATCAGAATGACGGTTTATTACACAGCCAAAATTATATGGATGGAGGAAAAAAGGAAACCGTAAATGCAACTTTATATGCCAACAAAGGATTGGGCAACTTGCCTATTGATGCCAAACTGACCACAACATTTTTATGGAATCGAAACGAAATTGCATACAATTCCATTCCGTGTAAAATGTTGATAGGGAACTTAAAGACAGACTTAGGTTTCGTCTCACGCTTTAAGATTCCTTTCAATGTTGAGGTTGATGGCTTGTACAACAAGTTGACAAACAAAGTCACCGACTTAAACATTGATTCTAGTGACAAGGAATTTGGTGGAACTGCAAAGCTCATATTTGCGAAGAACAAGTTCGCCAGTTTTGTTACCGGCAAGTGGAACAAGATAGAGAATACAAGCGGAAGTAAGATATTGCGAGATATTGATTTTTCCATTTCCTATAAAATCAAGAAATTCACATGCAAACTTTCTGGCACGAATATCTTTCACCTTAACGGAATCAATTGGTTAAAACAAAATGTTACACCAACTTACACATCCTATGTTAGATACAAACAACATTCTGGAAATGTTATGCTATCTCTAACATGTCAATTGTAAAAGCAACAACAAAGAGGCGGTTTACCCAAAAAAAGTAAGCTGCCTTCTTTGTTCTTGCAAAAAGTATATTAAAGTTTGAAACGACGCTGTGTTTTTAACCTTATATTATTCCACTGTTCCTTAAACCATTCAACCATAGTTTGTCTATTTATATACAAAAATAGTTGGTTCGGCTTGGTAGAATCAGAGAATACCTTAATTTCTGCATTCACTACATTGAACTTTCTTCTGTGCTCCTCGGAATAGAGTGAACCGCTAAAGTTGAGTGCCTTTCCTGTAAGAAGCACCTCAATTTGTTCAACGGTAAAGCCAACCCTCCTGCACAGGTCTTCCATTTGCAAGCGTGCCTCCAACATCGGGAACCAACGCTTGGCTTTGCGGATAATGTTGTTGAGCATCGTTACCTCCGTGGTGTGCTTGCTCTCCAAATTCGCGACCTCCGATTGGTGCTTACGCTGTATCTCGTCAAGCTGTTTGCTGTGGCTGTCCTCCATACGTTGCACCTTCTCATGGAGTTCGTCAATGTATTGCTCTCGGTTTGTCACAAGCTCGCACAACTTTCGGTTGTGTTGCTCCACCTCCTTCAATTTTCCACTACCTAAAAGAGAACCAATCTTCGACACAAAGGCTGTCTTGGCTTCCATCTTAGCAGCCTGTAGTTTCTCCGTGCTGATTTCACTCTTGGTTTGTTGTAGAAGTCGCTGTGCTTCCTCAATATCAGATTGCAGCAGCTTCATACAGTTTTGAAGTCTCTCGGTCTCTCGCTTGATGTTGCGATAATACTGTGCCGTGGTGGTATGCCTCGCATCTGATCCACGGACACCTCTCTTCAAGCCATACTTGCTCATAGCTTCAGCATAGCTGTCGTGATAGCCAATCATTTTGTCTCGGTTGAGCACATCATCGGCACACAGTCTCACGGCATTGGCTTTCTTGCGGTATGTCCGCTTGCCTTCTTCCGCTGTCTTGTTCTTCGCCTTTCTCCGCTCGCCTGTTACTATCGGAACGATGGAGGCGTGGAGGTGCGGCGTGTGCTCATCCATGTGGAGAACCACCGACACGACATTCTCCTTGCCGAATGTGTCCTGCAACCACTTCAAGCTGTCGTTGCACCAATCGTCAAGCTGACCATTGGCTGCGATGTTCATCATGTCCTCGTGCGTTCCAGACAGCACGGTTCTAATCACCCTCACCTGGTCATTGGTTATCTTGCGCTTGATGCCTGCCGTCTTGATGCGGTGGGCGATGGCTTCGTCACGACCATACACACCGCTCGGCATCTTGACAAGCTCACGGTTGAGGTGAGTTCTCGTAGGGTCAGCGTTGTCGGGTATCACCTTGCGCTCTATGTGGTCTGACTCCCTTGCGTCAGAGCAGCCCTTTGCCTTCTTGAAATCCAAACTGAAATGTCCCATAATAAACTTGTTTTTGAGTTGTACAAATCCGCTTGCCGCATTGCGCCCAGCGCATGGCTCACGGGGTTTCAAAAGGGGATGCCCCTTTGCTCAAATGGGTGTTTTTAGCGGTGGCGTGCCACTGCGTCAAGAAAACGCCCTATTGAGCTATGGCTTTTCCGTTCAGAATAGCCATTGGAGCAGGAACCGCCTACATGCCCAAGGCTGCGCCTTTCCTGCGAGGTGGAACAGTCTGCTTAACAGGCTGTACTTGGTGTACTGACTGTTTGGATTTCACTCCGCACAGATAGTCGTTCAAGTCGTTGTATTCACTGTACAAGTGGGATGCGTCCCTCACACGGTAGCCGAGAGCAGTCTTGATGGCAAGTGTAGCCTTACGCCCTGCGTCATCGTTGTCGAGCAGACAACTGATGCGCTCGTAGCCATGGAGTGCATCAATAGCCTTGTCCACGTTGCTTGTGGAGTTGAGTATCACATAGTCCTGTGCGTCCAATGACGGACAAGCAGGAAACTTCTCCAAGCGTAACGAGAGAAAAGAAAGATAATCCATCATGCCCTCGAAAACATAGCAAGCGTATCTTGGCTCGCCTTGATGTCGGATATGGGTGATATCCTTGGGTGACATGCACCCCTTGAAGAATCGGTTACGCACCTCATAGCCACCCGACTTGTTCTTGAAGCCGATGGCAAAGTAGTTTTTATAGTTATGCGAGAAGTGGAGTTCCGCACATTCCTTTTGGGCAATGTGCAGATTAATCTTTCGCTCGCTCAGATAGCGCAGGAGTGCAGGATGGTTAAGTTCCCTCACTTCCAATCGCTCAAAACTCGGCTCGGTAGCTTGCTGAGTAAAAGAAAAGTCGGTCGGACGAACATGGGGAGTTTGCTTCTCCATCTTGTCCAAAAGATAAGGCAGGTTGTCGGATGCGTAAAGATAGGACACAAGGGTGATGATGTTGCCGCCCTTGCCCATGCCGAAATCGAACCAACTGTTCATCGTGGTGTTCACCTTGAAAGATGCCTCGCTCTCGTTTCTCAGCGGTGACTTGTACCAAAGGTTTGCGCCCTGCTGCTTGACAGGGCGGTGTCCCAAACTTTGCAGATAGTCTGCAATCTTGATTTGCTTTGCTTCTTGAATGTTCATGTCTTACTGGGGATTAAGTGGTGTATGTATTTCTGATGAATTGTTGAGAATCCTATGTATTGGTATGATAGTCAAATACTTATCTTCTCAACAAACTCTCAACAAATGGTTCTTTTCAACAAAATCACTGGGCAAAAGAGAAAGAAAGGCATGAGCCGTCATGTTTTCTCTTTTCAACAGTCCCTTTCTTTTGTTGAGAGATTTGTTGAGAAAATGTTGAGCCTTAAATACTTGATATTCAATACTTCTTTCATCATATTCAACAATTCAACAAAATTATATGCTATTTAGCTTGTCCCTCGTTACAGTGTAGAACCTGCCCACACGTTTTGTTGGCGAGTAGTGACCGCTGCTATTGTAGTTGTACTCGTATGAGGTGTAGGTGAGGGCGTTCTCTGAAGGTTGCAGCTTCCAACAGTCCTGCACTATCTTTCGCACAAGGTACTTCTCCGCTTTCACGTGGTTGCATTGCAACAAGGCGATTGCGTCATTGAGGCAGAATTGCAAACTGTCGGTTTGGGTGTTCTCCATGACCTCAAGGAACAGCTCCGACATTTCCACCTCAAGTCTGTTACGGTTGCAGCGTATGATTCTCCTCAGAGCATCGGTCGCTATCTGTTCGGGGGCGAACCACATTCGGCTCTTGTGCTCTGTGGATAGCGTTCTGCCTTGCAGATGGAACAGAAAAGCGGGTATCTCCGCCTTCAGTTTCTCCAAGAAGCCGGTATCGTCAGATTGCAACGATGAAATCTTCCTCACCCAATATCGGGTCTCGCCCTCGTCAATGATGACAGGGAGTGATTCGTTGTTGGAGCACAGCACGAACTTGGCAAAGAAGGAAATCTCGTTCCTGTCCTTGCCCTTGGCTTCCACCTTGTACGAGAGGGTGGTGCTGAGGTTCTTCAACCGCTCGGAATCCTCCCTACGACTGAGCAACACCTCGTCCACGACAATCAGCAGCTTGCCAGCCCAATCGGAATTGAACTGACTGCGGAAGTCCTCGTTGGTGTTGAATGTCACGTTGTCTTGGAACAACGCTTTCAGAAAGTTCAAGAACGTGGTCTTGCCTGTGTTCCTCTCCTCTGATACGAGCAGCAGAATGGGCAACTTCTGCACAGGTCTGAGATAGAGCAGTTGCAGGTAGTCCATGCCAAGGTCATATTGCTCACCGAAGATGTGACTAACCAACTTCTTGATATTAGGGAAGTCCCCTTGCATCGGCTTATGTCCTATCGGCTCGTATAGGTTGAGGAAACCGTCTATCACCGTGCGGTGGTTCACATGTTCGGGAACAGTACAGAAGCCGTCATACTTGTGAACGTACTTGATGAACTCCTTGCCGTAGTCCTGACGCAAGGTCTCCATGTTCCAAGGGATGCGCTTTCTTACCTTTCCTCCTGTGATGGTAGGTTGGTCAACCACCTTGTACAAGGTAGTGCCAACACGGATGAACACCTCGTTTGTCGGAGATGCTGCCTGTGGTTGTTTTCTTTCCACAACCACAGGCTGATTGTTGTCGTTTGTCTTGCTCATAATCTAACCTTTGTGAGTTGATAAAATTAAAGTTGCAAAGGTAAGGGCGGAAAATCAAAATGCAAAACACAAACTTGCGCAGAATGGAGAAGTTTGCACCGACAATGTTAAAAGATTGGAAATCAAGGTGCTTGATGTTGCCAATCGGGATAAGATGAAACAAAAAATCCCGAAGAGAGGTTTCCTTGCGAACCTTTCCTCGGGATGAACAAAAATGTATTCCTGCATGTCATACGTTTTATATGTCATACGATAAGCATGTAAAACGTTTGACATCGGCAGCTCTGCATTCTTCACAGAAATGCTTGATACGACAGTGAATCAGTAAGCCAACAAGTCAATACGACAGTGAATAATCGAAGCGTCAAAAATGCGACCATTCTTAGCTGAAGACATTTGTCCCTCCGTAGATTTGCAGGACAATGGCTGTTTTCTCTTTTGCTCCGTACAACCTCTTGAAGATAGCATCACGAAGTTGCGCTGCACCATTGGAGGTTAGACGGAAGCAAATGGCAACAACCATAGGGAATCCATACAGCGTTTGCCAAACATCTTTGGAAAGTTTTTGCCTCTTTTGGACTTCCGACATCAACAACATACCTTCTTTATATATGGCTCTTATCACGGCTTTGAGCTTCGGGGTTGTGACATAAAGCATATCTACCAACTCATTTTCACTCATCCACAAGTCCTCTAGGTTGGACGGAATGGAAAGCCTTCCATTTCCGTCCACGGTGATTACAGTCCTTTTCATGCCATCCCTCCCATTGCAGGCAAATGCCCCTTGATTCGACTTTCAAAGACAGATATGTCATGGTCAAGCTTGGTGCTTGTCACCTTGGCATATATCTGTGTCGTGGTGATATTCGTGTGACCAAGAATCTTGCTCACGCTCTCTATCGGCATTCCGTACTCCAAGGCTAAAACAGCCCAACTATGACGTGAGACATGAAACGAGACACGCTTCTTGATGCCACACATTGCAGCAACTTTCTTTATGCGCTTGTTGATGCTGTCAAGGTTGCCGATATTGAACAAGTGACTTCCTTTTCTGAAAGCCTTGTATCTCCCAATAATCTGCATGGGAATGTCCATCAACTTGATTTGGAACGGAACACCTGTCTTCTGACGCTTGGAAACAATCCAAGGAGCACCGTTTATCATGCTGATGTTATCTTCCGTCAAGTTTTTGATGTCGATGAAAGATATACCTGTCCAACAGCCAAAGATAAAAAGGTCTCTCGCAAATGCCATGTTCGGGTCTTCCAACTTTATCTCTGTCATGGCGGTAAGCTCGTCCAATGTCAAGAACTCACGTTCCTTGTGGTCTGGGTCAACGTGGTACATGGCAAATGGATTTCTCGGTATCTTGCCGTTGTAGTGAGCTGCCGTTACAATATGCTTCAGTGGTATGGAGTAAATCCAAATGGAGGACTGCGCAAGTCCGACGACATTCTTCAGATACAGGCAATAGTCACGGATGAATTCCTCAGTAAGCTCGTTCATGGACATATCGCTGCGCTTGTACTGATACTTGATGAAATCGGCAACATACTTTCTTACCGTCAGATACTTGCGGTAGGTGTTCTTGGCTCTATCCTTGCCCACACGCTTGGCAAAAGCTGCGTTCTCCTTGTCAAAGGCTCTGAGCAATGTCTCGTATTCCGTGCCTATGCCTTGGTAGGCGTTTCTCACCATTTCAGCGGTAACGAACGCCTCACGGTCGGAAAGTCGTTGGTAATGCTTGGTGATTTGAGCCTTGATGTTGTCAAGCGCAAAGTTCACCTCCTTGGCTTCCTTACTCTTGCCTGTGGCTCTGTTGCCCTTGGCATCCCAAATAGCCTTGGTAACGCTCTGCTTGCAACTGAACTGTGCGATAGTTCCGTTGATTGTCACTCGTCCCATGATAGGGACAATTCCGTTTCTCTCCTTGCTTCCATTTACATAGAAGACTGTCTTGAAAGTGCATCTCATAATTCTTACTTTTTTGTTCGGTGCAAAATTAAACTATGAGAGTTGCATGGCAAAGCCAAAACCTACGCAGAATGGGGAAATATGAACCGCTACCGTTAAAAATGCTTATTAGGGCGTTTCCATTGGGTAATGATTTGAAAGCGTTTCTACTTCTCTAATCTGCTTTTTCCTCATTTCCTTGTCACTGACAACTAAAGCCAAAGACTGCCACAACCACTTGAAACTCAAAACAAATGCTCTATTTTGCTATTTTTTGCCTTTTTAGGCGTTCTTTTCAGATAAAAAGTAAGCGGCTCTGCGTTTATACCTTGCCCTTTATCGTAAAAGTTCTTACCTTTGCACCATAATTTTAAAAGCAACGCAATTATGAGAGCAACAGAACGTTATGAGAGGGCATGGAATGCCTTCCAGATTCATTTGAATCATAATCCAAAAGCCAGTTTGATTCCTTTTTTAAAGGAACGGCATGTAAACCATCGCTCGATGCATAGATGGATGTCAGAGAAAGGTTATTCTGTTAGGTTAGCCAAACAACAGATTCGTCTGCTTCAGGCCGAAGCCCGTAAGGAATGTTCCGAAGCAACAGCCAAGGACACTGGGATGATGTTCCTTCCCATGGAAATGCCATCCGATTCCGTCTGCCCGGAAAATTATCTTTTCGGCATAACCTTAACCTTTCCCAATGGAACGATAGTCACCATCAAGAAAGGTAGTGCCAAATCAGTCATGCATCTGATGAAACTTTACGAGAAGGAGGACTTGCTATGTTTGGATTAAACGAAAACACCCAGTATTACGTCTGCCAGCGATATGTCCGAATGAACATGGGCATAAATGGCCTGTACCAGATTGTGAGGACGGAGATGGAGCTGCCGCCACTCGGTGGTGCCGTCTTCATCTTCTTCTCAAAGAATCGCCAGCAGGTAAAAATGCTAAAATGGGATGGCGACGGTTTCTTGCTGTATCAGAAGCGACTGGAGCGAGGAACCTTTGAATTACCATTCTTTGATCCCCAAAGCAAACAATGCAAAATGCCGTACAAGACGCTATCTGCCATCATGAGCGGAATTTGCCTGAAAAGTATGAGATATAGGAAACGGCTTAATCTATAGGCGCATAAGATTATATTTAATGAACTGTGTATCAACAAGATAGAAAAATAAATATCTAAAAATCCTTGCATATCTCGATATTTTTTCGTACCTTTGCACTATGAAAAAGGACGAAATTATAGTACTTTTAAAGAAACAGCTTCAGCTTGCAAACGAACAGCTTCAGCAAGCTAATGCTACGGTGAGTTCGCTGACTGCACAGGTCAGCGAACTCATTGAACGTATAAAGTCATTAGAAGAACTACTCGTCCAGAAAGGAATCGCCATTGACAAAGTGAATCGTCAGAACAAGGCACTCGGCAAGCTCGTTTCAGGCAAGAAGTCCGAACGTCAGGAAAAGAATCCACAAGCCTCGATGACCCAGGAGGAATTTGACAAGAAGAAAACAGAGCAGGCCGAAAAGAGAAAGGAACGCAAAAACAATGGTGCCAAGCGTGACATACATTGCGAGATGGAAGAGGTGCATGTTACGATAGATCCAGTCATGGATGCAGAGTTTTTGAAGACGTTGCGTCTCTTCGGAACTCGTACCTGTGTGCGTTACAGCATGGAACCCATCAAATTCATCAAGACCGTGTATCACATCAACACTTATACTGATGGGAGTATCCTGTATCCGGGAAAAACTCCGCCGGCTCTGTTGTTGAATTCTTCCTATTCACCTTCCTTTGCTGCAGGTCTCCTGCAGATGCGATACATCTATTCCATGCCGGTGGAGCGAATCATCAAATACTTTGCCGTCAGTGGGTTTACGTTAAGGAAGGCCACGGCAAACAAGCTGATTGCCAGAAGTGTCGATGTTCTGGGAAACTTTTACAAGGCTATCTGTCAAATAGTGCTGCAGCAGGATTATGTTACGGCAGACGAGACTTATCATAAAGTACTGTTAGCCAAGATAAAGCCTACGGACAAGGGTTCGAAGAAAGGCTACCTCTGGGCTGTAAGTGCGCCTAAACTGGGACTTGTCTTCTTTGTATATGAGGATGGATCACGTTCAGAGCAGGTTATACTTAACGTATTCTCTGATTATAAAGGTACAATACAGAGTGATGCATATGCTCCTTACCGGAAACTGGAGTCGGATGCTTATCCTGACATTATGAGAATCGCCTGCCTACAGCATGTCAAGAGAGATTTCATCGACTGCGGCAAGGAAGACAAGGATGCTCAGGAAGTCGTAGATATCCTCAACAGATTTTATCGAGAAGACAAAAAACATAAGGTTGGGGTAAATGGATGGACCGTTGAAGACCATCTAGCCTATCGGCAGTCATATGCACCGGACATTTTACAGGATTTATTGGAGAAACTGGAGGAAATATCTTCCAGGAAGGATTTGCTGCCCAAGTCTACCTTGGCGCAGGCGGTCGGTTATGCCCTTAATGAATATAATGCCATTTGTGACATCTTCAAAAGAGGTGATACGGCTCTCGATAACAACTATATTGAGAGAATCCAGAGGTACATATCACTATCAAGAAGAAACTCAATGTTCTTTGGCTCGCACGAAGGAGCAGGACGTGCGGCTATCCTATATTCCATCGCCATCTCATGCAGACCGAATGGCATTAATCTGTTTGAATACATATGCGACGTAATAGAAAAGACTGCAGAATGGCAACCAAATACTCCATGGGAAAAATATAGAGACTTACTTCCTGACCGATGGAAAAAGCAGCAACAGCATTAATTTAATCAGCTGTTACTGCTTTTTTTGAATTATGCAAGGTATAAACGCGGAGCCGCTTACTATTTTATGATACTTCTATGATACTTTTTTGTAAAGATATCAGGAAGTCTCATTTTCGCATATCGTTATATACCAACGTCTTACAAAGATATTTCCACCAAATAATGAGACTTTGAGACTTTTTTCTCAAAAAACTTATTGCGCAAGAAAAAAATCTGCGCCATCTGCGTCATCTGCGTGAGATTCTTAAGTCACGCAGATTTCGCAAATGGCGCAGATTTCCTTTTATTGCACTTCCAGATAATCAAACGAAACGTTCGGAAGACCGGAGAGGATTATCTGATAGGTACCGGCATTGATCTGAGAATCGGTAGTGGTACCGATGGTCTTGAACTTGTTCGGCGTTTTAGGGAAGGTCATGTCTCTATCCAGCAGGACGATGCCCTTGCTGTCCACTATCTTCAACCTGCCTACCTGCTGCTCACCGGTGGTGTTCTTATAGCGGAAACGCAACATGTATTCGCGGGCCACACCGGGATTGATGGTCCAGGTTGAGGTCTTGCTCTTATAGCGCACAGCCGGGAACACTTCGTTGTCCTGAGGCAACAGTTCCTTCGGATATTTCTCTACCACATCCTTATCCAGGTCAGCCCAGTAAGTCTTGCTCATTCCGCTCGCAGGCTTGCTGCCCTTGAAGGCGGTATTCCACTTCTCAGCATCTCCTATCTCTCCCTTGGCAGCAATGGCGATGGCAGAGATGATAGCCTCTCCCACCTTAACTTCCGGGAAAGAAATGGTCAGCAGACCGCCCTTTACCTTGACATCTACCATCTTCTTGCAAGCTCCCGCAAAGCCAGCCTCAGCCCAAAGGTCGAGGTCATCTACTACCACGGAATCGTTGATAGCTACATCAAAGATGCGCTCGCCTTCACAATCGATACCGGTGCCCTCATGCTTGCCCAGCCAAGGCTCGGCAAAATAGAGTTCTACGCGATATTCTCCATCCGGAACAGCAAACTGATAATTCAGCGCATGACGGCCCCAACGGAAATACTGGAAGAGCTTTGCATCAGGAGCCGTAGCATGCTGAGAGGCTGCAGACGATGATTTCAAACCATGAATGCGGGAAGTGATATGTCCCTGACTCGCCGTAAACGGATTCATGCCGAAACGCTCTGCCCAGGAATGAGAATAGACGCTGTCGTCCTGCTCCCACTCGCTGCCATAACTGTCTGTAACGGCATCACCGCCGCAGTTCACTCTATACAGATAGGTATAACCCTCGGCTGGTTTCAGAAGATCTCTGTTGCGGTCGGCAGCTGTAGGCGTAAGCGTATCAGGCTGCACCTTCGTATAATGATTGCGATACCAGTAGAAGCCTTCGGTAGGCTGTTCCCAAGGCGTGAGAAGTCCCTTGTAATTGAACGGTCCCACCTTGTCGATGCGTCGGTAAGCCTCATCTGGCTGCACTCTGCCTGGGTTCTCATGCGATACGAAGAGCCACTGGAAATGGCCGCAGACGCTGTCCTTGGCGCTTTCTGCCAGCATCGCCTTCTTGCTGAGAAGAGATACAAAGGCATCTTCGGTATAGGCTTTTGACAGGGCCTTCGCATCACCGGCATGCAGTTTCTCTGCATCGGAACTGCGGAAACCGAGCGTGCGCCAGGCACCATATTCACCATTCAGCAACTGGTTAGGCTGTTTCAATTCCTGATCATATTTATCGGCTGTTCCGCCGTAGGTTCCGCTCCAGTTCTGAATCACATTCCAGTCGCTTCCCTCTCCTCCATTACAGGTGGTGATGGCGCGCATGGTCTGGGCGGTAGGGTCCATCTCCCGGATAATGGCAGCACACTCCTCGGTGAAATCCTTCGGCATCACACTCTCGTTCTGAATGCCCCAGAGAATGACGCTAGGCGAATTGCGGCGCTCCTTAATCCAGCGGCGCAGCAGACGCTTGAAGTTCTTGCGGAAGGCGGATGTATCATACCAGACATGTGCCGAGAACTGACTCCAGAACAGCATGCCCTGCTCATCCAGCAACTGCTGGTAATAGAGATTATGTGGCTGATGAGCCTCACGGAAGGCATTGAAACCTGCCTGGCGCATCATCTTGACACGGGAAGCTATCTGCTCGTGAGAGAAGGCATGACTCTGACCGAAGAGATGCTCGTAATCGCAGGTTCCGTTGATGAAAACCGGACTGCCGTTGAGATAGAATCTGCCGTCTTTCTTATCCATCTGGGCTGAATCGCCACGGAGCGCAGCCTGTTTCTGTCGGAGTACCGGCCAGGAGATGGAGCGGATGCCGAAAGGGGTAGCCACATCATCGATGGTCTTGCCCTCTCGTTTGATGATGCTGGAAAGGGTATAGAGATAAGGATCCGTGATGCCCCACAGATGGGCATCGCTGACCTTTGCCTGATGACGGACCACCTGGGTCTCGCCTGCCTTCAGGGTAATCTTTCCGGCCTGGCGGAAAGCGGTCTTGCCGCTGCTCAGCGCCAGTTTACTGATTACCTCGATGGTCTGCTCATGGTCGGAATAGTTCTTCACCTCAGTATCTACGAAGACGCTGTCGCATGCTTCGTTGTTCCAGACGTGTACTCCAAAAGGCTCTACCCTCACCTCATCGGTTTCGATGAGCGATACCGGACGGAAGATACCGAAAGGCTGACTGCCCTCCGAGAAGCCCCACTCTGACGAACAGCCACCACAAGGCCAAGGATTATTGGTCTGCATGGCAGGATGTTCTACCTTGATATTCAATGTATTATCGCCCTCACGGAGCGCATCCGAGATATCGAGCATAAAGCTGGTTCTGCCTACCAATTCCTTCGGATAACTCTTGCGGTTCACCTTGACCGTAGCAAAGGTTCCCACACCTTCCAACTGCAGGAAATAGCGTTTTCCGGTCTGTTTATGAACGGAGAAATGCTTCTCGTAGGTGGCGGTACCATGCAGGTTGCCGTGCTTCAGCTGGCGGTAACCGTAATAATCGTCCAGATTGTTGGGCACATTCACCCGGAAGGTTCCCATCTTCTTCGTGATACTATCTTCCGAAGTCTTGCCGAAGCTTACCTGCCAGTCCTGATTCAGACTCATAATCTGTCGCTTTCCCTTCTTTTCTAGTGTCGGGAAAGAAACCTGCGAACGCCCCATCGGCACGCTGGTAGCCACGGCAATGCCTCGCTGTCCGGCATGGTTCACGGCACAATAGAAATGGTAAACCACACCCTGATGCTTCAGCACATAACTCTTATGGGCGAACATATCATCATAAGGTTTGGAAGGATAAATCAGGTCGGCTCCCTCCCAGTCCTGCCAGTTCACCAGGTCCCGGCTCACGGCAAAGGTATTGTAGGCATTGTATTTTCTCTTCGGATTAAAGGCAGAGAAATAGAACATGACATAATAATGCGGGAACTTCACGATCTGTGCATCTCCCGTAATGATGCCCGGAGCCTCATGAAAGAAGACCGGATTGCCTGTCTTCCGCTTGGCTGTGCGGAGAGGCAGACGGCGCCAGGAAGTCATGTTGCTGGAGAGGGCGATACCGATGCGTTCTGCCTTCAACTGGTTGGCAGGGTTGATGCCAGCGGCATTATAGAACATGACGAAAGGTTTGCCCAGCGTCTTGTTCCTATCCCAGTAGACGGTACTTTTATAATGGGTGAGTTTCTCCCACCACTGTGCACTCTTGTCGTTGATAGAGAGAACAGGCGCAGGGGATGTTTCCCAAGGATGAGCCTGGGTGATATCGCCTTTGGTAGAAGCCATACCCATATTGAGAGGCTTGCGGACGGACTCATAGCCCGTACCTTCTCCACCGAAATAGCTCATCCAGTGGCGACCTTTGTATTTTGCCATCTCATAGGATCCGTTCCAGGTCCAGTCTATCAGCGCCGGATATCCTGCACGCTGGTTCATATCCCATCCCTTGTCGGCATAGCAGAGCAGGCGGCCCAGGGTTTTCCATTGCAGCAGGTCATCGCTGGTAGCGAGCCATGTTTCATACCCTCTTCCATCCGTTCCGTCCTTGCCGTTGTATACCACATAGGTCATAAACCACCTGTTTCCTTCGCGATACACCATCGGACAGTCTATCTTGTGGTAGTTGTCCTCAGGTGCAACCACCATACCATATTTATAAGGTGTCTTTACCTCGTCGTATATCTTCTGCATCACGTTCTGGCTGATTTTCTGTGCAAAAGCGGTGATGCTGCCAAAGACAAGAAGAGATAAGAGTACCAGTCTTTTTCTTTCGATCTTCATATTTTTATTTTAGTACATATTAATTTTAAATCTTACAAATACAAAGACGTTTGGAGATAGTTTTTGTAACTAATTACATAAAGTTTATGCTATTTAGAATTATTAACCATAAAAAGTAGGAGATAAACACCTATTATTAGCATTCACCTCCTACTCGAGTATATATTAGTTAAATCTAAAAAAAATTAATAACCAGGATTCTGGTATTCAGCGCCATTATTAATACCATTTGTAAAGGTTGTTGAAATTGGACGAAGAGCATACTCTGGTTTGAAATACCTAGCCAAGTCTGGATGTGTAGCCTGTAGATATGAATTGTCCTTGAACATTCCTGTGCGCTTCAAATCATAGAAGCGGCAGTATTCACCACATAACTCACGACCACGTTCATCCAATACTGTACGAACAGAAGCAGAACCAGTGAGAAGGGTAGCCCCTGCACGTTGGCGAACCTTATTAATATAGCCCATAGCGTTAGCCCCGCCATTTAGATAGATATCAGCCTCTGCTGCAATGAGGTAAATCTCAGCCATGCGTATAATGAATGTAGCATTCAAATTTCCATTACGTTTTTTGCTGGCATTAGCAACATAATAGTTGCTGCTATTATGCTTGTTAAGAGATGGATAGAAGTAGCGGAACATGTTTTCACCTGCGCCACGCTCGGTTATCACATTCTTATTTGCATCATCATATACATCCTTATAATCTACTATTAAGTAGTTGGCTGTAACTTTCTTACTTACTTCCGTTGCATAATCTGCATCCTGAGGCATCACGATTTTGATGGCCAAGTCGCCTGTATTGAGCTTCTTGCCAACAATGGCATCTTCCTTACCAAAGTTGTTCTTTGAACTTTCGTCCCACTCATAATTCCTATTTGCGTTCCACTGAGTAGTGAAAGACTTGTGGAAACGTGGGTCTAGTGTTCCATCCTGCTGTACATATAGATTGAGCAAATACTGAGTTGGCATGAAGATACCTGCCTGACTGCCTTCCCATGTTAGACGGCTAGTCTGATTGTCTTCACGAGCACCAAACTTATTGATATTACAGAGGAACTTCTCATCGTTACGATTCAATTTGAAGTTACCATTACTAGAACCATGTCCATCGCTGCCAGCATACCAGCGATGCTTCCATAGAGCCTCCTTGTTTTCTTTATTATTTTTCTCAGCAAAAACCTCCTCATACGTAGGATACATGTAAGCACCATATGTAGAGCCACCCGACTCACAGTCAGTTATCAGCTTTTTAGCTGCATCAAGCGCCTCAGGTATATACTCATCCGTAGCATACTCTTTGGTCTGCAGACAAACTTTTGCCAACATTCCAAGTGCAGCTTTTTTGGTAGGCTGTGTAGTAGTTGCGTCATTGCCTTTATCCAGCCATTCCACAGCAAACTCCAAGTCAGGAATGATAATTTCCTTATAAATCGTTAGAGGTTCTGTACGGGTAGGAGCAAAATTCATAGAGCTAGCCGGTTCTGTAATCATGGTAACCCCACCAAACTGCTCTACAGCATTGAAATAATAGATAGCACGCAAGAATCTAGCTTCTGCAACTTTGACATTTCTTTCAGCCTCAGTTTTAAAAGGGGCTTTATTTGCCAAACTGATAGCCATATTGCAACTGCCAATACCATCATAGAGAGAGTTCCAGATACCATTTGTATAGGTGGTGTTAGGTGCTGCACCTGCGAAGAACCAAAAATACTGAGTATAGGAAGTATTCTGATTTCCTTGGTAAGTCCAGAGGTCTGTATCACCTTCTGTCAATTCCATGAAACCATCCGTACCATACAAGAAACGTTCCATACCAAAATAGCACTGATTAAGCAAAGTCTGGTATGACTCAACCGAGTTCGCTGCCATGTTCTCCATGGTAAAACCACCAGGGTTTTCTTCTTCCAAAGAGCACGAAGCTAAAGACATCGCACCAGCAGCGAGGGCTGCAGAGAACAATATATTCTTAAAATTCATCTTTTTCATTTTTCTTAATTGTTTAGAATGTGATATTTATACCAAAAACAAACTGCTTGTAAGTTGGGAAAGTATCCGAGCCACCCATTTCAGGATCTGTACCTTTCAACTTACTGTCCATAGCAAAAATCCAAGGATTATAGGCAGTAAAATAGAAACGGCACTTCTCCATAAGTGCATGCTTAGAGATGCTCTTTGGAAGTGTATAACCCAATGTGATGTTCTTTATCTTGATGAAAGAACCATCATATACATTGATGGCTGTATTGCCAATCGTTTGGTCATCACCACTACCAGGGCGTGGATAATAAGCACCTTGGTTTTCTTCTGTCCAATAGTCTATACCTGAAATTTGATTTGTATCAATTCCAGACTTTGCTGTATATGAACCGAGCATTTTGCTATAGATAGTCTGACCGAAGCGTCCCATTGCATAGATAGTCAAGTCGAAGTCCTTATAGACGAAAGTATTGTTAAGACCAATAATCCAGTTAGGATTCTCATGTCCCAATACCTGACGGTCATCCTGGCTGTACTTATGCACACCTCCGTCACCATTGCCATTTTCGTCAAATTTCTCAATCGTCTCAACCTTTACCCATCCAGGTTTCACGCCATACTTATCAAGTTCTTCCTGTGAAGCATCAGTACCCCAGATACCAGCATACTTGTAATCGTATATAGCATGAATAGGTTTACCCACGAAAAGATTCTCTGAAATCAAGTCACCATTAGGTAAGCTCTCGATCTTTTCCTTGCTCCAAGTTCCTGTCAATGTGGTATTCCATTTAAAGTCCTTGGTAACGATATTACGGCTGTTGATGGTGAACTCCACACCCTTGTTGCTAGTCTTGGCAATATTTTCCCAGCTAGCCAAAGGAGAGCCCCAACCTGTGCTGCCACTTGTTATAGGCATAGTACGCTTGAAGAGCAAACCACGTGTTTTAGTGGTGAAGAAATCCAAACTGCCATCAAGACGTCCTTTGAGTACAGCCATATCTATACCGAAGTTCCAATTATAAGATTTTTCCCATCCCAAAGAAGGACTACCATAGGTACCGGTATATTGAGTGAACGGCACTATGTTGCCATTTATAGTGATGCCGGCAGAAGTGTATTTATAGGCATTTGTTTGTGTTGAATAAGCACCTACGCCACCTGAATTACCTGTAATACCTGCACCCACTCTGAGTTTCAAGTTGTCAAGCCACTTTTCTGAGCTTTTCATGAAACTTTCATCTGACACGCGCCAAGCTAATGCTCCTGCAGGGAATGAATCCCATTTCTTGCCTGGAGAGAAGAATGACACACCGTCCCAGCGATTTGAGAAAGTGAAGAGGTACTTACCTTTATAGGAATAATTAAATCGCAAGGCGTATGACATTTTTTGGGTGGTTGTCAGTCCTGACTCTACACGTTGGCTATTAGCTGCCAACAAACGCCAATACTTCCATATGTCCAAATCCTGGCCACTACCATCTGCATTGGTATATTCATTAGAATTCTTCTGCCAAGAAGTAACGCCTGTAACACCAATGTTATGGTCATTAGCAATGCTGAAGTTGTATGAAAGAATATTCTCCCATGTATAACTATAACTGTCTGAGTTCTGTATCTGTGCGTGTGGCGAACCTGCATATGTAGGTCTGTTGGCATGACACAAATTGCCCCAATAAGTACCTTGGCGGCCATGACCTAACGAACCGTTAAGTTGAGTACGGTAAGACAAACCCTTGAAAGGAGTAATCTCTGCATAACCAATTGCATTGATATAAGTATAACGGTTATTATTGTCATACTGATTCTTGATATAATCGCCCATAGGAGAGTATTGGTTATTGATATACTCAGAGTTATACTCACCAAATTCATCAAAGACATCACCAAGAGGAAAAGCCCTCAATGCTCCTGTGAATGTCTTGTTGTCGCCGCGGTTACGGATGCTATAGTTGAGATTGGTCGACACACCAGCCTTAAACCAGTCAAATACCTTTTGATCGATGTTCAAACGTACAGAATATTTGTTGAGCTTCTCATTAGACAGTAATCCCTGGTCACGGTTATACACCAATGAAGCGTAAACATTTGTCTTGTCAGTTCCACCCTGGATGGAAAGTGAATATTTTTGAGTAGTAGCTTTATTATCCATAGCCTGATCTACCCAGTCTATCCATTTTCCTGCATTATAAGCATCTACATAATCCTGGTTACCACCGAAGAGGTCTGAAACGCTCGCTGGAGCTACGCCATTTTTATATTTATACGCCTCTGTATAATAATTAACCCATTCATCACCAGTCATGCCACTCTTGTACTCAGGAGAACCACTCCAACCATAGTAAGCGTCAAAATTAACCCTTGTCTTAGAACTCTTCGCTCCACGCTTGGTTGTTATAATGATGACACCATTGGCACCTGCTGAACCATAGATAGCGGTAGATGAAGCATCCTTCAATACATCGATGCTCTCTATATCGTTAGGGCTTATGTCATCATAGCTTCCAGGCAGTCCGTCGATAATAAACAAAGGACTGTTATCGCCATAGATAGAACGAGAACCGCGAAGCAAAATATTTACTCCGCCACCAACCTGACCACTGGATTTTGTAATATCAAGACCTGCGATTTTACCTTGCAAAGCCTCCATTACGTTGGAAGTAGGAGCCGCTACAACATCTTCATTCTTTACGGATACTACAGAACCTGTCAAGTCACGTTTTTTCTGTGTACCGTAACCTACAACAACCAACTCCTCAAGACCTATAGCATCAGGCTCCATCTTGATTCCCATATTTTGCTTGGCAGAAATAGTAAAAGTTTTATAACCTGTGTAACTGATTTCCAAGACTGTACCAACAGGTACATTTACAGAAAACTTGCCATCCAGGTCAGTAATGGCACCGACACCACTACCTTTCTTTTTGATGGTTACACCAATCATCGGCTCGCCAAGCTCATCAACAATAGTACCATTGATGGAGTTTGACTGCTGCACTACAGAAAGAGGTGTTTGAATTCCTCCTTGAATTTTACTTGCCATCATAGTTGTTGGAGTCAACAGGATAGTCGAAACCAACATTACCTTAGAGGTAATTCCTGAGATAGCGTCAGGATTTTTCAATTTCTTCATAATTGAGTCTTTTAGGTTTGTTTTTATATTTTAATCTAACTTCATAAATAGTCTGTTCCCAATCATCTGTGCCGTGATGTTAGTATACTACAAACAAATAAGATTATCATAAAGACGAAAAGAATCCAAATATTGTAATCACCTTCATTGAGATTTCTATACGTTATATACACATGTTTCTTGCTCTATTGCCCAGTGTTTCAAGATGATCGCATAGCGTGCTAAAGTTGTTTGATCAACTAATGAACACTAACTATTCGCCAGAGTTAATTAACGCCAAGGGCAGAATATAACTGCCCAAGGTTATCGTTTGATTTAAATAGAACCCACTTTTTCGAGTGGACTCACCTAATAAAAAAAAGGATAGAGCATAACACATGATTTGTGCTATACTCTATCCTTCCAATTATATCATTCTATTTAGTAGAACAGCCAATCAATCGCCTTATCGGCACCTGAGAGGCCGGCATCGCGAGCGGTAATCTTATCGCCCGTAGCACCGAGCACTAGCAGGAAGCCTTTTGGCAGGAGCAGGGTGTGCTTGCCGGCAGCAAACTCGTACTTGTGGATGTTCACCTGTGGCATGCCGTCGATGCGGATGGCGCTGGTGAGCTGTGGCTCTGCCTGACCGTAATCGTTGGCTGTGGCATCGGTCTCCAACTTCGGAGCCTTGGCATATTTCATCTGGTCATCACGGAAATAACCTATCAAGAGCTGCACAGGCTTCTTGGTGGTAAAGATGAGCGAGGTAGATGCGCCACGCTGCTTGCTGCTGTTCATCACGTAAGCATTCATACCTGCCAACTCAGGAGCAAAATCGGTTACTACACTATCCAAATCGTTGAAGAGCTTGGCACCCTTGGCTATTTTCACAGTCTTGAAATTAGCCTCGCCATTGATATTCTCCATCTGGAAAGCACCCGTCTGTTGGGTTGCATCCTTCAAAGGCTTGATATCCTCTGCCTTCATCTTGTAGGTACCCGCAGCCTGAGCCTTGAGCATGGCGATATTCTTCTTCAGATTCGCCAACTCCTGCTCATATTTTGGTAAGAGTTCGCTCCAATGCTTCATGTTGCCGCCATCACCTCCGATAGGGATGCGGCGCTGGGCGGTCTGCATCGAATTGGCATAGAGATAGGTATCCTTGGTGAGATCCACCAGCTGACGGTAATATTCCAGACTCTTTTCGAGTAGCGGAACGGCAGCATCCAATTCCTTGATATCCTTACTCCACTTATAGTTGAGCACGTGCTGAGCTGCCTTCACCTTCCAGCCGAAAGCGTAGGCAAAAGCACGGTAGCAATACATATCGTTCTGAAGACGGCGGAACTCATCCTGATTGCCGGTTACACGACTCGCTACGGCATCGATGGCAGCCACAGCCTTGTCGCCGTGAGCCTCGGTCTGAGCTACGATATCGAGTGGCAACTCACCCACATGAGGCTGATGCTTCCACTCCTTCTCTACATATTCGATGAGTTTCTCGCCCTCAGGACCGCAACTCTCATAGAAACCAGGATAGATGGTGTACTTATATGGATTCACTAGCTGACTCATGAACATACCCAGGAGCAGCGTCTGGCGGTTGCCCTCGGTAATACCGAAACGGCGGAGGAGCTTAGGCGCAATCTCACCGCTCTCATCGTATGCCTTGCGAATGCTGTCGGCAACAGCGGCATCAGTAGCATAGTAATCGGCAAGCACCTTATCCCAGTAATTACCCTCGGCAGCTACATCGCGACGGCAGTTCCAGGCATATCTTCCCCATGTCTTGTACCACATCCAGTCGCGGTCTAACTGCTTCTCGCGCTTTCCGCCAGGCAATTTATCTGCCGTATAAGGCCAATCCCAGTAACTGGCCTGCGGATAGAGATGCAGGGCATTGGCATGATGAACATCGTGCATCGCCGTTACCGCCTTCTGAACGAACGAAGGAGATGACCAGCGGAATGGTTCGAGATTGGCAAGGATATGCACGTTGCTTATATGGGTAGAACCCAGGGCTGCCAAATCAGTATGAATCTTGGTCCAAGGACCACGAGGCTGATAGGTGGTAAGCGACTCTCCATTATACTTATGCATCGTATAGAGGTTCTTGTAGAGCGGCAGCGCTGCCTCCATCACCATCTTGCAGTCGGTATCGTGGGCACGGAGCAGGACTGGCGGTTCGTCGGTTCTTCCCAAAGCCTTCAGTCCGTCCTTGACACCCGGGATGATGGTCTTGGTCATCCATTCCACATCATCCTCGTAGGTATTCATCGCCTCACCGAGACAGACGAGCAAGCCTACATTGGGATATTTCTCGATGAAGGCAGCTACCGACTTGCGGGTATAATCGCTGATGAGCGGAGTGATAGGACGGTGACGGTCCTGTGTCTTCAAACCATAATGATCAGCAAAAGGCTTGGAGAGGATGATGTTGTAGAACATCTGAATGACGAAGATGCCACGGCGGTCAGCCTCCCTGGTCAGGAACGAGAACATCTCTTCGTTCTTCTTGAAGGTAGCCTCATCCACCTCAAGGGCGAAAGGATAATCCTTCAGTTTGACGAGCGAAGCAAAAGGGTGACCATTCCAGAGATAGAGCGAATTCATCTTGTTGTCTACGAGCATATCGAGATACTGAATCCACTGTTCCTTGTCATAAAACCAAGGGAAATTCTCAGGGGTATAAGGGTATTCGTAAACCTGATGGCCCGGTAGATAAACGGTTTTCTGCAAACCTACACAAGCACCACGGAGCACCATTTCAGGCGCATCCTCCTGCATCAGCGGCACATTGAGAGAACCATGCTGAGCCACGTATTCAGCAATTTCGTTACAGCCGTAGATGACACCCGAGCCATCATTTCCCTGCAACTGGATTTTCTTTCCCTTGCGGGTCCATGAGAAACCTTCCTTCTTCAGTCCGGCAGTATCCTTGGCTTGCGAGAGCGAAATGCGATATTCGCCCTTCTTGCCGTTCACCACAGTAGGGAAGCCCAAACGGTTGAGCTTCTTCTGCAAGTATTCAGCAGCATACTGTTCCCGATTAGAAGCCGTCTTTTCGGTCAGGATATTCACTTTCTGGGCAAAGGATACAGATGGAATCAGCACGAGGGCTGCCATCACAAAAATATTTTGTACTTTTATCATTGTCTTAGTCTTTGTTTTATAGATAAAGACGCAGTTTCCTTCTTTTTGTAATCAATGAAGGAACTTTCGCTTGGGGAATTTAAAACAATAAAAGGATAGAGTATGATATCTATCCTTTTTATTTACTATTTTCTTATTTTATCTTTTTCAAATCCACTTCCTTATACGCCACTCTCTGGCGACGCCAGGTGTAGATGCAATGCAACTTGCCATCCTTTCCCTCGATGATGCCTGGATAGGAATACTGGTTGATAGGACTGTCCTCCAGGGTGAGGAGATGGCGCCAATGGGTGCCGTCATCGCTGATGGCAAGACTCAATGGCGTGCGAGATCCCTTCTTGGTTCCCGGCAACGTCTCGAAATTGTTGTAGATGAGCACGTGTCTGCCATCCTTCAGGGTAACAGCATCCGTACCGCTCTGGTTGTTCTCGATATCGAGCAGGGTAACCGGAGTCCAGGTATCACCACCGTCGCTACTAAAACTGGTGGCAAGTTTGGCATTATGAGTACGCATCAGAACCTGCAATCTGCCATCCTTCAACTTCAGGATAGATGGCTGGATGCTGTAGATTAATCTCGCCTTTTCTCCCTCCTTGTAGATAGGATGCTCCATATCTACCGTAGCCGAATCTACATCATCGGTACGAGGCTTCAGTTCGGCATCTACCGGACCCACATACTTCCACTTATTGGTCTTCAAATCGAGGATCTCCACATGGAATCGCCAACCATTCTTCTCGGTACTGGAACCGCAGATGAGTCTGCCGTTCACCATTTCCGGCTTGTTCTTGATAGGACCGAGGAAACCGTCTGGCAATGCCTCCGGATCACTCCAAGTCTTACCGCCATCCTTCGACTTCACAAGACAGCCCGTCCAGTCGCCAACGGTAGATCCCACCTTATAGAACAGCCATATTTCGCCATCCGGCATGGTATAGAGCACAGGGTTCCAGCAAGACTTGCGCTTCAGATTGGCAGGCAACTTGATATTGGCTGACTTAGAGCGGAAATCATATTTGTAGCCAGCAGGCACACCGAAACGGCGCAATCTGTCCTTGATAGGTCCCTTATCAGCCGGAGTCGTCTTCTCATCGATGCCCGAAAGACCCGCCTTCTTAGCCTCAGGAGTACCCAGGCGATAAACACCATCGGCAGCCAGGATAGGCTTCTCCCAAGCCTTGGCACCCTTCGGTTTCCGACTTACCCAGATGCAGACATCCGGATTGCGCTCGAAGGTACCGCCGAAGTAAGCAGCCACCAGGTCACCATTCTTCAACTGGATGATGGTAGAGGCATGAGCCGATGGGAATCCGCTGTAATCATAGAGGAATTCATCCTTCAGGATGGCAGCATCGCGGGTAGGGATTTCTACCGAATAATGATAATCGCCACTACCCACCGTTTCAACCTTGCCATCAGGCAGATAGACATCGGCTGTGGTGTTGCAAGGCACGGTGATATCCCAATCCACATGCTGCAAAGTCTTCTTCCACTGGCTCTTCACTACTCCGTATGGAGTCTCGTAATCTGCTTTTACCGATTCGCAGTTCTGAATACTGAAGGCTGGCTTCAACACGATGTGCTTGTAAGCCACGCTGGCATCAGCCTCAGCCACCTGCTGCACGTTGACACCCTTCTGCTGGATACCTCCCAGATACTGATAGCACCAGGTAAGCAAGTCACCCAGAAGCATCACATGATTGCCCGAATTCATCTTCGGATCAGCCTTGTCGCCATTCCAGAGTTCCCAGATGGTAGTAGCTCCGTTCTCAGCCATATAACCCCAAGACGGATAGGTGCGCTGGGTAGCCAGGAGATAAGCCACATCAGGGAAACCGTTGTCGCTCAAACCGCGAAGGAGCCAGGAGATGCCGATGACACCGCAGTTGACATGTTCCTTGGCATCGATGCAGATGCCCTTCACTACCTGCTTGATGAGTTCGCTGCGCAACTCCAGAGGAGCGATGCCGAAGGAGAGCGCCAGGAGATTGGCGGTAGAGGTATTGTTGCCATAATAGATGCTGTCTGGATAAAGCACATGACCCGGACGTCGGGAAGTTCCTGCCTTGTTGGTGAGGAACTGCCTGTTGAAGGCTTCTATCATCCCGCTTCTGCGGTCAGCCCAAACCTTAGCTTCTTCCTTCAAGCCCTGCAGGTTTGCAAACTGCTCTGCCAGCTGCAAACAGCGGATTGTATAGGCGGTGGCTATCAGCTTGCCATCGGTCTTTCGCTTCGGATCCTGACTGTGAATCAGTTCCAGTTTCTCCGGTGGCACGCACCAGTCGCCGTATTTATCCTTGGTGATGATGCCGTTCTCATCCGTATATTCAGCCAGGATATGGTTGATCCATTTTCTGATGGATGGATAAGAATCGATGATAGGCTGCCTGTTGCCAAACTGATGGTAGAGCATATCACAGGTGAAAGGCAGAGCTGCCGGCCAGGTGACATCATCGGTATAATAATTCCAGAAAGCAGGAGCCACATCCGGGATGTTGCCATCCGAACGCTGGGCATCACAGATATCGTGCATCCACTTGCTGTAGAGTCGCTCGTTGTAAAAAACGAAACTCTCTCCCAGCGAACCCACCGTGCGGTCGCCCAACCAAGGCTGGCGCTCGTTGCGCTGCGGACAGTCTACCGGCATACCCTTGTAATTGCCGTAGATGCCCCACCATGCATTCTTCAACACCTTATTTAATATCGTATCAGAAGTCTCGATATGTCCGATGGTAGCCATCTCATCGCTCACGGTATAAGCGGTGAAATCCTCCTTGCGGGCATTCTTCATACCGGTGATGGCAGCATAGCGGAAACCATGATAGGAGAAGACCGGGCGCCAAGGCTTGCCGTTCTCCTTACCATTGCAGACATAGATATCCTCAGAGAGGGCATTGCGGAAGTTGTCGAGATACAGACTGCCGTCAGCCTGCAGTTTCTCGGCATATTTCACACGGATGGTATCACCCTGCCTGCCACGGACCTGGAAACCGATCCAGCCCGCCATGTTCTGTCCGAAATCTACGATGAGTGTATCGTGGCGATGCTTCAGACTTACCGGATGACCGAATTCCTTCTCAACCATTCCCGTCATCGGCTGCGCCATCAGCGTACCGTCAGGAATGGCACAGCGCTCGGCTTTCTGCCACTGGCTATCGTCGAAACCAGCCTGGGTCCAGCCTTTCAGCGCCTGTTCCCTGCGGGCATCATACTCCTCGCCATCATACTCGTTGTTGCTGCGGATAGGACCATCGAAGCTCAACTTCCATGTATTGTTGGTAGCCCAGGTTTCAGTCTTTCCGTTCTCATACTCCACCTTCACGTTGATGCGGCATTTCGGATAACCGAAAAAAGGCGTCTTGTATGCCTTCTCCTGTCGCATCGGAAACATTCTTCCGTTGCCCAGTTTGATGGCGATGGCATTCTTCTCAGTCAGGAGCGAAGTGACATCGAACGTATTGTAGTAAATAGTCTTGCGGTAATCGGTTGGTGCAGGCTGCAATGCCTGGCTGCCGCCCATACGCTGTCCGTTGACGTAGAACTCATAGACACCGAGTCCGGCAACATAAGCCAGCGCCCGCTTCACCTTACCTTTTGCCGCAAAGTCCTTGCGGATATAGCGTGCTGCTAGTCGGGTATGCATGCCTTTCTGTTCTCCAGGCTGCAGGTCTTCCAAGCCAATCCAGGTACCGCTCCATTTGGTTTCACCGAGCAGTCCGATGGTGAAGAGCTGCGGTTCGGTCCATTCCGATTTTCCTTTATTGGTAGTGATACGCACCTTCCAGTAAGCTTGAGCGCCACTCAGCAGCGCCTTGCCCTGATAAGGAATCCACAGCTGTTCATCGCTGTTGCGTTCACCGCTATCCCATAAATCCGCCTCGTTTCTATCCAGTTTTTCTCTGGAAGAAGCTACAAGAATCTGATAACTCGTCTGCACCACACCCTTCCTGTCAGAAGTAATCTGCCAGGAGAAGCGAGGGGTTGAAGTTCCGATTCCCAAAGGATTCACCCGGTTCTCCGTCCGCATCTTCACCACGTCAACATGACTGGCAGCGGAAAGCGGAAGTGCTGCCGACAGCGATGCCGTCAGCAACACACTCATCAATATATTATTCTTCATTTGAATTCTTCACTCTTCGTTCTTCACTCTTCACTTTATTTACTCATTCAAATCTCTTTTCTTACCAGCCAGACTCTGGTCTTCTATCATCTTCTGGTCTTTCTTCAGATAGTCCTTGCTGGCATCAATGGCGATGAAAACACCATCGCTGATGCCGCGGGTAGCCTTCTGAGGAGCGAAGGTGATGATCTTGTTGTCAAACTCTCCGATGTATTCCAGCTGTCCGTTGGCAGCATCCATCCACCATACGTTCTTTCTGCTGCCCGAAACCTTGCGGAGGTCGAGTTTCATCGGAACACAGTTGTAATTGTAAACCAGCAGATAATCGTTGCCTCGGGTAGCCAGCAGACGGTTATATCTTTCGCCATTCTCACCGGCAATAATGCTCTGGTCAGGCACACGCTCAAAGTATGGCAGAGAGAGCATCAGATTCTTGAGATGCTTCATCTGGTTGAATCCAGGATCGTTGAGCGCCACATACCAAGGCTTCTCGGCTCCATCACTTCCATAACTGGTAGGATAGCCCGGCTTCAACATCTGCATGATGGCATTATGACCATAGGTATGGCCGCAGGAACCGGCAAAGACACTCCAGTAGGCATAGCGGCGAACGTCATAATCCTGCCAGCGCTCCTCGTTAGGATCGTGCAAGCCCTTCGGAATATCCTCGTAGCTCGGTTCGGCATCGAGCACAGGTTTGATAGGCTTGTATGCCCAGGTAGAATCCACATACATCCAGTTGTCCTCCTCGGTATTGTCAGGGATAGGATAATCCTTATTACCCATACGCTGACCATACTTGCGATGACCACTCTGGAAGGTATGGAAATCGAGCCATTTCGCCTTGCTCCACCATTTGGCAGAAGTATATCTGCCACGAGGATGATAGGTCATGAGATGATTGTGATCGATGCTCTTGATGCTGGTAGCGAGCGACTCCCACACCTCTGGGTGGATATCACCCTGGATATCGCCACCCATCACCCAGATGATATTAGGCGAATTCTTATAGCGGTTGGCAAGGAACTTTCCGTATGCCTTAGCCTGCTGTGCATTGATATTCTCTGCCTTTACCTGAGAACCCCAGATGGTTACCATGCCGATGTAGATGCCGTTCATCTCGGCAAGTTTGATGATGTAGTCGAGATGATCCCAATAGCTGTAGACACCTGCAGGGTCTGCCTTTGACAAATCCCATCCGGCAGGGAGCGACTGCTGACCGTAGATATTAAAGGAAGGTGTGCCGTCCATCACCTGGATGAGAACGGTATTGAATCCCGCTACACGGCATTTCTGAAGATAATACTGTGCCTCGGCTCTATCCAGACGTTCCGGCAGAAGCCAGCCGGTATCACCCAACATGAAGAACGGCTGTCCGTTTTCAAACTGCAGGAATCGCTGGTTGGCAGAAACCTGTAATTTACCATTAGCCCAAGGCTTTTCGTTTTTAGCGGCAGAGGCAGCGGTAAAGATTCCGCAAGCCAGCGCCAATGTTATCATTATTTTTTTCATTTTCTAAAGGAGTTTAGATGTTAAGGAGTGAAGATCCATGTTTTTAAAACAATCGGATGGTCTCTCCCTTTCGTGTTGTGATGTCATAGGTATTTGCCTTTGGCAACACCACCTTGTTGAGTTTCACTTCTGAATGATTCTGCATCTGTGGCTGTTCGAAGGCAGAGAAGAGCGGATTCGGATTCTTGCCCTTGGCAGATTTCATACCCTTAATGCCCTTTAACCGGTTGCCTGCCGGCAGACGGAGACGGAGATTGCCACCGAGAGTAGAACGGATCTTGAGCGAGGTAATTCTGCCATTCTTCCATGCCAGTTCCTCGATGAGGAAACCACCTCTGGTGCGGAGCCCCTGTACCTTTCCTTCAGCCTTCCAGACATCAGGAAGAGCCGGCAGAATATTGACACATCCGTCATGACTCTGCATCAGCATTTCTGCGATACCGGCTGTACAGCCGAAGTTGCCATCTATCTGGAACGGTGGATGCGCATCGAAGAGATTGCGATAGGTTCCACCTTTCTTCTTGTTCAATCCGTAGGCGAGGAAGTGGTCATCCGTCAGGGTCAACTGGTTGTGAATCAGCTTGTAGGCATGATTACCATCCAGAAGGCGAGCCCAGAGACAAACCTTCCATCCCATCGACCAACCTGTACTCGGGTCGCCACGATGTATCAGCGAAGTACGGGCAGCATCGAAGAGTTCCGGTGTCTTCTCCGGTGTAATCTGATTACCTGGATAGAGGGCGTAGAGATGACTCACATGGCGATGATTATCCTGAGGATCATCCCAGTCCTTGATCCATTCCTGCAGCTGTCCCCACTTGCCAATCTGCATCGGAGCCATTTTTCCTAACACTTCCTTCAGATGAGCTGCATATCCGGCATCTTCTCCCAGAATCTCGCTCGCTCTGATGACAGAAGAGAAGAGTTCGTGGAGCAATTCATTATCCATCGTGGTGCCATAGCTCATGGCTATCTTTCCATCCTTCGAAGGATGCACATTCTCTGGACTCACAGCTGGCGAAATCACGAGCCAGCCATGCTCTGGCTCCGGTATCAGCATCTCATCGAGGAAAGTGGCTGCACCTTTCATAATCGGATAAGCCTTGCGCAGAAATTCCTTGTCGCCACTATAGAGATAATGTTGCCAGAGATGGGAGGAAACCCAGGCACCACCGGTCATCCACATGCCTGATGCTGCCTTGTCAATACCACCGGTTACTCGCCAAATATCGGTATTGTGATGCAAGATCCATCCGTTCTTGCCATACATGGTCTGAGCCGATTCCTTTCCGGTTTCGCTCACTTCACGAATCAACCGGAAGAGCGGTTCGTTGAGATCGGAGAGATTGGTCATCTCTGATGGCCAGTAGTTCATCTCCATGTTGATGTTGGTGGTATACTTGCTGTCCCATGACGGGAACATCTTATCGTTCCAGATGCCCTGCAGGTTGGCTGGCTGTGTGCCTGGCTGCGAACTGCATATCAGAAGGTATCTGCCGAAAGCATAATAGGTGGCTACGAGATAGTTGTCGTCCTGCTGGGCAAAACGGATAAGGCGTTCGTCGGTAGGCAGATTCTGATACTTATCAGCGCCCAACCAGAGCGAGTTACGATGCATCATGCTCTGGAATTTAGCCACATGCTGCGCCATCTGTTCCCTGGCATCCTTTGCCATGGCTGTATGGAGAGCCTGCTTGCTGCGCTCCACCTCATTGCCGGTGATATCCTTGTAGTTCACGAAGTTGGTGGCGATGGAGATATAGAGTACGGCTTCATCGGCATTCTTCACGCTGACCACGCCGTCGCGGCAGGTCTTCGCAGCCTCGCCGCCCTTGACCTGAGCCGCCATTCTGCCCATGAATCTCACCTTTCCCTTCAGACCTTCGTGCTTGGCAGCCACTCCTTCGAGTGTAGCTTCCTCGCCATCGGTACGGATGATGACATCATCGTGAGGGGAAGTGAAGTTGGCATTGAAGGTGATGCTATGAGGCTTATTGGCGGTAAATCTTACCATCACCACGTTATCGGCAAAAGAGGTGATGACCTCGCGCTGATAGGTGACACCGTGGGCTGTCCAACGGGTAAGACAACGGGCTGAATCCAGACTCAGTTCGCGATAATACCGGGAATAGTCATCCATCCCGGGAGCCGAAATATAGACATCACCGAAAGGTTCGTAAGGCATTCCAAAGTTGGTATTCGACATGATCTTCTCGGTACACATATCCTGTGCCTTGCGGTATTCACCCTGCCAAATGAGGTTCTGTACGACAGGAAGAGCTGCCTTGGCATGAGGGTTCGCATTCTTGTTAGGCTGTCCTGCCCAGATGGTTTCCTCGTTCAACTGCAGGCGTTCGGTGGCTGGGATACCATATACCATGGCGCCCAACCGTCCATTGCCCAGAGGCAAGGCATCGGTCCAGACCAATGCTGGCTTGTCGTACCAGAGCTTATACGCTTGTGCTGTAGCCTGCAAAGAGAGGCAAGCCAGACAGCATATTGTGATGGTTCTTAAGATTTTCATTTGTTTTTGTTTAATCGATTAAAGTACTATTTATTTATAGACGCAAATGAGCCGCCTTTGTCGTCAGAAAAGACGAAAAAGACCTCACATCATTTATAAAAACGGCGTGAGGTTTGATTTATTATCTTCTGTCTGATTATCTGATGACTGATTGCAAAACTTCCGGTTTTTCAACCTTCACTTTACTTTCATCCAACTTGCTGCGATCCAAACCGAAGACACGGATGAAGAAATCGTAGTTTGCCTGGCGCTTGTTGACACCATAATCGTGACGCTCCTGAGGCAGATGCACATTGGTTACCTGTTCCTTGGCACCATACATTATATATATATACTGCAGATACGGATATTCGAGGGTTGGAACAGAGAATGTCCAATCGCCACCATCGCTCACTACCAACAATGGCTTAGGTGCAAAGAAAGCCATCAACTCGGCATTACACGTACCATGTCCCGCCAACTGAATAGGTTTGCCACTCTCGCAAGGACAACCGCCATCAAAATGAGAAGCAAGATTCACCGTTGGCGCTGCTGCCGTGATACGGTCGTCGAGTACCGTCAGCAGGACAGTATGCGTACCGCCACCGCTGCCACCATTCGCTCCGATGCGCGTCTTATCCACATCCTTGCGATGGTTCCACATATAATCGAGCAATACCTCTGCATTCAGAGCCTGAATCACATGGGCACGGTCGGTCTGATGCGAATTCTTGCCATATTCCGTTTTACTCTGTCCCCAACCATACAGGTCGAAATCTACACAGATAGCACCCATCCTTGCCAAGGTTCCGAGGCGCTGCTGCTCATCGGCACGGTATCTGCCACCTCCGAAATGACCATCAGGACAGATAATCAACGGATGCTTGCCCTTCTTGATTGGCGTATAGATGGAACCGAAGACATGCTCACCTGGCAGGGTTTCGATGCAGATATTCTGAACCGTATAACCGTCATACCGGCGCACCTTTCCCAAAATCGGCTTCTTATGAACCAGCGAATCCATATAGCGGTCGATGCCCAGGATGCGGCGCACCTCCTTTCGTACCGAGTCCTTGCGTGCTTCAAACTGTTCCCGGTTCTGGTAAAGCGTCTTGAGATAAGCAAGCATCTGCTCACCCTCTTCGGTATGGCGTCGGGGATATTCATAAGGTTTGATCTTATAGACATTACCATTCTGCTTCCACCAGTTGAAGTCGAAATACTTGCAGATATTCGTCAGGGTTTCCTCCAACGAATAGGGTTTGATGCGGAAGTCGGCATAAGGCAACTGCCTACCAACGGTATCCACATTATATTTAAAGCGGACACCCCAACGCTGCGATACGTCCTGCATCACATCGTGAAGACTACGGGTAAAATGGCCCTGATAACAGTTCTGAGCATCAGCCTTTGGCTGGTTACCGCTATTTTGCGCACTTGCCGACAAAGACATGCTTGCCGCGATAAGTGCCATCATCATGTTCTGTTTCATCATAATCTATCTTGATTTCATATTCTACATCCTTATCGGTATCTACCGTTACCTCTATTTTATCATCAGCCAATTTCTTCCAAGCCACGGCAACCTGCTTGCCATTGCTGAGTTGGGTACTTCCCTTAGCCCAGGTCAGGTCGCCCATCGGATGAGGAGCGATGATGACTCTGCCCTGCTCTATCCGGATGCCTACAATATCCGGCAGGAAATGGTTGTTGATTTGCGCCATCATGAAATGGTTCATCGAAGCACCCATCTCCGGATTCCACTGTTCGGTAAGCGTGGTCATTCCCTTCTTGATCTGGAATCCGTAGCCCGGCACATCATCATGCGCCAGCATCTTGTACCAGAGATCGGCATATCCGTTTTCCAGCAATGCCTGAAAAAGGTAGCGATTGCCCACATCACCGGTTGTCAGGCGGTCGTGATGCGCATGAATATCATCTATCAGATGCTGGAGGACCTGCTTGCGATACTGGGACGGAACCATGCCCAGCACCAACGGAATGGCATTGGATGCCTGACTTCCCGAATCGTAATATATCTTTTCTACTGCATCCTTTACGACAGCATCCGAAGAAGATTTCTCAGAAGATGCAGCCTTCTCAACATGCAGGAATTCCTTTTGGAAAGCCTGCAGGATTTCAGAAGCCAGGATGGCATAGCGGTTGGCTTCGGCTGTCTTTCCACTCATTGCTGCAGCCTTCTGTGTCAGTTTCACCCACTGATAATAATGGGCTGTAGCTACCAGCGGCATCGGGGTATTCTGAGAGAAGCCCGAACGGCCTTTTCCGTAATCATACCAGTCACCCAAGCCTTGTTTCAGTATCCGGCAACTGTCCTTGCTCTGGAGATAATCCACATAGCGGAACATCTGCGGTGCATATTTTTTCACCATCCGGTCGTCACCGTAATGCTGCAGATAGAGGAACGGAAGCGCTACCAAGGCTCCACCCCATTCAGGTGATTCGGCAAACGGATCAAGCCACTTGCCCTTGAAATAGATATACTCTGGGGCAGTGGTAGGAACGGCTCCGTTGGCATGCTGGGCATCAGCGATATTCTGCAACGTCTGCTCTATCATCGAACGACAGTCGTAGTTGTATACCAATCCCTCGCCATTGAGCCAATCCTGCTCCAGCCAACCGAGTTTTTCACGATGCGGACAGTCAGTCCATACTGCCTGCCAATTGCTTCGGATGGCACGGTCGATAATCTGATAAGCCCGGTTGAACATCGGATTGGAGCACTCGAAACTACCAATCTTCGCTGCAGAATTATAAACGAAGCACGACTGGATATCCTCTATCACCGGCTTGCCATCAGGATTCTCATCGCCCTTCATCACGGCACCTTCTACCTGGATATAGCGATAACCATAATAAGTGAAATGCGGATGCCAGGTCTCGATGCGCTTGCCGTCAGAAGCCTTCTCGCCCTTTCCGCTGAGCGTATAATTAAGATAATAAGGACTGCCCGACTGTTTCTGGTTGCAGGTTCCCTGTGCGGTCAGGGTTTCAGAGAGATAGAGTCGCACCTGCTGTCCTGCCTTTCCACTAACCTTGATTTGTGGGAAACCGGCAAGATTCTGTCCCATATCCAGCACAAAGGTTCCTGCCGGAATAGGATGTTTGGCATTGGAAGCCTTGGCAATTTGCTGAGGAGTGAGCTGATGACGGCTCTTCACACCGAAGTATTCCATCATCTTCACGGGCTGGGCTATCTGCTGGCGCAGAACGCCACGAGGTCCTTTCTGTATCACTACCGGTTTCCAGGAAGACGTGATGCGGGCATCCTCGTCTTCGCCACCATAGATACTGTTGAAGGTGATGCTGCTAGGCGAATATTTCCACGAGTTATCGCTGACGATGCAGACGGTTCTGCCATTCTTCAGTTCGATTTCGAGCGAACAGTAGAGCGTAGGAGGACCATAGGAAACCTTCATCTTGGTGTATCTTCCACCCTGCTCATTATAGAATCCGTTCCCCAGCAATACCGAAAGTTGGTTCTTGCCTTTCTTCAACAACGCAGTCACATCGTAAGTATTGTAAAAGACGGTCTTGTCGTAATCGCTCCACAGAGGGGCGAAAACGGCATCCGTCACCTTCTGCCGGTTGATGCTGAGTTCATAGAAACCCAGTCCCACAATCTTCATCGTTGCCTTGCGGACATCAGCCGGAAGTTTCATTTCTTTCTTCAGCCAGATGCTTTGTCTTGACAATGGAGCCGTAGCCTTCCAGTCTGGTTTTCCCTTGGCATTCACCGTTCCTGTTCCTACATAATCGCGGTTACTCGGAATGTGCGCATCCTCATCGGTTATCGCACCAATCCATTGTGGCAGAGGCGATTCATCGTCCGTCTTAAAAGCAACAGACTTTTGAGCATGAATCTGTATCATGCCCAAAAGTCCTATCAATATCAATAAATATTTTCTCTGTTTCATATCGTATTTTATTCTACATTATTTGAATGCATCCTTCACTACGAGTTTGCCGAGCGTATCACGCTGCCCCGCCAACTTGCCATCTACCCATACCTGCAGACCCTTGCCCACATGATAGCGGGAGCCATCCTGGTCGTAGAGGATGGTGAGGTCGTGACCATGATAACGCACCTTGTCAAGACAGAAGTACTGCCATTTGCCGGCTGGGATGATAGGACGCACCTCGATGGTCTGATCGGCACGAGGACGAAGACCCACGATGCCGGTGATGATGAGATCGCAGAAGGTAGAATGATTGTAATATCTGCTGCGCTCCTGATCGCCCTTCAACCAGTAACCAGTGGTTTCATCAAGATACTCACCGATGTAAGGTTTGCCACGCATGCTCTGACTCTGTACATACTTCTCCATCTCATTGAAATAAAGGCTGTCCATATCGAGACTACCCTTAGCAGAAGCTGCGAGGGCAGACGGCTTCACCTGATAATTGTTGATGAAATTCGCCATCGCTGTCAGGGTCTGGGCGGTAGCGAAAGGCCAGATGGCACCATCCCACTCACACTTTCCTACGCCATGAGAGCGGAACTGAGGATGGCGGCGCTCTGCGGTGGTCTGTCCGTAAGGAGCAGAAAAGCCCTTGCTGTCGGCAGCCTGCTTCCATGCCTCAGCAAACTTAGCTTCATCGGCAGGAAGATTGAAATACCAAGGCAGGAAACCGATTGCCTCACGCACCTTTGCCGATACCGCAGCATCGCCACTAGGCTGGTAACTTCTCTTCTTGGCTACCTCCTTTGCCTCACCGGCATTCGGCTTATACACCTCGAAGAACTGCTGGTCGGCATCCCAGAGCTGGGTTTCTACCAGATGCTTCAGGGTATCAGCCTTAGCCTCATACTTCCTTGCCAGATCCTGATAGCCGATGATTTTTGCCATCTGCGCGATGCCCATCGCATTTCCATACATATAACTGTTAATGCTAGGACGGGCATTCTTTTCTCTTCTGCCGCCACTGATGGTCTCTTCCATCGCATCACGCACATCATACTGCCAGTAGAGTCCGTTACCCCAGCGGTGATTATCCCACAGCTGATACTCCTTGTCCAGATCGTTCACCAACGACTTAAACTCCTTCTGGTTGCCGTCTACGAGATAGCGCTCCCAGATTGAAGCAGGCATCCAACTGCTATAGAAATTAATCTTAGCCATCGGCTTGCCACCATTGCCATGATACCAGGTATTCAGGATGCCGTCGAGATACTTGCCATCGCGGATCCAACGACTCTCGTGGATATGATGACCCACTCCAGAGGCGATGAGATTGTACTTGTCGGCATAGCTGCGAGGCACGAGAAACTCGGTCATCGCATAGCCTACAGGTGTATTTTCGATATGCTTGCGGAGCGTCCACCAGCGGAAATAATACATCTCCTCGAAGTTACGCTGCGAACAGTCGAAGAGGGGCACATTCTGCTTCATCCAGTCCCATGCCTGCGCATTCGGAATGGCTGAAGTATGGAGAACCTCCGGCTCCATCGCATTGAAATCGTCTACATAATGCTTGTAATCTGCGGTCTTAAGTACTGCAGAACCGGCATCAGCACCCAGACTCTCGGTCTTGACATGGGCGATGCGGTAGAGGGTGGTGGTATCGGTGTCACCGGCATGTTCCAAGGTTCCAAACCAGTCGGCAGGAGTGTCGATGGTCGGGAAGGTACGGAGGTCGCCGGTACGGAAACGGATGCGCTCTATCTGATGCACCGGTGCAAAGAAGATGCGCCTGGTGCTCTTGCTCTGCAAAGTCTTGCCCTCTGCATCGAGGATACTCACGGTGAGGTTGAGCTGGCGGTGCTGGGTATCCAATGTTGCCTCAAAACGATAGGTCTGGTCTGCCTGATAAGGCATCACATTGCCATATCTCGCTCCGTTCTTCACACGGATCATTCCTTCTTTGTTCAGTTCGATGCGGGTGCAAGCGATGCCCTTCTCATCGAGGAATTCAATCTGCAGGGAACCGTTACGGGTCTGAGCTGCCTGCACATCGAAGGATGCCTTCAGATAGGAAGAAGAAGGAATCTTGCGCTCTACACAGGCATAGTCAAACGGATCTTCATCTTTCAGTTCGAGCCACTCCTGACGGAGCGAAACCGGTGCCATCAGCGGAGAATAGATATTCCAAGTCTTGAGATCGCCGAGTTTCTGATATTGGGCGAAATCATCATCGGCATGGGCAGTAGCCACGGTCTTGACCGGAACGGGTACATGCGCCACCCAGATATCTTCCTTGTTCATGGAATAGCTCACCCACATATCGGAATCCTTAGGAATGCCATTGCCTTCCTGAATGCCACGGACATACTGCGGACCGCGACTCTTATAGTTGCCACCGTATCTCATCGGTGGTACTTCGCCACAAATCAGATTCAGTGTCTTGTATTCCAGACCGTCACCACTCAGCGAGATGCCCAGCGGCCAGCGGTATTCTGAAGGGTTGTAGACGGTGGCATAGCTGCCGTCGGTCAACCGCTGTCCCCAAATCTTGGCATTGCTGTTGACGAATCCCAGGGCACGGTTGGTCGTGGTATAGGTATTACCACCATCCAGACTCAATGAGGTGAGGGCGTGCTTCCACAGACTGACTATTCTGCCATCCGGCAGGGTATAGTCGCAATAAGCCTTATAGCCGTTGTTGAGCGGTATCAGTTTGTCGCCCCTATCAGCCTCTTCCACCCATTGCATGCGGTAACGTGGGTTGGCAAGGATTTCCTCGCAAGCCGCTCTTACCGCCTTGGATGCTTTCTTATAATTAGGATAAGCAGTATTCTTCTCATTGAATCCATGATTGTAATAGATGAAATAGATAGGTCCGAGCGAACCGTCTTTCTTCACCTCTCTCACCACACGGCCGATGCCGTTGCCATCGTTCGGGTCGTCCTTTCTGTCCAAAGCCACACCATAGTTTCCGGTAGCCAGGAGGATGCCACCCTTAGATACATACCAGCCCACACGCTGGTGCATGATAGCCTTCAATGGTTTCTGCTTGTAGACATCAGGATATTGCAGTTCCGGTTTCGGCTGGTATTTCGCCTTCTTGAAACCGGCTGGCACATCATATTCAGGGAAGAGAATCTGTGGCTGGCTCCAATTGTATCCGTCCTCAGAAACCTGCATCAGGGTTCTCGATGGGGGTACATGCTCCTCGGCAGGATCGCTCAGGAAATGCATGTAGAACTTGCCGTTCCAATACGCCATCATCGGCTGATGGTTATAGGTCCAGCCTCCACCATTTGCCTGGGAAGGATGCTCGCGGTTGGCACGGAGCGTCTGGATATTGTGAACTCCTACCACTGGCGACAAAGCTCCATCATGACGCGACGGATCTGCCATCGTGGTTCCGGTATAGTGGATGCGGTCCTGTTCCAGCATGGCCTTCACGATGCGTTCCGGAGCACGGAAGATGGTGCCGTGCTTGTGGTTCTTCGGCACACTCACCTGCTGGCTCACATCGGTGAAATGAACGAAATCCTTGGTAAAATGAGCGCCGAAATCGAAGAGGCGGTAACGGTCGTAATAAATGAGATAACCATTGCCCAGCGGACTGTTCTTAGGCAGTTTGACGGTGGTTGGTCCTTCCATGAAATTGCCGGTGAATGGTTCTGAAGCCTTGCTCCACGGTCCCATCGGGTTCTTGGCAAAAGCCACCTTGATATTGCGGGCATTGCGGGTATTATCCTTCAATACCATCACATAATCGTTCTTACCACGCTTCAGCAGAGTGGCATCTATGCAACTGAATCCCGGATCTATCAGGAGCTTACCCTTGGTCCATGTCTTGAAATCCTTGGTTACGGAATAGTAGAGACGGTGATTGTTCTTCTCGTCTTCGATGCCCAGGGCGAAGTGCTGGCTAGGCACACACGATGCCCATACCACCATTGCCTGCTGGCGGTCTTCATCCCAGAAGAACTCCGGTGCCCATACATTCACGGTAGTAGGATCGTCCATCACCTCGATGAATTTCGGTTCGCTCCAATGCATCAGGTCGCGACTTTCTGCATAACCGAAGCCACGGTCGCCCCGCCAGCTGCTGGTCCATACCAGATGGAACACACCGTCAGGGGTACGGATGATGGAAGGGTCGCGCATTACTTTCTGCTTGCCTACCTTAGGAGCCAGGAAGGTGCCCGGAATACTGTCCCAATGGACGGCATCCCTACTATAGATGAACCGCAAGCCGTCGGTTGCAGGCTCGTGGAAAGAGGTTGATACATAAAAATCCTGTGCCTGGACTGCAAAGCCCAAGGACAGCAACCATAAGATGATGAACAGTTTATTCTTTATCTTTATCATTGTTCTAGAGTTTGTTTCTAATGATTATATAGAATAAAGACGCAAGACGCTCCGTTTTGTAACGTCACTATTTAAAAATAAGTTAAACATTTTGGCTGTTTTGTCTGAATGTTGTACTTTTGCATAATATGAATAGTATTCTAGACCAAGACATCATGTTCCTGCCGGGGGTAGGACCCAAGAAGAAAGAGATACTGAGCAAGGAGCTCGGCATCAACTCTTATAGTGACCTGCTGGAATACTATCCATATAAATATGTAGACCGCTCCAAGGTTTTCCACATCAGCGAACTCAATGCCGACATGCCCTTTGTACAACTCAAAGGCAAGATACTCAGCTACGATGAGATTGATACCGGCAAGCGCAACAAGCTGCTGGTAGCCCATTTCTCAGACGGCTACGGTGTGGCTGACCTCATCTGGTATCGCGGTGCCCAATACATCATGAAGACCTATAAGGTGGGAACCGAATATCTCGTTTTCGGAAAGCCAACCGTCTTCAACGGCAGATTCCAGTTTACCCATCCCGATATGGACGATGCCACCAATCTCCAGATTTCAGAGATGGGCATGCAGCCCTACTACTCGCTTACCGAGAACCTGAGAAAACGCGGCTACACCTCACGTTCCATAGAGAAGATAACCAAGCAGTTGGTCACCATCCTTCCTCCTCTTCCCGAAACGCTGCCAGGCCATATCGTAGACCGTCTGCATCTGGTTTCGCGCGATGCAGCCATCCGCATGATTCATTATCCGCATTCCCATCAGGAGATGCAGAAAGCACAGGTACGCCTTAAATTTGAGGAACTCTTCTATGTGCAGCTTAATATAATAAGGTATGCCACCGACCAGCGTCGCAAGTTCAGGGGCTATGTCTTCAACCGCATCGCTGATATCTTCAACGGGTTCTATGCCCATCATCTGCCTTTTGAACTGACAGGAGCACAGAAACGGGTGATGCATGAAATCAGAGCCGATATGTGCAGCGGCAGACAGATGAACCGTCTTCTGCAGGGTGATGTAGGTTCGGGCAAGACGCTCGTGGCCCTCATGACCATGCTCATTGCGCTGGATAACGGTTATCAGGCATGTATGATGGCACCTACCGAAATTCTTGCCGAGCAGCATCTGCAAACTATCTGCGACTTTCTGCAGGGAATGGACATCCGGGTGGAACTGCTCACAGGCATCGTAAAGGGAAAGAAGAGAGAAAAGATTCTTGCCGACCTGGCTACGGGCGACATTCAGATTCTGGTAGGCACCCATGCCATCCTCGAAGACCCGGTAGTTTTCAGAAGATTAGGCGTAGCCGTTATCGATGAGCAGCATCGCTTCGGTGTAGCACAGAGAGCCAAGCTGTGGAACAAGAGCGAGAATCCGCCTCATATCCTCGTGATGACCGCCACTCCTATCCCCCGCACCCTCGCCATGACCATTTATGGTGACCTGGACGTGAGCGTGATTGATGAACTGCCACCGGGCAGAAAACCGATACAGACGCTACATAAGTTTGATACCCAACTCACCAGTCTCTATCAGAGCATCCGCCGCCAGATTAATCTCGGCAGACAGGTATATATCGTCTTTCCGCTGATCAAGGAAAGCGAGAAGAGCGACCTGAAGAACCTGGAAGAAGGTTACGAAACGCTGAAACAGGCATTCCCGGAATTCAAATTGAGTAAGATACACGGAAAGATGAAATCTGCCGAGAAGGAAGTAGAGATGGAGCAGTTTGTAAAGGGCGAAACACAGATTCTCGTTGCCACCACCGTGATAGAAGTTGGTGTAAATGTGCCCAATGCTTCGGTCATGGTTATCCTGGATGCACAGCGCTTCGGTCTCTCCCAGTTGCACCAGCTGCGAGGCCGTGTAGGAAGAGGCTGCGACCAGAGCTACTGCATTCTGGTAACCAACTATAAACTTTCAGAAGAAACCCGCAAACGTATTGATATCATGTGCGATACGAACGACGGTTTCCGTATCGCCGAGGCCGACTTGAAACTCCGTGGTCCCGGCGACCTGGAGGGAACGCAGCAGAGCGGCATGGCTTTCGACCTGAAGATAGCGAATATTGCCAGAGATGGTCAGCTGGTACAACTGGCACGCACAGAAGCACAGGAAATCATCGACAACGATCCCGAATGCAATGCTCCTCACAACGCCCTGCTCTGGAACCGCCTCAGGGAATTGAAGAAAACCCATATCAACTGGGCAGCCATCAGCTAAAGCAGCAAGCAAGAGCAGTTCCTGCTATCAGAAAGCAAGCAAAAGCAGTTCCTGTTATCAGAAAGCAAGGCTAAAAGGTGGCTTCAGCTATCAAGCAGCCTCATCCCCGTTCCAGGCGATTCCATCGCCTGTCCCAAAAGTAAAAAGTATAATTATGGATAAAAGAAGAAAGCCGGCTATCAGGGAGCCGCGACCAGAAATAACCCTGGAAGAAATGAGAGCCATTCTCGAAAACATTACGGAAATAGAAAGTGCAACAGGCATCAGATATGTCAAACTGCATGTCACAGCAAAGATGATTATCGGTATCAGAGAGTCATCGGGTAAGGAATTTACCATCAATCTCAACGACCTCTACCGCGCTTATCAGGAATGCCTCCGATTCACCAGTCCGGAGGTAAAAAAGTATATTTTCATGGGGCATTCTCCTGCCGTGGCTCTGTTGAGAATGCTACAAAAGCATGAAACGTACTAAAAGTCAACTCCTTGCATCTCATTTTCCTAATGTAAGTTAAAAAAAAGGCTAGGGCGTTAAATATCGCCCTTTTGGCTTTAACAACTTTGGTTTTTTGAAGTTTTTTTGTTATATTTGCAACGTCTATATAACAAAACCGCTACATGAAGGCATTTGCCTTAGTGGTTTTTACAGAATTTCTTGTATGATTCTGCGCTGTTGACACGAACCTAAAGAAGAAAATAGAAAAAGTAGTATGAGTTTTAAAAAGAGTATAAAGAAAATTTCGGTCGTTGCATTGTTGGCGCTAACAGCTTCTCCCGTTTGCGGACAAGACCTGTTGGCAAGACAGGCACCTGTAGACCACAGAATGAAATCGCTCGACACACTCGCTGTGTCGCATTATCGAATGATTGAAGACAGAGAGAACCCTGCAGCCGAGCTGTATGAGGATTTCTCTAACAAGTACGCTCACAGGGCTACAACCTTGCCTGAGCACTTCCGTATCGATCTCCGTCATTTCTGCATGCCAACTCCTAGTCGCGTTGTCACAAGTAACTTCGGTTACCGTGCTAGCTTTGGCCGCCAACATAAAGGTATGGACATCAAGGTTTATATTGGCGACTCAATCCGCTCAGCCTTTTCAGGCAGAGTTCGCATCGTAAGATATGAAGGTGGTGGTTACGGTAAGTACATCGTGATTCGTCACAACAATGGTTTGGAGACCATCTATGGTCACCTCTCTAAGCAGCTCGTTACTGAGGGCGAAGAGGTAAGAGCCGGCGATGTGATTGGCTTGGGTGGTAATACGGGTAGAAGTACCGGTTCGCATCTCCACTTTGAGACCCGTCTCTGTGGTGTGGCTCTGAACCCGGCACTCTTCTTCGACTTCCGCAACCAGGACGTTACAGGTGACTTCTACAGCTTTAACCGTAATACCTACGAAAGCGAATCAGCTGATGCCAATGCTGCCCGCGGCAAGGTTGGCAACGGTGGTTACACCAGAGAGCAGGTTAACGGCGGCGAAGTGGGAAGATACTACGAACTGCCTGCTGGCCACGAGAAGCTCTACCACAAGGTGAAGCCAGGCGAAACGCTTAGTTCTATCGCTGAAAAGCGTGGCGTATCTGTAGAGCAGATCTGCAGACTCAACGGCTACCGCAAAGACAAGAAGGTTAGTGTAGGACAGATTATCAGATACGTATAATACGTATAAAAGAATAAACTCAAAAAAAAGAGGGTGTGTCATAAATTAATGACCACCCTCTTTTTTTGACCTTTATTTTCGCGATTCCCCGGCATTACAAGATGCCGAAGAGTCGCAATACATCGTTCAGGTTGGCAACGACAAGCAGAAGAATCAAAATGCCGAAACCAATATACTCAGCACGCTCCATGAACTTATCGCCCGGTTTGCGACCTGTGATAATCTCATAGAGAAGGAAGAACACATGTCCACCATCAAGAGCAGGGATAGGAAGAATGTTCATGAAGGCAAGAATAATGCTCAGGAACGCTGTCATAAGCCAGAATGCATGCCAATCCCATACAGATGGGAAGAGACTGCCCAGCGCACCGAAACCACCCAGACTCTTGGCGCCTTCCTTAGAGAAGACATACTTCATATCGCCCACATAACCGGCCAAGACATTCCAGCCGTATTTGATGCCGGCAGGGAAACTCTCGAAGAAGCCATAGTTGACATGAGTAATCTTATAATCGAGCAAGACAGGATGATTGTAGAAACCAAACTTCACACCCTCTTCGGTAGATTTCAGGAGAACACTCGACTTGACGGTATCGCCAGAAGCCTTGAGATAAGTAACCTGAGCTGTAAGTGCTCTGGCACTATCCTGCGGCGTTTCAGCCGAAGCAAGCACATCCTCTACTCTGCCCAATTCAATCTGAAATTCGTTGAAAGAGACTACCTTTTTATTATTAATAGCAAGAATCTTATCACCCTTTGCCAAACCGAGTTTGCTGGCAGGCGAATCCTTCATCACACTATCAATCTGCAGAGGCACATACAAATCTACGAAGCGAGGACTGCTCTTAATCATATCGAGCATGTTGAGATCACCAGGCAGATTAAGCGTCATCGGTTTGCCCTGACGGATGATATTGACCTGCTTAGCCTCAGAGAGATTACGATACAGATCGCCATCAAAGGTCTTGAACTCACCCAGATCGGTGCTTACCAGAATATCCTTATCCTGGAAGCCCAATGCCTTTGCCTCGGTATTGAACTTCATACCATAACTCATATCGCGGGTAGCCACATAATTGTCGCCCCAATGGAACAGAATCATGGAATAGATGAAGAGAGCCAGCACGAAGTTAACCAGCACGCCACCTATCATGATGAGCAGGCGCTGCCATGCCGGTTTGCTGCGAAACTCGTATGGCTGTTCCGGCTGTTTCATCTGTTCGGTATCGAAACTTTCATCTATCATACCCGAAATCTTACAATATCCTCCGAGCGGCAACCATCCCAAACCATAGGTAGTATCCGAATTCTTTGGCTTGAACTCGAAGAGATGGAACCAAGGGTCGAAGAACAGATAGAACTTCTCCACTCTTACACCAAAGAGTTTGGAGAAGAAGAAGTGTCCGCCCTCATGGAGCAACACTAAGATGGAAAGCGACAGCATCAGCTGCAACGCTTTGATCAAAAATACTTCCATTTATTTACTTTGAACTTTGAACTTGGAACTTTGAACTTTATGATGAGTCCTATATCCTACGTTCATTTTAACTATTAACTATAAACTATTAACTATTACTTGAACATCAGCTCTGTAGCTATGCGGCGAGCCTCAGCATCGGTCTGCAGATAGACATCGAGGTCGGGATTACTGTCGAAAGTAGCCTTCGCCATCGTCTCTTCGATGATATCAGCCATCTGAAGGAAGCCACATTCACCTTTGCGGAAGCCGGCATTCACTATCTCGTTGGCTGCATTCACGATACATGACATATTACCACCCTTTCTGATGGCATCGAAAGCCAGTTGCAGACACTTGAACTTCTGATAGTCAGGCTTGAAGAACTGCAAATCCTGCGTTTTGAAGAGGTCGAGACGATCGCCATTCAGATGCAGACGCTGAGGGAAAGAGAAGGCATACTGGATAGGCAGACGCATATCTGGCACACCCAACTGAGCCTTGACAGCACCATCAACAAACTGAACGGCACTATGCACAACGCTCTGCGGATGGATAAGCACCTCTATCTTGTCAGCCGGAACCCCGAAGAGCCATTTAGCTTCTGTCACCTCGAAGCCCTTGTTCATGAGCGAAGCCGAATCGATGGTTATCTTGGCGCCCATATCCCAGGTAGGATGCTTGAGGGCATCGGCAGCAGTCACCTTCTCCAACTGCTCGTGGGTATAATTGCGGAAAGGACCGCCCGAACAAGTCAGAAGAATCTTCTCCACCTCGTTGTCGCCCTCACCCACCAGACTCTGGAAGATGGCACTATGCTCGCTGTCAACAGGGAGGATAGGCACATGATATTCCTGTGCAAGATTGCAGATCAGCTCACCCGCTACCACCAGCGTTTCCTTGTTGGCAAGACATATCTTCTTGCGCGCCTTGATGGCATGGATGGTTGGTTCCAGGCCCGAGAAGCCTACCATGGAAGCCAGCACCATATCGATAGGCTCAGCCTGTACGATATCGCAAAGCGCCTGAGCACCGGCATAAACCTTGATATCAGGCTCATCACTGAGCATATCTTTCAGTTCCTCGTAGCGAGCCTCATTGGCTATGACCACAGCAGCCGGATGGAACTTGCGAGCCTGCTCGGCAAGTTCCTGCACTCGGTTGTTGGCGGTGAGGCAATATACCTCGTAAAGGTCACTGTGCTGCTCGATGACATCAAGCGCCTGTGTACCGATACTTCCCGTAGAACCGAGAATACATATCTGTTGTTTCTTCATTTACTTTGAAATTATTAACTTTGAACTTAGAACTTTATGATTAGTAAAGCAAATGAATTCTTCACTCTTCGTTCTTCACTCTTCACTTTATAAGTCGAGCAATCCTTCCGGAATCGCCATTCTGATTTCTTTCTTTTCAGCGCTCACCTCTTCGATGAGGTCGTTACTGGCAGGGATGAGGATTTCATCACCTGCATCGGTTGTTACCTCGAAAAGAAGGTTGAGGGTGGAATCGTCTACATGTTCTATGGTACCTACCACCTTGCCGCTTACGGCATCTACCAGATGGAAACCGATGATTTCTGCCCAGCTCATGTTCTCTTCATCACTGTCAGAGAGATGACGTGGGAAGAAAACCTCGCAACCGGTATAGTTGCGTGCCTGCTCTTGGGTATCGATATCCTCAAACTTCACGAGCACATTCTCATCGTTCTTAAACCGATATTCCTCTAAATAGAAAGGCACGAGGATGCCATCGATGTCGAGTACCAGGTACTCGGCATCTACACGGTCGAAAACATCATCTGTAATGGCGAAAGTAATCTCGCCCTTCACACCATGAGGTTTTCCCAACTTGCCTATCTTATATACTTCATCGCGTCTAATCATTCAACATTCAACATTTAACATTTAACATTTAACATTGATTAATCACTGACACGGGTTATCTTGGCACCCAGCGCATTAAGGCGATGCTCGATATCCTCATAACCACGGTCTATCTGGGCGATATTGGCAATGCGGCTGGTACCATTGGCACTCATGGCAGCAATCAGCAGGGCAATACCGGCACGGATATCAGGACTGGTCATTCTGCCAGCACGCAGTTTGATCTTATGGTCATGACCAACCACCACAGCACGGTGAGGATCACAGAGAATAATCTGCGCACCCATATCAATCAGTTTATCCACGAAGAAGAGGCGACTCTCGAACATCTTCTGATGGAAGAGAACGCTGCCACGAGCCTGGGTAGCCACTACGAGGAGCACGGAAAGAAGGTCAGGAGTGAGTCCTGGCCAAGGGGCATCGGCAAGCGTCATGATGGTGCCGTCAATAAATGAATCGATGACATAATGTTTCTGTTCTGGAATCACAAGGTCATCGTCCTCTATCTTTATCTTCACACCGAGGCGGCGGAATGCATCAGGAATAATACCCAAATCCTTGACAGACACATTCTTGATGCGCACACCTTCGCCACACATTGCCGCCATGCCGATGAACGAACCTACCTCAATCATATCAGGCAAGATGCGATGCTCGGCACCATGCAGTTTATCAACACCCACGATGGTGAGCAGGTTGCTGGCGATGCCGCTGATCTGAGCGCCCATCGCATTGAGCAGATGGCAAAGCTGCTGGATATATGGTTCGCAAGCTGCATTATAAATGGTGGTAGTGCCCTTTGCCAATACAGATGCCATGATGATATTGGCGGTACCGGTAACCGAAGCCTCATCGAGCAACATATAGCAGCCCTTCAGTTTCTTTGCCTGTATCTGATAAACATTACGCTCATCATCGTGAACGAAGTTGGCGCCCAGATACTTGAAGCCCAGGAAGTGGGTATCCAGACGGCGACGACCTATCTTATCGCCACCCGGCTGAGCTATGGTAGCCTTGCCACATCTACCGAGCAGCGGACCTATCATGAGCACACTACCACGAAGAGAAGAACATTTCTTCACAAACTCCAGACTGTCGAGATAATCGAGTTTCAACTCATCACTTTGGAATGTATAGTCGTGACGACTGTGCTTGGTTACCTTGACACCTATCTCCTGGAGCAACTTAATCAGGTTGTTCACATCCAGGATGTCCGGCACGTTGGTGATGCGCACAGGCTCGTCGGTAAGGATTGTGGTACAGATAACCTGCAGGGCCTCGTTCTTGGCGCCCTGAGGTGTGATAGTACCTTTGAGCGGATGACCGCCCTCTATGATGAAAGACTCCATAAGCTTGTCTACTATATATAATAATGTGGATTACTTTTTCTTCTTATTATTTACATTCTTAGGCTGCGCCTCAATCTTCTCGAAAACGAAGGTATCGAGATCGAGTTGGATGTTGCCATCGGTAAAACGTGCCAGATCGGAAGCTACCTTGGCTACATCGCTGGAGCCATGACTCCAGGTTACCAGGTCGCGATGCATCTGGTTGGCAGTAAGCTCCACGAGTTTATCGCGCTCCTCACTTGGTTCCATCGTCTTCAGCTTTTCGAAAATCTCGAAGAGCATAGCTCCATAATGGCGCACCGGGATGTGCTGCATAGGATATGGCAAAGGCTCCGGCTTGGTTGCTATCTTCACAGCATCCGATACATCATAAGGGAAATCGATGTCGAGCTGGAAATTGCTCATGATGGCAAGCTGGTCCCAGAGTTTCTGCTCATGATCCTCTACCCCTCTGTTCTCAGGGAACATACGGTCCATGACTGCAATAATGGTCTCTGCACAGCGCTGGCGCTCTTCACGATCGGTAAGCGTCAGACAATGGTCTACCATCTGCTGAATCTCACGGCCATACTCAGGCAGAATGAGCTTAGCTCTCTGGGTATTATAGTCTAATCCTTCTATATTCATTCTTACATATTTTATATAATAAATAATTCTAGAGCAGTTTCTTTGGCATCTTAGCCACGAAATCCTTGAGATAGAAAGGCACGAAATATGCCACATCTTCGAACTTGCCCTCTACAAAACGCTTCTCTGCCAGCGGAGCCATATTCTTAGCCAAAGGCTCAATGCCCTCTACGAGGTGAGCATTCGGATGGTTGATGGTCTCCATACACTTGGCAGCGCCATTTCCGAAGAAGTACACATGGTGCTGGTCCAGATATTCCTTGTAGGTATCAGCATCCACAATATCAGCCTGAATAGGGCGAACCACCTTCAGGGCGCGGTCGAGCACTTCGGCATATACCTCCATGCGGCGGGCGTCGAGCATAGGTACTATGAGAGCGTCTTCCTCCTCAGGATGTTCGCCAAGCAATACAGGCACTGCCATCAGTTCGAGTGTTGGAACAGCGATGAGTTTCACACCGCGACCATAACAGATGCCCTTCGCCATACTCACACCGATACGCAATCCGGTATAGGAACCCGGACCACAACTTACCGCCACAGCCTCCAGCGGAAGACCATGAGAATCGAGGAAATCAAGAGCCTCATCCACAAACACACCCAACTTAACAGCATGGTTCGGACCTGTGTGATCTTCCTGGTTGAAAATCACCTGTCCACTATCACTAATTGCCACTGAGCACACGTCCGTACTCGTCTCAATATTCAAAATACACGACATAATTAAAAAATATATTCTTAAATAAGGTGCAAATATACTCATTTTCTCGCTTTTTTTTGTACTTTTGCAGAAATTTAACGCGAAAGATTATATGATACAGTCAATGACAGGCTTCGGAAAAGCTACCGCGGCCTTTAAAACAAAGAAGATTAATGTAGAGATAAAGTCATTAAATAGCAAGACGCTTGACCTCTCTACTCGTATTGCTCCGCTCTATAGAGAGAAGGAGATGGAAATCCGTCAGTATATCTCTAAAAATCTAGAAAGAGGCAAGGTTGACTTCGCCATCTGGATTGATAAGGATGCTACTACAGATGCCACTCCTATCAACGCGGCGCTTGTACAGAATTATTACCAGCAAATCAAGAAGATTTCGGCTGAAACAGGCATTCCTGAGCCAACCGACTGGTACAGCACTCTGTTGCGTCTTCCTGATGTAACAACGAAGACGGATGTGGAAGAATTGAGCGATGAGGAGTGGGAAGTGGCAAAAAATGCAATTTGCGAGGCTGTGAACCATCTCATAGCCTTCCGCAAGCAGGAAGGAGCCGCTCTTCAGAAGAAATTTACTGAGAAAGTGGATAACATCCAGGCGCTCCTGGCTAGCATCGAACCATACGAGAAGGCTCGCGTGGAGAAGATCAGACAGAACATCGTTAACGGACTGCAGCAGATTCCGAATGTGGATTACGACAAGAACCGCCTGGAGCAGGAACTCATCTACTACATCGAGAAGCTCGACATCAGCGAGGAGAAGCAGCGCCTTGCCAACCACCTGAAGTATTTCCGCGAGACCATGAATGAGGAAGGTCATGGTGTAGGAAAGAAACTCGGTTTCATCGCACAGGAAATGGGACGCGAAATCAACACCACCGGCTCTAAGAGCAACCAGGCTGAGATGCAGAATATCGTGGTGAAGATGAAGGACGAACTGGAGCAGATCAAGGAGCAGGTGCTGAATGCCCTCTAAACAAGAGACAGGCACCTTCTCTCTCCCCAAAAGCCCCCTCAAAAGCCCCCTCAAGTGGCGTTTTTGAAAGCCTCGCCCCCGTTCCAGGCGATTTCATCGCCTGTCCAAAAAGCCCCCTATCAAACAGCAAATAAAGAAAAGAAGAATAAAAAATGAAGAACGGATTGTTAATTTTCAGCGCCCCATCGGGCAGCGGTAAGAGCACAATAGTAAACTGGCTGATGAAAGAGCACCCGGAATTGAAGCTGGCTTTCTCTATCAGCTGTACCTCTCGTGCTCCGCGCGGTACAGAACAGAATGGTGTAGAGTATTTCTTCCTCTCTCCAGAGGAATTCAAGGCTAAGATTGAGGCTGACGAGTTCCTGGAGTATGAGGAGGTTTACCAGGACAGATTCTACGGCACCCTGAAGTCACAGGTAGAAAACCAGCTTGCCAAGGGCGAGTCGGTGATTTTCGATGTTGACGTGAAGGGTGGTGTAAACATCAAGAAGTTTTATGGCGAGCGTGCCTTGAGCATCTTTGTCCAGCCACCTTCGGTAGAGGAATTGCGCCGCCGTCTGGTGGGTCGCAATACTGATGCGCCTGAGGTGATTGAGCAGCGCCTTGCCAAGGCAAGCTATGAGTTGACCTTCGCCCCTCAGTTTGACCACGTGGTCGTAAACGATGACTTGGAGAAGGCTCAGCAGGAGGTTTATCAGCTCGTCAAGGCCTTCCTAGACGCAGAGTAAGAAATGAAGAAGGTAGGAATCTTTGGCGGTAGCTTCAACCCCATCCATACGGGCCATATCGCATTGGCGAAAAGCCTTTGCGAGAAGGCCTGCCTGGACGAGGTGTGGTTCATGGTTTCGCCCATGAACCCATTCAAGAAGACCGCTACCGACTTGCTCGACGACCAGCTGCGCCTGGAAATGGTAGAAAAAGCGCTGGAGCACGAGCCACAACTGAAGGCATGCGACTATGAGTTCCGCCTGCCTAAGCCATCTTATACCTGGCATACGCTGCAAGCCATCAGCAAGGATTACCCGGAAAACGAGTTCACCCTGCTGATTGGTGGCGACAACTGGGCAGCTTTCGACAAGTGGTACCACCACGACGACATCCTAGCCCACTATCCCATCGTGGTTTATCCGCGCCAGGGAGCCTGCATAGGCAATGTACCAGAAGGCGTTACCATCGTAGAAACTCCACTGCTCAACATCAGCAGCACGGAAATCAGAAAGCGTATCAAAGAGGAGGAAAGCATCAGGGGAATGGTGCCGGAATGCATCGAGCAACTGGCTGTCAGAAACTACAGGCAGTTCTAGGCATCCCTCTCTCCGAAAACGCTTAAAATCATATTTAAACAACAAACAGCAAAAAATGAGTTGGAAAGAAATCATTAAGAAGTGTCTGAACGTGGCTTCTGCGCCGATTCGCAGAAATGCCAACTTCTTTGTGTTCATGTACCTGCTGGGCATGATCAGTTCTATCGTGACTACACCAGCCAAGGGGACTCTATACGACAACCTGTTCCTAGAACTCTTTGTCGACCTCTATGTTGTGTGTGCCATTGTCGCCATCTTCCCCAAGAAGGTGCGTTGGGGGCTGCGTGCCGTACTATACCTTATATTATATAGTACAGCTGCCGCCGACACCTATTGCTACGTGAATTTCGGCTCTACGCTCAACCCTTCTATGCTGATGCTGGTGGGCGAGACCAACAGTTCGGAGGCTAGCAGTTTCCTCTCAGCCCTCATCTCTGCCGAGGTTCTCTTCAGTAGTGTGGGCTGGATCCTGCTTCTCGCTCTCATCCAGATTCTCATCGCCATCTTCCGCAAGCAACTCATCAAGCTATACGTTTTCATCATTACCGTTCTGGAGTTGGCTTCTGTCAAGAAACGGCTGATGGCTATCCCCCGCATGACTGCAGCCATGCCTGCCAGCTTCGGAATCCTATGCCTCATCATCTTCATCATAGGATGCTGCACCTCCTGGCACAACAAGATGGCTTACCATAAACTCATGAACGGTAGAACAATAGGCGAAGTAGAGCATATCCTGACAGAAAAGGATCATGCTGTTCTCTATCTGCCTGTCTACCGACTCCAATTCAGTATCTATGCCAACCAGCTGGCTGCGCATCAGATTACCCAACTCATTCATGCTGCCCACGAGGTAAAGGTTGACAGTTGCAGCTACCGCTCGCCAAACATCGTGCTGATTATCGGCGAAAGCTTCGGCCGCCATCATTCCCAGCAGTACGGCTATTTTATGGATACCACTCCACAGCAGGTAGCCTTGGAGAAATCGCGCAAACTCACCAAGTTTACCGATGTGGTAACCTGCTGGAACCTGACCAGTTTCGTTTTCAAGAACATGCTCTCTACCCATGTGGTAGGCGAGAAAGGCGAATGGTGCGACTATCCGCTCTTCCCTGAAGTGTTCCGAAAGGCAGGCTACAACGTAACCTTCATCACCAACGAATTCCTGCCACAGGCAAAGGAGGCGGTTTACGACTTCAGCGGCGGTTTCTTCCTGAACAACCCGGAACTGAGCAAACTCCAGTTCGACCATCGCAACACCCAGCTCCACGACCTGGACGACGGATTGCTGAAGGATTATGATGACAGTCTGAAGAACTTCCAGAAGGAGCATAACCTCACCATCTTCCACCTGATGGGCCAGCATGTAAACTATAAGCAGCGCTACCGCACAAAGCAAGCCCGGTTCTGGGCAAGCAGTTATGAAGACAAGCGCCCTGAACTGACCAATGCCCAGCGCAAGATGCTGAGTCATTACGATAACGCCACCCTCTACAACGACTCTATCGTAGCCCAGATTGTAAAGCGTTTCCAAAAGCAGGATGCAATCGTCATCTACGTGCCCGACCATGGCGAAGAATGCTACGAAGAGAACCGAGGCTTCATCTGCCGTAACCATTCTGCAGAAATCGACTGGCCGCTGGCTCACTATGAGTTTGAAATTCCGTTCTGGATATACTGTTCGCCAAAATATATCAGGAATCACCGCGACATTTACCGTCAGATACGCAAAGCTAAGGACAAGCGTTTCATGACCGATGCCCTGCCTCATCTTCTATTGTATCTGGCTGGCATTGAGACACCTACCTATAAGGAGGAATATAACATCCTGAGTCCGAAATATGACGAGATGCGACCACGTATCCTCAAAAACTCTGCCGATTACGACAAACTTCGTGATGCGCATCTGGAAAAGATAAAAAAGGAAGAAAGTAAAAAGGTAAAAAAGAAAGAAAGGAGAAACTGATTATGAATAGTGCTATTCTATCACGCCCGGCATGCAATGCCCTGAGAGGACTCGCCATCATCGGCATCTTCTTGCATAACTACTGCCATTGGCTGGGACCTATTGTCAAGGAGAACGAGTATCAATACTTCCAGCACAATGTTGACTGGCTGAACCAGGTAATGGTCAGCATGGACCTCAACCTGCCTGTACACCTGCTCTCGTTCTTCGGCCATTACGGTGTGCCCGTATTCCTCTTTCTGAGTGCTTACGGACTGGTGATGAAATACGAGGCTAAACCTCATCTCTCTACCGAACAGCAGACCAGAATGTACAGCATCTCGGGCAAGAAACTTACAGGAAGCATCAACTGGCGCGAACCGCTCCACTTTATCCGCTATCACTATCTGAAACTCTTCAAGATGATGATAGTAGGTTTCGTGGCATTCACGATGCTCGACCTTATCACGCCTGGCTCTCACCACTATGCAGCGCTCGACATCGTTGCGATGCTGGGCATGTTCAATAATGTATTGCCAAATCCGGATAACATCATCTGGCCGGGTCCGTACTGGTTCTTTGGTCTGATGCTGCAACTTTACATCGTCTATCGACTGCTGCTCTATCGCCGCCATTGGGGATGGACCGTAGGATTGATGGCCATCTGCATCGTCATCCAGCTCCTCCTGGGCTTTGACAATCCGGAGAGTGAAGTGATGAACCGCTACCGCTACAACTTTATGGGCGGCATGCTGCCATTCGGTTTGGGCATCCTCTATGCCAGATATGGCGAGAAGATTCTGATGACGTTCCATTCGCCTATCACCAACTTCTTTGGCTGCATCTTCTGCATCTCGCTGATTTACAGTCTGAGCGGCAGCATGGTTGGCTGGACCTTCGTGCCTTTCTTCTTCTGTCTGCTGAGCGTATTGGTAGCCGACCTACTCCAGAACATCAGCTGGTTATCAGGTATTTACAAGGTATTAGAGTGGATGGGCTGCATCTCCGCCGCCCTCTTCGTATGCCACCCTATCACCCGCAAGATATTCATCCCTATCAGCCGTCAGGGCGACATCTATGCTGGTCTGCTCCTCTACATCATATCGAGCATCTGCCTGGCTTGGCTCTTCACCCAACTGATGAAGAAGATTCCAAACCCGAAATATTAAAAGAAAATCATGAAGATAAAAGATATAGAACTGGCGAATATCAGCCGGTTTCGCGGCGAGTTGATGGGAGCAGCCATGCTGTTCATCATCCTCTTTCATGTGGCATTGCCTAGAGAAGATGCCTTTTTCGGGCTTCGCAGAATGGGCAATGTCGGTGTAGACATGTTCCTCTTTCTCAGCGGAATAGGTCTCTGGTTCTCGTGGATGAAGAATCCTTCTGCCAAGCATTTCTTCATCCGCCGTTATCTGCGCATCTACCCTACCTGGCTCATCATAGCCTGCCTCTTCTATATCCCTTCTTTCCAGGGCGGAAGCACCTGGAACTGGATCTATCTCTTTGGCGAAATAACCATCAACTGGGGGTTCTGGCTGCATGATGAGCTCAACTTCTGGTACATCCCGGCTACGATGATGCTCTATCTCTTTGCCCCTGCCTACATGGAACTCATCAAGCGCCATCCTATCTACCGCTGGCTGCCGGTGGTGATGATCATGTGGTGCATTCTGGTACAATATGTCACCCCGATACATCAGGCTGTAGGACATCTGGAGATTTTTTGGAGCCGCGTGCCTATCTTCTTCATCGGCATCAACATGGGTGAGATGGTCAGACAGAAACAGACGCTCGACGGCACTTCGATATGGATGATATGGCTCATGTTCCTGATGACGCTGCTGGCGAGCATCTTCCTGGAACAGGAGAAGCATGGCATGTTTCCGCTCTTCCTGGAACGCATGCTCTATATCCCGCTCACCATCACCAGCATCCTGCTGCTGAACCGCATCTTCCGCCGCACCCCGAGCTGGTTTAACAAGGGGTTCATGTTTGTGGGAGCGCTGAGCTTGGAGTGTTATCTGCTCCATATCCACTTCGTGCTGAAATACATAGAACCGCATCACTTGGGCTATTGGCCTACTTTCTTCATCTGCATAGGCATCACCCTGCCTGCAGCATGGATTCTGAGCAAGATAGCCGGATGGATTTCTAAAGAGTTATCTAAGTTTATCAAGTAAAAAAGGAGTTTATTTATTAAGAAAATTGGAGTTTTATGAACGAGAATAAATTGGAAGACAGTAAAGGTTTTGCTGCGCTGCTGCGACTGGTTCGCCCGAAGCAATGGATCAAGAATGGCTTTATCTTCTTACCGCTGTTCTTTGGCGGCGCCCTGTTGCATACAGATGCTCTGCTGGCGGGTCTGATTACTTTCTTCGCCTACAGTTTTGCCGCATCGAGCATCTATTGTTTCAACGACATCTTTGATGTGGAGGCCGACCGCCGCCACCCGGTCAAGTGCCATCGTCCGATAGCATCGGGGGCGGTCAGCATCAAGCAGGCATACGGACTGATGTTCCTGATGTTTGCCCTTTCTATGGGTGTATGCAGCCTGCTCGGCTCATGGGAGACGATGGGAATCATCATCTTCTATTGGCTTCTGAATCTCGGCTACTGCGCCAAATTCAAGCAATATGCCATCATCGATGTGTGTATCGTGGCTTTCGGTTTCGTACTCCGTCTGCTGGCAGGTGGTGTAGCAACGGGCATCGTACTCAGTAAGTGGATTGTGCTGATGACCTTCCTCATCACCCTCTTCATGAGTTTTGCCAAGCGCCGCGATGATGTGCTGCGCATGGAGAAGACGGGCGAGGCTCCCCGCAAGAATACCATCCGCTACAACCTCACCTTCATTAACCAGGCTATCACGATTACGGCTTCCGTAACCCTGGTATGTTACATCATGTATACGGTGAGTCCGGAGGTGATTGATAATTTCCATACTGATTATCTCTATCTTACGAGTGTCTTTGTGCTGGTCGGTTTGCTGAGATACATCCAGATAGCCGTGGTAGACCAGAAGAGTGGTGACCCTACGAAGATTATTCTACGCGACCGCATTACACAGTTTATCGTGCTCGCCTGGTTGCTCTCCTTCCTGATCCTTATTTATATCGTATAAGAAAATGAAGAAGAAAATATATTGTTTCGATTTCGACGGAACGCTGACAACAAGCGATACCCTGCTGGAATTCATCAGATATGCCAAGGGTACCGGTCGGTTTCTGATGGTTTTCCTGATGTACAGTCCGCTCCTGGTACTGATGAAGCTGCATCTCTTTCCCAACTGGAAGGCGAAGCAACTCATCTTTGCCCATCTCTTTGCCGGCATGCGTATCGAGAAGTTTGATGCGCTCTGCCGCGATTTTGCCGAAGAATACCAGCATCTGTTGCGCCCCAAAGGTGTCACGCTGGTACACGAAGCCCTGGTTGCAGGTGCTCAGGTTTTCATCGTGAGTGCCAGCATCGACAATTGGGTCCGCCCGTTCTTTAAAGTTCGCGGCCTAGATGGAGTCAGGGTTTTAGGTACCCAGATAGAAGTGATTGACGGCAGACTTACCGGCAAGTTCAAGAGCAACAACTGCTATGGCGAGGAAAAGGTGCACCGCATCTGCGAGGCACTGACCACCTCCGCCAATGCCTACGGTACCCTCTCATTATCTTTCGACCGCGCGCAATACGAAATAGAAGCATTTGGCGACAGCCGAGGCGATAAGGAGATGCTCGCCTTCGCCAACAAAGGACATTACAAGCCCTTCAGAATTTAGAAACGCATAACGGAAGACAGGAAAGCCTAACGGAGTCGCAAACCATCTTGCCAAGTACCCATGTACGGCGAAACGCCGTATCAAGTATACCAACTTACTGACTTACAATACATTAACTTGTTATGAAACAAAGGAATACAGACATCGACTGGATAAGAGCCATACTCATTATTCTCATGATATTGATTCATATCGTGAGCTTCGGCAACGCATACCCCCAGCTCAAGGCAGGCATTCTCTCATTCATGATGCCTACCTTCCTCATCATCACGGGCTATCTCGTGAATATCGAGAAAAGCCCAAAGGAGATGGGAAGATACCTGATGTGTCTCGCTTTGCCTTACGTCATCATGGTAACCGGTTTCTCTGTACTCTCCTATTTCATGCCGGTGAGAGATGGCATCACGGAACTGTCACTCTCTCAGATTTGTGAGAAGATATTCGTTACTTCCATCGGTCCCTATTGGTTCATCCAGACCATGATTATCTGCGGCATTCTCTATTACGTCAGTTTCAAGGGAGCAACCTGGGGAACCCTCAGACAGGGAAAAACGACGATGAGCACCACCACAAGCCTCTTTATCTTCGCCACCCTACTCCTGCTCCTGTCCAAGACACCCGCTCTTTCGCCCAGTGCCGCCACCTATTATTTCATCGGAGCGGTACTCAGACAATGCCATATCGGCTTTGACAGAATTTTCCGTCCTTCACCGGTTGCCCTGCTGCTCTGGATCAACTTGCTGGGCTTGGAAGAATGGTATGACTGGGGCACTCTCGCCATCGTCTTCTCCTGCTGGTGCTGCATTTCATCCCTGATGTGGATACACAGCCTCATCAAACGCCTACAGGATAATGTCAGCGTCCGAAAGACAGAAGACACCTTATTATATATGGGTCGCAACACGCTGCCCATCTACCTCTTCCACCCCATCTTTACGATGGCAGCCAAGTTCTATCATCCCCTCTTTAGCTGGGACAGGAGCGAAATCTGTTTTGCCCTCGTTACCATCTTCATCGCCATAGCCGGAAGCATCGGCATCGCCAAGATGATGGAGAAGACCCGACTGGCTTATCTCTTCGGAAAAGGAAAGATGCTGAGATAAATAATACCAGGATATATTTGGTAATTTGGAGATTTTGAAGTACTTTTGCAACATGAATATCAAGAACAAGATAAATAATATGGATGATGCCAAGCGAGAGAAGCTGGGCGAAGTCATCAGATTCGGAATCGTAGGCGGACTGGCTACGGTACTGCAATATGTCATCTACCTGGCTATGATGCCGGCGCTGACCCATTTCATCCCCAACATGGGCGACCACAGCCTGGCTACCACCGCCAACACCATCGCCTACATCGTGAGTTTCATCTTCAATTTCATCGCCAGTACCCGCTATACATTTAAGGTAAAGGCGAATGCCAAGCGCGGAGCAGGATTCACCCTCTCCCACATCGTCAACTACTCGATGCAGACCCTCTGCCTCAACCTCTTCGTAGGCTTGGGTCTAGCCAAACAGCTGGCTATGATACCCACCCTCTGCATCTGCATCCCGGTAAACTTCCTCCTGGTAAGGTTCTTCCTGAAGAAATAAGAAATAAGGGGATTCCCAAAACACGATAAAAGAAAGATATGAAAAAGATATTCGATATTTTTAAAATCAAGGAAGAAGAAAGAGTTTCAGCACTCGTCGCACTCATCATAGCATGTGCTCTCAATGCCCTGACTGTCATCAAATACCACAGCCAGTTCTCGCAGATTACAGATAATTATCACAAACTCTTTGTCAAGACCTTCCATGTGGCAGGTTTCGACCCGCTTACCTATAGCATCGTATCTCACTGGGACACAGAATATAACGTATACCGCCACCCGCTACTGGCGTTCTTCATGTATATCCCGAATCAGATAAATCAAGGATTGCTAATGCTTACCGGCATCAACTGCGTTCAGTTTGTCGTGGGAGCTATCCTGGTGTTCTGCGCCTTCTATTCTTTCATTTTCCTTTATCGTATATTCAGAGAAGTGATTGGTACAGAGCGCTTTGATGCCAATCTGCTCTCTGCCTTCTATTTCTCTTTTGCCTATGTGATGGTTTCAGCGATGGTACCCGACCATTTCATCATGTCGATGATCATACTCCTCTGTACCCTGTATATCACAGGCGTATGCATGAAGAAAGGCAGACAACTTACCATCTGGCAGACTATCCTGCTCTTTGTATTTACAGCGGGCGTATCGCTCAACAATGGTCTGAAGACCTATCTTGCCGCCCTTTTTACCAATGGCAGAAAGTTCTTCAGTATCAAATACTTCCTGATAGGAGTCATCCTTCCTGCCGCACTCATGTGGGCTTTCGCCAGATGGGAATACCGCACCTTCGTATGGCCTAAGGAGATGGCAAGACACGAGGCTAAGATGAAGAAAAACAAGGAAGCCACAGCCAAGATTTACCAGCAATACCGCGACAGCACTGGCGTGAAAGACTCGGCAAAGGTAGAAGCTGCCGTCAGGAAAATCATCAAGGATAAAGCGCATGCCAAATATGTTCGTGACCATAAACAGATATGGAACAAGAACACGGGCAAACCTATCGCCAAGGGCGAATTCATGAACTGGACCGACAAGACGACCTCCCGCTCACAAACTCTGGTCGAGAATTTCTTCGGTGAAAGCATCATGCTGCACCAGCAGAACCTTCTGGGCGATGTATTGCGCAACCGTCCGGTTATCGTGAAATACCAGTCTGCAGTCAATTATGTGGTAGAGGCATGCATCGTTGTGCTTTTCTTACTTGGCATCCTCGCCGGAAGAAAATCAAAGTTCCTATGGCTCACCCTGACATTCTTCCTGATGGATGCTGCCCTCCATATCGGTTTGGGCTTCGGCATCAACGAGGTATATATCATGACCGCCCACTATATGTATGCCCTTCCTGTCGCCATCGCCTTCCTGGCGCTCAAGGCTAAAGGAAAGAGCCGGAAATGGGCTTTCAGAGGATTGATGCTCGCCATCACCCTCTATCTGTGGATCAGCAACGGATACCTGCTGGTAGGCTATATGTTAGGATAAAGCCCCATAAGAAGCCTTTATCCAGCGGATGATATCCTCATGCTCCATATCAAACTTACGGGCAAAGAGGCGGTTGCTTTGTTCCAGCTCCTCTTTGTCTGCTATAGTCCAGACGTATGGATTACCGCGTTTCCAGTCGATAAGTCGCATACATCCTTCGTATTCATCCTTTTCAGAATACAGGGCAGCCCGGAAGTCGGGATGATTCCATACCAGGGTCTGCAGGAAGAACTCATCAGGGCAGAAGGTATAATTGAATCTCTTCAGCACAAACGGTTTCTTGCTCACCACATATTCCACGCATGCCTGCGTGATGCTCACCCAGTTGGCACCCTTGGCAAAATCCATCTTCTGGCGATGCAGGAACGGCATGAGCAGCATCGAAAGATATTTATTCAGTCGCCTGGTAATGGCATTCAAAGCCCCATACTTCGAGCGGGTAAGACTGGTAAATAGCCAATAACGCATCATCTTCCGGCGGCAATCCCATTCAAATTCCTCGCCATGATTGATGCCCACAAACTCCTTACCCTGATGCTCCTCAAAGAACTGATGGATGTAATCCTGCGATTTGATAGGTAAATCCTGACCACTCAGCAGATGGTAGTAGGCATAAGGTCCATGCTTCAAAGCCTCCTCGAAAAGCACATACTCCGCCTTAATCTGGCTCAGATTTCCCCAACGCACATCCACCCTCTGTTCCAACACAAAGAGGCGTGCCTTGGAAAGAACCAGCGGTTCAGCACCATCCAGCATATCCGATTTCCGGTCGATATGCAGAAATATATCATTGCGCTCATCATCGAGCATCGACAGCAATACCCTCAGAAGCGGTAAACTGCCATGAGCCATTATCAAAAAAGCATGTTTCATTGTCATTATTTATCTTTATTATCCAACTGTCCGTCCTGATGACTTTTTCATCATCATTGCGACAAAGATACACCAAATAAAAGAGAATACAAAATAAAACTCCGTTTTTATCAGAAAAAAGACACAAAATAGAGCCTTTCTTTTTGAATATTCAGAAAAAACAATTACTTTTGCAGCGCTAAGAAGGAGATGCGGCATGCATCAGCCCAGCAAAAAATAATCAGAGAATGAACAATATATTTAGAATTAAAAAAGAAGAAAGGCTCTTTGCCTTGATTACACTCATCGTTATCATCGCCTTCAATGTGCTGATGATAACCTATCATTTTGATGATTTCGGCAAACCGAAAGCAGGATTCTGGACGCTCTTCACCAAGAACTTTCAGATTTCAGGTTTCGACCCCTACACCTACCTTACCCTCTCGAAGTGGAAGGTGTATTACACGGAGTATCGCCATCCCATGCTCCCTTTCTTCCTCTATCCTTTCTCGCTACTGAACGGCTGGCTGATAGAACTCACCTCCCGCAACTGGGCAACTACCATCGTGGCGGTGATGATGACATTCTTCTCCACCTACTCCACCCTCTTCTTCAGAAGAATCTTCAGAGAGGTGATGCAGCTGAAGGCTATAGACAGCAATGTGCTCACAGCGATGCTTTTTTCCTTTGCCTACGTGCTGCTCGTCACCTTTGTGGATGACCATTTCGGCATGTCGCTTTTCTTCCTGTCGATGACACTTTATATAGCCGGCAAACAGCAGAAGGAACACCAGGGTATGCCTTGGTGGCAAACCGCCCTGCTCTTTTTCTTCACGGCAGGCATCACGCTGAGCAATGGCGCCAAGACCTTCCTTGCCGCCCTCTTTACCAATGGCAAAAAACTCTTCCGCCCGAAATATCTGGCATTGGGCATCATCTTGCCTACCCTCCTGATAGGTGCTGCAGGCATTTATCAGAACAAGGCTTTCATCATTCCGAACCGTCTGGAAGGAGAACGGCTCGTGGCTCAGAAAGCTGCGAAAGACAGTACTTTTAGGGCTAAGATGGAACAGAAGCAAAAACACGATAAGGCCATCGCTGGCAAAAATATCCAGAAACGAGGCATGCTCTCATGGGCAGATATGTCTATCTCCCGTTCAGAATCACTGGTAGAAAACGTTTTTGGCGAATCGCTTATCCTGCACAGGGAGCATCTGCTGGAAGATATCCACAGCCACCGCCCGATATTCGTGAAATACCAGACACCCGTTCCTTATATCATAGAGGGCATCATCGTGATTCTGCTGTGTATGGGCTTTTGGATGGGAAGAAGATCGGCCTTTCTCTGGCTCACTGCCTCATGGGTGGCATGCGATGCCTTCATTCATCTGGTCATGGGATTCGGACTGAACGAGGTTTATATCATGGCTGCCCATTGGGCGTTCATCATTCCGGTTTGTATCGGATATATCATCAGAAACTGTAAGGAGAAATATCTGCCTTATCTTCGTGGCACACTCGCAGTTATCACCATCTTCCTGTTCTTCTATAATAGCACGCTGATATTCGAGTATCTCACAAGATAAAAAAGAGAACTCGACAAGATAAAAAAGTATCTTAGATTAAAACCATCATGCTGAAAATAAGTATCTTAACCCCTATCTATGGAGTAGAAAAATATATCGAACAGTGCGCCCGGTCACTGTTCGAGCAGTCGTATGCGTCTATCGAATACATCTTTGTAGATGACTGTACCCCCGATAATAGCATCGGTATCCTACAATCGCTCCTGAAAGAATATCCTGAAAGAGCACAACAGGTACGCATCATCCACCACGACAGAAACCGGGGCGTGGGTGCCGCAAGACAGACGGCATTGATGGCAGCTACAGGCGACTATCTTTTATTTGCCGATAGCGATGACATGCTGCCGGAAGATGCAGTTGAGAAGCTGACCACAAAAGCCGAAAGCACTCATGCCGACCTGATTGATGGCGGCTACCGGGAATGGTGCGATGGTAAAGCTGGAATACTCCAGAAACCTTTTGATGTTTCTGACAAGAAACTGCTCAAACTGCTTGTTTGTCAGAACATCATCACCAACCGGCTGTGGGGCAGAATCTATAAGCGTTCGCTCATCATGGAGCACAGGATATTCTTTGAAGAGGGCATCAACTATGCGGAAGATCTTTTCTGGAATGCCCAGTTCATGTTCTACGGCAAAAAGGTGAACATCGATGATGCGGTATATTATTATCGTACCGACAATGAGAATTCCTACAATCACAACATCTCTGAAAAGAATCTCCTGTCATACTTCAAGTCAACCCGCCGACTCATCGATTTTTTCGAGCAGAACGATAAGAAGCATCAGTATCTCAGAGCCACAGAGATAGGCATCGTCAATGCCTACCGCTGGGCAGCAAACGCACAGGTAGCCTTCGAAAAGGTGGATCAGGCACTCGGCTACAAGCCTAAGAGCTGCCTCATCCGACTCATCATCAAGCTCATCAAAAAGGGGGTACCTGTCAAGAGGGTGAATCTTATCTACCTCGCTTACAGAAAGCTATACACTCTTCTAATATCTGCACCTTCAGCAGCTTCATGATACAGAAGTAGATGGTGGCTGAAACCAGCAGACGAACCAGCAGCAGGAGATAGATGTTCTGCAGGCTGCGAGTCATGAAATAGGTAACTACCATCGTGGCTGCCGCACAGAGCATGAATGGCAGTATATCCTTTGCCACATCCAGGAACCGCAATCCGGCAACACGCTTCATCATCCACTGCCAGACCAAAAGCCAGGCGATGATAAACACGGTATAGGCTATCACCATGGTCTGGATGCCATATTGATGACAGAACAACACCAAGGCGAGCAACCCCACTACCTGACCGATGTTGCACCACATATACACATCAGAACGCCCCTTGCTGATGGCAAGATTCTGATAGAGCGTATAAATCGGCATAAAGGCACCGCTCACACAGAGAATCTGCAACAGCGGCACACTGGCTATCCATTTCTCATGAATCGTAATCAGAATGAATTCGCGTGATACCAGGGTCAAACCAAACATCAATGGAAAAGAAAGGAATGCCGTGAAACGGAGCATTTTTCTAAACACCAGCAACTCGCGGTTCTTATCGTTCTGGATAGAAGCCAAGACAGGCTGAGCTATCTGTCCCACCGTATTGGCAACAAACGAATTAGCCTTGGTGTCCCAGTTGTATGCCTGACTATAGTTACCCACATCATTAATCGGATAGAACCTGCCGAAGACAAAGGTCAATACATTATTGCTCACCGTATTAATGATGTTGGTAACCAGGAGTTTCACGCTGAATCCAAACATCTTCCTCACCGGTCCGAAATCGATATGAAAGTTCGGGCGCCATCCCGTATAATAATATCTTCCTATATTCAGCACGAGGATAAAGATAACCTGCTGCCAGGCAAGACTCCAGTAAGCCATGCCGTTGAATGCCAGTACCAGTCCCACGACATTCGAACTGATCAGGGCCATGAAATTAACGATGGTAATCTCCTTGTTCATCATGTTCTTCATCATATATCCGTTCTGGGCGATGCCAAACGAAGAGATAAAGAAACTCAGGAACACGAAGCGCGACAGGGAGGTGAGACAAGGCTGATGGAAGAAATCTGCTATCAGCGGCGCACAGAAAAAGAGCACCACATACATGGTAAGACTCACCAGGACATTAAACCAGAACACCGAGTTATAATCGTTATCGGTGGGTTTTCTGATATTCACCAGTGCCTGGGTAAACCCGCTACTCTGCAGATTGCCCGCTATCAGGGTGAATATGGTGAGGATGCCGATGATACCATAATCGGCTGGCGACAACAAACGCGCCAAGAAGATGCCAAAGAGGATATTGAGTACCTGGGTAGAGCCACTGTTCATCGCTCCCCAGAACAATCCCTTGGCGGTTTTTTCCTTTAATGATTCTGCCATCGTTTCTATCTGATAAATATGGAATATTACTTGTTTTTACTTTTTAGAATGCAAAAGTAGCATAAATAGTTTGAAGTTCAAAACTTTTTGCTTACTTTTGCAGCCGTAAAACAGAAAAAAGTATGGATATTAAGAACATCAAGAAGGAATGGAATGCCACAATACTCGATATATTGAAGGCATTCATCGAAATCTGCAACAAGTATCACCTCAGATATTACTGTTGTGCCGGCACCGCCATCGGAGCCGCCCGTCACCACGGAATGATTCCCTGGGACGATGACATCGACGTGCTGATGCCACGCCCCGACTACGACCGTCTGCTCGAAATCGCCAAACACGAAGACTTTGGCAAATACGAGGTAGTGACTCCCTACAACAACGAATCGTATCCTCTGTATTTCTCTAAACTCGTGAATCGCGAAACCACCCTTATCGAGGAGAAGGAGCGTCCCTGCATCATCGGTCTTTACGTAGATATCTTCCCTCTTGATGCCACCGACGATGACCTGGAAACGGCAAAGGCGCTGTATCGCAAATACTCTAAGACCATCAACCGTCTGAATGCCGTAACCACCCACAATACTTTCTTTGAGTACATCTCCCTGCTCCTGCACAAGGAAACCTGGGGCCGCTTTGCCATCAAGACGATCGCCTTCTTCTGCCGCAGCAAGATGCGCCACCGCCTCATCCAGCAGATGGACGAGATGAGTCACCGGTATGACTTCGATAAGGCGAAGAACGTACTGGTGAATACAGGTTCCTACCACTATAAGGAGATTTTCCCGAAGGAATGGCTCGGCAAGGGCAAGGAATTCCCGTTCGAGGATACCACCGTCTTGCTGCCGGAGCAGGCTGATACCTATCTGCGCCACTTCTTTGGCGACTATATGAAGTTTCCACCCGTAGAACAGAGAGTAGAGAAACACCTTCGCTACTATCTGAACATGGAAAAGCGGGAAACATGGGATGAGATTAAAAGAAAGCTTTAGCCTTCCCTCACTTCCTGCAAGGTATGTCCGAAACCTTCTTCTACATCAAAGAGCGGTTTCCAGCCTAAAGCCTTGAGTTTATCCGTACTGAAGGTTGCCTTGGTGATAGGCGTGGTATTGCCCTGCTGCGCATCCGCCTCAGGAATATCAAACACCACCTTTCTATCCGCTTTCCGGGCTATCAGCTCTGCCAGTTGGCGGATGGAGATATTCGATTCTGAATGAGCCACATTATAGGCATTTGCCCTCTCGCCATCCAGCAGGAGGCGCAAGATGGCATGGGCGGCATCTACCACATAAAGCCAGGAGCGGAAAGCCTCACCCTTACTCTTCAGGACGATATCCTCACCCTTCAGAACATTGCGGATAAACTGGGCATACACCCTATTGTCACTCTCCGTAAAGCCCGGACCGTAGGTATGACTCAGTCTGGCTATCACCACATCGGCATCATACTCTGCTCCGTATGCCATGCAGAGCGTTTCGGCAGCACGTTTGGAAGATGGATAGCAGGCACGCACCGATGCACAATCCACATAGCCGCTGCTCTTCTCGGTAAATTCAGAGCCATCGCCCTCGCCATAGATTTCACCCGAAGAGATATAAACCATGCGCTGCATGCGGTGACTCAATCCATATTCCAGCAGGTTGGATACGCCGTTGATGTTTGCCTTCATCACCTCTACAGGGTTCTGCTTAAAGAAGTTAGGACTCGCATTGCTGGCTGCATCGATGATGTAATCAGCGTCCTCAGCCAACTCATTATAGACTGGTTCCCCTATCATCCTGTCCATGCTCTTGATGACAGGCTGGGTAACGTCTATCTCTGCAAAGAAGAAAGATTCATCCTCCCAATAGGCAGCAAACTTCTGTCGGGCACGTTCCTTGTTTCTTCCGGCTGCTATCACCTTGTAGCACCGGGCAGGATTCTGCATCAGCACATCAACCACACAGCCTCCTACCAATCCTGTAGCACCAGCCACAAGAATGGTCTTGCCATGCAGACGCTCCAATTCCAAACCTTCCCGGAAAAGGCGCGCAATATCTTCCTTATATGGTGAATTTCCTATCATAACATGTTTATTTTAACCAAGCCTCAGGCTGAACCTTCATCAGTGCCTTCAGTATCTCCAGATCCTCAACGGTGGTTATCTTGATGTTCTTCTCTGAACCAGGCACGATATGCATCTGTATGCCTCCCAGTTCTGCCATCAGGGTACAGGATGCCACCGAATTGGTGATGCCCTTCTCCTTAGCCTCTTCGTGGGCTGCTATCAGATTGCCCAAACGGAAGGTCTGGGGTGTCTGGGTACGGATCAGTTTGTCGCGCGGAATACTGGTGTTGGTCGTAAAACCATCTTCGCTCTCCAGGATAGCCTCTCTACATTTGATACCCGTAATGGCATAGCCATACTTCTGGCAGATGGCGATATTGGATGAGATGATGTCTTGCGACAAGAGTGGGCGCACGGCATCATGCACCAGCACCAGGTCGTCATCACCGCATCCCACCTCTTTCAAGCCATAGATACCATTGTGGATTGACTCCTGACCATTGCTTCCGCCAGGGAATATCCATTTCAGCTTGGTAATGCAGAACTGGTTGGCATACGACTGCAGTACCGTTTCCCAACCTGCCAGACATACCACAGCAATACCCTGAATATCAGGATGCTTCTGAAAAGCCATCATCGTATGGATGATGATAGGACAGTTGTCTACATGCATAAACTGCTTTGGGATGTCCTGTCCCATTCTATTGCCAGAACCTCCGGCTATGATCAATGCATAGTTCATATTCTCTATCTTTAAATTGATTATTTCTGAATGATTCTCCCCGGATTCCCTACCACGGTAGCCCCGTCGGGAATATCCTGGAATACCACAGCACCGGCGCCTATCGTCACGTGGTTGCCGATATGGATGCCGCCGAATACCGTGGCGCCGGTATAAATCTTCACGTCATTTCCGATGGTAGGTCTGCCGCCCTTGCCGTTGCCCAGCGTCACCATCTGCAGACAGTAGAAGTCATCACCTATGCTTTCTGCGTTGAGATAGGTGGCATAGCTGTGCTCCAGATGCGCACCCTTCCCGATATGCGGACACCAGATGGTCATCGTACGCTCAGGAGGCAACAGCCAGCTGATGAAAACCGAACGGTATTCGCCCATGCGGTAATAAAACAGATTGCGGAAACTCCTTTCGCGGGTGCATGCCTTAATCAGGTTGAGCACCGTAGGCTTCCTCTCCTGCACCTTCAGCAGGTCGGCATCTATCTCCTTCTTATGGAGCAGATACAAAGCGATATGCGGCAACATGCGCACCGCCGAAGCTGACAATATGATGGTTTGTACAATCGGATTCATGACTCTAAATCTTGTTTTAACATGGTTGCAAAGATACAAAAAATAAAGCAACTAGCATGCTTTTATCCGAAAACAATTGCTCTTTTCACTAAAAATAAGATAATAGAACAGGGTTTGTAGATTTTTAGTCGGTTTTATTGCTAAATAATGTGAATTAAATAGCTTTCCATACAACTTTTCCGTACCTTTGCACAAAGTTATATATAACGATATTATAGAAGAGGATAAAACAGAACATTATGAAGAGGATATTGATTGTAGAAGACGATTTGGCATTCGGAACAATGATACAGACTTGGCTCAAAAAGAAAGGATTCGATGTAGAAAGGGTAACATCCGTAGGCGCTGCCATCAAAGCGATGGGAGCCGGCGATGCATTCCATTTGGTTCTTTCCGACCTGCGCCTGCCCGACCATGACGGACTGGTATTGCTCCAGCATATCAGAAAGTCCGATGCCCACCTGCCTTTTATCGTAATGACTAGCTATGCAGAGGTTCAGAATGCTGTATGTGCCATGAAATCGGGTGCTACCGATTACGTGGCTAAACCCTTCCATCCCGAAATCCTCTTAGAGAAAATCCGTGAGGCTATCCAGTCGGCTGCTTCTGCGGTTTCAACCCCTCAGCGTGCGGAATCTGCCGCCATGCAGGATGCGCCCCAAGAAGAGCAGCAGGGCGCTACGGAGGTTCCTAGATATATAAAAGGTGAAAGCGAGGCTTCCAAACAGCTCTACGAGTTCGTTTCGCTCGTTGCCCCAACCCCGATGTCAGTGCTCATTCTCGGAGCCAGCGGCACCGGAAAGGAATATGTGGCGCGCAGCATCCACGAACAGAGTCTGCGCAAGGACAAACCTTTCTATGCCATCGACTGCGGCGCCATTCCTAAGGAGGTGGCAGCATCTGAATTCTTCGGATATAAGAAGGGTGCCTTTACCGGAGCCGAACAGGATAAGAAGGGTGCCTTCGAGATAGCTAACGGCGGAACGGTTTTCCTCGATGAGATGGGAAACCTCAACTACGAAGTACAGGTGCAGCTCCTCAGAGCCTTGCAGGAGAGGAAAATCCGTCCGCTGGGCAGCACGCAGGAGATTGATGTGGATATCCGACTCATCTGTGCCACCAACGAGAATCTGGCGCAGGCGGTAGCCGAAGGCAAGTTCAGAGAGGACCTCTATCACCGCATCAACGAGTTTACCATCTACATGCCTGCCCTCAAGGACAGAGGTGCCGATATCTTCCTCTTTGCCAACCTCTTTATCAAGCACGCCAACCAGGAACTGGGCAAGAATGTGCTCGGAATGGATGTCAAAGCCTCCGAAATCATTGCCTCATACGACTGGCCGGGCAACCTGCGCGAACTGAACAATGTGATGAAGCGCGCCACCCTGCTCGCCCGTGGCAAGTATATCGGTGCCCAGGAACTGGAGAAGACGATGGCACAGACCTCCACCGCCCGACCGCTCAATATGCAGCTGCACAGCGAACAGTCGGAACAGGAAAGCATCGCCGCTGCCCTGAGAGCCACCCACGGCAACAAGAGCAAGGCAGCCCAACTGCTTGCCATCGACCGCAAGACACTCTACAACAAAATGAAGAAATACGGCATGGAGTAAAACATGCCACACCCCGATTCCCCAATATATTCCACACTATATTGGGGAATTTTTCTACACCTTTTCCCCACTTTCCCCACATCCCGTTTCTGGCACAAAACACCATCAACCCTGATTATCAGATACTTAACCAAATCCATCGATTTTTGGCACGCCTATTGTGATATTATTTAGCGAACTCGCAAATGAGTTTCAGCAAGAGAATTAATAAACAAAATAATATTCACAATTAAAAAACAAAAGAATTATGAAAAAGTTAGTATTTGCAGTTATCGCAGCAGTAGCAATGGTATCAGTTAGCAATGTATTTGCAGGTAACAGAATGGTAAGCGTTGCAGGTTCAGAACCAGTAGACACAGTAGCTCCAGCCGACACAACAGCAACACCTGTTGAGACTCCAGCAGCAACAGTGGATTCAACCGTAGCAAAGTAAATCCACCTTCAGAAAATAGTAATTACGCGTCGCTTTCAATGAAACAGGAGATAGATGACCAGATTTTGGCATTTATCTCCTGTTTTCGTTGGTTTATATCGCATTTTTGATTAACTTTGCACGCAAATAGCAAAAAGACTCAAAACATTAAAAGATAAAAAGATGCAGCAAACAAACGTTCCTTTCAAGGTAGCCCTGGGTTACATCATCGTCGCCATCGTACTGATTCTGGCGATAGGGTTGGTATATCGCAACACCACAACCGTGCTCGCTATCAACCAGGCAACCCGCGACTATATCGAAAAGCGACAGGCAGCCGACAGCACCATGTCCAACCTGCTCAAGGAGGAACAGACCAATCTGCAGCAGCTTACCCGCGCCATGCAGGGCAAGTCATCCCACAACTATCTGCATGAGAAGATGAACAGCCTCAACAGTGGCGAAGATTCCGTTGTCGTGCATTCCAAGGCACCCAAGACTCATGTGGCAAAGAACACCACCGTAGAGGTGATGAAAACCCGCAAGGGCTTCTTTCGCCGCCTTGCCGATGCCTTCAAGAAGGAACATGCCGAAACGCTCAGCATCAGACGCGACAGCAACCAGGCTGTCACCGATACCCTCTCTACCCCGGTCAACTTAGCCGGAAACGTAGCCGATATCCTGGAACAGATTGACCGCAAGGAGAAGCAGTCTACGCGCGATAACCACGATGCCATCAACCGCGAGGTGAGAGACCTGCAGATAACCAATGCCCGCCTCGCCCTGCGCTCCTCCCAGCAGCTCAACGATATCCACCAGCGCGAACGTCAGGCGATGCAGCAGGCTATCAACCAGGCGATGCAGGCGCGCCAGAATCTGCTCTGGCAGATAGGTCTGCTTGCCATCGTAGCCATCACAGCCGCCGTCATCCTCGTCTATTACATCTACCGCGATACGCAGAAGGAACGCATCTACCGCGAGAATCTCGAAGAGGCTAACGAGGAAATCAGGCGCATCATGAACCAGCGCGAACGCCTGCTCCTCACCATCACCCACGACATCAAGGCTCCGGCTGCCAGCATCTCGGGCTTCATCGACCTGATGAAGGATTATGTCGACACCCCGCAAGGCATCTCCTGTCTCAACAGCATCAAGGGTTCTGCCACCCATCTCTCCCGGCTCGTTGCCGCCCTGCTCGATTATCACCAGTTGGAAAACGGACTGATGAAGCTGAACCCTGTAGATTTCTCGCCTGCCGACATGTTCCGCCAGTGTGCCGGAGAGATGCAGATCCTGAGCCAGGAGAAGGGATTGGAACTGCATCTGGAGCTCGATGGCATCAGCAATCCGCAGACCTACTACCGTGCCGATGCCTTCCGTATCCGTCAGATACTCAACAACCTGGTTAGCAATGCCATCAAGTATACCGATAAGGGCAGCGTCACCATCCAGGCAGCCATCAGTCCCCAGCACCTCCTCACCTTCTCGGTAAGGGATACCGGCAAGGGCATGACCACCGAAGAGCGCCAGAAGGTATTCCAGGCGTTCACCCGTCTGAAGAGTGCCCAGGGCATCGAGGGCACCGGTCTCGGGCTGAACATCACCCAGGAACTGGTTAATCTGCTTCAGGGCACCCTGCGTCTGGAATCCGTCAAGGACAAGGGCAGCACCTTCACCGTCACCATTCCGCTTGCCTTAGGTACCGCTCCTGCAGCAGAAGAGGCAGAAGAGCAGAAGCCCCTCGCCCCAACCAAGCCCCATTTCGAAAACCACAAGATACTGCTGCTCGATGACGACCCGTTGCAGCTCCGTCTGCTTCAGGAGATGCTGAAGAAGCTGATAGGCGACAGTTGGCAAGTCTTTGCCTGTCTGCATGTAGCCGAGGCGCTCACCATGCTCCACAACGAGCATCCTGCGCTGATGATGATGGATATAGAAATGCCCGAGATGAACGGCATCAAGATGATTCAGCACATCAACCACAGCCACATGAAGGTAGTAGCGATGACCGCCCACGATGCCAGCATCATCAGAGAGTTGAAAGAAGCCGGTTTCGACGATTGCCTCTTCAAGCCGTTCAGCACAGAGAAGCTGAAAGAAATCCTCGGATTAGAGGATGCAGCATCAGAAACAGAGGAAATAGCAGAGGAAACAAGGGATACTGCATCAGCAGAGGATATTACAGAGAAAACCAATAAGAAATCCCGCTTTGCAGCCCTCCTGACCTTTGCAGAAGGCGATCCGGAGGCAGAAGCCGAGATACTCAGCACCGTCAAGCAGGAGTTGTCATCCCATCTCCAGAACCTCCAGCAGGCAACAGAAGGCGAGTTATCAATAGAAGCCATCGGCAAGACAGCCCACAAGCTCCTCCCTATCGCCACGATGATAGAGATGGAGACCCGCCAGCACATCGCCGCCCTCGCTCCCGAGCATATCAGCGATCTGTCAGAATCTCAGATAAGAGCCTACACCCAGGCCATCATCGCCGACCTGAAGGGGCTTTTAAAGGTAAAAAAGTAAAAAGGTAAAAAGGGCCTACCCCCCGTTCGTCCCCGTCCCCAGCGATTCCATCGCTGGTCCCCCGAAGGCAAAAAGCCCCTGATGCAAAAACACCAGGGGCTATTTTTCAAGACTTGAGGGGACGGGGACGAACGGGAGTTAAGGCTCTTTTTACCTTTTTACTTTTTTACCTTTTTACTTTTCACACAGTTCCCAGTATCGCTGAGCAAGGTCATGGATGAACTTTCGTCCTCGCTCGGTCCATACGAGATAGGTATGGGTGTAAGCTCTGCCCATCTTCTCCTGTCTGCCATCACTCTTCGGGTCTAGGAAGGCGCTGTAGCGGGTACGGCTCTTGGCTAAACCCATGTGAGCATAATCAGCATAGAGGAGATACTGACCGCTCTGGTAGTACTGGATATGCAGAGCACAGAGCGAGCGGTTCAACTCCTGCGCAGTGATACCGAGTTCCTTCGCAATCTGCGTAGTAGTGAAGCAGGAAACGGAATCGAGCACGTTATCGCTATAGAGCGCTTTCGGCAGAAGATTACCCACCTGATTCTCCAACTGGATGATGTTATCACCACTCTTAGCGATGTGAACCACCTGTTCATCTACAACATCATTCAAGCGGCGTATTTCCGTATCCTGTTCGCCGATGAGCTTCTTCTGCTGTTCAATCTGCAGGCGCTGTTTCTTCAGCAGATTCTCCTTCTCCTTGAGCGTAGCACGGAGAATTTCTTCAGCATGTCGGATTGTCTCCTCATCGCTCTCTCCCTGCTGCACCGGAATATAACCGCCCGTCTTGCGAATCTGCGGCAGCACATCTGAAGTAACCCAGTTCTTGAATTTCACGGCAGTAGGAAGCTTAGAGCCGAGAACTAAAGCATAGAAACCGCTCTCGTTGACATAGAGCATCAGAGTACGACGCATCGCCGAGGTTCCATCTTTCTTCAGACCGGTTGCTACCCATGTACGGCGTTTCGCCGTATCAAGTGGTTTAACTAACTGATCTACAGCATCATTCGCTCTCTTATATCCCAGTACATTACAGAGATCCTTTGCACAGAACAATGGCTCCCCATTTTCATCGGTCAAGGTACGAACCTTACCGAATTCAGAGTTTTCAAACACGACAGCAAATGCAGCCTTCTTATCCATTTCTACTTTATTTGTATTAACTGACTTTACCATAATAATTTGTTTTTAAAATAATCACTAACAATTCAACACTCAACATTCAAAAATCAACATTCAACACTCAACATTACAAAACGGTAATCCAAACGCTCTCCTCCCGTTCCCTCGCTGCGGTAATGGCATTGATAAGCCTGTACAGCCAGATGCGGGAATTAAAGACGGCACCCTGTAATTTATTTTCACCTACCAGAATGCAGCCCTGCGTATCATCAGGATAATTACCGGCATGAATGCGGATGCCCTCAAAATCAGGAACACCCTGCACCAGCGGAAGCCACTTCTTAAACCTTGGCGATTTCGAGATAACAACAGGATACGAGCCTTCCGGTATCGCCGTATGCCCCGGTATCTTGCGGGCTTTCTTGCCCGACACCCTACTGTACCGTCCATCCTCCTCTTCCGGTTTCAGTTCGATACCCAGGAGGTTTCTCCACGTAGGCTCCAGGGTATCACAGAAGTAATGCTCCTTGTCCAACTTCGCCTTATCGAAGCTATGTTCAAAGACACGCTTGTCGCCTATTTTTACCCCCGAACGCCAAGTACGTTTCACATCCTTATCGCTCAGGATATAAAGATGACCTATCGTATAAGTCTTCTTCTTTGCTATTCTTTTTACTACTATTTCCATACGCTATGAATTCTCCTTTCGGAATTTAAGTTTAATAAAAACTGAGGAACTGAGGAATTGAGGAACTGAGTCGTTCTCCTTAGCCCTGATGTAATGGCGATCCTTCCAGTTTCCCAACATCTTGGAAGTACCTTTCTGACTCATCCCGTTTGCTACACGCAAGTCTATCACCTGCTGGTAAGTAAACTCATCCGGCAACTGCATCAGCATGTTGGAAGGTCCTCGTTTGCTCGACTTCTCGCCTGTATCATTAGCCCTCTTGATGGCATCACCGAAGAAACGCATCTTACAGTAGAGGTCGTAACGCTCGCTCCAGCGGATGAACTCATCTATCTCCGGCTCCCATTTACAACCGTTCGCCACATACAGCACACACGCCTTCAGGTAGGCGATGACGTTGGCACGGAAGGAAAGGTTCTCGTAAACCCTATCCTGCGACAGGCGCGAGAACTCAGCATTCTCATCCTTCAGTTTAAGGGCAAGCTGGAATGCCTCAGGGCAGTCAATCAGTCCCCTGGCGTTGTTCAGATTCTCAATATAAGGCTTCAGCGCCTCACGGTAAGCATCATCGTAATCGCCGTAAACAGGCATTTCGTCACCGATTTCACGCTCCGGAATGGTACAGAAATTGATACGGCTTATCGGACCGTCTGTCAAAACTTTTGAGAAGTAGCGTTGCCCTTTCTGAATGGTGGTAGATGCATTCCAGTTGAACCTGATCGTTACCCTTTCTGTCACACTTTGAACGCCCACGCGCTGTTGGCCAAAGAGGTTGAAGGGGTCGAAGGCGAGGCACATGATGCGGAACTGCTGGTTACCGCTACCCCGGAGTGCATCAAACTGGTCCAGCTCGTTAAGCGAAGTATAGAGGAAACGCCCCTGCGCCTCTGCGGTTCGCATCACGAATGCCGGACTGGTCATATCAGCATCAATCTCCTGTATAACGAGATTATCCGGTCGTTTGCGCTTATCCTTGTTGGCACCCTTGCGCGTCACTTCCTCCTTCCATTCCTTCTCACGTTTCAGATTCTCCGCATCCCGCTTTCTGATATCCTCCATAATATACCTAATCGGCTTATCCACAGACGATTTACCTGCGCCCGTACCGGCAAGCAAACACGTAGAAAGCGTAGCTTCATGCACTACATTATCAATATACCGGAAGCTCGTCTGCCAGAGGTGAGTAGCCAACGGTGGAAAGATAGCGTGCGCCACTGCCGGCTTATAAACCTCCGGTGTCCGAGATATCAGCAGTTCCACCAGTTTCGGCAGTTTCTCCGGCATCGCTGGCGGTTCCGGATAATCCTCGTCGCTACTTTGAACTTGGAGATTTGAACTTTGAACTGTATAATTACCATCTGCATTTGAATTTTTCACTCTTCGTTCTTCACTCTTCACTTCATTCGCCTTCTGCTCCGCCAGCGCATTCACCCTTATCACATCCCTCGACATCGGCTTGGAGCTGTCAGCATATTTCGCATAGAAATCATGTATCAGCTGATGGCAGTCATCCTCCTGATAGTAGCTCGGCATTTTCGTCCTCACCACCTTCATCAGTTCCTCCTCGCTCATCACCCTCGAAGCGCCTGCGCTCATGATAGCGAGGAGCGAAGAGTGCCGAGACCCAACGGTATCAATCGCCATTCCTTCAAGCCCAGCCGACTGCACGAACAGATCAAAGGCTATCAGATTCTTCTCGCTAGCCTCTCCCAGTTCACCAGAGCCACGATTGCCCGAAAGTCTATTGTTTTGAACTTTGTCATTACTATTGCTATTAACAGTAAACTGTAAACTATTAACTTTTGCATCCCCTCTTCCGTCTACGGTCAACCCACGGTCCAGAAAAGCCTTTCTGCGAGCCTGTATTTCGCTCTCCGGCAGCACCGCGCACCACATTTTAGACCGGTAGATTTCCGAGTCCTTATCCGTCAGGAAAATCATCCTTTCAGGTGTGATGCAGCTCTCATCATAAGGCACACCCAGCGCCTCACAATACGCCTTCTGCGTCTCCTCGATGGTCATCCCAACCGGCATTCTAATCCCGATATGCAGCTTCTTGCGAGCGCTATAACAGAGATGCAGCAAACTCCCATTCCAGATACCCGAAGAGCAGTTCAGCTTGCGCGCCTTCTCAATCGCCTTCTCCACATACTCCTTATCATCCACATCGATAATCGTCTGGAAGAGAAAGCTTTCCGGCAAGGCAGCCTCCTGTCTGCGCACATTATTCTTGAACATGCCGTAGTGCGGACAGAAGAAAGGCAGCTCGCTCTTGAGCCTCTCCTGCGCCTTCTTCACCGCCTGCGCATCGTTCAAATCCACTCCGTCAATCGGCAATTCACCCCGAATCTGCTGAATCATCTTCTTGATTTCCTTCGACCCGATGACCTTATCATAAGTATCGATATTGTAAGAAAAAACTTTCCCTTTATTTCCCTTACGATAAGGATTAATTGCCACTACATGTACTGTCTCCATTTTACCTCCATATTTTTATTAATCGAACACTTCGCTGTTAATCATGATATACCCTGAGCCATAGCTTACATTGATAGGCAGAATTAGCGAGTTATCCGAAATCTCGTCGACCCCGTTCGCCTCGAAGAGCGAAGCATTCTCAGCATCATTCAGTCTGCTCTTGACGAACCCTAGCACCCATTTTGCCGCAATCTTCTCGGCAGCAACACGCCTGTCTACAAGGTCCTTCACCAGCTGTTCATCGCAGAAGTTGATATCCGCATTCACGTTCTCAGCCTCCGCTTCCTCCTTTCCCATTTCCTGGTTCTCGAAGAAGAGGTTATACTTGATTTTCATATCCTTCATCATCATGATGTTCAGATTTTTCAGTTCCCCCTCCGAGTCAGCAATCGTCTCATAGAGTTTCTGTACCGACTTCTTGAAGATGTTCTTCACGTCCATCAGGCAGTAATAGATTTTGCCTCCAATCACCACCACCCTCAGTTTTCCGTACTGCGGATGAACAAAATAAAAAGGTTTCATTGCTTTCATTTTCAATATTCCTTTTTTTAAAGTTGGGCGCTCCCACAACGGTTGATGTGCCTATACACAAAAGCCCCCGAAACCCAGACCATATCGGTTCTGAATTCCGGGGGCAAAATTACAACAAGATGCTGAAACCTACCTGGTACGTACCTGGTACGCGTACCAGGTACGAATTAATTTATGAAACGTCATTCACGTTATATAACAGACTAACTAACAGATATTTATCGATTTTGCAGTTTCTCCGATAAATCCAGACATCTGTTGCTGCTCCATCCCTTTATTAAAGGCAGAGCGAAGATTCTCCTTGTCAATATTCCAAAAGGTGCCAAACACCACCCATACATTCTGTATGCCGAGTTTGGTAGAAATCTGGAATGCAAGAACTGCAGTTTTAGCTACAGAGAGTCCCTTAGGCTGGAAATGCTCATCAAGAAAGCCATGTATCGCCAAACTGGAGAGCACCATTAACCCCTGAGGATTAGCAAGAGATTCTGGCAGCGGTCGGAATTTCTCTTCTGCCTTTGCCTTTTCTTCCTTCTTCTTAGATCCATCACCATAATTTTCAATATACGTTGCATTATCGTGCAATTCAATTGTTCTATTATCACTCATAATTACTATGTTTTTAGATTCTATATAATTTACAATAAACTCACTGTCCAGACTTAAATAGACATCTGTTATGAAAATACACAGAGACTTTATCCTCGACAGATTGCGCTTGATTCGCATACTTAAGTTTTTCTTCATATTGTATTCTTATTGTAGTTGTTTAAATTTTCTTGCCTCATTATAGCAGAGTATGATTGTTTGCGCTAACAATTTATGAGGGCGTAAGCAGCTGGAGTGCTGGTGATCGTCTCTTATCGTGAGACGTGGGACCGATTCTACATCTTTTTCCTTTTGTTGAAAATTTAAGTTAATAATATGACCAAAAGATGCGTTTTCAGTATCTAAGGCCGGTTAATACTATCTTCCTCCTATTTTTCGAGATGCAAATATATAAAAAATATTAATATGCTCACAAATTAAACTTGATATTAACACGATTTTAACACAATTAGTAATAGAAAATAAGTTTAAGCACAAGTATAGTATAAGTTATACACAAAATCATCATCAGAAGCCCATAAATAAAAAGGGCACGGAGATAAACTCCATGTCCCAAAACACTTACGAATCCTATAGGCTGTTATGCCTGATAATTATACCTAACAAAATGTATGAAGAAATTCTATTTGATATCCATACCACTGACATGAAGACCAGGACCACCACCGGCTGTATAACCACGGCGTAGGATTGCTAAGAAGGTTATCGTGTTCTCTCCACACCCAGACGATGATGTTATCTCTATGGGAGGAACCATCCGCCGTGGTAAGGCTCGTACCGCTTGTACCTATAATGAAATTCCGCTTGACCATGTCCACTTCCTCGAAAATGTTGTGTACTTCACAAAGTCATCCACTTGGTAAGTGTCATGCGTGACTTCTTCACCTTGTCCCAATCCACAAGACCCTCTCTCTGGATGTCAAGATAGAGGCTGATGTTGCCACCTGCTATCTTCTTCTCTCGGATGCGCACAGGCTCCTTCAAACGGATTTCTTTCTTCTTTCGTCCCATTTTATTTCCTTTCATTTCCGATGGTTAGACCTGCTTGGGATAATTGGTGGATACTGGCAGCTATCGACGAAGAGAAGAAAGCGGGTGCAGAATGGTCCTTTCTTGGGTAATGATGAGCGCCTGTTCTGGCAGAGAGCCGAGGACCGTAACCGTGCTACAGCATCGCTCTACGACCAGTTGGGTCTGGCATGCTATGAGGCCATGGAGGCTTTCGTGGAGTACAAGCCATTGTAATAACTTATTAACAATCACTGACAAAAAACTACCCATGCCCCCTGTTTTAGGGGCATGGGTAGGATTAACGACATAGATTCAAACGATACAAGTCGCTATCACCCTCCCCCAACAACCAGCATGATAAAATCATCATCAGTAAATCAGCTCAGTCCCTCAGTTCCTCAGTTCCTCAGTTCCTCAGTTCCTCAGTTTTGTTCTAGGGGGTATACTTGATACTTACAAATTGCAAGTAATTATATTTTATTATATATATAATATATATTATATATATAATAAACTTCTAAATAAAGATAAAAGTGAAGGGTCAGAGAAAAACTGAGGAACTGAGGAACTGAGGAACTGAGGAACTGAGGAAGATTTCTTATGCCATTTTGTATCTTGTTATTTGTTGTAGATATAGTATTTAAGCGCTCAACTCTATGTTTTCTCTTCTGAAAAAGTATGAGTTGCGGGGCGCAAAACGGCGAGTTAGTATTTTTAACATAAAGCTCTAAAGCAGCCAAAGGAGAATAAGAGAGGTTGAAACGTAAACAGTTGGGAATGAGTAGATTTGCACAAAGTTGCCAAATCGGCATAAAGCAAGCGAGTGAGGAATATTGAAGTAGTTCAGTTACTAAATCGTGAGCCACAGTTACCTATGCAAAGCAGGTAACAATGCGGAAAGGCAACTTTGTGCATCAACGGATTTTATTGCGCTGATTCTCAATGTTTTGCGTATCAAGGAACGCTTACAAAATGATTATATTTGCACACTCAAAATGTAAGCGTTATGAAAATCGAAAAATTCAAGGTGTTGCTCTACCTGAAAAAGAGCGGAATGGACAAGAATGGAAAAGCTCCCATCATGGGGCGCATCACGGTGAACAGGACAAGAAAAAGGGCGGAAGACCGCCCACAGGCAGAGTTCGCAAGCTGTCGAAGTCTGCCACGGTGAAGTTCTCAAAGCCAAGCTACGAGGCTTTGAGACTGAGGGCGAGAAAAGCCAACCGCAAGTTGGCGGAGTACATCCGTGAGTCCGCCTTGAACGGCGAGGTGGTCAGCGGACACAATGCAGAGACGGTAGCCATCGCCAAGAGCCGAATCTATGCAGGGAGGACAACCAAGTTGTCACCAAGTAGAACAGACTCAACCAACGGCAGAACATACCCAAGACCCTTGGAGTGGTATTTCTTCCATCGGCTTGGTTACAAACTTAAAATTAGAATCGAACATGAAAGAAGAACTATTGAAAGCCATCTATGGCACAGTTGAGAGATTGGAGCAGAAAGTCGATGAACTTTCTGACTCCACAAAAAACGCAGGAACGGAAAACGTTCCTGCAAGTAATGACACAACCAAGTTGGAGAAATTAATCATTGCTATGTTTGGCAAGGAAGAGGAAGTCAGAGGTAAAATATCCAAATTAAGAGATGCCATTGTTGTTTTTGCTGACCTTATTAAGGTTGAACTTGGCAAAAATGAGCAGCGAAGCAAGTTCTTGGTAGATGCTGTCAAGCAGATGAAACAAGAGCATACTGTCACCTCGAAGGTATTGCAGGAAAAACTTGAAATAATGAACAAATCACCTCAAAAGAAGGTTGTAACCCATCGCTTCGAGCCAACCTCAAAGAAAGTTCTTCTTTTCATTGGAGGCTTGGCTCTATCCCTTGTCCTCTCCATTTGGGCAATCTCACCCAATGGCGAGAGTATCAAGATTGGGAGGAGGCAGATTTGAAGTATAGGGCATTGAAAATGGTTCTTCCATCTGACGACCCGAATATTCGTTACATCGAAAAACATTTCAATGTCCAACGAGACGAAGACATAATTGATAAATTAAGAACCCAAGTTGATGTGTATGAAGATTCCCTCTATCAATACCACAAAATGATTGAGATTGCATTCTATAAAGATAGTGTAGCAAGACAACTTATTAATGAATCAAATAGAATAAAGATGCAGGTAAACCGTAAAAAAAAGTAAGTGAAAATATTGTTTTAGCGTTATTATGCAAAGTATAATCACGTACAACATAGTTTAATGTAGTTTAAATATTCTCTGAAAATTACTTTGTTTCAAAAAATCTTCATACCTTTGCACTCGGAATACAAAATGAAGCAAATAATTGCAGTTTGCTTTCGTTTTGGTGCAATTGTTCCTATAACCTTTACGCAAGGTTGATACAGCCCCGTCTGGGTAAAAAGGCGTATACTTTCCAAGAAACGTTAGATTCCAGGATTTAAAACATTAGTAGATTTTTTAAAGAAAGGAAACAGACTATGGAAAAGAAACTTAGTTTTAATGAGGTTCTTCCTATGGAGGAACTTGCTCCTGTTGAATTGGATGCTATTGTTGGTGGTAATGCCATCAAAATAGTTGGTACCAACGGTAATCACTGTAGCTGTGGAAACACAACTCAAACAACCCAAACCACCGATTCTACATCTGTGAAGAAACTATAAGTAGTCTTTTTTGACGGTGGAGAGTGGATTGCTGTTATCAACAATCCACTCTTTATATTAGAACATATTCTGTAATCAAGAAAATGGGAAATAATATGATTAATTTTGACGATATACACTTTATAGAGAATGGGGATGTCTCCTTGCTGTTGCATGTTCCCTCGTTTACACTTGTTAGTTTAAGTAGCGATACAGCAAATATACTTAAGTCGTTGAAAGACGGTGCTTCAATAAGCGATGTTGCCCAAAACAGCTCTATTTCTCTCGATGAAATAAAGAACTGTTTACTGAAATTAGAGGATATGTTTAAAAAGAATTTGCCTCCTTTGACACCTAATCCAACAACGGATGTCGCAGATAGAATTACATTACATATTTCAAATGATTGTAATCTCAGATGCAAATATTGCTATGCAAGTGGAGGCAACTACAAGATGAAACGCTCATTAATGACTACGGATACCGCAAAGCAATTTTATGATTTTTGCATACATCATTTCTCTCATATTGAAAAAATTGTCTTTTTTGGTGGCGAACCATGCTTAAATTTAAATGTGATGGAATACGTTTGCTCTCTTTTTAATAGCTACAAGTTTGATGACAAACTAAAGGATATGCCTAAGTTTGCCATCATAACCAATGGTACCATACTAAATGAGCGACTGTTGAAAATTATTGGAACATATATATCTTATATTACCGTTAGCGTTGATGGTAATAAGGAATTTAATGATTATAATCGCTTGGATAAAGCAGGTAATGGTTCGTTTGACAGAATAGCAAAGTTTATAGACACCGTTAAACAAATTGATAACGTTACAATTCAATATGAGTCCACTTTTACGAAATATCACATAAGAAAAGGAATTTCTAGAGATGAAATAGCTTCATATATGTCAAAACGATTTGGAATCAGAGGCTTTGTCGTTGACGAAATGAACGTAAAAGAGCATAAAGATGCCTATTCTATAAATAATTTAGAAAATCTTCCAGAAAGTTTTACAAGTATTCTATGGGCAATATCGTTCAAAAAGCCGCTTGTATCTTGCCAAATGTCTAGCAAGCAATTTGCTGTATCAACATTGGGGGAGATTTTTCCATGCCATATGGATGTAGGAAAAGAATGCTTAAATTTAGGTAATATCGGAGGAAAGAACATATTTAATTCTTGTACTATCCAAAAATCATTTCCTTTGTTCGATTTGTTAGCCAACAAAAGAGGATTGTGTCCAAATTGTTGGGCTCGCAATTTATGTGATGGTTGTCCTAGAGATTTTTTTTATGATGAAAAGAACAAATGCTATCAGACAACTCCTAATGAGGATAAATGTAAATCACAAAGAGAACATATAGAAAAGATTCTTTTAAGCATATCACATTTAAGACAGGATAAAAACAAATGGCACGATTATGTACAAGGTATAAACGAGATGTGCAAAGAAAAGATTTGTTAGTATAAATGATTGCCCACATCTATGAAAAAGTATGTTTGATTAAAAAGTTGTATTATGAGAAAGTTTATCATGACAACAGCCGTGTGTTTCTGGGCAATGTCCCAGATGATGGCACAGAACATTTCGGGAAAGATTGTAGATGCCAAGGGCGAGCCTTTAGCATTTGCAAATGTAGTGCTCCTATACCGTCAAGATTCAGCATTCGTCAAGGGGACTGTGAGTGGAGAAGATGGGCGTTTTACCATCGACTCTCCTTGCAATGGCGGAATCATCAAGGTAACTTCCGTAGGATATAAGACAATATTCAAGGACTGCAAAGGTGAGAATGTGGGAGTTATTAAGATGGAAGAAGATAGTAAGATGCTCGGTGAAGTAGTGATAAAATCATCTTTGCCAAAGACCATTTTGAAGAATGGGGGAATGACAACAATAGTTGTTGGTTCTGTCCTTGAAAAGGCTGGAACAATGGAGCATCTGCTCGACCGCATACCTAACGTATCTGCACAAAATGGAAATATCAAGGTGTTTGGACGTGGCGAGCCTATAATATATATCAATGGACGACAGATGAGAGACAGAAGCGAACTCGACCGTTTGAGTTCGGACAACATCAAGTCGGTTGAAGTAATATCCAACCCAGGTGCTCGTTATGCTACAAGCACTAAGGCTGTTATACGTATCACTACAAAGAAGATACAAGGCGATGGATTCGGATTTGACGCTACAACAGAAGGATCGTACGACGAGAAAAAGAACATTGGAGGATATGGCAGGCTGAATATGTATTACCGTAAGAACGGATTGGAGCTTGACGCTTACGCCTATGGCGCAAAACAATCATCGCCAGACGAGAAAGACTTGCAGCAAATGACATATCTCGACAAGATATGGAATCAGCAGGATAAAACACGTTGGAAGAACAAAACCGAGACTTTTAGTTCTCGCTTGAATGTCAGTTATCAGTTTGACGACAACAATTCGTTGGGAGCAAACTTTAGTTTCTTACGCAATCCAAAGCTGATAACAGACGGAAAGACGGAAGGCTCTGTACTGAGAGATGAAGTATTGACGGAGACTAACACTTCTATAAGATCGGAGTTTGGACAGAATAGCAACTTGTCAAGCAATATATATTATGTAGGCAAGGTAGGGAAATTGGGTATTGACTTCAATACCGACTGGTTTTGGTCTAAAGGAAACAATAAAAACAATATAGATGAGCATTATCAGGAGGTAAACTCTGAAATACAAAACCAACTTGTAAACAGTACCACTTCAAAGTACAACCGCCTGATAGCTTCCAAAATGGTGCTCACTTATCCGCTTTTGGGTGGTGACTTGTCGGTAGGAGGCGAGTATTCGTTCACCAATCGTAACACCAACTACGCCATCATACCAAACACTCTTTCCGACAATGTAAGAGACCGCATAAAGGAAGGCATGTCTTCTACGTTCGTTATCTATAGTCGTGACTTTGGCAAGCTGAACATGGAAGCTGGATTGCGATACGAGAATGTAGACTTCAAGTATTATGACGATGGTAAGTATATGGCGGAGCAAAGCAAGAATTACGGCAATTGGTTTCCGTCTCTCAGCCTTTCGATGCCGTTTGGCAATGTACAGATGCAGCTGAGCTATGCAGCCGACATCGATCGTCCTAACTACTGGGTATTAAGAAGCGGTGTGCAATATAGCAATCATTATACATACGAAACCGGTAATCCGTTTCTTGTCTCAGAGATTTCAAGAGATATCAGTTACGACCTCGCCTACAAATGGCTGACTTTCAACCTGACTTATGAACATGTATCCGATCCGATATATCAGACAGTAGAGATGTATAAGGACAATGCCACCATTGGATTGATGAGGATGATAAATGGCAAATCTTACAACAATGTGTCTTCTATGCTCACCTTGCAGCCTACCTTTGGCATTTGGCATCCTGTGCTGTCAGCTATGGTTGAGAAGCAATGGTTCAAGTTGGAGACAAGGGACGGACATTATCTTAACAAGCCTGTTGCGGAGTTCAAATTCAACAACACTTTCGATACGAAATGGGCGATGTTCTCCGTTATGATGACTTACATCACAAAGGGATACGAGGAAAACCATTACATCTACAAGCCGATGTTCAACACCGACCTGTCTATATACAAGGGCTTTCTGAAGGACTGCCTGACTTTCCAGCTTTATGTCAACGACGTGTTTGGTACGAACGACAGTCACATCATAGGTAAATACGGCAAACTGAAGGAAACCATCTTCGATGAGTTCTCAACAAGTAAAATCTCATTGACAGTCCGCTATAAGTTCAATGTTACTCGAAGCAAGTATAAGGGTACAGGAGCAGGTCAAAGCCAGAAGGATAGAATGTAATTCTACGATGTTCTTTAAAATGAGAAAAATAACAATTATACATCAACATGACTCCATGCAATGCGGAATAGCCTGCTTGCAAATGGTATGTAAATATTTCGGCAGAGAATACACTTTGGATTCTCTGTCGAAACTTTGTTTTGCTACTGCGGAAGGAGTCTCTCTGTTAGGTATCAATGAGGCAGCAAACACACTTGGCTTGCATACTACATGCGCTAGAGCTACAACTATGGTGCTAGGTGAAGTCCCTTTGCCTTGTATCCTTCATTGGAACCAAAATCACTTTGTTGTCTTGTATAAAGTCAAGAAAGGAAAGAACTTCTATGTAGCAGATCCAGGGAAGGGATTGGTTGTTTATACGTTAGAGGAGTTCAAGCAACATTGGATAAGCACGAAATCTAATGGCGAGGACAAGGGCATTGCCATGTTCTTGGAAACCACTCCTGCTTTCTTTACCTATAAGATGGAGGACGAAGAACACATCAAAGAGAAGAGGTCTTTCCGCTTTCTCCTTGGATATGTGAGGAAATATCGTAAGTATTTCGGACAAATTATCTTGGGCTTGATAGTTGGAAGCCTCTTGCAGCTTGTCCTGCCATTCCTAACCCAGTCCATTGTGGATGTCGGTATCAAGAACCAAGACATTGGCTTTGTTTGGCTTATCCTGTTGGGGCAGTTGATGCTTACAGTCAGCCGAACGGCAATAGACTTTATCCGCAGATGGTTGTTGCTTCACATTTCCCTACGTATCAACATTTCATTGGTGAGCGATTTCTTCATCAAGCTCTTGAAATTGCCTATGTCTTTCTTTGATACGAAACTCATGGGCGACTTGATGCAGAGAATGAACGACCATAGCCGTGTGAACAACTTCCTCACGCAGCAGACGCTCAACATCACCTTTGCCATGCTCACCTTCGTGGTGTTCTCCGTAGTGCTGTTCTTCTACAACAAGTTGGTGTTTGCCATCTTTCTGTTGGGAAGCATCCTCTATGGAGGCTGGATGACATTGTTCTTGAAGCGGAGAAAGGTGCTCGACTATGAACTGTTCGAGCAACAAGCCATCAACAACAACAAGACCTACGAATTTATCACCTCCATGCAGGAAATCAAGTTGCAGGATTGTGAGCAGCGCAGAAGATGGGAATGGGAAGACACGCAAGCAGACTTGTTCGGGGTGCAGATGAAATCACTCAAACTCCAACAAACACAGGAGGCTGGAAGTATCTTCATCAATGAGGTGAAGAACATCATCATCACGGTAGTTGCTGCAACAGCCGTGATACATGGGCAAATGACACTTGGTATGATGCTTGCCGTGCAATACATCATCGGACAGCTCAACTCGCCTGTGGAGCAACTGATGAACTTCTTCTATTCTCTGCAAGATGTGAAGATTAGCTTGGAGCGAATCAACGAGATTCACCAGATGGATGATGAATACGGAAAGGAAGGCTTTCGAACTTCCATTGAAGATAAGAAAGAGGGCATCGACATCAAGAAAATCATGTTCAAGTATGACCCACATGCTTTGCGCAAAACCATAGACGATGTGAGCATTCACGTTCCGCAAGGTAAGGTAACAGCCATCGTTGGTGCATCTGGCAGTGGAAAGACCACCCTCATTCGTTTGATGCTTGGTTATTATCCTGTCTTGGAGGGAAAAATCAACATAGGAAATACTGACATCAACAAACTCAACAAAAAGTGGTGGCGCAGACAATGTGGCGTTGTGATGCAGGAAGGTGTCATCTTCTCGGAGAGTATCGCACGTAACATTGCTGTTGATGATGGTGACATAGACAAGGAACGGTTGCTAAAAGCAGCCGAGATAGCTTGTATCAAGGATTATGTGATGGCTTTGCCTCTGAAGTTCAACACCAAGATTGGACGTGATGGCGTGGGACTGAGCCAAGGACAGAAACAGCGTATCTTGATAGCAAGGGCGGTGTATAAGAATCCCGACTACATCTTCCTTGACGAGGCGACCAACTCGCTCGATGCCAACAATGAGAGAAGCATCGTGGAGAACTTGGATAAGTTCTATAAGGGCAAGACTGTTGTGATTGTGGCTCATCGCCTAAGCACGGTGAAGAATGCCGACCAAATTGTGGTCATCGACCATGGAAATGTGGTTGAAGTTGGCAATCATGAATCGCTGACAGCCAAGCGAGGAGCATACTATAATCTTGTGAAGAATCAGTTGGAATTGGGAAACTAAAATGCTTTTGACATGGAACAGAAAGAAAAAGAAACAGATAATATCGAGTTGAGAAGCGAGAAGGTGAGGAACGTGATAGGCAAGGTTCCTCCTCGCCTCGTCAGCTTGGGAACGGTTGTCATTACGATAATAGTCCTCGCCCTCGCAGTTGCTTTCTACAAGACACCTTATCCTATATCTATAGAGGCTAATGGTGAGGTTCTCAATCAAAGAACAATACAGGTGTTTGTGCCATACAAGTATTTGTATCTTTTTGATGAGCCAAGAACTGCTCACGTTTCTTTTGAGGGCAACGACAATGTATCTTATAACTGCAACATTATAAGCCATAATGCCAAGCTCATACATAGGGAAGATGGTAACTATTTTATGGCTATAGCCACAGTGAGCACACAGGGACAAAATACTCCTATACTGCAAAAGTATATGAAAGCTGATGTCAGAATCATTGTCAGCAATAAAACGTTGTGGCAGCAGGTATTTGGATAGTCTATGTCCGAACACTTGTTGCTATCTCCATAAAGGTTCGTTTTCCCATCCTTGTGGAAAGCCCATGGCATGTAAATCAATATTGGGATAATCTGCGAACAATCTGAGAAGAGAACTTTTTAAATCCATACAAGGAGTTATAGTTTGCTCCATATATAATAAGGTGCATAACTGATGGTAAAGTTTGATAGGCTTTTGGGTTGGAGTAATCCAAAAAAGTGGAAGCCGATTTGGCAATTGTGGCTTCAAGGCAAAACGCCTATTCCATATACGGGCATGGTGAGCACAACAATTGCGAAGCACGGTTATACACCTTATCCAACTTTCCAAGTAAGTGTATTGAGGTAGTCCAAACTCTCTTGCCACTTGCTTTTTGAGACGATTGTCCTTGAACAGACAAAATAATTTGGAAAGCGTACCAAACGAAACGACCTCTAATGTTTTCCACACAGGAGGGAGAGAAGGGAAAGTATATTTCTCGGAATGCTCCTTGATGAAATCTTCATTTGAACGAGATACCTCTTTCTTGATATTGTCAAGGCAGCCTTCATAAAAGTCTGCATTCTTGAACAATGATGCATCCATAAACCAAAATGCGCCATGCTCCATGGAAAATATCTGAATCATTTTGGTCCGAAGAGAAATCTCTATATCTTGAATTGCCTTGAATATAAGTTGACGAAGTTCTTTGTCAAAGAGATAAAGGTCGATGGCTTGTTCAAATGTACTACCCAGTTTATAATGATGAAACTGTCTGTCTTCCTCCATATATCGTAGGTAACTGGCAATACGAAAATAACTGATATTGCGAAGCTGCAATTTGGCAGTTGCAATATCTTCTATCACCAGCCCTCTGTTCTGGAGCAAGGCAACCTGTTCATCTACGTTTATCGGTTGTTTGTCGTAATCCATATAACCTTTATAAAAAGCGAAGTCCCACCGTGGTACGCATCGTTGAGAGGCGTGGTGGGATTTGTTGCTGCAAAAATACTCTTTTTTATTGGAAACTCCAAATATTTTCTTCAAAATCTGCTTGTCAAATATGGATTTTAACGTAAAAAGTTCTAATTTCCAAGGTTTTCTCCTTGTAAGCTATGCGAGATTTAGAAAAATATCGTATCTTTATCCCCGAATTAAGGCGTTCTTTGCATATTGCAAAATACAGAAACGAGCAGAAGTCCGCTCGTTTCCATATTGTTACCTATATTATAAAGGCAAACGCCTAACTTCTTGATATTCAACCAAAGTCCAATTTAGTGTGAGTTATAACATTTAACAGGTTTCGGATTAAAAGCGTGCTGAAAATCGCGCCTTATCACACGCTGAAATTTGGTGGTATCGGGAAATTGCAGTATCTTTGCACTGTCGTTCGAAGAAAGGTTGCACTTGACAAAGCGCACCCCCAAAAGTTAACAATCAATATTTTATTAACCCTTTAAAAATTTAAGATCATGGAAGTAAAAGGAACATTGAAATATCGTAAAGTACAGCGCACACCTCAGACTGGTGAAAACGCAGGTAAGAAGAAGTGGTATGCTACTTCGGTAACCGACCGCGAAGTGGACTTCGAGGGATTCGTATCGCATATCTCCGACCACGGCTCGCCTTACTCTCGTGGTACCATCCACGGTGTGCTGATGGATGCACTCGACCATCTGCAGGAGCTGATTCTCGACGGCAAGAGCGTGCGTCTCTCTGACCTCGGATTGTTCTCCATCGGTATGAGCTCCAAGGCGGAGGATACCAAGGAGAAGGTGACGGCTGCCAGCGTGGAAGGCGTGCACCTGATTGTGAGAAACACGAAGAGCTGGAGCAATACTGAGCTGCGCAAGAAGTGCAAGATTCAGGAGTACGGCGGCTATATCGGCACCGACGGAGAGGGCACCACAGGCGGTGGTACTACCGGTGGCGGCACTGAACAGGGCGGCGGCTCTGACACCAGCCAGGGCGGCTCAGGTACTACCGGCGGCGGTACTGAGCAGGGCGGCGATGGGCTTGAATAAAGCCCTCGCCTGAGGGCGGCAAGTAGAAAGCTTACGTATCCCCCAAGTTAACATTAATACTTAACATTAAAAATAAAAATAAAGATGATGAAAGCAAATACCTGGAAAACGATTTTGCAGATTGCAATCTCCTTCCTCACAGCCATCGCTACTACGCTCGGAGTTACCAGCTGTACTCTTTAAAGGTAAAAAAGTAAAAAGGTAAAAAAAAAGATGTTTTTTAAATTTTGATTCGACATAGCAAAGCCCCCGGTGCATCACGCATCGGGGGCTTTTTTAAAACCCTTTAAGCAGTCGGCTACCCATATACGGTATTTCGCCGTACATGGTACACTAACTAGTTAATAGTCAACACTTTGCAAACAAATATTATTAAACAATTTTTAAAAATTCTATCTCTTTACAGCCCCTCTTATCACGAACCAGGCATGAACTGCAAGGGTGGGAAGAAGGCCGTAATGGGTGCGCATCACCTGAAAACGCTCCTTCAGGGAGGCTTTGTGGTTCTGCGTGGTCATGCCACCATCCAGAAAATGGGTGAGGACGGCATGGACGTTGCGCAACGGCAACTTGCGGCGAGATGACTCCCGCATGATGCGGATGCACCAGTCTACATCTGCCGAATAACGGTAGTGCAGATCGTAATGAATCTCACGGGCTATGTCTGTACGGGCATAGAATGACTGGTGGCATACCAGCATGCCCCAGATGAACGAACGCCACGTGAGCTTCTTGGGTGGGGCCAGGCGGCGATGACGCAGGAAATGGCCCATCTCGTCCACGATATCGGTATCGCCGTAAAGTACGCCAGGCAGTAATTCTCCTTCGCCTACACAGCCTTCTACATATTCCAGCGTATCGGCTGTAGGAAAGGTGTCACCGGCATTCATGAACACCAGGTAATCGCCCGTAGCACGGTCGATGCTCTTGTTCATGGCATCATAAAGTCCCTTGTCGGGTTCTGATATCACCACGATTTCGTGCGAGCTCTCGCCTACTGCATTGCGATGCTGATATGCCTTCACCAGCTGGAGGGTACGGTCGCGGGAACCGCCATCCATGATGATGTGCTCGATGTTGCAGTAGGTCTGGCGCTGCACGCTGTCGAGGGTACGCTGCAACTCCTTCTCGGCATTATATGTACAGGTTACGACGGTGAACTTAATCATAACTTATAGTTTTTGTAGGCCATCGCCTCGTTATAAACTTCAATATATTTCAATGCTACGGCATGCTGCGAATAGTTCTGTGCTACCTTCTGCAGACATGCCTGCTTCAGAGCCGCCCTGTCGGCCTCTTCGAGTACCCAGTGGATGCCACTCGCCAGGTCTTCGGTATCGCGATAGTTAGCTACGTAGCCGTTCTGCTGATGGTCTATCATCTCCGGTATACCTCCTACCCTGAAACCGATGCTCGGCACGCCGCACGCCATCGACTCCATGATGGTGTTAGGGAGGTTATCTTCGAGCGATGGCAGCACAAAGGCATCGGCAGAATTGTAGATTGCCACAATCTGCTTCTCATCGCTGACATAGCCGAGCGAATAGGACGGCAGGGTGAGGTTCACTTCCTCGGAATGGCCGCCCAGGATGGCGATGGCGGTATTCTCCTTCATCTCGGGATAGCGCGCTACCAGCCGGTCGATGGCTTCGATGAAATAACGCATGCCCTTGCGCCCGTCGGTTACGCGCTGGGATACGAAGAGGATGATATGCTTGTCGGCTGGCAGACCGGCACGCAGACGCGCCTCTGCCTGATTCTGCGGACAGAACACGTGGGTATCTATCGGATTCGGGATGTTGGTGATGCGCTGACCTACGAAGAGACCGCTGCCCTTAGCCTGCCGTTCGAGCCAACGGCTACAGGTGACGAAGGAGATGGCGCCGCGATGGTAGAGTTCCTTCTTGCGGCGGAATATCTTTGCTGAGAGGTCGTTCTTGCTGCCTTTATTGGGGAGAAGCGGACAGTTGCCGCAGGCGGAGGCATAGCGGTTGCAGCCACGGGCATAATGGCAGATGCCGGTAGCTGGCCAGAGATCGTGCATGGTCCATACCACCGGTTTGCCGCTGCGGATTATCTTGCGGATGTTCTTGAGTGAGAGCATGCCCTGGTTAATCCAGGAGAGATGGATGACATCTGCCTCCTGAAACTCGCGGAGCCTGGTGATATCGGTACCCGATGTTGCCATGTCTACCTCCCAGAGGCGCTGACGGGAGAAATGGAGATGCCAGAACACGCACCAGCGCTCCCACAGGAAGTTCCACTGCAACCTGAGCGAACGGGGCAGACTGACCACGGTAATGTCTTCTGTCTCCTTGTCGCGTACCAACATCTTTGCCTTAACGCCATTGTTGTTAAGGGCATCCATCAGGCGGTTGGCTGCTACTGCCGCTCCGCCTGTCTTTTCACTTGTATTTACTATGAGTACTCTCATCTGCGTATATTTTTGATACCGCAAAAAGCTGCGTATATTGATTGATACTGCAAAGATAGTACAAATCGGAGACAAAACAAAATAAAAAGGCATGTTTTTTTTCGAGGAAATCGGAAAAGAGAAAACGGAAGGGGGAGAAAGGAGCATAAAAAAACATACCACAACTCTCAACGAGCTGTGGCATGCAATATGTTTAACTTAAAAAATCTAATCAAAATAGTCTCACGACTTTCTCAATTATCGGTTAAACAATCTACCTTAAAACCTAATAACTAAAAACCTAAATCTATTACTACTAACCTAAACAATCTATTAACCTTTTGACGCTGCAAAATTACTACTATTTCGGCTATTCACCAAATATTCAGCCAAGAAAGTGTGACGTTTTTGCATTTTTTTGATATATATCAATCTTTTACCTTTGCACCTGGAAACAAGTTTAAACGAATTGGTTAACGGGTGTTAAGGTGAACTGTATGTCACTCTAGAATATCACTATTTTTTGATTCAGTCCTTCGCCAAGCCAAATGTTTTCTTGTTTCCATTTAATGCTAAAATGTCAATAATATGGATAAGGAACTTTACTTTGGCGTAGATGTCTCCAAGAAGACTCTCGACCTTGCTTATTATGATGGTGAAACCATCGACTGGAAGAATGCTCATATTAAGGTGAGCAATGATGATGCTGGGTTCAAAAAGATTGGCTCCTGGGTCGCAAAGGTAGGAAAAGACTTCGATACCTTTTTGTTCTGTATGGAATATACTGGACTCTATAACCAAAACTTCAGATTATGGCTGGAATCCAAAGAATATATCTATGGTATGGTGGAACCTCGCAAAATGCATCGCTTCGAGCCAGACTTGGATGATGACCAGCGCTCTCTAGACCGTATCAAGACTGATGAACTGGATGCTTTCAGAATAGCAATCTATTGTGAGCAGAACCACAAGAAGATTCTTCGCAATCCCTCCAAACTTCCTTCACCTGTCTATTTCAAGTTGAAGAGATTGCTGGCAGAGCGTAAGCAGAACACCAAGCAGTCAACTCTCTATAAGCAGCAGCTTCATGATATCAGCGCATACGATACAGACTTATCCGTTGAACGCAAGAAACTCCTGCTGAAGAACATGCAGGAAAACCAGAAAGCAATAGACAAAGAGATTGACAGCTACATGAATGAAGATACAAGCATCAGAAAGAATTACAATCTGCTGACCTCCATTCCTGGCATTGGTCGCATCATAGCGTTGGAAACCATTGTATTGACGGAAAATTTCACTGCAATCAGCAATCCTCGCAAATATGCCTGTTACATAGGAATAGCCCCTTTTAAAAAGGAATCTGGTACCTCAGTAAGAAAGAAAACGGGGGTTTCCAAGAAAGGCTTTTCTGAAGCCAAGGCAGACTTATCCATAGCTGTCCTTTCCGCCATAAGGAACAATCCTTCAATAAGAGACTATTGGATACGCAAGAGAAAGGAAAAATGCGGTGGCATCGTGCTCAATGCCGTCAAGTTCAAGCTGGTCCTTCGTATGTTTGCCGTGATAAAGCGTGGAACACCATATGTGGAGACAGATGCATATAAGAACTAAAATGCAGCAAAAGTGAACTATCGCACTTCTTAGAGCATAACTATTTCCCGACTAAGTCTTTTGTCTGCGTTTTTTTCACTACCTTTGCCGGAGCATCTGAAATGGAAGGAACTCCGGACGGGGGTAGTGAACTATTTTGTCTTAGACAAAGACCTTTCCCTGATCTAGTCTCCCCAGCCTGAAATGCCAGGTCAAGTGCCGTTTAGGGAATTAGCCGTGGAAGCTTTTAAAAGATGTGGCTTACCCTGACATAGAGAGCTCCTTCCTACAAAATGCGGTACAAAGGTATGAAAAATAAATCATTTATCGGCATCGACATCTCAAAAAATGTCATTGACGTATCAATTTTCTGTGAAGAAACCCCAATTAAGGACTTTTCTCACGATGTATTCAACAATTCCCGCAAGGGATTTGGCGAAATGTGCACATGGCTCAAGAAGAATCATGTGGTTCTCTCGAACAGTCTCTTCGGAATGGAGTTCACCGGCAGCTATTCCATGGAGCTGGAGAAGTTTCTTAATACCAGGAACTATCAGTTCTGCATGCTCTCCACCCATGTGGTAAAGCATTATCCCATGGGGCCCAAGGACAAGAGCGACAAGATTGACTCTGCCAAGATTGCAGACTTTCTCTATCGCTATAATGGTACTGAATGTGTCAAGCCTTATAATATGCCTGACAAGACCATGCAGAGACTCAAGGCACTGATGAATGAGCGTAAGTTCCTGGTGGAACAGCGTACATGCTTCATGAACAGAAGACAGCTATGCATCACAAAGGAAGATGCCCAGTTATATGATGGCTACATCAAAAAATTCAGCCGTGACATTGAGAACATCGAGTTGGAAGAACAGAAGTTGCTGGCTACAGACGATAGCCTCTTGTCTACTTACAAGAATCTTCTGACAATACCGGGAATAGGCTTCGTCAATGCCATAAATGTCATTGTCATTACCCGAAACTTTACCGCTTTTGAAACAGCAAGGCAATATGCCAGTTATGTCGGCGTGGCACCGCACTTCCGCACTTCAGGCACCAGTGTGAAATGGCGTCCCCGACCTTCAGCACGCTGTGATGGTCAGGCGAAAGCAGATCTATCCATGGCGGCCACAGTTGTTGTACAATATGATGCAGAGTTACAATCATTTTATAACCGTAAATTAGGAGGTAAGCAAGATTCAGACACAAAACGCAAGGCATTGAATGCCGTTAAGTTCAAACTTGTTCTCAGAATGTTCGCTATAGGTAAGCAGAACAGAAAATGGGAACCGTTGGATTCAAAGAGCAGCAATGAAAAACTTGCAATATCATAAGTCCGAAACAAGTGAACTATAGCAGTCTGTGCTACTGCCATTTAGAGTCTTGTAAAGACACAAACACGGATAACTAATTAGGAATCTAGCCACACGCTATTAAAAGAACGAGTTCCGTGTTGATTTGTAACAGAAAAATCATTTTTGACCATTTCTGCTACCGATATTTTAGTGCCTGTATGTTCCAAAATACCTCTTTTGTATTTATTAACACAAAAAGTTGCTCAAAAATTTGGCTATGTCTTAGGAATCAAAAATGAACAAAAGAAACGGAAATTAACAACTTTCTGACACTTTTCCTACATTTTGCTGAATATAAAGCTTCTGCCCTTTCAGGGCGTGCTGCTTGCGTTCTATCCTTTCTGGATAAGAACGGTGGCATAGGCGGAGATGCCCTCCATTCTGCCCGTGAATCCGAGTTTCTCGGTGGTTGTTGCCTTGATGGATATCTGGTCTTCGTCTACCCCCATCACCTCTGCCAGACAGGCTTTCATGGCTGGCACATGCGGGTTGAGTTTAGGGCGTTCGGCACAGACTGTAGCATCGATATTGCCCAGTGTATAGCCCTTGGTAGCTATCAGTTCCATCGTTTTGCAGAGCAGAATCTTAGAATCCACATTCAGTGTCTCTGCTGCCGTATCCGGGAAATGATATCCGATATCACGCATATTGGCGGCACCCAGCAGGGCATCGCAAATGGCATGTATCAGCACATCGGCATCGCTGTGGCCCAGCAATCCCAGTTCATAATCTATCTTGATTCCTCCCAGCCACAAGTCGCGGTTCTCCACCAGCTTGTGGACATCATATCCAAATCCTACACGTATATTCATTACTACTATTATTGAATGTTGAATGTTGAGTGTTGAGTGTTGAATTAGGCTAGCGCCCTTGAGTCTGGCGTGGACCAGCGATAGAATCGCTGGGAACGGAGGCTTTGGCCCGCTAGGCAACTCAACATTCAACATTCAACATTCAACACTATTCATTCAACATTCAACACTATCTTTTAAAGAGGTCCTTCAGTCCATCCATATCAAACGACAGGGTGAAGCGGAGGGTCTGGTCGAGCGGGTTGCTCTTGGCGGTAGCCACCACATAGGCAGCATCGAGCGAGAAGACATTCATCTTGAAACCGGCACCCACGGTGAAGTACTTGCGGTTACCCTTGCTCTGACTCTCGTGATGATAACCGGCACGGAGCGCAAACTTATCATTATATACATACTCGGCACCCAGACCATAGTTGATTTCCTCCAACTCTTCCTTGAAACCGCCAGGGGCATCGCTGAAACTCTTGAAGATACCGCTGATGCCCGAAATATCATCATACTCACGATGCACACGGTCTTCATATTCTGAATTGTCCTCACCCTCTTCCTGCTTCGGAACGGTAGGCACCAGATACTTGCTGGCATCGGCTGCCAGGGTGATGCGGTTGTACTCGTCGATAGGAATCATCAGCGAAGCACCCAGACGCATGTTGGCTGGCAGGAACTCGCCATACTCCTTGCCGCTGAAGGTAATCTTACTACCGATGTTAGAAATATTCAAGCCCAACCCCAACTGGCATTCGCGCTGGCCAATGACCACATAGTTCTGGTAATAGGCGGCGATATCGGCTGCGAAAGCGGAGGCAGGCGAATTATCTTCGGTATAATCGAAGCGCATATCGGAATAGATCCAGCGGATGGCAGCAGCAAGAGAGAACTTCTCGCTGAGCATCAGAGAATAAGCCACATCGACCGACATCTCGTAAGGATTGATGGTCATACCCGTGCCACTCTCGGCACCTTCCTGACTGGTAAACACTTCGCCCATATTGAAATAACGGAGCGATGCAGATACGGCGCTATAATCGCCAATGCGGTAATAGCCAGAGAGATAGGCGAGATTCATATCATTGACCAGCGAACGCAGCCAAGGAGTGAAGCTGAGCGAAACACCGGCACGCGAAATGGTGAAAGGATATTTTGCCGGGTTCCAGTACTGGGAGTTGACATCAGGGTCGGTAGCCGCACCGATATCTCCCAAACCGCCACCACGGGCATCAGGAGCTATGGTTTGCGAAATGACTGCATAGTTCACAGGATTGAAGAGGTCTTTCTTATCCTGCGCCTTCACTTCTGATGCCATCAGAACGAGACATCCCAGGATGAATATCTTATAGATTCTTTTCATTGCCATTGTAAATATATTTTTTATTTGATAATGATGAGTTTCTTGACTTTAGAGGTGTAGCTGCTGCCATCGCTCGCCACCTTGACGCGATAGAGATATACGCCGGTGCCCAGAGGGGTGCCGCTATCGGAGGTGAGGTCCCAGCTTACGGTATAGCTGCCCGAGGTAGGTACACCGCTTTCGGAATGGCGCCAATGCTGTCTGCCCGATGAATCGAACACTTCTACCACCACGTCCATATCGCTCTCTGTGCGGTCGTGACTGATGATGAAGGTGGTGGAAGTCTTAGCCGGATTGGCGGTTACGCCCACATCGAAGAGCGCCGGACTCAGTGCCTTCACCACATTGAAGCGGAGCTTCACCGTAGAACTGTTGTTCTGGATATCCCAGGCTCGGAAGGTGAGTTCGTGCTTGCCCGGTTCCAGTTGCGGTATGCTGTAATAGGTAGAACCGCTGGTATAGGTTCCGAAATCGTAGGTGAAATTGCTGTTCAGCACATAGGTCTTCGACATATCGCCATCTATCACCAGCTGCAGGTCGTGGCCGATACCGCTTCCGGCAGCATTGATTCCGTCCTTATCGGTTATCTTTGCCACAAAGAACGGAGTGGTGTTGACTTTGCCGCCATCTACGAAGGAAGGCGAATTGAGATAGCAATAGATGGAAGGACCGATGGAATCGTTCTTCATCTCCTCGCTCTCGCCTACCGTAAACTGCTCGCTGGAGCCGTGGGCGGAGAGGGTCTTGGAGGTATTCACCGCATAGAGGTTGACCAGACCGCTCTGGTTGGAATAATTGATATCCAGCGGAACGGCAAAGGAGAAGGCAAACTTGCCGCCTCTTACGCTATCGGTGCCCTGATACAGGGTCTTGGTTCTGTCTTTGTATTCGAAAGCCTTCTCGGCGCCATCCTTGCCGGTATCGTTCAGGCGACAGGTAACCGTTTCCTTGGAATCTCTTACGGTAGCGGTGATGACGCCACGGAAGTCGTCTGCTCCCTCGATATGACCTGCCATGCGGGCGATAGAGCCTGCCTTCAGCATCGGCAGGGTTGCGGCTCCGGCAACAGGAATGCCATTGATGGAATCTACCACAATCTGATGCATAGGCAGATTGAGTGCAAGAGCAGGGTCGCCCAGAAGGGAATAATGGAGATGGTTCACCGTGACATCGGAGCCGGAAGTTGGTCCGTTGCCACTCACCAGGTCGTTCTGCGCCAGTCGGTGCGCCTCGCCTATCGTAATAGGCTTACCGTCTACCAGACTGAGCACTCTGTGGATGAAGGCACGGTTGATATGTCTGTTATACTGGGCGTAAACGGTACGGGTGGTGCCATAGAAAGCTACTGCGCCGCCTTTATCGTTGAGCAGCGCATATTCGCCGATGTTGGCTTCGAGCCCGTCGAACGGCATGATATCGCAGGAGGCGGTTACCCAGAGCGGCAGGTTGGTATTGCGGAAATCGGCAAAATCGGTGAGTTTCAGAACTGATTCGTGCGACATCTGTGTAGGATCGCCATGTCCGGCATAATCCATGATGAGGGCTCCCGCAGCCTGCTGCTGTTTGATAATCCGCGTTGCTTCGGGATAGGTATTGCCCGAAGAGGAGGTTTCGCGGGTATAGGCATCCCACATCACTTTCTTGACGAGATAGGCGGGATAGGTGGTGAGCACATCATTTGCCACATCATCGGCATCCTGCATGTGGAGGTTTCCGTTTCCGTCATCGCCCATAAACATCAGGGTGTTCTGCCAGGCACCTACATTGGCATTCTGAGCATAACTGATGGTCTTGTCTACCAGCACCTGGGCTTCTTCTGCATAAGTTACCGGGAAGCGGCCTACGGCTACATCCTGCAGCTCACGGTTAGGATACAGTCCGGCTCCCTCGCCGAGCATGCCGAACCAGCTGTCGCTGACGAAGCAGGAAACGGCACTGAAGGAGTTTTCACTCTCAAAGCACAGCAGATAATCGTCTGGATTCAGGGTTCTGCAACCGGAGGTAAGCATGCGGTTATCCCATACGCAGTCGCCGAAGAGCAGGAGATATTTCGGCATATCTGCCTCGCTCTGCGCCTTATCAGAAAGCATGCGCAGGTAGCGGCGGTAGGCGTTGGCATCGGGGGTACCGCTAGAAAATTCGTTATAGAGTTCATCGGCAGGCACGATGGTAACGCGCAGTCCGTCGTGCTGTTCATGAAATTTTTTCAGCCGCTGTGCCTGTTTCAGCAGTTTCTGTGAGGTCGGGATGATGATGACCATATCGGCTGCTCCATCGGCATGATGATTCTGGTTGGTGATGCCGTAGACATACTGGGCAGCCGGAATCTTTCCACCGGCGGCCAGGTTCGCAGCGGTAAAGGCACAGCTTCCAGGCTCTGCCCACGTTACGGAGATATAATCGAGGCGGATGGAAGCACCTGATAAGACCTTGATAGAGATGGTATCCTTATCCTGGAAATCGGAAATGGGATAAGTGGCAACCTTCTCTGTAGCCTTGAGGTAAGCTATATCCTCCGTAGGATTGTCATTCTTGAGAGAAAGGGTGATTTCGCCCAAAACCTTACCATTCTTCAGTATCTGAGCCTTGCTGTCTGTGGCGGTAGTCAGGGCTACGGAGAGTTTGCCTTCCGCAGAACCGGTGGTATTCGTGATCACCACTTTCTTCTCATCGCCCACCTTCAGTTCTTCTGCATCGAAGAGGTTTCTGCCGCCATGATAGTAGCTGTAACCATCTGACTCGTAGAGGGAATGATAATCGTATGGCTGCGGATAATGGGAAGAGACAAAGGTGGCAGAATCCTGCACCAGTGGCTCTCCATCGGTCTGGGTAATAAAATAGTAGCCGTAATCGGAATAAGGATTACGGATGCGCTGGAGGGCGGTTTCTGACTTCCAGGATACCGGTCCCTCGGCATAGAAATAATGCTTGCCGCCAACGATGCACTGGGGAACTTCCTGCAAATCGTCGGTAGCCTGCAGTTCGCCCGCCAGAAGGGCTTCGTTCTGCAGATTGCCGCCATAGCCGTAAATCTTCACCTTGCTGATATCGGAGAAGCCTGCCTGGCGCACTACCTGTTCGGTAAGCTGATGGAAACCAGTTTCGCTGACTCTAATCTTCGCCCATCTGCCTGAGGCAAGAACGGAATGAGAGGCATAAAGGGAGGTAGCTGAGCGCAAAGCATCAGAAGAAGCAAAGGCTGATACTTTGCCCTTAGCCAACAGAGAACCTCGACTGGAACGCTCGGAGCGCTTCAGAGGACGGGCATCTACCTGAAGCATGAAGCTGACCAGCAGCTGATGGCGGTTATTGCGGAATACGACAGGACTGAAATCTATCTGGAGTACGCCCTGCTTACGGCATTCGGTAACCCGCTGCTGGGGAAATACCTGCTCAGGAGGAACTGCACCCGACAGGCGGTTGTAATTGGCGATGTCGGAGGCAGTCATGTCGATATACTCGCCATATTTCAGGCTGACGGTATACACGGAGTCACGATATGCACCGGTCAAAGGAATAGAATACACGAAACGGGGCAACACGGAATCTACTCTGACTTCTGAAGAGGTCAGATTGAAGAATCGCTGTGCCTGAGCAGGAGCCACCAGCATGAGCAGGCATGCCAGCAGCATGTATTTCCAAACCTTTGTTGTGTTCATATCGATATATTACTTGCAATATTATTTACTTACAGTGAAAATCGAGCACCTTCCTGTCTTCGAGATAGCCTACGAGATGGTCGTCGATGTTGACAGGACCGCAGCCTGTAGGACATCCGGTATAGAGCAGGTCGCCCGTCTTGAGCGTGAAGTACTGGCTGATATAGGAGATGATTTCATCTACCTTGTAGAGCATATCGCTCGTGCAGCCTTCCTGTACGGTCTTGTCATTGAGGTCGAGGCGGAAGTGCAGTGTCTGGATATCACGGAACTTCTGGATGTCGACCCATTCGCCGATAACCGCAGAACCGTCGAATCCCTTGGCGAGTTCCCAAGGCTGGCCCGCCTCGCGCAGCTTCTTCTGCATCTCGCGTGCCGTAAAGTCGATACCTACGGTTACTGCATCGTAATAACGGTGGGCGAAACGCTGCGGAATGGTCTTTCCCAACTTGGATATTCTGACCACTACTTCGGTTTCATACTCTATTCTTCCCAGATGATCAGGAATGAAGAAAGGCTTGCCGTTATTGAGCAAAGCAGAATCAGCCTTGGTAAAGATGACAGGACGCTCTGGTTTAGATAACGTACCATGCAGCGATTTATTGTGTTCGGTATAGTTCATACCGATGGCAAATATCTTCATAACATCAAATTTTTATATAAAAAAGAAATGGGAGTTAGAAGCAAAGCGAGGCTTAACTTCATAACTCCCGGTATTCTAATTTAACTATAAGTCAAATTAACGCTTGCTTTTGAGTAATGATTACTCAGCAGCAAGAGTAAAGCGCTGGTAAGCAACGATCTTGAGATCCTTGCTCTGAGAAGCGAGGTACTGAGCAACAGTCTGCTTGTCACCGTCACCGAACTGGAACTCCTGGTCAACGAGGCAGTTCTCCTTGAAGAACTTAGCCAGACGACCATTAGCAATGTTCTGGATCATAGTAGGGTTCAAAGTAGCAGCCTTCTCCTCACCAACAGTCTTCTTGATGTTGCGAGCCTCTTCAGCCTGCTCAGGTGTCAACCAACCCTTCTTGGTGTTGCTCTCGATGTGCTCCTCAGAGTCAACGTGAGCTGGGTTGATGCCAGCCTTCTTCAAAGCAGCGTTAACAGCCTTCTCTACGAGTTCTTCCTTAGTCTTGGCAACAGCAACCTCGAGCTCAGTCTTCTTAGTCTCCTCAGAAACAGAAGACTCGTCGAGAGCTACAGGGCGCATAGCAGCAACCTGCATAGCTACCTTGTGACCAGCCTCCTCGTTGTTCTCGTTGAGCTGAACCATAGTACACAAAGTGTGCTTGTTCATGTGGTCGTAAACCTCGATGTTGTCACCCTCGAGAACGCAGTAGCCGTCGAGCTCCATCTTCTCGCCAGTGATACCAGAGCGCTGTGTAACAGCAGCCTGAGCATCAGCATCGCCAACCTTCAAAGTCTTCACCTCGTCGAGAGTGTGAGCCTTGGCAGCGATAGCAGCGTCGAGGATGTCAGATGTCAACTTGATGAAGTCAGCACCGTTAGCTACGAAGTCAGTCTCGCACTTGAGAGCGATGATAGCAGCGAAATCGTTAACCTTCTTAACGAGAACGCAACCGTTAGAAGTCTCACGGTCAGAACGCTTAGCAGCGATAGCGAGACCACGCTCACGGAGCAACTCCTTTGCCTTATCGAAATCACCTTCAGCCTCTGTGAGTGCCTTCTTAACATCAGCAAGACCAGCACCAGTCATAGCGCGAAGTTTCTTGATATCTTCAATTGAAACAGCCATAATAATATTTTTATATTAAAAAGTTAATAATAATCTTTGCTTAAAAGCTACTAAAGCCATCGAATCATAAACAGAATCAATGGCTTCAGTATATATTTCTTTGCCTAATTACTCAGCCTCGTCCTTGCGGGCAGCCTTCTTCTTAGGCTGGTCCTTCTGCTCAGCAGCAGCCTTGTCGTCAGCCTTCTCAGCCTTGCGCTCCTCGAGAGCCTCAGCGATAGCACCGCAAACTGCAGTAAGGATAGCATCTACAGAATCCTTAGCATCGTCGTTAGCTGGGATAACGTAATCAACATTCTTAGGATCAGAGTTGGTATCTACGATACCGAACACTGGAATACCAAGACGGTTAGCCTCCTTAACAGCGATGTGCTCCTTCATTACGTCAACAACGAAGAGGGCTACTGGGAGACGGGCCATATCTGCGATAGAACCGAGGTTCTTCTCCAACTTAGCACGCTGGCGGCTTACCTGAAGCAACTCGCGCTTAGAGAGGTTAGAGAATGTACCATCGTTCAACAGACGATCGATGTTTGTCATTTTCTTAACTGCCTTACGGATTGTAGGGAAGTTGGTGAGCATACCACCAGCCCAACGCTCGTTTACGTATGGCATATTGATAGAAGCTGCCTTCTCAGCAACTACGTCCTTAGCTTGTTTTTTAGTAGCGACAAACAGGATCTTTCTACCTGTCTTGGCAATTGTCTTGAGAGCCTCAGCAGCCTCGTCGATCTTAGCGACAGTCTTGTTGAGGTCGATAATATGAATACCGTTACGCTCCATGAAGATGTAAGGAGCCATTGCTGGATTCCACTTGCGACGGAGGTGTCCGAAGTGGCAACCTGCCTGAAGTAACTGGTCAAAATTTGTTCTTGACATTGTTTTTTCTTTTTTAATTGTGTTTACTTTCTTTTTGAATCTAATGTTAGATCAGTCGATGAGTAGTCCCCGATTAATGGAATCTCACCGATTTAGATACTAAACTTTTTAGCTCAGCTATATATAATCTGTATATATATAAAATATGTATAAGATTAACGCTTGCTGAACTGGAAGCGACGACGAGCCTTTGGCTGACCTGGCTTCTTACGCTCTACAGCACGTGAGTCACGTGTCATGAAGCCTGCATCCTTCAAAGCCTTCTTATCGTTAGCGTCGATCTTAACGAGTGCGCGAGCGATAGCGAGGCGGAGAGCCTGGCTCTGACCGGTGAAACCACCACCGTCGAGGTTTGCCTTAATATCATACTTACCCTCAGCTTCGAGCAACTGCAATGGCTGCTTTACTACATAGCGAAGGATTGCTGATGGGAAATATGTCTCAATATCTTTCTTGTTGATTGTGATCTTACCGGTACCCTCTGTGAGGTATACACGAGCTACAGCGCTCTTACGGCGACCAATTGCATTAATTACTTCCATTCTACCTTAATTATTTATACTGGTTAATATCAATAGCCTTTGGCTGCTGTGCCTCGTGCTTGTGCTCTGTGCCATCGTAAATGAAGAGGTTGTCCATCAAAGAACGACCGAGAGGGCCCTTTGGCAACATACCCTTGATAGCGTGACGGAGGATCTTGTCCATTCCATCAGGACGCTTGCGCAACTCTGCTGGAGTGTTGAAGCGCTGACCACCTGGATAACCAGTGTAACGAGTGTAAACCTTATCTGTTTCCTTCTTACCTGTGAAAACTACCTTAGCGGCATTGATAATGATTACGTTGTCACCACAATCTACGTGTGGAGTGAAAGTTGGCTTGTACTTTCCGCGGAGCAATTTAGCAACCTTAGAGCAGAGGCGACCTACAACCTGGTCGGTAGCGTCGATTACGACCCACTCTTTCTTAGCTGTTTCCTTGTTTACGGAAATAGTCTTGTAACTTAATGTGTCCATTTTAAAATTTAAATTTACTACTAAAAAACGTTTTAATCTTTTTTACTCACTATTCAGACAGGTGATTCACTAACCACATACCCCGGCCACAGGGCATGCTATTAACACACCATATCTTGGGGACTCTAAGTGTATCCCCGAAATAATCGGACTGCAAAATTACACATTTTTATTTGATTATGTGTAGGTTACGAGTTTTAACCTCAAACTTTTATGAATATTTAACTTAGTTTGCACTTTTCTGCTCAGGATAAGCAAAAAAAGAGTGCATTGTTAACGGCAATGCACTCTTTTTTTATTATATCAATTCCTTATCCAGGAAATATTATCTGATGAACAGCAGCTCACGATACTTTGGCAAAGTCCAAAGCTCATCGGCTACGAGAAGTTCGAGCTTGTCTATCTGATAACGGATTTCCTCCATCTTTGGAGCTACCGTGTCATGATAAGCTACTGCCTTCTCGCGCTCGCTCTCTATCTTGTTGGCTACCTTGCGGGCATCTACCAATGCCTCTACACCACGCTCTATTGCCTCGGTGCGCTCGGCTATCTCACGGATAATCTTCACGTTGCGGGCAGTCAGCTTCTTGCCTTCCTCGCCACCGAAGATGTGAATCATGCCCTCTACGTTCTTTGCCAGACGGCTCTGATAGTGGGTAGCCACAGGGATGATGTGGTTCATGCTCAGGTCGCCCATCACACGAGCCTCAATCTGAATCTTCTTGGTATAGGTCTCCCACTTCACCTCGTTGCGCGCCTTCAACTCGCTCTCGCTCATCACGTTGGTCTTGGCAAACATCTCGATGCTTTCCTTGTCCAGATAACGGTCGAAGACTACCGGGCAGGATGCCTCGCAGTCCAAACCACGCTTCTGGGCCTCTTCCTTCCACTCATCTGAATAGCCGTTGCCATCGAAGCGGATAGGCTTGCAGGTCTTGATATCCTCGCGTACCACATCGATGATAGCCGATGTCTGGTCCTCACCCTTTGCTATCAAGGCATCTACACGAGTCTTGAAGTCTTCGAGAGCCTCAGCTACGGCAGCATTCAGTACGATGAGAGATGACGCACAGTTGGCCTCTGAACCTACGGCACGGAACTCAAAACGGTTTCCGGTGAAGGCGAATGGAGAGGTACGGTTGCGGTCGGTGTTATCGATCATCAGCTCCGGAATCTCAGGGATATCCAGCTCCATACCCTTCTTGCCAGCCAGAGCGAAGAGTTCTTCCTTGTCTGCCTTCTCGATATGGTCGAGCAGGTCGGTGAGCTGCTTTCCGAGGAATGAAGAGATGATGGCTGGTGGTGCCTCGTTGGCTCCCAGACGATGGGCATTGGTAGCGCTCATGATAGAAGCCTTCAGCAGTCCATTGTGCTTGTAAACGCCCATCAGGGTCTCTACGATGAAGACTACGAAGCGGAGGTTGTCCTCCGGTGTCTTGCCTGCTGCATGGAGCAGTACGCCGGTATCGGTGCAGAGACTCCAGTTGTTGTGCTTGCCCGAACCATTGACGCCGGCGAATGGCTTCTCGTGAAGGAGTACACGGAAACCGTGCTTGTGAGCCACACGCTTCATCAGACTCATCAGGAGCATATTATGGTCTACGGCAAGATTGCACTCCTCATAGATAGGTGCCAGCTCAAACTGGTTTGGTGCCACCTCGTTATGACGGGTCTTGCAAGGGATGCCGAGTTCGAGCGCCTGAATTTCCAGATCCTTCATGAAAGCCTGCACACGCTCAGGGATTGTTCCGAAATAGTGGTCGTCCATCTGCTGGTTCTTCGCAGAGTCGTGTCCCATCAGGGTACGGCCCGTAAGCATCAGGTCAGGGCGAGCCGAATAGAGACTCTCATCAACCAGGAAGTACTCCTGCTCCCATCCGAGATTGGTCTGCACCTTCTTCACCTGAGGGTAAAAATAGTGGCACACCTCGGTAGCCGCCTCACTCAGAGTATGGAGCGAGCGGAGCAATGGAGCCTTGTAGTCCAAAGCCTCACCGGTATAAGATATAAAGATGGTAGGGATACAGAGGGTATCGTCGATGATGAACACAGGCGATGTAGGATCCCATGCAGAATAGCCACGAGCCTCGAAGGTGTTGCGGATACCGCCGTTAGGGAATGAGCTGGCATCAGGTTCCTGCTGGACAAGCAATTTGCCAGAGAATTCCTCAATCATACCACCCTTTCCGTCATGCTCCACGAAGGCATCATGCTTCTCGGCAGTACCTTCTGTCAATGGCTGGAACCAGTGAGTATAATGTGTTACCCCGTTTTCCTCAGCCCAGAGCTTCATGCCGGCAGCCACGGCATCAGCGATGGAACGGTCCAGACGAGTACCGTTATCTATCACATCGATGAGTTTCTCATACACATCAGATGGCAGATACTTGTACATCTTCTGGCGGTTGAATACATACTTGGCGAAGTACTCCGAAGGGCGCACCTTGGGAGCCTCTACCTCTACAGGTCTTTTCTTAAAGGCCTCGGCTACAACCTCAAATCTCAAATTAGCCATTCTTTCTTTTATTATTAATTATAAGTTTGCGGGTGCAAAGTTACGAAAAAATGAGCAAATTGCTAGCGTTTGAGCGTATTTTTTATGCAAAATTCAAACTTTTCTTATACATAAAGTGCCTTTTTCCTACATGGCGACGTAATCTTTCCTACGTCCTGACACAGAAACTCCTGCGTCGCCATGTAATTTCAAGGGCATTAGGAGAGAAAAAAAATCCCTTGCAACCACTAGAGTCGCAAGGGATTCACATTATCCACTTATCTATTTGTACCTTAAGGATTTATTGAAGATTGGAGGTCGGCAATTAGAAACGGTATACAACAAAGCTGTTTGGCTTCATCTTCACGTTCAATACATTGCCCTGAACCTGTGCATCTGATACTACAGGAACAACCACATTTTTATTGTCTATCTTGTTTTCTGCCTGAATATCGTCGGCATGGAGAACGGTTACCTTACCTGGGCTCAACTTCTTGATACCATTAAAGGTGACGTTGATTTCCTTTGCCTCGTTAGAGGTGTTGGCAATCTTTACGATGTAGCTCTTGGTAGCCTTGTCGAAGCAAGCGGTGGCATAGAGACCGTTCTCACCTGCTACAGCCTTGCCGTTCTCGGTAAGTTTCAACACATTGGTACCCTTGTTCTCGCCGTAGAGCTGCTGAACATAGTAGTTGGCAGAACGGACAGAGCTGAGGTTATCGAACCAGATGAGGTCCGGACGCCACTGCCATCCCTCTACATGAGCGAAGAGAGGTGCATAGGTAGCCTGATAAACCACATCAGCATTGCGCTCCAAACCGGTCATGAAAGCAGCCTCAGAAAGGGCTGCCTCCCAAGAGTTTGGATCATTCTCGGCATGAGCAGCATACTCGCCGGCAAAGACCTTAGGACCCTTGCGGTCGTACTTGTCGTAACGGCTGGCATTGCTGCGGAACCATTCCGGACTCTTGTAGTAGTGCTCATCCACCATGTCTACGCCCAACTTGCGCATCTGCTCCCAACCGTAGTCGAAATCCTTTCCATCAGCAGATGGACCAGATGAACCGCAGATTTTTATCTTTGGATACTTGGCATGAATCTGCTCCATGAACTTCTGCAGACGCTCAGGATACATAGGACCCCACTGCTCGTTACCGATACCAATCTGCTTCAGATTGAATGGTGCTGGATGACCCATATCGGCACGGAGCTTACCCCACTTAGAGGTAACAGGACCATTGGCAAACTCGATGAGGTCGAGTGCATCGTCGATATAGCTCTGGAGATCCTTGACTGCTACATGTGCATTAGGATCCTTATCATCGTTCTGATACTGGCAAGCCAGACCTACAGAGAGAATAGGCAATGGCTCAGCACCAATCTTCTCTGAAAGGAGGAAATACTCATAGAAGCCCAAGCCCAATGACTGATAGTAGTTAGGGAAAAGGCGATGAGGGAAGGTATCTCTCCAGCGGTTCTCGTTCAGAGGACGGTTCTCAGGAGCACCCACAGAGTTCTTCCACTCATAACGGGTATCGAGGTCGGTTCCCTCTACGATACATCCGCCAGGGAAACGGAAGATGCCTGGCTTCAAGTCAGCCAAATCCTGTACGAGGTCGGCACGGAGACCATTCCAGTTGTCCTCAGGAAAGAGAGAGATATGGTCGAGGTCTACGCTTTCAGAACCCTTCTCCAGATAAACACGCATCAACCCCTTGGCATCGGTCTGAGGAGAAGTAAGGGTAGCAGTAAGCTTCTGCCATTTATTATTGGTGATGTTGATGACCTGCTTGGCAATCACATCATTCTTTGAATTGACGAGTTCTACGCGAATCTTGCCCTGCTTGCCATCTATGAGATGAAGACGGCCATATACGGTGAAATCGTACTTCATATCCTTCTTCAAGCCCATGCCGAAGAAGCCACGGTTCTCAAGACCAGTCTGCTTCTCACGTGCGCCTGCGCTCTCAAGTGTTACATAATGAGGATTGCGGTCGAAGGCAGGTTTTACGTCGCTGAGGGTTACATTTCCGAATGTATTCCATCCCATCAGGCGCTGTGGGAATTCGAAGGAACGGTTCTCTACCATCTCTGCATAGAGTCCACCATCGGCACCGAAGTTGATATCCTCGAAGAAGATACCATACATGGTAGGCTGGATTTCTGCTCCAGGCTTGTTAGCCTGAACAGTAAACTGATGCTGTGCGAAAGCTCCGAGTGAAGACATCGCCAGCAATGCTGCTGCGAAAAATTTTGCTTTTCTCATATTGTTCGTTATTTTTATTTTTTAGGTCTGTACTTACACCTTATTAAATATAGGTGGTGCAGTAATTTGCTGCAAAGATTACACAAACGAGCGCAATGAAAGCTTGCTTTCAAATTGCCAAGTGCAGTAAATCTTCTGCAAAGATAAAAAAATCCACCCCAAATGAGGTGGATTTTCTGTTTAAATATATTGGATTTTCGTACAAATCCCTGCTTTTCTACTATTTATCTAATGGAATGAGCACGAAAGTGAAGTTCTTATCGCCATAATGGAGGCGATACTTCTCCAAAGGCCATGCACCCCAAGAGTTCTCACCAGCCACACCAGAATGCTCTGCATCGAGGAAGAGATTGGTGAATCTTGACTTCTTCAGGTTGAAACTGTGGCGCTGATCCTTGTCATCACCATCATCCAGTTCTTCTGTATCGAAGTGGATGGCGGAAGCATAGAACGGCTTGCAGCTCTTCACCTTGAATCCGAAGCCGGAAGCATCGGTCTGGTTCCACCAGCGCATATCCCCCTTGGTTCCACTCTCCTGTGGACGGATGTATGGGAAGTACTGGTTGTCGGCATCATCGCTGTAGATTCCGATGCGCATGCAGTCCTCACGGTCAGAATAGTTCTCGATAGGACCACGGCCGTAATACTGGCTCTTGTCCATATCGTATGGCAACTGCATCAGCATACCGAAACGGAACAGATCGCTGACCTTGGCATCATCAGAAGCATCAAACTCCTGGCTTACCTTCATCGCACCGGTGTTAGGCATGATGAGATATTCTATTTCCAGCTCGCCCTTCACCTCTGGCATCTCATAGGTTGCACAGATGCTGATGGTGTTTGCCTTCTTATCCTTTTCAACAGCTACACCCTTCAGGTTCATGACAGGGTTCTTCCAAACCTGGAACTTCTTCTGCAGGCCGGCACCGAAATCATTATCGGTAGGAGCACGCCAGAAGTTTGGCTTCAGGGTACCGCCCTCGCCGAGGAGCGACTTGCCACGATAGGTATATTCAGAGATGAGACCGGTGGTACGGTTCACCTTCACGGTCAGATCAGGAGTAGTAACGGTGATATCCTGCTCGCCCTTCTTGTCGATGAGCTTAGCCTTCACCTTCTTGCCATCCTGAGCCTTAGCCATGTTTTCTGCACAATGACCGCAGCACTTCTTCTCCTTCACCGCCAGCTGGGCATAAGCCACAATCTGACCAGCCTCCATCAGAGGTTCAGCCTTCTTCAGACGGAAATCGATGTTGAGGAACACCTCCTTGCCCGTTACCTTAGAAAGGTCATAAGGGATGGTGAAGTTCTTGGTCTGCTGGGCAGCTACATCGATATCAGCAATAGTACCGTTCTGAGTCTCCACGCCATCCTCAATGAGGCTCCATGCCAAGGCATAGTTGCTCAAATTGCGGAAGAAGTTCTCATTGTATACACTTACTTCACCCTTCTCTGCATTCACCATCTTAGCCCAGATGTTCTGATACTGGTAGGCTACCTCGTAGGCATGAGGATTGAGCTGACGGTCAGGACCGATGATACCATTGCAGTTGAAGTTGTTGTCGCTAGGGTCGTAATTGTTATAATCGCCACCGTAGCAATATTCTATTTTGCGGAGCTCTTCATTGCTCATCTTCTCAGGATTCTTGATGGTCATCGGCTTCAATACCTTGCGGTGCAAGCCCTGGTCAACGAAATCCCAGTCGAAACCACCCTGGAGGATAGGATACTTGCGAATCAGAGCCCAGTAATCCTTCAGGTTACCGCCTGAGTTACCCATGGTATGGTTGTACTCGCACTGGATGAGCGGCATCGGACTGTTAGGGTCCTTAGCATACTTTTCACAAGCACTTACAGGATAGTACATAGGGCAGAAGATATCGGTACCCTCGCCTCTGTGAGCCTGCTCATACTGAACCGGACGGCTCTGGTCCTGACTCTTAATCCACTTGTAAGCCTGCAGGAAGTTATCGCCCATCACAGTCTCATTACCCATACTCCAGGTTACGACACTAGGATGATTGAAGTACATGGAAACATTGTGCTGGTTGCGCTCCATAATCTGCTTGGCAAACATCGGTTTCTTGGCAGCTGCATCATCGCCATACTGGAAACCGTGACTTTCCTGGTTAGCCTCAGCTACCACATAGATACCATACTCATCGCAGAGCTCGTACCAGCGTGGATCATCAGGATAGTGGCAAGTACGGACAGCGTTGATATTCAGGCGCTTCATAATCTTGATATCCTGAATCATGCGCTCCATGCTCAATACATAACCTCCATCAGGGTCAATCTCATGACGGTTGGCACCCTTGATGAGCACAGGCTGACCGTTGACAAGGAACTGCTTGTTCTTGATTTCCACCTTGCGGAAACCTACCTTGACAGGAGTCATGCTTGCTGATTTCATGTTGCCATTCTTCAGCGCACTTGAGAGGGAAACCTGAAGGGTATATAAATAAGGTGTCTCTGCATTCCACTTGTGTGGATTCTCTACGTTCATCGTAATGTTGGCTGTTCCATTCTTTGCCAATCCTGTAGCTGTAGCCACCTGCTTGCCTTCTTTGTCGAAGAGGATGAAGTTCAGCTTGCCATTACCCTTTACCTTGGTAGAGATGTTGAGCACACCATCCTTGTAGTTGTTTACAAGGTCAGGAGTAACACGGATATCCTCCAAATGCAACTGGGCATCGCGGGCAAAGAGATAGCTTTCACGAGCCACACCACTCAAGCGCCAGAAGTCCTGATCCTCATCCCAGGAGCCATCGCACCAGCGGAAGGTCTGGAAGGCAATCAGATTCTTGCCCTTCTTCAGATAAGGAGTGATGTCAAACTCGGCAGCTACCTTGCTATCCTCTGCATAACCGGCAAACTTACCGTTTACATAGAGATAGATGTTGGAAGTAACGCTACCGAAATGAGCGACAACCTGCTTGCCATCCCAGTTGGCAGGGATGTCGATGATACGGCGGTAAGAACCTACATGGTTGTCCTTGGTAGGAACTGCTGGTGGCTGCTGGTCAAAATGTCCACGCCAGCCGAAGCCTACGTTCACATATTCCGGATCACCGAATCCGTTCATCTCCCAGATACCTGGCAGATTCATGGTCTTCCATTTGGAATCATCAAGATCTTCCTTGTAGAAGTCGGTAGGACGCTGGTCGGCATTAGCCACCCAGTTGAACTTCCAGGTTCCGTCGAGCGAAAGGAAATACTTGCTCTCCGTCTTGTTCATGTGCAGGATATCCTTGCTCACGATCTTACCGTCTTTCTCAGAAACCCAGTCATCTGCCGGATAGGTGAAGAAATTGGTGTGCAACGGAAAACGATTGATGGCATTCACCTGAAGGTCGTGCCATTCTGTGTAAGTTGGCTGTTGGATGGTCGTCTTATTCAACGACTTAATGGCAGTCTTCGGTTTGGTTGCACCAAAGGTTGCCATTGCTAATCCTGCCAAACTCAATGTTACGAACAGTCTCTGTTTCATGTTTGTTAGTTATTTATACATTAGATTGAAATTACACCTTATTATATATAGGCTATTCTATACCTTATTATATATAGGCATATCCTGGAGCATCTTATATACCTCCATGTTGCCGGTAGCCTCAGCTAAGCAACTGCAAATATATGAAAATTAAGTTAGAAACAAGCAGAACGCCCGTATTTTTTATTGTTTTTTCAACACTGGTGCACCATTTCCCCAAGAAATAGGTACCCACAAGTGTCTGCTGTCGCTCAAGTGTTTGGGGTTCCACATGTCTGCCATGAACACATAGTCAGCACCATGGAACATCTTCTTTTGTGCTGCAGTTTTCACCTTATTATATATATACCCATACCATCATAGAAAGGCATATAAATATATAAAACTTTTTCAATATCCGCTAAAAGAAAATGACAAAAAAGTTTGGTATTTCCGAAAAAATACATTACCTTTGCCATCATAAAATAAACAACGAAACGACATAAAAATTATGATGACAATCGAAGAATACAGAGCAGCCATCTTGCAGGCTTTACTCGATGCTAAGAACGAGGACGGCACTCCAGCCATTACTCCAAGGGAAGCACAGGAAGCACTCAACGGATTTACCGACGACGAGTTGCAAGACGGAATCCTATGGAATTCGCCCGAAGACGTGGCATCAATTATCCTCGAGGGATAAATCACGGAAGTTATATTCAGCTACCAACAGATAAGAATAGGAGCAAAGACCCTTTTTGCGGGGTTTTTGCTCCTATTCCCATTTATACTTCCTGTTCTTTCTTCCTTTAAAGACAGTCTTCAACAGCCCCGCAATACTTCATTTCTGTTGCAAAAGCAATAAAAAACTAAAGAATGCGACAAAAAACAAAAGAATGTGCAATTTTTCTTTCACAATTCAATTATTATTTGTAAATTTGCAGCCGCATAAACGGAAAGGGAACTTGCAAATCCCTCTTCAATCAGTTTAAAAAGATAATTTTACCGGTAAAAATATATATTAAATAATGAAGATAGAAAACGAAATCATCAGCTCGGTCATCGCTGCGGTGAAGGAGCTTTATGGTCAGGACGTACCTGAGAAGATGGTAGCCCTGCAGAAGACCAAGAGTAATTTCGAAGGTAACCTTACCCTCGTCGTATTCCCATTCCTCAAAATGTCGAAGAAAAAGCCTGAGGATACAGCACAGGAAATCGGCGAATACCTGAAGAAAAACTGCGCTAACGTTATCGCAGACTTCAACGTGGTTAAGGGTTTCCTCAACCTTTCTATCGCTCCTGCCGCTTGGGTAGGACTCTTGAATACCATCAACGCTGACCCTAAGTTTGGTGAGAAGCCAGTTACTGAGAACAGTCCGCTCGTCATGATCGAGTACTCTTCTCCTAACACCAACAAGCCTCTCCACCTCGGTCACGTGCGCAACAACCTCCTCGGCTGGTCATTGGCCCAGATTATGGAGGCTAACGGCAACAAGGTAATCAAGACAAACATCGTTAACGACCGTGGTATCCACATCTGTAAGTCTATGCTCGCCTGGCTCAAGTGGGGCAATGGCGAAACTCCTGAAACTTCCGGCAAGAAGGGCGACCACCTCATCGGCGACTACTATGTAGCCTTCGACAAGCACTATCGTGAGGAAATCGCAGAGCTCAAGGCTCAGTACATGAAGGATGGCATGGACGAAGAAGCTGCCACAGAGAAAGCTAAGGTAGAGGCTCCGCTGATTAAGGAGGCTCACGAAATGCTCGTAAAGTGGGAGAACAACGACCCTGAGGTTCGTGCACTCTGGCAGAAGATGAACAACTGGGTTTACGCTGGCTTTGATGAGACTTACAAGATGATGGGTGTAAGTTTCGACAAGATATATTATGAGTCAAACACTTACCTTGAGGGTAAGAAGAAGGTAGAAGAAGGATTGGAGAAGGGTCTCTTCTTCCGCAAGGATGATAACTCTGTTTGGGCTGACCTCACCAACGAGGGTCTCGACCAGAAGCTCCTGCTCCGTTCTGACGGCACTTCTGTTTATATGACTCAGGACATCGGTACTGCCGACCTCCGTTTCAAGGATTTCCCTATCGACAAGATGATCTACGTAGTAGGTAACGAGCAGAACTACCACTTCCAGGTACTCTCTATCCTGCTCGACCGTCTCGGTTTCAAGTGGGGTAAGGACTTGGTTCACTTCTCTTACGGTATGGTAGAGTTGCCTAACGGAAAGATGAAGAGCCGCGAAGGAACCGTAGTAGATGCTGATGACCTGATGGCAGAAATGATTAAGGACGCTCGCCAGACAAGCGATGAGCTCGGCAAGTTCAAGGACATGAGCGAGGAAGAGCGCCAGGAGATTTCACGCATCGTGGGTCTCGGAGCGTTGAAGTACTTCATCCTCAAGGTAGATGCCCGCAAGAACATGCTCTTCAACCCAGAAGAGAGTATCGACTTCAACGGTAACACAGGTCCTTTCATCCAGTATACCTATGCCCGTATCCGCAGCATCATGCGCAAGGCAGCAGCCGAGGGCATCGAGATTCCTGCAGAGTTGGGCGCAGACGCTCCTATCAACGAGAAGGAGATTGACCTCATCCAGAAGATGAACGACTTTGCTGCAGCTGTAGCCGATGCAGGCAACAACTACAACCCTGGTGGTATCGCTAACTACTGCTACGAGTTGACCAAGGAGTTCAACCAGTTCTATCACGACTACAGCATCCTGAATGCCGAGAGCGAGGCTGAGAAGATTACCCGTCTGGTTCTTGCTGCCAACGTGGCTAAGATCTTGAAGAACGGTATGTCTCTGCTCGGCATCGAGGTTCCGGAAAGAATGTAATATATACATAAGATATAATAACCTACAATTTAAAAAATAAAAGAATATTGACTATTTGACATAATGAGCATGGCCCTGGAGCTCGACTCCAAGGCGCATGCTCATTTCAGTTTTAGCCAATCCTTTTTGTTTTTCCAACCCCAAAAAGAAAAAAGATGAATAAAATGCCCGTAAATCCTCCTTCATGGAGAAACGATACCGTTTTGCCTCTACCCAACGAAGTTATAGCCAACGCCTGGGCTGTGGATGCCGCCTGTTCCGGCAATCCCGGTCCGATGGAATACCAATGCATCGACCTTCAGACCGGTGCCCAGGTTTTCCACTATGGTCCTATCCACGGCACCAACAACATCGGCGAGTTTCTCGCCATCGTCCACGCCCTCGCCCTGATGCAGCAGAAGGGCATTACCGACAAGATAATTTATAGCGACAGCGTGAATGCCCAGCTCTGGGTAAGCAAGAAACAATGCAAGACCAAACTGGAGCGCACTCCCCAGACCGAACAGCTCTACCAGGTCATCGCCCGAGCCGAGAACTGGCTCCGCACCCACCCCATCAACATACCTATTATAAAATGGGAAACGAAGAAATGGGGCGAGATTCCAGCCGATTTCGGAAGAAAGGGATAAAAAGGATATTTTTATGTGCCTTTCCCGAAATAATGCCCGCAAAAGCTTGCAATTTCAGATATTTTGTTTAATTTTGCAGCTATTACCGTATTAAACATACATAATCGTAAGAATGGAAATAGAAAAAGAAACAATATTATTAATGTCGAAAGGAGACAAGAAAGCATACGAAACGATGTTCCGCAGGTTCTATCCTAAGGTACACCGTTTTGTAGCCATGCTCTTGAAAAACGAAGATGATGCTGATGACGTCAGCCAGCTCATCTTCTTAAAGGTATGGAACAAACGCGAGAAGTTTGCCGATATCCAGAACTTCGATTCCTACCTCTTTATTTTGGCAAAATATACTGTCATCAACTACATTTCCTCCAAGCACATCATCCCAATAGATATTGACAGTCTGCCAGACAGATACGCCAACGAATCTTCGCCACATGACGATGTGGTGGCAAAGGATACCCAGCTGCTCATCGACATGGTGGTAGAAAGCATGCCGCAACAACGCCAGATGATTTATCGCATGAGCCGCGAGCAGCATCTCAAGAACGAAGAGATAGCCCAGCGCCTGGGTATTCAGAAGAAAACGGTAGAAAATCATCTTAACCTAGCTCTTAAAGAAATTAAAAAAGCCTTATATTTGATGATTTTGTTACCTTGGCATTGGGTGTAACACCATTGAAACATGTCTTAAAAATAAATGAAGTTTTTATTATGGCAACAAAGATAAGGGATATCATAGATTATTATAGCGGGCACAATGTGCCGGATGAAATAAAAGAAAGGGTATTAGATAGGATTTCCAATACACAAGACGATAAAGAGGCGAACGAGGCATTTAGAGAATTATGGGACAAGGCTGATTCTGCCTATATGGAAGAAGAAGAAATTTCTGCTGCATACAACCGCCTCTTCGAAACAGAAGAAACAAGAGAAATAGAAAAGAAAAAATCGCTTCGAATCTTCAACTTTGCCAAACTGGCTGCCGTCTTCGTACCGCTGCTGATGCTGATTGTATTCGGCAAGCTCTACGTCCAGATGAACAACCAACTCAAGGATATAAAACTGGCAACCATGCTCCAGGAGCATACCATCAACGAAGAGAGCAAAGTCATCGCCTTGGCAGACGGAACGAAAGTAAGACTCAGCCAGAGTTCCGTACTCCTCTATCCTTCCTCTTTCAAAGGAGCAGAAGAACGCAAGGTTTTCCTGTCGGGAGAGGCATTCTTCGACATCAGACATGATGATGCCCAGCCGTTCCACGTCAGCACTCCTCATTTCGAGATTACCGACTTGGGCACCTCTTTTACGGTTTCATCTTATTCAAATACAGATGAAGTATCTGCCACACTCAAAACCGGCAAGATAGAACTCCGCATCATAGGTCAGGAAGACAAGGTTTACAGCATGAAGCCTAACGACCAGTTAGTATATAATGTAAAGACCAAGGCAGTAAACCTCCGCAAGGTTTCGGCCGAAGAAGATGGTACAAGCTGGCGCAACAAGGAGATTGACCTGAACGATGTAACGCTGGCAGAAGCTGGTAAGATTCTGGGTAATGCATACGGAGTGAAATTCACCTTCCGTTCAAAGATTCACCAGAAGACGAAGGTTACAGTTCATTTCAACCGTGGCGAAACCCTCTCGGGAGCCATGTTTGTCCTGAAAAACCTGGTTCCTGGTCTGGAATATGAAGTGAAGAAAGATGAAGTAATCATCAGGTAGGCATATATTATAATAGGTAAACAAAAGGCGCATTATGTAAAAATGATGCGCCTTTTTTCATAAAAGTGTATCTCTGCACGGGATATGAAAACAGAAATAATAACATAAACTGGAAATATCATGATAAAGAATTTGATTTTTGATTTTGGAAAAGTACTCGTAGATTACGAATACTTTGAAACGCTTGACCAGATATTCAAGACCCACGAACAGGCTGAAGAATTCTATCATCTCCTGATAGACGGCAAATGGAATGAGAATATGGATCGCGGAGATTCTTTCGAAGAAACCTTCTGCAAGATGCAGCAGATCATGCCGCAATATAAGGAAGAAATAGCAACCGTAGCCCAGCGCTTTAACGATTTTGTAAGGGGCGAAAAAGAAGGTATGCGCACCTTGCTGACCCAGTTGAAGGCAGAAGGCTACCACCTTTACGGACTTTCCAACTGGTGCACCAAGGTTCACGAAACGATGGCACAATATCCCATTTTCCAACTTCTGGAAGGACAGGTGATTTCTTCAGAAGAGAAAATCATCAAACCCGACAGAGCTATTTATGAAAGAATCTGCCAGAAATACAATCTGAAACCGGAAGAATGCCTTTTTGCTGACGACAGAATAGAGAATGTAGAAGCCGCCCAGCGTTTCGGAATGCAGGCCATCTGCTTTGAGGATGCTGCGCAGTACGAGCGGGAATTGAGAAAAATTCTGTCTGAGGAAAGAACGATGTAAGTTCTGATTATCAAAAGCATTACTGCTATTTCCATACCCAAAGCATTACTTTTTAAAAAAAATCAAGGCTCTAAATTAGCAGCAAGAAATGCTAATTTTAGAGCCTTCATATTATGTATTTATAATTTCCAAAAGAAGAATTTTATAGGGTGTTTGCGAACACAAGATATTTTTTTCAGAAAAACTTCATTTTAACAGTTTTGTAATTGGGTGTAACTCTCTTTCCCGTTGTCTTCAAGACGTAACAAGCAAATTATTATTAACTTAAAAAGATAAAGTATGAATCTTAAAAGAATCTCTGCGTCATGCTTCTGTTTGCTCCTAGCAGGCCAGATGACCCTTTCGGCTCAGAACGTCAGCTTCAGCTCAAACAAGGTAACGCTTAAGTCTGCTTTTGAGAAGATTGAAAAGGAATCTAAGTACAAGATTGCCTACAACTCCTCACAGCTGGATGCTAACCGTTCGGTTACATTAACCAAGAAAAGTGATGATGTCTTTGGTATGTTGAACCAATTGCTCAAAGGTACCAATTTTACCTATGAGATGGAAGGCAACTACATCGTCATCAAGCCTCAGCAAAAAGCTAAATCTCAGGCTCATGGCAAGAAAATCAAGGTACGTGGTGTAGTAAAAGACGAAACTGGCGAGCCAGTTATCGGCGCTACCGTCATGGAGAAGGGTACCACCACCAATGGTGTTGTAACCGATATTGACGGCAACTATACCATCGAGATTCCTGCAGACGGAATGTTGGCAGTATCATACATTGGCTGCAAGGACCAGGACATCAAGGTAAATGGTCGCGAAGTAATCAATGTTAACCTGGCAGATGATAATAAGGTCTTGGAAGAAGTTGTAGTTGTAGGTTATGGCGTGCAGAAGAAGCGCGACGTATCTACTGCTGTGTCTTCTGTCAAGGCAGAGGCTCTTGCCAACAATCCTTCTACCGACTTCCGTCAGGCTTTGGCTGGTAAGATGCCTGGTGTACAGGTAACAGTACCTAGCGGAGACCCAGAGGGTAGCGTAAGCATTCGCGTTCGTGGTGTAAGTACCGTCAACGCCGGTAGCGACCCTCTCTATGTAGTAGATGGTGTTCCTATGGAGCGTGGTTTTGCCAACCTGAACACCAACGATATTGAGTCTGTTGAAGTTTTGAAGGATGCTTCTGCAGCAGCTATCTATGGTAGCCGTGGTTCTAATGGTGTAGTTCTCGTTACAACCAAGAAGGGAACCTCTGACAAGCTCTCTGTTTCTTACGATGGTTACGTAGGTGTACAGAACGTATCAAAGAAACTCGATATGATGAACGCTTACGAATATGCAGAATTCGTAAAGGATGCACACGACAACGCATATTTGGATAAAAATCCTAACGGAAGTGCTAACGATCCTAACAGTTCACGTAAAGAAGGTTACATGAAGATTCCTGATATGTTGGTTCCATATTTGGAAGGAAAGACTGGTCTTACAGATACAGACTGGCAGGATGCAATCTTCCGTAGCGCGATGACTACCGGACACAACATTTCGCTTTCAGGTAAGTCTAACAGCATCAATTACTTCGTATCAGGTAACTATATGAAGAAAGAAGGTATCATTATCGGTTCCGACTTCGAAAAGTATGGTGGCCGTTTGAACCTCTCTGGTCAGCACAAGCGTCTGAAGTTCGGCGTAAACTTCGCTCCTTCTTACTCTGTATCTAACTCAGTAAATGCTTCTGGTGCAGACGGAATCGTTCAGTCTGCGTTGATGATGCCTCCTATTTTCCCTGTTTATAACCCAGATGGCTCTTATAATTATCAGGGTAATGGTTACTTGCGTATCGGTACCGACTACCAGATTAATGAGGTATTAAACCCTGTTGCAATGGCTCGTTTGCAGTCAAATGTTACTGATCGTATGTCTATTACAGGTAAGGCTTTTGCAGAATTGGAATTGATGAAGGGACTTTCATATAAGTTGTCTTTGGGTGGAGATTATTATGGCGCTCATAATGACCAGTATCGCCAGTCTGCTTTGCCTTTGAAGGGAAAGAATTACTATGATACTCCTTCTAATCCAAAGGGTTACAGTTCTTCTTCTTTCTTCTTCAACTGGTTGGTAGAGAATCAGCTTACTTACACTACGACAATTGATAAGAAGCACAACATTTCTGCAGTCTTGGTACAGTCTGCACAGAAAGAGACTATGAAGACTGATAATGTTACAGCAACGGATTATCCTAACGATTACATCCATACTATTAATGGTGGTACTGTAACAGAAGGTAAATCAGACAAGACACAATGGTCTATCGCTTCTTATTTGGCTCGTGTTCAGTACAACTACGAGGGACGCTACATGCTTTCTGCAGCCATTCGTGCCGATGGTTCTTCACGTTTCGGTAAGAACAACCGTTGGGGTTACTTCCCATCAGCATCTGCAGCTTGGCGTATCAGCGATGAGCAGTTCTTCAAGAATGTGAAGAAATTGTCTTTCATCAACGACATGAAGATTCGTGCCAGCTATGGTGTGACAGGTAACTTCCAAATTGGCGACTACGACCATTTGGCTACCATGTCTATTGACAACTATATTCTTGGTAATGGTCTGGCTTATGGCTACAAGCCTGATAACATCAAGCGCGATGACCTGAGCTGGGAGAAGAACCAGATGATCAACGCCGGTATCGACCTTCAGATGTTTGACGGATACCTCGGTTTATCTGTAGACTACTATAATACCAACACCTCAAACATGTTGCTTTATGTACCAGTACCTCTGTTGACAGGTTACAGCACCTCGCTCCAGAATCTGGGTAAAGTAAACAACCGCGGTTGGGAAATCGGCTTGACTTCACAGCATACATTTGCTAATGGTTTAGGTTACTCATTCAATGTTAACTATGCCAAGAATACCAACGAGGTGAAAGAGTTAGGTCCAGGTAATGCACCTATCATTTCTTCGGGTAGCGTAGGTCATGCTTATTATATTACAGAGGTAGGCAAACCAATCGGTAGCTACTATCTCTTGAAGTATGATGGTGTGTTCAAGAACCAGCAGGAACTTGACAGTTATCCACACCTTGCCAATGCAAAGGTAGGTGACTTCCGTTTCGTTGACGTTGATGGAAGTGGTGATATTGACTTGGACAAGGACCGTACTGTATGCGGCAACTACATGCCTAAGTTCACTTATGGTTTCGGTGGCAAGCTTTGGTATGGTGGTTTCGATATGGACTTTAACTTCCAGGGTGTTTATGGCAACAAGATTCTGAACTTGAACCGCCGTTACATCGACAACATGGAAGGTAACGTAAATGGTACTAAGGTAGCTCTTGACCGTTGGAAGAGTCCAGAGAATCCAGGTAGCGGTTGGGTAAACCGTGCTAACCGTAAGCAAACAGGTAGTAACGGACGTACTTCAACCTGGCATCTGGAGGGCGGTTCATACCTCCGTCTTCAGAACTTAGCATTGGGTTACACATTGCCACGCACCTTCACACAGAAGTTCAAGGTTGAGAAGATGAGAGTTTATGTTTCAGGACAGAACCTCTTTACCATCACAGACTACAGCGGCTACAACCCAGAGGTAAATGCCCGTCCATCTCAGAACCTGACTCCAGGTGAGGACTATGGTACTTATCCTTTGGCAAGAACTTATATGTTTGGTTTGAACATCACATTATAAAGAATTACACAATATGAAAAAGATATTATTTTTAGCATCTTTAGTAACTTTGCTGATGACTTCATGTGGAGACAGCTTCTTTGATTTGGAGCCAGCAAGTAAAGTAACGATTGATAAGGTGTATAAGACTGCAAGTGATTATAATGTTGCTGTAGTCGGCTGCTACGCTAAGTTGCAGTCTCAGGTAAATTTCTACAAAGAATGCTGTGAGTATCGTAGCGACAACATGGAGGTGAAAGCCCCTACAGCTGGTACTCAGGACCGTTATGACATCAACCATTTTGAAGATAAGCCTTCAAATGGTATTCTGTCTAACTACTGGGCAAACTTCAACAACAACATTTACCGTTGCAACCTGATTCTCGACCAGATTGACGGAGCGCAGTTTAATGAGACTTTGAAAAAGCAATATAAGGGTGAGGCTATGTTTATCAGAGCCTTGAACTACTTCAACATGTATCGTGTATGGGGTGGCGTTCCTGCAACAAAGCATGTAGTAAGTGCTGCAGAAGCTTTGAAGATTGCAAGATACTCTGACGCACAGATGTTCGATCTGATTGCTGGTGATTTAAAGGAGATTGTAGATAACAATTATCTTCCAGAGAAGTATTCTGCATCAGAAACAGGACGTGTAACAGCTAATGCTGCCAAGGCTCTGTTGGGTAAGGTTTATCTTACATTCCATAAGTGGAACGAGGCAAAGGATGTTCTTTCTCAACTCATCGGCAAGTATTCTCTGTTGCCATCAATCGGTCAGGTATTTGATGTGAACAACAAGAACAACGCAGAGATTATCTTTGCAGTTCACTTTAATAAGGAGATCGTAAACGAAGGTCATTCTTATTGGTACGATATTACCAACTTGACCGATGAAAGCGGTCAGGCAGAAGCACTTGTAAACTGCTTTACACCAGGTGACACCCGTAAGGAGATGATTACTTATGTGAAGGCAGAGAACAAAGCCTATCTGATGACTAAGTTCCTGGATACCAAGAATGTATCATTCAATCAGGTAGGTAATGACCAAATCCTTCTCCGTTATGCTGACGTACTTTTGATGTATGCAGAGGCATTAAACGAACTTGGATATGATGCTTCAGAAGGTTCTATCGCATTGAAGCAATTGAATGCAACCAGAACAAGAGCAGGTCTTACTAAACTGACAGCTGCAGATGTTCCTACACAGGAAAGCTTCCGCAAGGCTATTCTCGATGAGCGCCAGAAGGAGTTCCCATACGAGGGTCATCGCTGGTTCGACTTGGTTAGAATGGGATATGCTAAGAGCGTATTGGCAACACAAGGCTTGAACATTCAAGATTATCAACTCCTTTTCCCTATTCCTCAAACAGAAATCGAAAAGGTTGGAGATTCTAAAATCTTGTGGCAGAATCCAGGCTACGATAAATAAAACATTTCATTTCAAGAGGGCTCCGGTCCTCTTGAAATCTATATATAAATAAGGTATCATTTTTCCTCATCTTATAAACTAAAATAAACAATGAAAAAGATATATATCCTTTCCGTATTGTGCATGCTTTCTTCTATAAGCTTTGCACAAAGCAACCTGAAAGAGATTCTTAAGAATTTCAACAAGCCTGCAAAAGAAAATGTTATGGTCGTTTCTCATCGTGGAGACTGGCGTAATGCTCCTGAAAACTCTATTCAGGCATTCCAGAACTGTATCGACATGGGTGTTGATATGGTTGAGTTGGACTTGAAGAAGACAAAGGATGGCGTTCTGGTTCTGATGCACGACAAGAAGATTGACCGAACCATGAATGGTAAGGGATTCCCAGAGAATTATACTCTTGATTCTTTGAAGATGCTCCGTCTGAAGAATGGTGTAGGCTGCAAGACCCGCCATCAGATTCCAACATTCCGTGAGGTAATGGAACTCTGCAAAGGCAAAATCATGGTGAATGTTGACAAGGGCTACGACTACTTCGACGATGCCATGAAGGTTTTGAAGGAGACTGGTACAGTTGACCAATGCATCATCAAGGCTGAACTTCCTTACGAGGTGGTAAAGGCTGAGCATGGTGATGTTCTCGACAAGATGATTTTCATGCCTGTAGTTAACCTCGGTAAGCCTGGTGCAGAAGAGGTAATCGACGGTTACATCAAGAACATGAAGCCAAAGGCTTACGAATTGGTATTCAAGACTGATGATGCCAACACTCGCCGCCTGATTAAGAAAGTACGTGATAGTGGAGCAAGAGTTTTCATCAATACACTTTGGCCTGAGCTTTGCGGTGGACATGATGATGATCGCGCCGTAGAACTCAAACAGCCAGAAGAGAGCTGGGGATGGATTGTTGGTCAGGGTACCAAGATTATCCAGACAGACCGTCCTGCTTTGCTTCTTGATTACTTGAGAGCCAAGAAACTTCATAAATAAAATTCAATAGGTTTCGCTATATATTAATATTTAAGAAGGTTGTTGGTTTTAAGAATCGTTGTGCATGCTTACGGTGGTAAGTCATGCACAACACTCAATAAACATCTCCTTAAATTATGTACGAGAACACAAACTTCATAAATAACAACTAAGGATTATATGTTTAAGAAAATAATAGACTTCTATAAGGTTTCGGAACCGATTCCGGCTAAAGCCTCTACACCTGAGGAAAACGAAAGAAAACTGAAACGTCTGCAATGGGCTACTTTCCTTTCTGCTACCATAGGATATGGTACATATTATGTGTGCCGACTCAGCCTGAACGTAATCAAAAAACCGATTGTAGATAATGGCGTATTCTCAGAAACAGAGCTCGGTATCATCGGCTCTGTCTTGTTCTTCACTTACGCTATCGGTAAGTTTACCAACGGTTTCCTTGCTGACCGAAGCAACATCAAGCGACTGATGTCTACCGGTCTGCTCGTTACAGCCTTGGTGAATCTGGCTTTGGGCTTTACCAATTCCTTCATCCTCTTCGCAGTTTTGTGGGGATTGAGCGGATGGTTCCAGTCGATGGGAGCTGCCTCCTGCGTGGTAGGTCTCTCCCGCTGGTTTAACGATAAGAACCGAGGAACGTTCTACGGATTCTGGAGTGCGAGCCATAATATTGGTGAGGCGATGACCTTCATCTTTGTGGCATCCATCGTGAGCGCCTTCGGATGGCAATATGGTTTTATCGGAGCTGCGATAGTAGGTTTGGCGGGCGTTGTCCTGCTCCTTACTTTCTTCCACGATACGCCTGCCAGCAAGGGTGTTACCCTGCCGGGTATCAAGGTAGAGGAAAAGAAGCAGGATACGGAATCTTACAACAAGGCACAGAGTGCGGTTTTGAAGAATCCGCTCATCTGGATTCTGGCCTTGAGTAGTGCTTTCATGTATATCAGCCGCTATGCTGTTAACAGCTGGGGTATCTTCTATCTTGAGAACGAGAAGGGATATACTACGATTGATGCCAGCTTCATCATCTCTATCAACTCTATCCTGGGTATTGTGGGAACCGTATCATCCGGACTGGTATCGGATAAGATTTTCAAGGGCAACCGTTATTTGCCAGCCGTTATCTTCGGCTTGCTGAATGCGTTGGCGCTCTGTCTGTTCCTGCTGATTCCGGGCCATCATCTCTGGGTTGATGCTACGGCGATGGTACTGTTCGGTTTGAGCATCGGCGTGTTGCTTTGCTTCCTCGGTGGTTTGATGGCGGTAGATATTGCGCCTAAGAATGCATCGGGTGCTGCTCTTGGCGTTGTCGGCGTAGCGAGTTATGTAGGTGCCGGCATCCAGGACATCATGAGCGGTCTGCTCATCGAGGGCAACAAGCATCTGGTAAATGGCGTAGAGACTTACGACTTTACCTACATCAATTATTTCTGGATTGGTGCAGCCCTGATGTCTGTCTTAATGACTTGCATCGTCTGGAAGGCGAAACCAAAGACTGTTTAAGAAATAAACGAAGCTATCATCAAAATACTCTTCACTCTTCACCTTTCGGCCGGAAACCCCTGTGTTTATCGGCATTCCGAGGGGTGAAGAGTTGTTTTTATCTCTTCACCCACTCTTCACCTTCAGAAACGGGAACAGAGGCGAAAGACTGATAGATAGATTGCAAATCAGCCAGAACTAAAGGGTGAAGAGTGGTGAAGAGTGCCCGAATACTCTTCACCCCTCGGAATGCCGATAAACACAGGGGATTCGGGGCTTTTGGTGAAGAGTGAAGAGTATTTGGCAGGAAGCCTATACGAAAACAAAATAAAGGAGGTTTCGATAACTGTTCCAGTAAAACAGCCGACTAGCGACAAATGCGCTAGTCGGCTGTTTGCAGTTTGCCAGTTGGCTGTTTATATTTTGCCAGTTGGCTATTTCCGGTTCTTGCATCAATCATCGCAAGTACTTGCATCTATCATCGTAAGTACTTGCATCTATCATCGTAAGTACTTGCATCTATCATCGTAAGTACTTGCATCTATCATCGTAAGTACCTGCATCAATCATCGTAAATACTTGCATTAATACACGCTATTTTGCTCGAAATGGGGTAAAAATACCATTTCGAGCAGAATTTACTTAGCATTTACGAACCGATACTTATTTATCCAACACACTTAAATTCTGATAGAACCAGACGTTCATCTGATTGGCTCCACGATGATTCCAGGCATAGTAAGGAATCAGAGTGAGCTTCTGGTTCTTGACAGAAACGGTGCCATCAGCAGCCTGGTCGAGCACCTGAGAAGAGGTCTGGATAGCCTTGACAGAGAAGGCAGGAGCGCCCTTAGTCTCTATATTCTCGATGCTGTAGTTATCTACCAGCGAGAAAGCAGGCTTCTTGGCCATAACGGCACGGAGCACTGGCTCGTTCTGATTATCCACAGCCTCAGCGCAATAAACCAATGGTCCACGCTCTACGGCAACCTTACCCTTATCATCTGCCACCTTGCCATTAGCAACTACTGTACGAACCGGCATATCGAAATGGATGCGGATTACATCGCCCTTCTTGATGTTCTTGACAGGGAGATAACCCTTGTTAGCATCGAGATCAGCCTCTACAGCCTTGCCGTTTACGGTTACTGTGTAAGCAGGCTTCTCTGCATCGCTATACTTGTAAAGGTCGCTAGGTACTACCTGGTTGCGAACCCATCCAGGAATACGGACCAGGAGATTGGCATTCTTCACACCGCTCTTCTTCACAGCAATCTTGATGTCGCCGTTCCAAGGATACTCGGTAGTCTCCTCCAGAACCACATCCTTGCCATTCACCTTGATGGTAGATGTATTACCGGCAAAGAGGTTTACATAGATGTTGTTATCCTTCACACCATAGAGATAACCCGGCACAGAAGGGATGAAGCGGCTCAGGTTACTTGGGCAGCAGGCACATCCGAACCAAGGCTGGCGGGTGGTGTTGCCATCGGCATTGAAGGCATACTTGCCATCGCTAGACAATGGGTTTGGATAGAAGAATCTGCCACCATCCATGCTCATACCCGAGATGACACCATTATATAAGGTACGCTCCATGCAGTCGATATACTTACTCTCGCCGTGAAGGAGGAACATGCGCTCGAAGAGGTAAACCATAGAGATGGCTGCACAGGTTTCATTATAGGCAGTCATGTTTGGCAACTCATAGTTCTCGCCGAAAGCTTCACCTGCATGACGGGCACCTACACCACCCGTAAGATAGTACTTCTTGCCAACGATGTTTTCGAAAATACGGTCGATGACCTTCATATAGGCAGAATCCTTGGTCAGGGCAGCCACATCGGCAATACCAGCATACATATAGCCGGCACGAACAGCATGACCTACCGCCTCTTTCTGCTCCAGGATAGGAGCCTGGCTCTGAGAATATGGGTTGCGGATATGAGTCTTGCCACGATAGTCGAGCAGATACTTAGCCTCATCCAGATACTTCTTCTCACCGGTCAGGGTATAGAGACGAGCCAAAGCCATCTCTGCAATCTGATGTCCCGGAACGATGGTAGCCTGTCCTGGTTTAGGTCCCACCTCCTTTACCACGCAATCAGCATAACGCTTGGCGATATTCAGGAACTTAGTGCTTCCGGTAGCCTGATAGTGAGCGCAGGCTGCATCTACCATGTGACCGAGGTTGTAAAGCTCGTGGCTCGCCTCCTCGTCCTTGATCCAACGCTTATTTCCCGACCACTGATGTGGATGCTTTGGATTGATGGTACGGGCGGTATAGAGATAGCCATCCGGCTCCTGTGCCGCAGCTACCACATTGAGCACGCTGTCGATGTAAGCCTTCAACTTCTTGTTCGGATAAGTCTGTAGGATGTAGCTGGCACCTTCGATGGTCTTATAAACATCGGTATCATCGAAAGAGAATCCCATGAACTTGCTTACATCCCACTCCTTGGTGTTCAAGCCAGGGTGGTTAGGATGCTGCAGGGTATAGGCAGCCATATCGAAATTCTTGTAACGGTGCTCGCTCTCACATTTGCTGAAAGCCAATGGCACGGTTACTTCTCGGGCAGCCTTCAGTCGGGCACCCCAGAAAGTATTCTGTGAAATTTTCACACTGGTGAATGGTACTTGAGTAAATGGATAACCATTGCCCAATGTCTTTGCATTCTTCGCCATGGTTGGCACAACTACGGCTGCCGAAAGCAATACTGCTGAAATTAATCTCTTCATTTTCAAATAGGTTTTATTAATTTTATATTATTGTTTGTTATTTCGGTTGCAAAGATAAGAAAACTTTCCGACTATAGTGTATAATAAACAATAAAAAGCAGGTAATTATCAGTCAAACACCTATATTTATATCATATTTAACGCTTTTTTTTGTTACAATCATTTTTTTATCTTACCTTTGCAGTCAAATTAGAAATACAATAATATATCAAATATGAATCATCTTCCATACCGTGCCATCGCCCTTGATCTGGATGGCACCCTGACCAACCACGACAAGGTGGTTACCCCGAAAACCCGCGAAGCGCTGCTCCAGGCAGAAGCCGAGGGTGTTGTTATCATCCTTGCTTCAGGCAGACCGACCTACGGCATCGAACCGGTGGCAGAATGTCTGGAACTGGATAAACGAGGCGGATACATCCTATCTTATAATGGCGGCAACATCGTGAATGCCAAGACTGGCGAAAAACTCTTCGCCCAGTTCCTGCCTGATGAGGTGATACCTATATTATATAGGTACGCGAAGGAGAAGAACCATGCCCTGCTGGGATATGCCGGCAATGAGATTATCACCGAGATGCCCGACGACCAGTATGTGAAGGAAGAATCGCGTATCAACAAGATGAACATCCGAAAGGTAGAAAACCTGTTCGAAGCCCTGGAGCCTCACCCTACCAAACTCCTCATGACAGGCGACCCGGCAGATATGCTCAAGGCAGAAAACGAACTTTCAGAGATTCTGGGCGACAGGATGGACATCTTCCGTTCAGCCCCATTCTTCCTGGAACTGGTTCCTAAAGGCATCGACAAGGCAAAGTCCCTGCTCCGCCTTCTGTCGAAAATCAATCTCACCCCAGCCGATATGATTGCTTTCGGAGATGGCTACAACGACCTGAGCATGCTGAAACTGGCAGGCATGGGTGTAGCCATGCAGAATGCAGCACCAGAGGTCAGGGCCGAAGCCGACTACATCACGCTTTCCAATGAAGAAGATGGCATAGCTGCTGCTTTGGAACATTTCTGTAAAAAGGATTTTTAAAAGTAAAAAGGTAAAAAGAAACTAGGGAGATTATACCCCGCTAGGCTTTTTTACCTTTTTACTTTTTTACCTTTTTACTTTTCAACAATCAGTCCACCCTTAGGCTGCATTTCCACCTTCAGGTTTCCCTTCTTATCCACCTTTACGGTCTTCATCTGAGAAACAGGCCAGAGAGCCTTCTTGTCCTTGCTGGCTGTTTCATGATAATAGGTAACGCTCTTGCCGGCAAGCATTGGCAGATTCAGGGTGAGCTTCATTGCCTGGTCGGTGCCGTTCAAACCAGCGACATACCATTTATCACCATGGCGACGTGCCACAACCGCATATTTTCCAGGATAACCGGCGATGAACTTAGTCTCATCCCAGGTCGTAGGAACGCTCTTCAGGAAATCAATCTCGTGCTGAGGAAGCTCAGAGAGATTATTCGGATAGATGGCGATACATTGGATAGCTGCCTGGTTCATGATAGCCGAGGCCATCTCGAAAACATCGGTGGTATAACGGCGATGACGACTCTTGTTATCTTTAGAGAGATACTTGTTCATGATGGTACCACCCCAATCCATCGCAGCCACGGCGTTGCGGCAGAATGGATGCATGGTCAGTTCGAAAGCCTCCTGCTTGGCATGATAATCAGAGAAGAATACATTCTCCGAAGCCAGTACTGCCTCGCTCGATACATAGTTAGGATACATGCGCTCCCAACCTCTTGGCAGGGTGCAGCCATGGAAGATAACCTGAATGCCATAATCGTTGGCATCGCTCAGGATGTCTTCATACTGCTGCATGGTATGCTGCTTGTCGCCACCGAAGAAATCTACCTTGATGCCCTTGATGCCGATACTCTTCATCCAGGCCATCTCCTTCTTGCGAGCTACGATGTTATCCATGATGCCACGAGGACCCTGAGGTGCATCGTTTGCCACACCATTGGAATTATACCAGAGCATCAGACTCACATTCTTGCTCTGCGCATACTTGCTCAACTCTGCTATCTTGTCTCTACCAATCTGGGTATCCCAGAGCGCATCAACCAGCACATATTCATATCCCATGGTAGCAGCCAGGTCGATGAACTGCTTCTGGTCGTTATAGTTGCAGGATTCATCCTGCCAGATGAGCCAGCTCCAGGCATACTTGCCAGTTCCGTATTTCTGGGAAGCCTCGAATCTTGGCTCTACTACATCGTATGGAATGGTGGTCTCTACCAGAGGCTTCAAATCAGAACCCACAGTAATGGTACGCCAAGGAGTGGAACCCGGAAGGATGAAAGTGCCCGATGTAGAACCGATGCCATCTGCCTCCTTCTCCATAGGGAAGGCGATCTGATAACCCTTAGCAGCATCGTAATCGCTGATGTGACAACCCGGATAGTTGCCGTGAGTACCGGTCTCGCTGACCAATACCCAGCCATCGCCGCCTACCTTGAAGAGGCATGGGAAGGTATAGCCATGACCATAACCTGACTTGGCAGTAAGAGGCTGATCCACCTTATAATCTTCTTCATAACTTGGTTTGGTTCGGGCAAAACCGATGAGCGGATCCGACTGTGGACAGAGGTAAGTGGTGGTTACCTTAGGAAGATTGAAGGCAGTCTTCTCCTCGTTTACGATGAGATGCTGAGCCTTCAGTTGATCAAAAGTATAACGGAAAGCCACATCATTGTTGCTTACATTGAAGGTAACCGTCATCGGCTGTTTCTTGCCGTTGATGTATGTCACGTAGAGTTGGTTGGCATGATAATCTACATGCGAAACCTTGGCGGTGCGGAGGTCATAACTCTTCTCCACCTTTATCTCATTCTTGCCCTGATAGGTCAAGCCCTGACTGAAATCTCCTACATTGGCAAGGAGTCCGAGCTGTGATTCCTCCATCATTCGCTTGCCTGCATAGTCGATGGAATAATAGAGTTTGCCATCGCGGTCTTCTACCACGACATTCAACTTACCATCAGGAGAACTGACAGTATTCTTCTCTGCGTATGCACCGATGCTCGCCATCAATGCCAGCGCTACTGCTAAAACATTTTTCTTCATTTCCAGATAAAAGTAATTAGTTTATTTGTTACTATGTTTTTATGCCGCAAAGTTAAGCAATGTTATCGAATAAACAAAAATTAAATCGAATTATTTTGTATTTTCTTCAAATAATAGTAACTTTGCACGAAATAAACTATACACATATCAGCAGTTATGTTACAACTTGACAATTTCTATAAGGCTCGCTTCGTGCTGAGCAAGGTAATAAGAAAGACTGAGTTGGTTCACACGCCAAGAATCAACCCAGAGAGTGATGTTTATTTGAAACCAGAGTGCCTGCAGAAGACCGGTTCGTTCAAGATTCGTGGTGCTTACTATAAGATTTCACAACTCACCGATGAAGAAAAGGCGAAGGGTGTGATAGCCTGTTCTGCGGGCAACCATGCACAGGGTGTAGCGCTGGGAGCTACAGCCATGGGCGTCAAGAGCCTCATCTGTCTGCCTGAAGGTGCTCCTATCTCCAAGGTAGAAGCTACCAAGCGACTGGGTGCAGAAGTCTGTCTGGTATCTGGCGTTTACGATGATGCCTACCAGAAGGCGCTGGAACTGAAAGATGAGCATGGCTACACCTTCGTTCATCCTTTCGATGATGAGAATGTCATCGCCGGGCAGGGCACCATCGGATTGGAAATTATCGACCAGCTGCCTGATGTAGAGGCTGTAGTAGTGCCTGTTGGCGGCGGCGGTCTGATTTCGGGTGTGGCTTTCGCCATCAAATCGTTGAATCCGCATGTAAAGGTATATGGTGTTCAGGCTGAAGGAGCCGCAAGTATGGTCCAGAGTCTGCACGATCATAAACAGGAGAAGTTGCCTTCTGTAGCGACCGTAGCCGATGGTATTGCCGTAAAGGAACCGGGCAAGATTACTTTTGAAACCTGCTCCAACTATGTTGACGAAATCGTAACCGTGAGCGAGGATGAGATCTGTGCAGCCATCCTGAAACTCATAGAGAGTGAGAAGATGGTAGCCGAAGGTGCCGGTGCGGCCAGCGTGGCAGCAGTAATGTACAACAAGGTTCCGGTGAAGGGCAAGAAAACCATCTGCGTGGTAAGCGGCGGTAATATCGACGTAACCATCCTGAACCGCGTCATCACCCGTGGTCTTGCCAAGAGTGGCCGTCTCTGCACCATCGAGATGGAACTGGATGACAAACCGGGCGAATTGGTAGAGGTCTGCTCTGTCATCGCCGGATTGGGTGGCAACATCACCGGTGTTCACCACGACCGTTCTGCCAACCGCAACAAGGTGAATGCCTGCGTGCTCCGCCTCACCATGGAGACTCGCGACGAGGAACACGTAAAAGAAATCAAGGAGGCTTTGGAATCAAAGGGATTCCATCTCTGGATAGTATAATATTTAATGTTGAATGGTTAGTGTTCAATGTTTAGTATTAAGTGTTAAATTATAAATTGTAAATTGTAAATTATAAATTATAAATTGAAGATTATGAACGCAATTCACACAGACAATGCGCCTGCAGCTATCGGTCCATATAGCCAGGCTATCGAAGTAAATGGTTTTGTTTTTGCATCTGGTCAGATTCCTATCGACCCTGCAACAGGCAATTTCGTTGAAGGCGGCATCAAGGAGCAGACTCGCCAGAGCCTCACCAACGCCCAGAACATCCTGAAGGCAGCAGGTACCGACCTTTCTCATGTGGTTAAGACTACAGTTTATCTGAACAGCATGGACGATTTCGCAGCCATGAACGAGGTTTATGCCGAGTTCTTCAGCCAGCCATATCCAGCTCGTTCTGCCGTAGCTGTAGAGAAGTTGCCAAAGGGCGCCCTCGTAGAGGTTGAGGTTTTGGCAGCCAAGTAATTCTTCCTTTTTTCTATCAGGAAGTAAAGTTTCAAGGTGAAAATATTCTTTAGATGGTATCAAGCATTACATTAAAGAATCTGATTATAGGCTATCATTCGAAGCACCAGCTCCGGGCGATAGCCTCACCTGTTCATGCCTCGCTCCAAGCCGGTGAACTGACCTGTCTCATCGGAGCCAACGGAGTGGGCAAATCTACCTTACTCAGAACTTTAGCCGGATTTCAGCCAGCGCTTGATGGCGAAATCCTGATTCAAGACAAATCCCTTTCTGATTTCTCTGCCCAGGAACTCGCCAGAGAAATCAGCATCGTTCTCACATCGAAGACAGACCATGCCCAACTCTCAGCAGAAGAGATTGTTGGCATAGGCCGTTCTCCCTATACCGGTTTCTGGGGCACATTATCAACTGCCGATAAGCAGATTGTAGCCTCTGCTCTTCAGGAAACGGGCATTCAGCATCTTGCCCAGAGAAACATCAGCGAACTGAGCGATGGTGAGCGTCAGAAAGTAATGATAGCCAAAGCCTTGGCGCAGCAAACCCGCATCATCATCCTGGACGAACCTACCGCCTTCCTCGATTTCCCCAGCAAGATAGAAACCCTACAGATGCTCCGCCGTCTGGCGCACGAACAGCATAAATCCATATTACTGTCAACCCATGATGTAGAGTTGGCGCTCCAGCTCTCCGACCGTCTCTGGCTGATGGAAGAAAGCCGTTTTTCTATCGGCACTCCTAAAGAACTGGCTGCCGATGGTTCCTTATCCAGATTCATCAATCGTGACGGCATCCGATTCAACAAGGATTCCCTCCGCATCGAAATCAAATGAGTTTTCTTAATTGATTTTATTCTATGCTTGCACGCAAGCACATGAAGAAGAATTTTCAAGTGGCTCAGTTTGCTAACTCAAGTAGCTCTGTCAGGCTACTCAAGTAGTTCAGTTAGCGAGTTCAAACGTCTCTATTAGCTGATGCAGACGTCTCGATAAGCTGATGCAGACGTCTCGATAAGCCTACGGATACGGCTCCGTTAGCTTACGCAGTCATATCCGTAACCCGATACAGCCATATCCGTAACCCAGCGCAGTCATATTCGTAACCCAGCGCAGCCATATTCGTAACCCAGCACAGTCATATCCGTAACCTGATGCAGCCATATCCGTAACCCAACGCAGCCTTCATACGAATAAATTTTAGATAATTATCTATCACCCATCACGATTTGCACATATCACATATCTTAACATGTTAATATACAAACACTTAAATAGCGTGACAGATACTCCAAAAACGGAAATATCCATCACGCTATCCATCACGATTTGGGGTTATCCATCACGATTTTCTCACTACCAGATACCGCATTCCGTCGTTAAAACGCTTGCGATGGATGGTTGGCATCTGAGAAAGCTTGCGACCGAAGGCTATGAGACTGTTCAACTTCAACGATGAACCGATATGACTCTTCAGCTCCTGGAAAATCTCGGCTGCCGTAAGATACTCGCCTTGTTTGGCATCATCGGTCAGGTCGAAATAGAGATCGAAATACTGGTCTACCGGAGAAAGTACCTCAAACTTCCTGTTGTTCGCCATGATCTGTCGGGTCTGCTCCGCATCAAAATAAGTCTTCTCGCCTGCCCGTAATGCAGAGAGCGCCTGTGCATAGAGCTGTTCATAATTCGGACGCTGACTCACGTTGATAGGTCCCGTGAGCTCCACACCCAGAAAACGGCGATTACCGGAAGGATCGGAGAGAATATCCTCCATATTGCTCGTAGCGATAAAAGACGCCATTCTCGGAAATTCCTGAACATGACTGCCATAAGGAGGCTTTATCTTGACACTCGGCAACTGGATGATGTTCTTCAGGAATCCCTGCTGCACCTGAGGAGAAATCTGGTTAAACTCATCCAAATTGATAACCAGCGACTGGCACATCGCCTGAAGCACCTGCCGTTTTTCTGACAATACGAGATTATCATTATACCCCCATTGCAACTCCGGCGGAACCAGAGACCGGCAAAAAGTACTCTTGTTGTAGCCCTGCTTGGAGATGAGAAGTGGCGCCACAGAGTTGCCGTATTTGCGATGACAGTAAGCACGCCACTGGTCAACCATCGCCAGGAACCAGGTATAGAACCAATCCTCCCAATAAGGATTATCAGTAGGTACCGTGCGCGCCAAGGCACGGATATGATCTTTTCCGTCCCACTTTCCCTCACAATTAAACAGGAAATTTTCTACAGGATTATAAGTAGAAAGAAGATCCGACTCCAGATAATTGCGCACATCCTTGATACTCACACGGATGTTGGCGAGCTGTACCTCCAGCGTCATGCGCTTCTGCACACGGGCATCCACAGGCTGATAGCCCCAATAATCTTTTTCCTTCGGCCGGTATTCTGTGCATTTCATTACCGAATTATAACGGAAATCATATTTCTTACACAGAAATCCGATCATACTCATGATATTGTCGCTCAACTCCTTACTGTCGTTATCCACTTCTCCGGAAGAGTGGTCAACCTCCTTCTCATCAACACTCTCCAAAGGTTTTTCGGCACCATGAAAGACCTCATTCAACGTCAGGGGCAACGCATCTTCACGATAATAAGGAAAAGAATCTCTTGTCATCAGGAAATCGGAGTAGATAGAAGGCTCGGGCATCTGCATCTTTGCCTTCACAAGCGCCTGATAAAGCGGAGCAAAGGTCAGAAAAGCCTGTTTGTAAATCCTGTCGGCAGCAACCTCCTCATCAGGTAACGCCCCCTTTGCCAGCGCATATTTCGCCAGGACATGCAGACTGATGCCATCGGCTCCCACAAAGGCTGCAAGGGTGGAAGGCAGACTGGCTACTTTCTGCTTGATGGCATCTGCGCCTCCATCCTCATTTATATCAACAAACGTAAGCAGCAGAATGCCATTGTTCTTCTTCATCTTCAGGAGTCCATTCTCCGATTTCTGAAATTCTGCTGCAGGGTGAACATGCATCCAGGTTGGCATATCCTTATACCCATCATAACCATTCGTGAGATAAGGTACATATTCACGGAAGTTCTCCACGGTATTCCTGGCATCATCGTTCACGATGCGCTCAAGGAAACGTTCCAGGCTCTTGGTACTTACCAGGAGCTGGTTCTTTTTATTTCTATGTGTTATGGTAAATTTCATTGTCTGTCATTTAAAAGTTTATATTATGAAGAAACACTTTATTTCATACCATGAAACTGTTCGTTTCAAGCGGAGAAACGCTCTGTTTCGTCCTGTGAGCCAAATCGATACGTCGCATTCCCGCTTTCGATACATCGGCAAGAAAATCCTGCTTTACTCGTAAACGAATCCGATTTCTTCTGCATAATGATCATAGGCAGGTTCCCCATAACCATATTCAGCAAAGACCTTCTTCACCTGCTCCTGCATTTCCGGCGTAAGATGTTTCTCACCCCGATGTACACGATAATAGGTAGTACGGTTGCCCAGAACATCCATGATGCGGTACTTGACGGTCTTCATTTCAGCATGTTTTACCTGGTCGTAGAGATGAGAAAATCCCCATGCAGCCTTGAACTGGTACACACGCATGAAATGGGAACAAGATGCATGGAGGTTAGCATCGGGATAAACCGCATTTCCAGCTGTAACATCATCGGGTTTGAACTTTGCCGAGATGAATCGGATGCATTCTGCTGCCCGAGGGCAATCGGCATTGAAGCAGTACATCCAATGATAATCTACCAGACTTTTGATAAACTCAGGATCATTAAGATTTAATTCCATGAAAAAATAAAATTTAAATTAAACATTAGGTTTCGCAGTGGTTAAAGCCATTGTGGAATCTGTGTTGTCAACTCTCCGCAAAGAAACACGGGACAACTGTGGTATAAGCAACAGCCCCATGTAACTTGGTTGCTGCAAAGATACAAAATTTTAAAGCCAAATGCAAGCTTTGTCCCGAAAACTTTCATCCTTGTCCCGAATCACGTGCATAAAAAAACGATTTCAGCAAGAAGATAAGCTGAAAAACGTGATGGATAAAGGCAATAAGTGATGGATAGCGTGATGGATTTTGTAAATATTTCGGATATCTATCACGATATATAGGAGAGACTACCACCTCATTATCAAACGATTAAAGATTAAAAAAGAGAAAACGTGAGGGATGTGAGGGATAAAAAGAGGAAAACCTCAAATCCGCAACCTATAGGGTTTAGTGGGATTTGAGGATTTATACTTTCTTCAATTATATCCTGTTACTTGAAAACAACCTTCTTACCTTTCTTCACATAAATACGCATCTGATCCAAATCTATGGTGATGTCATAATATCCTGCTTCTTTTACCTTAAACTTATAATCTTCTTCTTTTCTTATTGATGTGGAAAGATGCGCCAAAGAGACCGCAGAGTTAAACTCGTAGTCTTGATACTCCGCATTGTAACTCTTGCAGACTCTCCAATCAGGAGCATTGACAAACTTGAATAGTTCATTTGCCTTCAGATAGACGGTTGCCCTGAAGACCTTTCCATCCTCGTCTCGGTTCATCGCTATTGCATGGTCCAAGTCGTAGGCAGCATTGCCTGCTTGTTGCACAGCCTCTCCCGTGATATAGATGCCATCCTCCACATTCTCACCTTCCATCACAGCCATTGTCCAGTATTCCAATGAAGGAAGCGTGAAAGAAACATCATAGCCGTTTTGGGTAAAAGGAAGTTCCTGCACCGCCCCTGCATGACTATCAGGAGTTGCCACCCATACCTTGGAGACTTTCCTCATAGATTTCACCGTCACAGGAATATTGGTCTTCTTCTCAGGTTTCACACGAGTACCCCAAAGGTCACGCCATGAGAGGTCGTTGGTATTGAGGAAGTTGAGAAAATGCAACACATCACACTTACCTACCTTCTTGGCGAATGTTGTCAGCGAGTACTCCTTAGGAGGCCAAGCTTGCACGGTCAGTCCTGAAGTAGAACTGATGATAGGCAGATAAGCAGACTTAGAGGTCGTACCACGCAACAAGTTCTGATAAGCAGTCTGGAAGTCGTAGTATCTGACAAGTGCCGTCTTCAACTCATCGCTCATCGCCAAAGGTGCTGCGGGGAAATACTCACGAGTCAACATGTGGTCGCCCATCTCAAGATGAGAACCGCCAAGGGCAAACATCGCCGCATCGGCAAGCAAGACTCCTGGCGTATTGACCATCCTATCTCCAGAGCCCCCATTGTCTGCTTTATCATAATTGATGTAAGCCGCAAAGACAGTCGGATGCTGATGGTCGCTATACTTATCATTAGTTTGGATGATACTAAAGAGATTGGCAAACTGGTCCTCCGATGCACCACCATATCCATTGCCATTGCCCCAAACCTCATTATAACAGAAGTCTATATCATTCCTGACAATTTGCTCAGCCCCATAGCCTGAGACAGCATTCATCACCAAAGACTTATCGGGATGCGCCTGCTTCATGGCTTGGATGAAAGACTCATAAGAAGAAGGCAAATCTACCTTATGGCGATTGGCATCATACACGGTACCACGGTAGCCCAACTGGTCTATCTGGAAGCCATCAAAGCCAAAGTTGTCATACACCTCCTCATTACGTTCAACCATATACTGCAACCACCCTTGATTGCTTGGCACCTGCAAGTAAATGTTGCTTGCCCAAGAATCTGGCAAACCATGATAGTCTTGCTCATAATTGCCTGCGTTATTCTTCAGCAAAGCCCACTCGGTCTTGACCCCATCATTGGCAGCATTCTTCCATGCACCAAAGCAAAGGTTGTAGAAGATGGACTTCATGTTATACGAATGCTGCTCGGCAATGTAATTCTTGACATACTCCACACCGACCCAACGTTTACTGATATCTTGATACCATGAGGTGAGAGAACCATCAGCATTCAACTTCACGGGCTTGTGGTGCATCCACTGCCAATCCTGAAACTGCACACCATTGATATGGAGACGGTTGAGATAAGCCATCTCAGTCTTGATGTTGGCGTTCTTGTCTATGCTACCATCATAGTTGTTGAAATCCGCCACAAAACCATAACGTGGGAAACGCTTCCAGTTGCTTGACACATCAACAGCTATTGTTCCCAACACGACCTCCGTCCCATTCGACTTGGCAAACAATTCCACGAGATAACCTTGGTAGTCGGTAGTAGGTGGAGTCCATGTCCATCGGTTGTTGCTCATGACATCCGACAACTTATGCGACTCCAACACCATAGCACCATGGCGGTAGCGCACATAGGCATTGCTTGGCAGACTGCCACTTGCACTGAACACCACAACCTGTCCTGGAGTATAACAAGCCTTGTCGGTTGTCATCTCCACCGACAGTTGTGAAGAGATGGTTGCAGCATGGCTCATCATCGCAAAGACGAATGGCAGAGCCAAAGAAAAGCCATACTTGCAACCCAAACGCAAGAGAATAAACTTTCTCATCATCATTATTTCTCAAAAATACTGATGGCATAACCACCACCTGCACCAGCCTTCAACTTGAGTACAGATTTATTGGTAACCACACGCTTCGTAATGACGTATGACTGTTGGTTAGCCTTATAACTTGCATCCTTGCCATCGGCATAGATGGTAGCTACATATTTCTTGCCTGGAGTTAGAAAATCGAGTTTGAGGTTAGACTGATGAGCTGTCTCACCTACCGTACAACCTACGAACCAATTGCCTGTACCCTTGGCTCTACGGGCAATCGTAACATATTGACCAGGCTCTGCCTCCAAATAACGGCTCTCATCCCAGTCTATAGCAACGTCCTTGATAAACTGGAAAGCATCTGCATACTTCTCGTAGTTCTCAGGTATGTCTGCAGCCATCTGCAATGGGCTGTACATAGTAACATACAATGCCAACTGTCGAGCCAAAGTTGAGTTGATGTGATGATGCTTGTTAGGGTCTATCTTGTTCATGTCACCCTCCAAGATGCCAGGAGTATAATCCATTGGACCACCCTGCAAACGAGTAAATGGCAATACTGTGGTGTGGAATGCCTTGTTACCTGCGAATGATTCATACTCCGTGCCACGTGCCGACTCATTACCAATCAAGTTAGGATAGGTTCGGCAAAGACCTGTAGGACGGACAGCCTCGTGTGCATTTACCATGATGTGGTGCTTAGCAGCCTCGGTCACACAATAGAGATAGTGGTTGTTGAGCCACTGACCATAGTGGTGCTCGCCACGTGGGATGATATTACCTACATAACCACTTTTCACGGAATTGTAGCCATACTTATCCATCAAGCTGTAAGCAGCTTCGAGATGACGCTCATAGTTGCGGACAGAAGCCGAAGTCTCGTGGTGCATCATCAAACGTATGCCCTTGGAGTGAGCATAGTCATTCAACCCTTTGAGGTCGAAGTCTGGATAAGGAGTCTGGAAGTCGAACACATAGTCCTTGCTATGACCAAACCAGTCTTCCCAACCGATGTTCCAACCTTCCACAAGCACCTGAGAGAAGCCATTCTTCGCAGCAAAGTCGATGTACTTCTTCACGTTCTCTGTATTGGCAGGATGCTGATCATGAGGTTTCACCTTAGAATAATCAGTCTCTCCCAACTTCACAGAAGGAAGGTCGTTGGTGTATGACCATTGTTTGCCACCACCAATCATCTCCCACCAAACACCGATGTACTTTACAGGCTTGATCCATGAGGTATCAGTATATTTACAAGGTTCGTTGAGGTTGAGAATCAAACGAGAAGCCAACACCTTGCGGGCATCATCCACGACCATGATGGTACGCCAAGGCGTATGGCATGGTGTCTGCATGTGCGCCATGTTGCCCTGCGCATCAGGAGTAAGCTGTGACTCGAAAATCAAGTTCTTATCATCGAGATTCAAGTGCATACAAGAATAATCTACCAAGGCAGCCTCATGGATATTGAGGTAAATGCCGTCCTTGGTTTTCATCTGAAGGGAAGTCTGCACACCTGTTGGCGAGAAGATGGTCTGCGAAGCATTGCCGCAAACAGCATCTTTCAACAAGCCTCTGATTTCTGAGAGTTTTGACTCTGTGTAGTCATACTCCTGCGTATCATAGTCGCCAGGAATCCACCAAGCCTTATGGTCGCCTGTCATGGCGAACTGCGTATGCTCTGCCTTCACTACGAAATAAGGGAGGAACTTCTGCTGTGGGAACTCATAGCGGAAACCTACTCCATCATTATATACACGGAAGCGAAGGTTCATATATCTACCATTGGCTGGTTTCTCCATTTCCACGAAGAGTTCGTTATAATGATTGCGAATCTCCTTCTCTTCTCCCCATACTGGTTGCCAAGTCTCATCAAACGTTGAAGTAGAAGTCTTGTTGATGCGGAAATTGTCCATCAAGGAATTCTCCTCGTTCAATTCTATACCCAATGTACTTGGGTTGACAACCGCCTTACCCTTATAATCTACTTGGTAAGTAGGTACTCCCTTGGCATCAAGAGAGAACGAAACACTGAGGTTTCCATCAGGAGATTTCACAGTCTGCGCTGCCAGCCAAGAAGGCATCAGCAACATACAGCCCAAGAAGAGCTTTCCCAACAGTCCCTCTCGCTTGGAGAGGGCTGTGGTACATTTTTTTATATTCATATTCATTCAAAAATTTTTTATCTGATTATCACTTAGTTCAATTTTACAATCTTGCAACCATGCGCTGGGATGTTGACGGTGATGGAAGAAGCCTTGCCTTCATCTGTATGCGTCCAAAGGTCACGAATCTGCTTCTCACCCTGTATGCCCAAGTCACTGAAGTTGACTGTAGCCGTCTTAGTCGATTCATTACGGTTGAAGATACCCAATACATAGTCACCGTTTGTCATCTGACCATACCAAATCTCATTGTTGCTGTCGTTGAGTTGGTCGCTGAGAGGCTTACCTACGAAGCCGTCCTTATTCAAGGCGAGCAACTCGTCGTTGGTATAGTAGCTCATGTCATCCTTGATGGTAGATTTCTGGTCGGATGCAGCCACAGGACCACCTGCCATCAACTGCAAGGAGACAACCGTCTGCTTCTCCGCATCGGTATCAAAGGTGTTGAGACGGATGAAGTCACCATCGAGAATCACCTTATTGCGTCCACTGATGTGCGACCAATAAGTGAAACCATCAAACATATTCATGCAGTTAGGCCATGTTTTGTATGACTTACCCTTGTCTTGTGCAGAACAGTGCCACCAACCACCAGAACCTGTATCAGCGACGATACGAACCATATTGCCATACAGGCTCTCGACCTGTGCATCAGCATAGAGGTGAGGCATCACGAGAGAAGTGAAGATGCCATATTTCTTAGCCGACTCAGCGATATAACGCATGGCAAGCGCATAGTTCTCACGACCATAGCCACGACCTGTAACACCCATGTAGCGGTCCTGTCCATCCTCATACCAAGAGAGGAAGTCCATACGGATGAACTCTACACCCATCTCCTTGTAGTGCTTGAAGAAGCCATCAATATACTCACGGCAACCAGGATTCTCGGCTACAGCCCAAGAGAAGCTCATGTCCTTGGCTGTAGGGTGAGACAACTTATCCTTGTTCTCGCCATTATAGAAAAGGTCGGCGAAAGTATAGTCTGTTCCCTCAATCTTAGTCTCCTTAGGACCATGAATCCAAAGCGGATTGTCATATACACCCAACTTCAAGCCCTTAGCCCTACACTTCTCTACGATGTCCTTGAGTGCCTGAGAACCATAGTGAGTCATATAGCCAGACTCATCCTTTGCGAGCATTGGGATGAAACCATCAGTACAAATCATATCGTAGCCATGTGGTTTCAGTTCGGTAGCCACCCAATCCACAATCTCATCCCACTGGTCTGAGGTGAGGTCCATATCGTTGTTGTTCACACCAGCGGCATTCTGCATCATGCAGTATTCATAGACACTCCAGTACATAGGAGCCTTTACACCATCATGGATACCTTCAACCACAGGCAGATTGGAGAGTTCGTGAGTTGGCGGATATTTCATTTCCACATCGTCGGCACATGAGCCGAGAAGAGAAGCTACCGCCATTGCCATTGAAAATAATATAGTCTTTTTCATTGTTCTAATCATTTTAATCGATTATTTCTTTACGACTTCGATAGTCTTGTTCTTGAGGTTGAGGGTAATCTTATAAGTACCTGCCTCTGTTACCTTCCACTGATTATCAGGATCACCTGCAGAGACAACAAAGTCGTTAGCAGCCACACCGTTGGCATTTACCTCTACATCAGCAGAAGATGGGCGAACAAATGCAGCATTGAAGTCCTTCTTATTACTCATCTTGAATGTGCCTTCCTTCAACTTACCTTCCCAAGTGAACACGTCCTTGTTGTTGGCATCTTGTGTCAAGACTTGGCACTCATCCCAAGACCACCCACCAGGAGTGGCATCACCTATCATATAATACTCAGGAGTATCCTCGATGACATTTAAGAACTCTGCTTGAATGGTCCAATGCTCAAGGTCGAAGGTCAAACGATAATTTCCGTGATCCTCTACGACCCACTTATCATCAGGACCTGTAGTATAGACGAAGTCTGCAGACTCGACACCGTTCTTGTTGATCTTGTTGGCATCAGCAGATGCTGGACGAATAAATACTGCATTGAAGTCCTTCTCACCAGCAAGTTTCAACTCACCTGCCTTCAACTCACCCTCATATACATAGATGTAGTCAGACTTCTTCTCCAATTCAGGAGCTTGATCCCATTCCCAGCCAGACTCTCCTGCAAGGGTAGCAGGACCAATGGCATAAAGATGGTCGAGAGCAATAGGCTCTACGGCAGGCTTGTCTTTCTCGCCAAGATACTCTGTTGACATCGTCCAATTGCGCAAGTCGAAAGACAAGCGATACTTACCAGCCTCGGTTACTCGCCACTTGTTGTCTGGGTCACCAGCCCACATGGCGAAGGTCTGTCCGCTAATATTGGACTTAGATATAGCCTCTTGGTCATTAACAGGGCGAATGAATCCTGCATCCCAATTACCTGTCGTGAGACAAAGTTTCATCTCACCAGCATTGAGCGTACCTTCCCAAGTGAAGACCATATTGTCCTCCTCGCCTCTTGTAAAAGGTGTAGGGTCGTCAATGCTCCAACCACTAGGAGTGGCATCTCCCACCATATATAATACAGAAGTCTTGATAGGCAGATTGCCATCAATAATCTTCAAGTCTTTCTCGCCGTCGCAACTTGTCAACAAATTCATCAACAACATGCAAACCAACAGGCAAAGACTGCTATATTTCAATTGAATATTTTGTACCATAATCGTATCATGTTAAAAAGTTACTTGTTATACCCAGGATTCTGCTCCAACTCATGATTAGAGTTCAATACCTCACGTGTGATAGGCCAAATCTCTGTATGTCGATCTGCATCAGCTTGCTTATCCCACCATACACCATTGGTAGAGAACTTGTCGAAGCGAATGAGGTCAATACGACGGCGACTCTCTGCAAAGTACTCACGTCCCCACTCATCCAACATTTCATTCATATCGAGAAGAACATTCCCTTCTGGAGCATAGAGTACATCTTGATAATCTGCCTCTGGATAATTGCGCTTACGCACACTGTTGAGCAACTTTCCAGCCGTTTCCTTATCGCCTTCACGCAACTTGCACTCAGCGAGAGAGTAGATAATCTCTGGCAAGCGAATCTCAGTGTAGTCACTCTCCAACTGATGAGCATCGTCATCACTATAGAGCGGATACTTTACGAAGTGCCAACCTGAGTTGTGGTCGCCATCACGCAAGGTTGCTGTGGTAGCAGAAAGCCACTTGGTAGGAGGAGTACTTTGGAATACACCCACCGCATCACGAATATAAAGTTCATAATCCACCTCTGGAGCCTTCACATGCTTGGTTGCTCCATTCTCGTCCTTGTACTCCAAGTAGCCATAGAGGAACATACCCTCACGGCGGCTGTTACCCAAGTTACGATAAAGTTTCAAACGCTCATCGCTTGGATACTTCTTGAATTTCTGAATAGGCATACCCAACTGATAATTGTAGAGCGTTCCATCAGGGGCATAACTTGGAGAGGCTGCATACTTACAGTTATGGTCACCAGCCTTACTCTTGGCATCGTTCAAGTAATACTTGGCACGTGCAGGAACAGTCCAGTTATAAGTGTTACTTGAATAGTTCCAATAAGTATAACCAGAAGAAGCAGGGAAACCGAAGATAACCTCATCACAAGCATCATTATCCCAGTCAAAGGCTGCATCCCAACGGTCTGCAATCTTATATTTGCCATATACACCATCAAGGATGTCTTGAGCTACCTTGGCACAGTCGCTGTAGTGAGCCTCACCGATATAGACCTCTGCATTGAGGTAAAGGCGAACGAGCAAAGATGCGGCAGCAGCCTTTGTCCACTGGCCTTGGAGGGTAGAATTGGTACCTAATTCGGTTTTCTCTACGAGCAATGGCAGGCATTCTTTCAATTCACTCTCGATGAATTTATAAGTTTCCTTAGGATCTACCTGTTTCATAGAGCCTCCTGTTGTGGTTGTTACCAATGGCACATGGCGGAAACCATCAAGCAAGCGAAGATAGAACCAAGCACGCAATACACGGCACTGAGCCTTGAGGTTATTGAACTCTGATTGTGTGAATCCAAACTGTTCTGCAGAAAGCTTACTCAAGTCCTCGATAACCTTACAACTCTGCATAATACCTTGGAAACAACCGTTCCATTCTTGCTGTACCATCTCTGCATCTTCCACATTGTAATCGTGATAGTGCATGATACGCCATTTTCCACCATCGTCCCACCAACCATCACGAGTAGGAGTTATCAGTTGGTCAGCAGTCAATTCATTGAGCACATGGCGGCTCTCAATGCTCCAGAAAGCATGTTCGAAAGGACGGAATGTGGCTCTAATCACATCCTGCTTGGTATTATAATAATTCTCTGATGCCACTTGATCATAGAGCGTTTCGCTCAAGTCAGTACAGCTTGACAACGAGAGTGTGCATAAAGCTGCAGATACTATATAATTAACAATTTTCATTTTTTCTTGATTTTAAGATGATTATCAGAAATCTACTGTCATGCCAAGGATAAACTGACGTGTTGATGGGAAATAGTCACGTGAGCCTTGTGCTCCTGGAGTAAGTCCATTTACTTGATAGTTCGAAGGGTCAACACCGCTGAACTTGGTCAAGGTAAACACGTTCTTCACTGTTCCATACAATCTTACTCGGTCAAGGAAACGACACTTTGACAAATCGAATGTATAACCCAAGGTTACCATATCGAGTTTCAAATAGTCGCCTTTCTCCAAGAAGTAGTCGCAAACCACAGGGTTGGAATTGCCACTGATTTGGAAGTTCTTGCCGTATGCCTTCTGCAAACGGTTACCTGTAAAGTTGCGAGTTCCATAGTAGAAGTCGTGGATATTGAAGATGTCATAGCCAAATGCTCCACGGAAGAACAAAGACAAGTCGATGTTCTTGTAACGGAAGTTATGGCTCGAAGACATGGTGAACTTAGGCATACCATTGCCTACCTTGACACGGTCGGCTGCCGTAGCTTGCGAAGCACGGATTATCTCGCCATCCTTGTCATAAACAAGCCATTCTCCATCTGTAGTATGGCCTGCATACTTCCACATATAGAAGTTACCCAATGACTGTCCTTTCTCTATGCGCTGCAAGTTATAGTAAGGATATGGATCTGATGTACCTACTACATCATAATAATCCTGACCTACGAACTCGGAGTTGCTGAAATCCACGAACTTATTCTGCATGGTTGTACCTACGAAACTGAGGTCGTATGAGAAGTCCTTGGTATTGACTGCCTTTAAGTTGAGGTCGAACTCGAAACCATAGTTCTTCATCGTACCTACGTTGACGAAAGTATTGTCGAAGAGGTATGGAGGAACAGACACCTTATAGTCACCCAACAAGTCCTCAGTCTTGCGATTGAAGTAGTTCAAGGAACCATAGAAGCGATTCTTAAACAGAGAGAAGTCGATACCGATATTCCAGTTCTTGGCTTTCTCCCATCTCAAGTCAGGGTTCACGTTCTTAGCAGGTCCCCAAACCTGGAAATACTTACCATTATAGATATAATATCCAAAACCTGTCATGGTGTTCAAAGACTTGTAGCTACCAAAATCCTGGTTACCAGTAACACCGTAGTCACCACGGATTTTTAAGTCGCTGATCCACTTGAGATTCTTCATAAACTTCTCCTGAGAGATACGCCAACCTGCAGATACGGCAGGGAAGTTACCCCACTTGTGGTTAGCACCAAACTTAGAAGAGCCCTCATGACGGAGAGAAGCAGTAAACAAATACTTGCCATCATAGTCGTAGCTTACACGACCGAAGAAGGCGATGAGCTTGGCATCGTTCTTATAACTACCCATACCGACCTCACCTTCATCTTTCACATACTCACCAGAGCCGAGGTTGTCTGGACCAAGAGCATCATTAGGGAAATCCTTATTTTCGGCATTGAATCCAGAATACTGTGAGTACTGGTAAGAATAACCCAACATACCCTTTACATTGTGCTTGCCGAAACTACCCATGTAGTTTGCCAACCACTCTGCCACATACTGACGCTCCTTGCTGTAGGAACGACTTGCCTCACCATCGCGACCATTGTTGATGGCAATGGTACTGGTAGATGGACGGAACCAAGAATTATTGTTATCATACTGGTGGTCAGCAAACATAATCTGTGTAGAGAGATTGTGATTGCCCTTACCATCCTTCATCAAGAGAGGCAAAAGATTCAACTTTACCGTACCATCCCAATCCAGCAACTTGGTGTCACCATGGTCTGTCTCCAAGAGCTGACGCTCCACAGGGTTAGAACCTGCCGCCTGACCTTGGAAGTTGTAGTAACGAGTAGGATTCTCTGGATCCATCAAAGGAGTTGTAGGGTTAGCCTCGATAGCATCCTTGAAGACACTCCAGTCTGCTTGGTCACGATAGATTATACGAGGAGCTATAT